>NZ_LR134375.1:502500-1102500 GCF_900637515.1 Veillonella dispar | reverse complement strand
GCCTACGGTGCTACTATTAGTGGATCTGGCTCTACTTTGATTGCTTATGTCGATAAAGCACATGTACAAGATGCAGCTGATGCTATGGGTGCTGTATTTACAGCTAATGGAATTGAAAATAAAACATACTGTTTAGAAGCTGATAGTACAGGAGCGTCAATTATATAGTTTGTGGTATAATTATAGTGTTAGGCATAGTCCATAACTATAATTGGAGGAAACTATGAACAATATGAAAACAACGCTATTATTAGCGACTCTAACGGCCATTTTAGTGGTCTTAGGTGATATGATTGGCGGTAGAAGTGGTATGATGATTATGTTCGTTATATCCATGGGCATGAATTTTATGTCCTATTGGTATAGCGACAAAATCGTTTTAGCACAATATAATGCACAACAAGTAACTGCTCAATCTAATCCAAAACTATATGGTATGGTAGAACGTTTGGCTAAAAATGGTAACTTACCAATGCCAAAAGTGTATATCATTCCAAGTGATGTACCTAATGCGTTTGCTACAGGTAGAAATCCAAGTCATGCAGCGGTAGCTGTTACAGAAGGTATTCAACGTCTATTAACTGATGATGAGCTAGAAGGTGTTCTAGGTCACGAATTAACACATGTTAAGAATCGCGATACCTTGATTAGCACGATTGCCGCTATGATGGCAGGGGCTATTTCTATGATTGCCCATGTGCTTCAATTCTCAGCTATATTTGGTCGCTCAGATGACCGTGAAGGCTCTAATCCGTTAGAGTTAATAGGCGCCATAGTTATTGCACCTATTGCAGCAGGACTCATTCAAATGAGTATTTCTCGGGCTCGTGAGTTTTTAGCTGATGAAGGGGGCGGAGAGATGTGTCGAAATCCATTGGCTTTAGCATCTGCCCTCGCTAAAATTGACTACTATTCAAAACATGGTGCATTGCCAAATGCAAGTAATGCAACGGCCCATATGTTTATCATCAACCCTATGGTTGGTATTGGTGAAAGCTTGAGCAATCTTTTTAGTACACATCCTCGTACAGAGGAACGTATTGCAAAATTGAAACAACAAGCAATGAATCCTAAATATAAAGAGAAAGCATTATTTTAATTAATATCTACAGGAGGATATCATGCAAGAAACATTAGTTTTAATCAAACCAGATGCAGTTAAGCGTCAATTAAGTGGTGAAATTCTTAGCCGTTATGAACGTAAAGGTCTTGTAATTAAAGCATTAAAACTTCTACAAGTACCTCGTGAATTAGCTGAAGAGCATTATGCTGAGCATAAAGAGAAACCATTCTTTGGTGAATTAGTAGATTTCATCACATCTGGTCCAGTTCTTGCTTTCGTATTGGCCGGAGATAATGCTATCGTATCTGTACGTGCATTAAACGGTGCAACAAATCCTGTAGATGCTGCCCCTGGTAGTATTCGTGGTGACTATGCCTTAACAATGGATGCTAACGTAGTGCATGCTTCTGACTCTCCAGAGGCTGCTGCTCGTGAAATTCATCTTTGGTTCCCAGAATATAAATAATCTCAAGGTTGAGATCCTGTAGCTTTTCTTTCTACATTTATGTATATCTATAGGAGGTAATACATATGGCAAGTAGTGTTTACACTAAAACAGGTGATGCTGGTACAACTGGTTTATATACAGGTGAACGAGTACCTAAATCCTCATTACGCGTAGAAGCTTATGGTACAATCGATGAATTACAAGCATTTTTAGGCTTGGCTCGTTCCTATGCTGAAAATCCTCGTGTTGCTACTGAATTATATGATATTGAGCGCAACTTATGGACTTTAATGGCTGATATTGCAAGCTTAAATGCTGCTCCAGTAATTACAGAACAACATGTTAAACATTTAGAAAAGGTGATAGATCGCTTTGATGAAAAGCTTGAGCCTTTATCTAATTTCGTAATTCCAGGTGAGAAACAATCTTCAGCATACTTACATGTGGCTAGAACGATTACTCGCCGTGCTGAACGTGATTTATGGCGTGTATTAGATGCTGGTGAAAGTGTTCACGAATCTAATTTAAAATATTTAAACCGTCTATCCGACCTTTGCTTTATTATGTGTCGTGTAGAAGAGGAAATTGGAGCTGAATAAACAAAAAAAGCTATGTATTTTACATAGCTTTTTGCTCGTTATAGACCTTATTGTGAAATTGTTTGATTTAACACATCATGAGGACTTGGATAGTAGAAGAAAATATGAGGAATTTCATAGCGGAATTTCTCTCTTAACAAATCAGAGAGAGTTGTTTCAAAGTTTATAATTTTATCAGCTCCGAAATCAAAATCTTCTACTAAAACCAATAATTGTGGCTCTACTTGTGGCGCATTTTCCGGTAACGCTTCTGGTGGTAGTGGAACATTTACTACTACACGGGCTGTACCAATATACTTGCCTTGACCATCGTCGATGGCAACACGATAGGTATTATCCCATAAAGTAGCCATCATTTTAAGTTTCATATTCATAATTTCCATAGTATCGCTCCTTTGTTATACTTATAATGATACTGAAATTATAAATTCTTGTATAGGTGCATTATGAAATCCCAAATTATATTGTGTTCCGGTGGAGCACGAAGTGGAAAAAGTGAATTTGCAGAACGTTTAGCCCTTTCTATGGAAGGTCGTAAAGCTTATGTAGCAACAGGACAAGCGTTTGACGAAGAAATGGTTGATCGTATAAAGAAACATCAAGAACGACGTGGTAATATATGGACGAATTTTGAAATACCATTATATTTGGCCGAAGAGTGGCAACATATTAGCAGTGTAGCAGATGTAATACTCATAGACTGTTTAACCATGTTTACAACAAATCATATGATGGCTCATGGGTCAATTCAAGGCCAAGAAGATGCAAATCGGTTAGAAGATATGGTACTTTCAGAATTAGAAGCATTATTAAATCTAATCAAAGCAAGTGATGATAAAATAGTTATATTTGTAACTAATGAAATTGGTCTTGGTATTGTACCAGATAATAAGCTAGCAAGATATTTTAGAGATATTGCAGGCCGCGTCAATCGAACAGTAGCAACTGAGGCTGACAAATTATACTTAACGATTAGTGGCGTTACCATTGAATTAAAATCCCAGGAGGTTCATATAAATGGCTAAGAAAATTATGTTCCAAGGAACAAGTTCCAATGTAGGCAAAAGTATTTTATGTACTGCATTATGCCGTATCTTTTATAGAAGAGGTTTTAAAACTGTTCCCTTTAAAGCTCAAAATATGGCCCTCAATTCTTATGTGACAAAATGGGGCGATGAAATTGGTCGTGCTCAAGTAGCGCAAGCTGAGGCTGCTGGCATAGATCCAATTGTACAAATGAACCCTGTGTTATTAAAACCTACAGGTAATCAATCTTCTCAAGTTGTATTGATGGGTAAACCTGTGGGCGTTTATAGTGCTAAAGAATACCATACAAAATATTCCTTAACCGCTCTTGATAAGGTAAAAGAATCTATCGATTTCTTAGATTCCAATTTTGATATGATGGTTATTGAAGGTGCAGGTAGCCCTGCAGAGGTAAATCTCAAGGCTAATGATATCGTAAATATGCGCATTGCCAAGATGACGAAAGCACCTGTATATCTCATCGCTGATATCGACCGTGGTGGTGCCATAGCATCTATTGTGGGTACCTTAGAATTACTAGAACCAGAAGAACGAGATCTTATTAAAGGTATTGTTATCAATAAATTCCGCGGTGATATTAAACTATTAGAACCTGCACTTACCTTCATTGAAGAAAAAACAGGAAAGAAGGTAGTTGGTGTCATTCCTGCTATTGAAAACCTTGATATCGATGAAGAAGACTCTGTTGCACTGGAAAACAAACGCAATAGTGGAGCTAAAGAAATTCAAGTAGTGGTTATGCAAACACCTAAAATTTCTAACTTTACTGACTTTGATGCATTAAATTATGAACCAGATGTATCTGTTCGATTCGTCGGCCCTGGCGATGTTATTGGCAATCCGGACTTAATTATTTTACCGGGCTCCAAAAATACACTAGCAGATCTTACATATCTTCGTAACTCTGGTTTTGCCGATGAAATAAAAAAACTTGCTGACCAAGGTACACCTGTTATTGGTGTATGTGGGGGCAATCAAATGTTGGGCAAAACAATTTATGATCCGCATCATATGGAAGGAGATATTGAAGAAATTGAAGGCCTTGGTTTAGTCGATTCTTCTACGACTATGAAGGATCAAAAAACAACACACCAAGTAGAATTTAATGTATCTAACCTTCAGTTTTTAAATGGTACATTTACAGGTGAAAAATTAGTAGGCTATGAGATTCATATGGGGGATACTACGCCATTAGTAGATACTGTGAGTCGTTGTTTCACTATTACGAGCCGCAGTGAAGAGGCGGTCAATGTAATTGATGGCTTTATCGATGGCAATCATCAAGTAATGGGCACATATATTCACGGTGTATTTGATAATGATGAATTTAGACGTTTTATTATCAATCAGTTACGTGAACGTAAGGGGTTAGAACCATTAGATGTAGTATTCCATTATTTTGAACACAAGAATGCAGCTTACAATCGATTAGCTGACATTGTAGAAAAACACTTAGATATGGATTATATTATGTCTACCTTGGGTTAGTAGGGGAGATATATGGAACATTTAACAATATTACATTGGTTTACAAAGTATAGCTTTGTATGTATTCCAATCTTAGCATTTATATTGGATTTGCTCATTGGAGATCCCAATAGCAAATACCATCCTGTGGCTATAATTGGTCGTATTATATCTTTTTTCGAGGCAGTCCTATATAAAGATACTGATAATGATACAAAAAAACTATGGTACGGCGGTATTGCAGTAGGTTTAATCCTTGTTTCTGTATATATTATAGTGTCTTTGATTCTTTGGCTTGGTGGTGTAGTTGATGAATGGGTAGAATTTGCTCTTGAAGTAATCATTCTGTACATTGCTATATCTCCACGCTCACTAGCAGGTGCGGGCTTTACTATTAGCCAATTAATTAAGCAAGATAATATTGAAGAAGCTCGCAAGAGATTATCTTGGATTGTAGGGCGCGATACAGAAGAATTAGATGAAAGCGAAATTACACGAGCTACTGTAGAGACCATTGCAGAAAATACAGTCGATGGCATTATTGCGCCTTTATTTTTCTTCATCATCGGTGGTCCAATGGGAGCAATTCTATATAGAACTGCCAATACTATGGACTCTATGCTAGGCTATAAAAATCAAAAGTATATGTACTTTGGTCGTGTAGCTGCCCGCTTTGATGATGTACTTAACTGGATTCCTGCACGAATTACCTTTATATTATTAATTATTTCTGCATTCTTTTTACGTTTTGACGCAAAGAAAGCTCTCCAAATTGGCTTGCGTGATGCTAATAAGCATCCAAGTCCTAATGGCGGCTATGCAGAAGCACCAGTTGCAGGGGCTTTACATATTCGTTTAGGTGGTTACAATCAATATTTCAAAAAAATGACCTTCCGTGAATACATGGGGGATCCTATTGAAAAATTAAATCGCAACCATATTACACGCACAATTTATATGATGTATTTTACGACTATACTAATGGTTATTATTAGTACAGCCATTACTTATGGGATGAATGTATAATGACACCTTTTTTCATAGCATTACAGTTTTTAACACGTTTAAAGATCGTTAATCAAACAGAATGGTCTGTAGAGGATTTTGGTAAATCTGTTGTAGCCTTTCCTTATGTAGGGTTGATCATCGGCCTTATTTTAGCATTACTATATGGAATATTATCACCGTTTATTCCGTTGGTTCCGTTAATGTTAATCATTGTTGTAGCGGAATTCTTGATTACTGGTGGTCTCCATGCTGATGGTTTAATGGATACAAGTGATGGTCTATTTTCAGGACGTGAACGGGAACGTAAGCTGGAAATTATGAAAGATAGCCGTATAGGCTCTTTTGGTGTTGTTGCTTTTGTATTTGTTACACTTTTAAAATGGCAATTATTAACGGCCATTCCTACAGCGGAATTTATTCCTACGGCATTGATTATGATGCCATTAATGAGCCGTTGGTCCCTTGTATTGAGTATCAGATCTTATCCGTATGCGAGAAAAGAGGGGATGGGTGCTGCCTTTGCTAACTTAGCTCCAAAGCATGTTATTACGTACAATACAATTTCAACGTTCTTTATGCCTATTGTTATATTAATAATCGGTACGATTTTGTATACCCTTTTATATGGCGCATATTCTATCTTCTCTGTAGCTGATGTTGGATATGTTGTAGGACTAGGTGTATTAGTCTATGCTACATTAGGTATTTTCCAAATCAATATTGTAAGCATGATAATTACCTATATTATCAATCGTTTGCTTAATCGTTATATTGTTAAGCAACTTGGTGGTACTACTGGTGACACCTATGGATTTGTTGTAGAGGTTACAGAGGTATTATTACTCTTTGTATATATCATTATCTTGTCCATATTATCTGCTTCTGTCGCATCCAATACGACTATGTTTTAATATCGTTCTGCCTAATGGCTTCTTATAAGTTACTGTTTTTATTTAATGTGAAAGGAGTTCAATGTGACCTATTATGTAAGAGCCCCAGGTACATGTGGGGAATTTCTACAAGGTTCTATTAATGGTCAGTCATTCTTAGTGACTTGTCCTATTAATCGATACTCCTACGCATTAAGTAATGTAACACATCCGTTTTCACAGCACTATTGTGCATTACAGCCTAAGTCTGCGAAGGCAAGAGAATTAGTACAGCGATTATTACAAAAAAATAATAAAAACCAAGCTTGTCCACCTGTATATGTACGTTCTGACATCATACAGGGTAAGGGGATGGCCTCAAGTTCTGCGGATATTTCTGTGACGGCTATGGCAACAGCATTAGCCATGAATTATGATCTATCACTAAAGGAATTAGAGCAAATTTGCTTATCTGTAGAGCCTACAGATGCTTCATTTTATCAAGGTGTTACTCAGTTTGATTATATAAAAGGCACTATTTCTCAACCACTAGGCATGTGTCCTCCATTGAAAATCCTTGTATTTGATGAGGGTGGTAGTATAGATACGGTCTCTTTTAATCAACAAGTAGATTTACAAACTAAGATTTTAGAAAAAGAATCAATCATAGAAGAGTCACTTGATCTATTCAAACGGGGATTAAATACACATGATATAAATTTAATAGGTCAAGCAGCTACATTAAGTGCCTTTGGTAATCAACGTATATTGTATAAACCGAATTTATATGATTTTCATGATATTGGTAATTACTACAATAGTGTTGGTACAATCATAGCTCATAGTGGGACCATTATGGGCCTTTTATTTCCAGTAGATTATGGGCGAATCGATGATTGTAAACAAGAGATTATGCGTAAATTACCACAGTTATCCTATGTGGATACTGTAGAAACAACAAACGAAGGATTGACCTATATCAAACGATAATATATTTAATAGAAAGAGAATCAAATGTCTAAGATACATGGGGGCAATATATTTCAGTTTGCCCATGAACAACGAATTGAACCATATGAGGTAATTGATTTTAGCGCTAATATTAATCCTCTTGGTCCTAGTCAACGTGGATTGGATGCATTAAATAATCAATTACGTTATATTTCTCATTATCCAGATGCTACAAATGATGATGTGTTAAATGCTATTGCTGATACATATGGGATGGATAAGAATCAAATTATAGTTGGTAATGGCGCAGCTGAATTATTGTATGCCATTTGTCGTTTACCTGGATATACTGGTGCTTTTGTACCAGCGCCTGGTTTTTCTGAGTATAAAGAAGCTCTTGAAGCTAGTAATATTCCTGTACGCGATATTTTCTATCGTCCTCGTGAAGATGATAATGGAAAACCTTATTTTGAAGTACCTTATTTAGCATTAGAAACATTTGCTGCTGAGCTTAAAGGTCAAGATGGTCGCATTATTGTATTTTTAGGTAATCCTAACAACCCGGATGGAACATTGCTTGATAAAGCACACATTCGAACTGTAGCGAGCATGTTAAAAGATGCCAATAGTTTACTAGTTATAGATGAGTCCTTCATTGACTTTGTTGGCAATGATCCATTACGTGATAATGACCAATCTATGCGTTCTTTGATTAATGAATTTGATAATATCATCGTAGTTCATTCTTTCACGAAGTTTTACGCTGTACCAGGCCTCAGAATTGGTGCTGCTTTTGGTAACGAAAAATTAATTAGTCACTTACATCAATATATTCCTAGTTGGTCTGTAAATACATTAGCCCAAGCTTATACAGAGGCTGCTTTGAATGATGTTGATTATATAAAAAGAACAAAGCAAGAATTAAATGAGGAAAGAGCATTTATGTATAATGCATTAGATGCAATAGAAGGGATTACCGTATATCCACCGTCCGCCAATTTTATCTTGTTCAAAGTAAATCGTGAAGATATTACAGCTAATACGATTAATGAAAATCTAAAGAAAGATAACATGATTGTACGCAATTGTGACTCTTATGTAGGTCTCAATAATCAATGGGTACGCATTGCTATTAAAGATCATGATACTAATATCAAATTAGTAGAGAAGCTAACAGATATTTTGAAAGTATAGGAAGATTATGAAGACATTATATATTGTGCGCCATGGAGAAACTGATTGGAATAAAATGGGGAAATATCAAGGCATTACAGATGTTCCTCTAAATGAAAATGGTTTGAATCAAGCTAAAGCCTGTGGTGAAGCTCTTAAAGACATTACTTTTGACCGTATATTATCCAGTGATTTAAGTCGTGCTTTAGTTACAGCTGAAACCATTCGAGGTGATCGTACTACACCTATTACAGTAGATAAACGATTACGAGAACTTAATTTTGGCGACTGGGAAGCTATGCTATTTTCAGATATTGAAGCACGCTGGCCAGGCCTAATTGATGAGATGTATTTGAGACCTCATCTTGTAAAAGTTCCAAACGGAGAAAGCTTTAAAGATTTGCAAGATCGTGCATGGGCAGGACTTGAAGAATTTCTCAACGAAAATGATAAAGAGGAAACACTTTTAGTTGCATGTCATGGTGGAACTATTAGAACATTATTATGTAAATTACTAGACATTTCAATTAGTCATTGTTGGAATTTCAGTCAAGGTAATACGGCTATTAACCGTATTTTCTATAATGGTATGGGCGAATATGATCATAATATTTTGAATTTGCTCAATGATACGGCCCATGTTGAGTTACTACAAGGACATGTATAATGCGACTCGATAAATTATTAGCTAATAAGGCCTACGGTAGTCGAAAAGAGGTCCATCAACTCATAAAGGATCAGAGAGTTACCATTAATGGTGAAGTAGCAAGAAAAAAAGATATTCATGTAGATATTGAGTCTGATGTCATTGCAGTTGATGGTCAAATTGTTAATACAAAACAACATTACTATATTAAATTTCATAAGCCTAAAGGCTATGTTACTGCTGTAGAGGATGCAAGTCATCCTGTCGTAATGGATTTATTGCCCCCTGAATATATAAAAATGGGCGTGGTTCCTGTGGGAAGATTAGACAAAGATACAGAAGGCCTACTTTTACTTACCAATGATGGTGTTTGGAGTCATTCTATTATCAATGGCAATAAGCATGTAGAAAAGGTTTATTACGTAGAATTCGAAGGTGAGTTAACCGAAGATGGAATTCAACGTATTAAAGAGGGAATCGTCCTAGGCGATGGAACCCATTGTAAGCCCGCTTTAATTGATATTTTATCTTCCAAATCTGTACATATTACAATTGAAGAAGGCAAATATCATCAAGTAAAACGTATGATTGGCGCTGCTGGTGGCACTGTTACCTATTTAAAGCGTCTAACCATAGGTCATATAGATTTAACCGGTATTGAAGAGGTTGGTTCTGCACAGGACTTATCCTCAGATGATATAGAGGCTTTCAAAAAAATAGCATAAAATTCTATTCAATATAGGTATTTTATGGTAAGATTAATTGTACTTTATAGACTAGGAGCATGATTATGAATGGATTAAATCTGCTACAACAGTATATTAAAGAGCAAGAATTAACAGGCGTCATTTTGATGAGCCCTATAAATTTACATTATTTTGCTGGTTTTACTGGTACAACAGGGTTTGCTATCATTACTCAAGATAAAGCCTTTATGATTACCGATTTCAGATATACTGAGCAAGCTACAAAACAATGTGAAGGGTATACAGTCATTCAATATGAATCCTCTGTTATGGATACTCTTGTAGACATATTCAATGAACATCATATTCACGAAGGTTTATTTGGTATTGAGGGCAAACAAATGCCTGTTGATACATACGAAACCTTATGTGATACATTAGATGAACGCTTTAATTTTACGTCTATCAATTTTGCTAAACTACGAGCAGTTAAGCGTGAAGATGAATTGGAATTATTGCGTAAAGCAGCTAACATTGGTGATGAAGCTTTCGCCGCATTGCTACCACAACTAAAAGTAGGAATGACTGAAAACGAAGCACGTATCATATTAGAATCAGAAATGTTAAAACGTGGTTCTGAGGAACCTTCCTTTGCAACTATTGTAGCTTCTGGTAATCGGTCTAGTATGCCTCATGGTGTAGCCAGTGATAAGGTCATCGAAGCAGGTGATTTT
Source organism: Veillonella dispar (assembly GCF_900637515.1). Taxonomy (NCBI): domain Bacteria; kingdom Bacillati; phylum Bacillota; class Negativicutes; order Veillonellales; family Veillonellaceae; genus Veillonella; species Veillonella dispar. Next base: position 1,091,809 of record NZ_LR134375.1, on the reverse strand, counting down.
GTTACCTTTGACTTTGGTGCCGTATATAAGGGTTATCATTCCGATATGACTAGAACTATTGTAATGGGGCTTGCCTCAGAATTACAAAAGAAGTTATATAGTATAGTTTTAGAAGCACAAAAACGTGGCGTAGCTGCAGTTCGAGCTGGTATAACTGGCAAAGAACTTGATGCAGTATGTCGTGATTATATTAAAGAACATGGATATACCAAGGAATTTAATCATGGTACTGGTCATGGCGTAGGCCTTGAGATTCACGAAGAACCAGTGGCCAATACTAAATCCGATACGGTATTTACAGAAAATATGATCATTACGGTAGAGCCTGGCATTTATATTACAGGTACTATCGGATTGAGAATAGAGGATAGTGTCATCGTCAAATCTGACGGCTATGAGGTGTTGACACATAGTCCAAAAGAGTTAATTGAAATAGGTATTTAGAAGGAGAAGAGTTAGATGATTTCCAGTAATGATTTTCGTCCAGGTGTAACCGTTGAAATCGACGGTAATGTATGGCAAGTAGTTGATTTCCAACACGTTAAACCAGGTAAAGGTGCTGCATTCGTACGTACTAAAATGAAAAATTTGCAAACTGGTTCTGTAGTAGAGCGTACTTTCAATGCAGGTGAAAAAGTGCCTAAAGCACATGTTGATCGTCGTCGTATGCAATATTTGTACGAGTCTGACGGCTCTTACACATTCATGGATAACGAAACATATGATCAAGTTGAACTTAACCTTGAACAATTAGGTGATGCTAAAAACTTCCTTCTTGAAAATATGGAAGTATCCATCATGTTCTTCCAAGGTATCGTAATCGGTATCGATTTACCTGTAGCTGTTGAACTTCGCGTAGTTGAAACAGATCCTGGTATCCGTGGCGATACTGCTACTGGTGGTAACAAACCAGCTGTATTGGAAACAGGCTACACTGTAAAAGTACCTCTCTTCATCGAAGTAGATGATGTACTTCGTATTGATACTCGTACAGGTCAATACATCGAACGTGCCTAATACGTATTGATATGTATTGGGGCAAGATCTTTTCATGGAATCTTATTCCCCATATATCCTAACATTTGCACTGTAAGCACTTGTCGTCTATGTAATTATATATAGGGACAAGTGCTTTTTTTGAAAGAGGCCAGTATGACCAAGAAAAATACTGAACTAGAGTCGGGTAAAATTAAGATTAGTGAAGATGTATATGCTACGATTGTCACCATGGCTGCACTTGAGACAAAGGGCATACATCATATGAGCTCCACCTTTAATGATGGTGTTAATACCTTCTTTAGACGTAAATCTGATCATGAAGGTGTAAAAATATCATTTAATGATGAAGGAGCTATTTCCGTTACATTATATGTGTGTATTCAATATGGATATCGTATTCCGGATGTGGCCTTACGTTTACAAGAACGTATAAAAACAGCTTTAGTTTCTTATACAGAAATTGAAGTGCAAACCATTGATGTAGTGGTACAAGACATTGTATTTGATGATTTAGTAACACCATCACAGCCTTAGGAGGGTATCTATATGAGTTCAGACAATCAATTAAACTACGGATTAGATATGGATACCATAGATATTGCAGACTCTGTCATCATTGATGTAGCAACAAAAACATTGGCTACGATTCCAGGTATTCATTCTTTAAGCCCTCGCTTTTACGATGAATTAGTAGAGGGAATTACACATGCCTTTGGTCAACGCAGTTTACCAGGTATCAATGTTAAACATCGTAAAGGCTTTATTGAAATCAATATTTATATTAAAGCATTGTATGGGTACAATCTAATTGAGTTATCCAAACAATTGCAGTTAGAAATCAAACAAACCTTAAAAAATATGCTTGATCTTGACCATGTTAAGGTAGATGTTCATATTGAAGGTATTGTTAAAGAAAAGGAGCCAACTCTACATGGTAATTAAGCGAAATCGACGTGAAGCACGTCAATACGCATTTCAAATGTTATATGCTAATGAATTTCATGTTGATCAAAATGATGTGCAGTTTCCAGAAGGGCACATGCATAAATCAATGGATAAAGCCTATGCTAATAGCATCATAAATGGTGTATTATCCGCTTCTGAAACTATCGATGCTACATTACAACCATTCTGTAAATCACGTAAAGTTGAAAACTTGGATAAAGTTGACCGTGCTATTTTACGTATTGCTCTATGGGAAATGACAAATGAAGCTGATCCTTTGGAACCATCTATAGCTATCAACGAAGCTATTCAGTTAGCTAAAGATTTTGGTTCTGATTCTTCCTATAAATTAATCAACGCAATTTTAGATGCATATAATAAGAGTAAATAATGAAACGATATTACTTAGGCATTGATACTAGTTGCTACACTACAAGTTGTGCCATTATAGATAGCGACTTTCACATAGTTGGTGAAGCTCGCAAAATATTAGAGGTCAAACAAGGTGAGCGAGGACTACAACAATCAAATATGGTCTTTCAACATACAAAGGCATTGCCTAAGTTGATATCTGAATTGCCACAGCTTCCTATTAGTGGTATTGGTGTTAGCGGGTTTCCTAGACGTGAGGAAAATTCCTATATGCCTGCTTTTATGGTGGGGCTAGGATACGGACAGTCTCTTAATCATTTGATGAATGTACCGCTACACGTTTTCGCACACCAAGAAAATCATATTTTAGCAGCACTACGAGAATTAAAAACAATTCCCAGTGAACCATTCTTAGCACTTCATTTATCAGGTGGTACTACAGAACTCGTGTATTGTCATTATAAAGGTGAAGGGATATTTGACTCTCATATTATCGGTGGATCTAAGGATTTACAAGGCGGTCAATATGTGGATCGGATTGGTGTAGCTATGGGCTTACCATTTCCTGCTGGCAAACATCTAGAAACATTAGCATTACAAACTACAGAATATGAGCCGTTACCATCTTCAGTAAAAGAAGGTTGGATTAGCTTTGCTGGTCCATGTAGTGCGGCTATGCGACGAATTACAAATTCTATGAATGATATAGATAAGTCTAATTTGGCGAGAGCTGTATTCACCTCCATAGGAAATGCATTAGAAAAAATGATTACCTATCATTTACAAAATAAACCTGTTCGAACATTAATTGCCGTAGGTGGTGTAATGAGCAATAGTTTACTTCGTCAACGTATGGAGCATTATTGTAGACGTAATCATCTTACATTACATGTAGCACAGCCACAATTTTCTGTTGATAATGCCACTGGCAATGCTTTTGGCGCTGCTTTTTTACAAGAATCTAGAGGGTAATCGTGAATGTATTAACCATTACACAATTAAACAATCTTATAAAGCGCACCTTAGACCGTGAATATCTCCTTAAGAATGTCTATGTTAGCGGTACCATTATTAACGCAAAGCGCCATAGTAGTGGCCATATGTATTTCTCGTTAAAAGACGAAGAATCCGCTATTGATGTTACCATGTGGTCTAGCACCGTAATGCAAAAGGGACTTGCTAATGCCATTCAAAATGGATTATTAGTCACTGTAAAAGCATCTGTTAATTTTTACAATAAAATGGGCCGTTTAAATCTTATTGCATCAGATATGCAAATAGGCTCTAAAAGTCCATTACAACTTGAATTTGACGCGTTAAAACGGGAGTTAACGGCGCTAGGATACTTTGATGACAGCCACAAACAAAGTCTTCCGTACATGGCAAGTTGCATAGGCATTGTTACATCTCAATCTGGTGCTGTATTACATGATATTTTACATGTCAGTGAGAGACGTAACCCACTAGTGCAATTTAAATTATTCTCCGTTCCTGTCCAAGGCAATACTGTGGGACCTGTTATTGCAAGAGGTATTGCTGCTGCCGATGCTGATCCCGATGTAGATGTTATCATCGTTGGTCGTGGTGGTGGATCTATGGAAGATCTATGGTGTTTCAATGATAGATCTGTTGTAGAGGCGATTTATAATGCTAATACGCCAATTATTTCAGCAGTAGGTCATGAAACAGATTATACCTTATGTGATTATGTTGCAGATGCTCGTGGAGCAACACCTAGTCATGCTGCAGAAATGGCAGTGCTTCCTATAACGACATTACAAGATCAATTGTCAGAAAAAGAAGAGTATCTACATGAGTTTATACGATATACATTACAACAGAAACGTACCGATTTAACATTGCTCTTTAATCGTAGATTAGGCATTCCAGCTCTACAATTTCTACATAAACAAAAAACACATTTACAAGAGCTTTCACAGTCATTAACCAATGCTACAAAAGAACGATGCAATACAGAGAAACATAGTCTAGCATTGTTAGCTCAACAATTAGAATCTCTTAATCCATTACAAATGATGGTAAAAGGATTTGCAAAGGTTGAACATAAGGATAAACCTATTACGTCTGTTACGCAATTACATCCAAAGGATGATATACGAGTTACACTTGCTGATGGGTATGTTACTGCTACGGTAAAGGAGGCGCACAAAGATGGCCGCATCACTAAAAAGTTATGAGAAAAAATATAAAGCCTTAGAGGATATTGTTAAACAATTAGACGATGGTGATATGACTATCTCTGAGCTTTTAACGCAATATAAGAAGGGCTTAACATTAGTAAAAGAATGTGCAGAAATGCTTGATTCTGTAGAAGATGAAGTACAACAAATTATCGAAGAAGTCCGCATCAGCGAATAAGGAGATTCTATGTTCAAAGACTATTTAGCGTCTAGCAAACAACATATTGAACAATGGTTAGGTGAAGTATTAACTAGCCCAAATCGAGAATTTAAACCCCTTTATGAATCTATGAATTACAGTTTAATGCAAGGTGGCAAACGAATCCGACCAATCTTATCTAAAGCTGTATTAGAAATGCTTCATAAAGATCCAGCTGATTATAAGGAATTTCTATGTGCTATGGAGTGTATCCATACATATTCCTTAGTACATGATGATTTACCAGCCATGGATAATGATGATTATCGTAGAGGTAATTTAACAAATCATAAAGTTTATGGTGAAGGTATGGCTATTCTAGCAGGTGACGGTTTATTGACCTATGCCTTTCAATTAATGACCGCTAATGAGACGGCTACAGCGCAGGAAAAACTTGATGCCATTCAATGTGTGGCTACGGCTGCAGGCCCTGAAGGTATGGTCGGAGGTCAAGCCTTCGATATGCTTAGTGAAGATAAACATATACCACTAGAGGAGTTAAAGGTTTTACACCGAGGAAAAACTGGGGCTTTATTTAATGCATCTGTAGAATTAGGGCTCATCTTAGGCAATGCAGATACAGCTACGAGAACAGCACTTATGGAATATGCAAATTGTTTGGGATTGTTATTCCAAATTACTGATGATATTCTAGATGTAACTGGTACTATTGAAGAATTAGGAAAAACACCTGGTAGTGATATTCGCCAACATAAATCTACCTATGTATCTTTACTAGGTTTAGATGAAGCTAAGAATCAAGCTTCCTTAGTTGGTAAACAAGCTCATGATGCACTAAATTCCGTTTCCTATGATACATCTATTCTGGCTGCTCTAATTGATTATCTTTTAGAACGCACTAATTAATTATTACGACCTGTAGAAGGTATAAATAATGATTGATATATTACCACAAATAGCACACAACTACATAGCGCAAGCCGCATTTTGGGGTTGGTTTACAGCTCAGGCTATCAAATTCGTATGGCAACTAGTTCGGCATGGTAAATTTCGTCCAGAACGATTAGTCGGATCTGGTGGTTTCCCAAGTTCGCATACATCCTTTGTAATCGCTACAACCACGGCTATATATCTAAAAAATGGAGCATCTGATCTTTTTATTCTATCCTTAGTATTCTCTATCGTAGTCATGTATGATGCATCTGGCGTACGTTTAGAAGCTGGTCGTCAAGCTCAAATTCTAAACCAAATTGTAGATTATTTTACAAAGAAAAACATACCTGTTGTCATTACTCGTAAAGAGGCCTTGAAAGAGTTATTAGGCCATACACCAATAGAGGTATTTGGGGGATTAATTCTTGGCATTCTTGTAGCATGTATTCAATTTTATTATATTTATAATGGTGTCATATGAGCAGTAAAGAACGTTTAGACATACTCCTTGTTAATCGAGGACTTTTTGAAAGTAGAGAAAAAGCCAAAGCAGCCATAATGGCTGGCCAAATCTTTATGGATACAACGCGTATTGATAAAGCGGGTACAAAAATTCCTGTAGATGCTAATATCGTAGTAAAGGGTAACACCTTACCTTATGTTAGTCGTGGTGGACTAAAGTTAGAAAAGGCTATTCAAACGTATCCTATCGATTTACAGGATGCTGTTATGGTTGATATAGGAGCTAGTACAGGTGGTTTTACAGATTGCGCCCTACAAAATGGTGCATCTAAAGTTTTTGCCATTGACGTAGGCTATAATCAATTGGCTTGGAAGTTACGTCAAGACCCACGTGTTATCAACATGGAAAAGCAAAATATTCGCACTGTCACACCAGAACAATTAGGTGAACTGGTTGACTTTATTTCCATAGATGTAGCATTTATCTCTTTAGATAAAGTATTGCCTGTAGCTACTACATTGTTAAAAGATACAGGCTCCCTCGTTGCTTTAATTAAGCCGCAATTTGAAGCTGGCAAAGAAAATGTTGGCAAAGGTGGTATTGTGCGCGACCCGAAAATCCATAAAGAGGTTTTACATCGTATCTTACACGTTGCTCATGATTGTGGATTATATGTTCATGGATTAACTTTCTCACCAATTAAAGGTATGGAAGGTAATATTGAGTTTTTAGGTTATTTTAAAAAGTACGAAGAAGGGGCTTTAACCATTGATGATACTTTAATCGATACAGTGGTTGCAGAGGCTCATTCATTATAGGAGATTACTATGCGTATCGGATTTTTCCCTAATATGGGGAAAAGCAATATTATGGCAGTTTTAAAAATGGCTGCACATATTTGTAAAGATGAAGGTATCGAAGTATTCTTGCCAGATGATCTCGAATCAGATGCACCTGCACGAGTACTTAAGATTCCTGAAACTCACATTTTAAGTCGTCCAGAAATCTTTAAACAAATAGATATTGCCTTTAGTTTTGGTGGTGATGGTACCATCATCCATTTGGCACGACAAATTTACCCATACAATGTACCTGTTTGTGGTATTAATCTTGGTGAGTTGGGTTTCTTAAACCAAATCGAAGTTCACCAAATGCAAAGTCATATTAAACGTATTGCCAAGGGTGATTATAATATCGAAAAACGTGGACATTTATATGCGTATATTGACCGCAATAATGGTAATGAAGAAGAATTAGTACCTATCATTAATGAAATAGTTATTACCCGTGCAGAACCAGCTAAAATGGCACGTATCAATATGTCCATCAATAATCAACATACACAAATGTATCCTTCTGATGGCTTGATCATTTCTTCTGCCACAGGCTCTACAGGATATAATCTATCTGCAGGTGGTCCTATTATGAAGCCTGATAATAGATCAATTATTGTGACTCCTGTAGCACCACATCTTATTCAAGGCGTTTCTCTTGTATTGGAAGAGCATGATACAATTCAAATCACCATGCCAGAACGAGAGCCTCAATTACATATCTGTATAGATGGTACATTTGACTATACGTTTACCAATAAAGAAACATTACATATAAGCTCCAATCCAGTATATTGCTTATTCGTACGTTTTAAAGATCAATGTTTCTTTGGTACATTATTTAAAAAATTAGCCTCTCGTCGTGACGAGTTATTATAATACTAAAATCTCAAGTGGGGTGATTTTGTGATTAACATTAACAATGCTGTTCAGTTTCAACATTTAATCTGGGATCGAGTAATGAAACACGCTAATGTTGTAGTAGATGCAACATGTGGCAATGGCCATGATTTATTGTATCTAGCAGAGCGAGCAAGAAAAGGCTGTCATTTATATGGCATCGATATCCAAATGAAAGCTATTAATAGTAGCCAAGAGTTATTGCAGTCAAATGATATAGCTGAAGATGTGAGCCTAACATTTATCCATGACTCCCATGATCGTGCATTAGTTAATCAGTTAAAAGATGAAGTAATTGATTTAATGATTTTTAACCTAGGATATTTACCAGGTGGCGATCATCAAGTTATAACTAAACCGCATCAAACAATTGACGCTATAAAAGAGGGTTTAGAGAAATTATCTAAATCTGGAGTTATCACAATTGTTGCTTACCCTGGAACAACAGAAGGGTTAGAAGAAATGCAGATCCTTAAATCGTATTTATCAGATTTAGAACAGAAATTGTATAATGTATGTCATTGGCATCCAATGAATCAAATAAATAATCCACCTGAGTTATTTATATTGCAAAAACGATAAAAAGAAATATATCTTTATTCATTATGAATAAAAGTCATAAGAAACATGTAAAAGCCCCTTTATAGGGGCTTTTATTTATACATGCATATTATTCTAGTTTTAAATTATTAATTTCGTATAAATAGATGAACCCTATAGGCTATGTGTTTGTACGCCCTCAATCTATAGAATGTTAACGTTTTTTTAAATATAAATATAATATGCATAACTAGTATGAGATATGCGATTTATACCATATATTAATTATGAATATATGGTATAATAATAGCAGAAAGATACTATTCTCTTTTATGTGCAAGTTTTAAAAAAGGGAGTTTAAAATGAAACGCTATCGCTATAACAAAATTAAAGAAATCGTTCAGTCCAAGGCGATTGAAACTCAGGAGGAATTAGCAGCGGCCTTATTAGAAGACGGTATTGAGGTAACGCAAGCTACTGTTTCTCGTGATATTAAGGAATTGATGTTAATCAAAATTCCTACAGGCGATGGACACTATCGATATGCATTATCTCCAGAAGAAAATGTAGTTCTATCTCGTAGTCGAATCAATCGATTATTCCAAGATTCTCTAATTAAGGTAGATCATAGCTTGAATCAAGTCGTATTACATACAATTCCTGGTTCAGCTCAATCCGTAGCATTTTCCATTGACCATGCAAAATGGTCTGAAATTATTGGTACATTAGCTGGTGATGATACAATTTTGTTAATTGCAAAATCTGAAGCTGAAGTTCCAGCAATTTTGGCGAAAATTCAAGATTTAATGAAGGACTAAATAGATGTTAACGCAAATGAGCATTCGCAACTTTGCGTTGATTGAGCAAATGAATATTTCATTTAATGATGGCATAACTATCTTTACCGGCGAAACTGGGGCAGGGAAATCCATATTAATGGATGCCTTTAGTATCCTTTTAGGAGAGCGCGCAAGCAGCGAGTTCATTCGTCATGGTAAAGATAGTTTTGTTATAGATGGAATATTTGATATTGCCGATCACCAAAGTATACAAGAACTATTAGAATCTAAAAATATTATGGTTGAGGAAGGGGAGTTAATTCTCTCCCGGTCATTTAACCGCAATGGTAAATCTACCATCTTAGCTAATGATCAACCTATACCATTAAAAGCATTAAAAGAAATTGGTCAATATTTAGCTGATATTCATGGTCAATATAGTAATCAACGATTGTTAGATGCCGATACCCATCATGAATATTTAGATACCTATAATAAAGAGGGACAGAAGGCTTACAAGACCTATTTAGATGCCTATAAAGTATATAAGAAAGCCAAACAAGATGTAGATCATTTACAAGAAAATATGTCTGAACGAGCGCGAGAGCTCGATATGCTACGATACCAAATCGATGAGATTGAAGAAGCAGGACTTACAATCGGTGAAGATGTTTCTATTGCAGAGGAATTAAAACGACTCGATGGTTTTGAACATATTGATAAGGTATTAGGTTCTTGTTATGATGCCTTTTATAATGGTCGTCAACCATTACTAGACACTATAAACTCTATTAAGGTAGAGGTTAATGACCTTGTAAAATATGATGGTGAACTGAAAGAAGTATCTGAAATGGTTGATTCTGCTTATTTCCAACTGGAAGAGGCGGCTCAATCGTTAGATCGTTATAGAGATACTATTAGCTATGACGAAGAACGCTATAAGTATTGCCAAGATAGAGATACAACTATTTATGGCTTAAAGAAAAAATATGGTGAAACTGTAGAAGAAATTCTAGCATACGAAGAAAAGGCACAAGCTCGTTTAGCGGAACTAGAAGGCCTTGTATTTGCACAAGACGAATTAGAAGCTCGTCTTGAAGAGGCGAAAAAGGTAGCAGAAGAAGCTTTAACAGTTTTACGTGATATACGTCTAAAAAATGCAAAAGTCATTGCTAACGCTCTACATCAAGAATTAGTAGACCTAGGCATGCCTAAAGGAGAGATTCAATTCCATATAGAGGATGGGGATGGCTTATCATCTTTAGGTGCAAAATCTATTGAACTACTATTCTCTGCCAATAAGGGGGAACAATTGTTACCGCTTCACAAGGTAGCCTCTGGTGGCGAATTAGCTCGGATTGCATTAGCCTTCAAATCTGTCTTCCGTAGTGATACGTTCAAGACAATGGTATTTGATGAAATTGATGTTGGTATTAGTGGAGATATAGCTTTAAAGGTTGCTGAAAAGATCCTACATCTCTCTAAGACAAATCAAGTATTCTGTATTACTCATTTACCTCAAACAGCAAGTATTGCAAAGCAACATTACCATTTGGCTAAAATTGAGCAAGATGATCGTACTGTTTCAACGTTGTCTGTACTTAATGAAGAGGAACGAGTAACACAAATTGCTTCTATGATGTCTGGTCGAGGTATGTCTTCCACTGCATTAGCAGCAGCTAAAGAACTAATTGACCATTTTAATTGACTAAAATCGCATAATTACTTATACTAATAGTATTAAGTGAATATGTTGATAGAGGTGCGAGTATAAAGAGTAATCATGAGGAGCCGGCATGCATTGATCCATGATAAAAGGGATGCTTGCCGAAGTTCGGTGATTGCGACTCATCGTTCTGGTTGTCTATTTAATAGATGGACGACTGTCATCAATTTGAATTGGTGGAGTGCTATCATTGAGCTTTTAGTAAAAGTTATAAGCTATATAAACTATAAGGCCAGTGGATGCATCCACTGGCTTTTTTGGAGGTATATATGATTCGAGTAATGGTAAATGGCGCTGGCGGTAAAATGGGCCGCGAAGTAGTCAAAGCAGTACATAATGATTCTGAATTAACATTAGTAGGTGGTATCGATCCTACTAAGGCAGGTCAAGATGTAGGCACCGTAGCGGGCATCGAACAATTAGGAATTACAATGAATGCCTCCATCGATGAGGTACTTGATACAAATAAACCTGATGTTATTGTAGATTTTACAAATCCTGCTGTCATCTATGAAAATGCTAAAAAGATGTTATCCGCAGGCATTCATGTAGTTATTGGTACTACTGGTTTAACAGCGGAACAACGCGATGAATTAGATGCTATTGGTCGTAAGAATAATGCCAATTGCCTTGTAGCACCTAATTTCTCTCTTGGTGCAGTTATGATGATGAAGGTTTCTGCAGAATTGGCTCCATATTTCCCTAATGTAGAAATTATTGAGCTTCATCATAACCATAAATATGATGCTCCATCCGGTACATCTATTTTAACAGCTAAATTAATTAACGAAGCTAAACAAGCTGCGAATGCAACTGCAGCAGAAGATTTAACTCGTGAAAGTTTACCAGGTGCTCGTGGCGCTAAGGTTGATGACGTAACCATTCACAGCGTTCGTTTACCTGGTTACGTAGCTCACCAAGAAGTACTATTTGGTGGCTATGATGAAACATTAACAATTCGTCACGATAGTTTAAGCCGTCTTTCCTTTATGCCAGGCGTAGTATTAGCATGTAAAAAAATTAGTACTAAAGCTGGTCTAACATACGGCTTAGAGCATTATTTATAATATAAGAGCAAGGAGATATAGTAATGAAAAAACCTAATGTTGCAATTCTTGGTGCTACTGGTGCAGTAGGTGCTGAATTTATTACACTTATTGAAGAGCGTAATTTCCCATATGAAAATCTAAAATTGTTAGCATCTGCTCGTTCTGCAGGTACTGAACTTACCGTTAATGGTAAAACATATGTAGTAGAGGAAGCTAAACCTGAATCTTTTGCAAATATTGATATCGCTCTATTTGCAGGTGGTTCTATTTCTAAAACATTAGCACCAGAAGCAGCTAAAAGAGGCGCTATCGTTATTGATAACTCTAGTGCATTCCGTATGGATCCTGAAGTACCTCTTGTAGTACCAGAAGTAAATCCAGAAGATATTTTAAAACATAAAGGTATCATTGCTAATCCTAACTGCTCCACTATTATTATGAGCTTAGGTTTGAAACCACTTCATGATATTTCTCCAATTAAACGCATTGTTGTAAGTACATATCAAGCAGTATCTGGTGCAGGTAAAGAAGGTATTGAAGAACTTGAAAACCAAGTAAAACAATATACAGCCGGCGAAGAAATGACTGCAAACTTATTGCCAACAGGTTCTGCGCCTAAACATTATCCTGTAGCATTTAACCTTTTACCACAAATTGATGTGTTCTTGGACAATGATTACACAAAAGAAGAAATGAAAATGGTTCATGAAACACAAAAAATTCTTCACGACGACACAATTCAAGTTGTACCAACTACTGTACGTGTTCCAGTGTATCGTTCCCACTCTGAATCTGTTTTAGTAGAAACAGAAGAACCAGTTTCTGTAGAAGCTTTCAAAGCAGCATGTGAGAAATTCCCTGGTTTACAAGTAAAAGATAATCCTGCAGAACAAATTTACCCAATGCCATTATATACATCTAATCAAAACGACTGTGAAATCGGCCGTATTCGTAAAGACTTATATAACGACAAAGGTATGAATTTCTGGATTGTAGGGGACCAAATTCGTAAAGGTGCAGCACTTAATGCGTTGCAAATTGCTGAATACTTGGTAGAAAAACAAGCTTTTTAATCTATCAAGGGGAGGACAGATATGAAAACCTTTGGTCGAGTATTAACGGCTATGATTACATCATTTAATAATGATGGATCCCTTAATATAGAAAATAGTGTAGCTATTGCTCATCATTTATTGGATAATGGGTCTGATGGACTTGTTGTATGCGGTACAACAGGAGAAAATCCATCCATGTCTAAAGAGGATAAATTAGCATTATTTACAGCTATTGCTAAAGAGTGTGGTCATAAAGGTTCTATTATTGCTAATGTAGGTACAAATGACACAAAATCCTCTGTTGAATTTGTAAAAGAAGTATCTAAAATTGATGGAATTGATGGTTTATTAGTTGTAGTACCTTACTACAATAAACCAAATCAACAAGGGCAATATTTACACTTTAAAGCTATTGCAGAGGCTACTACACTTCCAATCATGGTATATAATGTACCAAGCCGTGTGGGAACAGGTATATTCCCTACAACACTAGCGCAATTACACAGTGAATATCCACATGTATGCGCTATTAAAGAAGCAAGTGGAAATCTTATGATTGCATCTGAAATCAAACGCTTAATACCAGGAGACGATTTCATGGTATACAGCGGTGATGATGGACTTACATTACCAATGTTATCTGTTGGTGCATGTGGTGTAGTATCCGTAGTATCCCATGTGGCTGGCAAAGATATGAATGCAATGATTCAAGCCTATGAATCGGGTCATAATCACGAAGCACTTCGTATTCATCAAAGCTTAGCAGATATTATAAAAGCTATGTTTATCACTACAAATCCTATTCCTGTTAAATATGCAGCTCGTAAAATTGGCTTACCTGCAGGTGTATTTAATTTGCCAATGTGTGATCCTAGTGCTGATGAAGCAGCATATATTGATAAAGCTTTAGCAGAATACGTAAAATAAAATATACAGATAAAAAAACAGTAGCTATCATAAGTAGCTACTGTTTTTATTTTATAAGTAGGAAGCATAATATGCATTCATATAGTATTACTAAAATGATGTAATTTTTATAATATGTAAGGTTTTATTTATGATATAATCTCTCTGGAGATAGTAATTTTAACTATACTCTAGTCTACTGTTAATTCATGATAAACAACAATTTGTGATATTTCGAATCGACCATAAGGCGATTACATTAAAACACAAGGAGTTTAACATGGAACTAACAATGTTAAAAGGTAAAATTCACAGAGCCACTGTGACACAAGCAGAACTTGATTATGTAGGGAGCATTACTATTGATACAGATCTATTGAATGCATCAGGAATACGAGAATATGAACAAGTTCAAATTGTAAATATTAATAACGGTGCACGATTTAGTACATATACTATAGCTGGAGAATCCGGCAGTGGGGTTATATGTTTAAATGGTGCTGCTGCACGGCATGTACAAGTACATGATAAAATTATAATCATGTGTTATGCCCAATTAAATGAAAGTGAAGTTGAGAGCCATAAGCCTCTCGTTGTATTTGTAGATACAAACAATAAGATAAATCAAATAAAAAACTATGAAAAACATGGTTTATTAGTTGATCAAAATTAATTGTTATTGATCGAATTACAGTAGACTGTATAGGACTATCTTCGTATTTACAATAAACGGAGGAATCATTATGGAACATGTACTTACAATTGAAGATGTACGCAATACGATTAGTAATTGGAAAAAAGAAGGGTATTCGATTGGTTATGTACCAACTATGGGATTTTTACACGACGGACATGCTTCTTTAATAGATCAAGCTAGAAAGAATAATGATAAGGTAATTGTCTCTATTTTTGTGAATCCCATTCAATTTGGAGAAAATGAAGACTTAAGCACCTATCCACGCGATATTAATAACGATAAAAAATTGTGTGAATCACATGGCGTTGACCTCATATTTACACCTAGTTCAGAGGAAATGTATCAAGATAAAAAGGCCTTCGTAGATATTATTGATTTATCTAATACATTATGTGGACTTCGTAGACCAATTCACTTTAAAGGTGTTTGTACTGTTGTAGCTAAATTCTTTAATATTATACAGCCTACCAATGCATATTTTGGTAAAAAGGATGCACAGCAATTAGCTATTATACGTAAAATGGTTTTTGATTTAAATTTCCCTGTAAATATTATTGGTGTTCCTATTGTGCGTGAGCATGATGGATTAGCAAAATCCTCTCGTAATACATATTTATCTAGTGACGAACGTAAAGCAGCAACTATATTATATAAATCGATTCAAAAAGGTAAATCCTCTATTGAACCAGGTTGTTCTGCGGATAGCATTATTAATACTATGACAGAAATTATACAGTCAGAGCCTCTTGCTAAAATTGACTATATTTCAGTTGTAGATGCTAATACTATGCAACCTGTTCAAAAGGTCATTTCACCTGTTCTAGTTGCCATGGCAGTATATATTGGTACTACACGACTAATAGATAACTTCTCCTATGATCCAAATTAGGAAGGAGAAGTTATGAAGAATCTAATAATACTAAATCAGTTGATAACTAAAAACTTAATGATATTAATCATAGGCTTTTCTTGTGTTGCTTATATAATGCCTTCCTACTTTTCTTGGGCCGTAGCCTATACACCATTTTTACTTGGCATAGCTATGTTTGGTATGGGGCTAACTATTAAATTTGAAGATTTGTGTAGTATTCTCCGACATCCAAAGGATATATGTATAGGTGTACTTGCTCAATATACAATTATGCCTTTATTGGCTTGGGGAATCTGTCATATTTTTACGTTACCACCAGACATAGCAATAGGTGTTATATTAGTTGGCTGTTGTCCAGGTGGAACTGCTAGCAATGTAATAACGTATATTGCAAAAGGTGATGTCCCCTTATCAGTAGGGATGACAATTACGTCAACATTAATAGCCCCTATTGTAACGCCTTTACTAATCCTATATATTGGAGGTACATGGGTAAATGTTGCATTACTACCAATGATAATAACTATGATAAAAGTGATTATAGTCCCCATCTTATTAGGTGCAATTATCCAATATGTATGTAAGTCACGAATTAATACATTAACTGGTATAAGTCCTATTGTTTCAATGATTGCTATAATATTATTAATAGCGGCCATTATTGCTGTTAATAGAGATAAACTGTTAATTTCTGGCTTAGAAACACTAATAGTTGTTGGTATTCATAATATGCTCGGCATGCTGTTAGGATTAGGTGTAGGATATATACTTAAATTAAGATATGATAAAACTACAGCATTAGCGATAGAGGTTGGGATGCAAAATAGTGGGTTAGCGGTTACATTAGCAGCAACAAATTTTGCATTAAATCCTTTAGCAACACTAGTAGGAGCTATCTTTAGTGTATGGCATAATATTTCAGGTGCTATATTTGCAACACTACGCAGAAAAAATAGTTATAATAAAATATAAAGTGTATAATAACAAAAAAACGGCTACAATATGTAGCCGTTTTTTGTTAAATTCTATCTCGTACAAGACCGATTACTAGGCCTTCAATATGACAGTCATCCACAATAATAGGATCAAAATCATCATTTTCAGGCTGTAAACGAATATGTCCATTTTCTTTATAAAAACGTTTTACAGTAGCTTCATCATCAATACGAGCCACTACAACGTCTCCATTATTAGCTGTATTTTGATGACGTACAATAAGCATATCGCCTTCATACATACCGATATTCATCATAGATTCGCCTTGAACACGAAGTAAAAAACAATCAGAATCTCCAGTCAATTGAACAGGCAATGTAAGGGTAGACTCTAAGTTTTCTACAGCAGTAATAGGCATACCAGCTTGAACAGTACCAATAAGAGGTACTTGTTTAAGACCGGCACCTAAAAATTCAAAGTTATCTGAACTGGAAGTTTCATTACCATCTACAGAAATAGAAGGTTTTGTATCCTCTAAAACAGTAATAGCACGGTTTTTATTAGGATCTCGTTTAATATAACCAAACTTTTCAAGAGCATTCAAATGAGATTGTACAGTAGATGTAGAACTAAGTCCTACATGTGTACAGATTTCACGAACTGTAGGACAACGATATTCATTATGTAATGAGTCTTTAATAAAATCTAATATACGGCGCTGTTTAGTATTAATATCTGTAGCAGGGCGTCTCACGATGAACCTCCAAAGTCAATATATTGTCAATATTTTATGCGTAAAAAATAACACATGTCATACTATATAATAAAAAAGTAAGATAATTACTAACTTACATACTTATTATAGGCAATTTTAAAAGTTTTTGCAAACATTTGTTCTAAAAGTCTTGACCGAACATTTGTTTGTGTGCTATCATATTCATGTAAACAAACAAATGTTCTCAGATATTATGTTCGATATAAATGTGAGGTATGATATGAAAAATATATTAATGATGCTAGGAATGTGTTTAACAGTATTATTTGGTTATAATATGACAAATCCTGTAACAGATACAAATACACATGCAGTACGTGAAGTAAAGGTACAAGCAGGCGATACCATGTGGGATATTGCAGCTCGTACAGCTCATAAAGATATGGATGTTCGAGAAATGGTATATGCCATGAAAGAACTTAACAACATCAGTGATTCTGGTACACTTGTACCTGGTACAGTATTAAAGGTACCAGCACATAAATCTAATAGTCCAGTTAGAGCTTTGGACTATGTGGCTCAAAACTAAATATATATGGGAATATCCCACGCAAAAAAGCAGCTACTCGGTAGAGATAGCTGCTTTTTGTTATATACTTTATTTTATTAACTGATATATGATTGTTATTTAAATCGCTTTTCAAAAATTGTGGAAATAGGATTGTCTACAAACTTGTTCGCTTCATTAATATAACGACGAACCATATTAACACTATGATGACGTGTTTGACGCATAATATTACGTTCTTCTACACCATAAGCTGCAGCAGTTGTTGCAAAGCCATGACGTAGACTATGGGCACCATACATAGTTGGATCAAGACCGATAAGAGAAATATATTTTTTTACGATTTCTGCAATCATCTTATCGGATATAGCCGTTTTACGTAATGACATATTTTTAGTAAAACCTCTAAATATAGGGCCTTCAGAAATACCAGAAGCACGTAACCATTGTTGTAAGGCCTTCACAGCATCTAAAGGGGAGCCAGGTATATGAGGAATGGCTACCACAGCACCTTGACCTTCTTGGTCCGCTTTTGAGGATGGCACAAAGATTTCAACACCTTGCGGAGAAAACTGTAGATGCTCTACTGTAATAGCTGAAATTTCACTACGACGAAAAGCACCCATAAATCCAATTAAAAGAATGGCCTTATCTCGTAATAGCTGTAATTCAGGTACATCTAGTTTAGTCATACAATCTAGAATATCTTCGATATCTTCTAATAGAACTGGTGTCTTACCTTGTTGGAATGTACCTTTTAAACGTCTAATCCCTCGTAACGCTTGTTTTACGATTGGTGCCATACATGGATTATCCCGATGTCCAGAGGCATTATAATTCTCAGATATAGCGCTAATACGACGAGAGATTGTATTTGCCTTAGCATAATCAGCAAGATCATTAATATAGTTAACTATGGTTTCTGGTGTAGCCGGAAAATAAGATACCTTTTGATAGGTACACCAATCTACGAAATCATCCCAATCCGATTCGTAAGCATCCACAGTATTTTCAGCCTTAGATAGTAATATACTTTGCTTGGCTTTCATAGACAACTTTGTACTATTCATAAGCGCATCATTATTGCGCAAATAGAAATGTTTTTGTTGTTCCTTAGACTCTGACATAATTCACCCTTACCCCTAAAAATATCAATATAATTGTACCATAGAATAGGTACTTATATGCTATAATTAGAGAATATAATGACTAATTTGGGAGAGTTTATAATACAATGAGTAAAAAACATATAATATTAGGGACTATGCTTGTCCTGCTGAGTACGAGCGGCTGCTCATACATCCCAACAGAAAATACATCGTATGGTGTATTTTACAATGATACAGATCTATCTAATACACCAAAGGGTGAATTACAAGATCGAATACAAGAACTAAATAGTAAAATACCACAACAGACTATATCCATTGATATGGGGAATAATAAAAAACAACAGGCTACGTATCATGATTTAGGTATTCAAGTAGATACTGAGGCTGTAGTAAAAGCTATTTCTACATATGGGTATGAAGATGATTGGTGGACCTTGCTTTCACATAGATTTAATGCCTTATATTATGGACAACATTTTCAACCTCAATATAAGCTAGACGAGGTAAAAAGCAAAACTTACCTTACAGAACTTGCCAAATCAATTGATACGCCAGGACATGATGCATATCTAACCATTGAGAATGGTCAAGTTGTATTCCATCCTGCTAAAGAAGGTAAACGCATTGATATTGATGCAACCTTACAAAACCTTAAGGATCAATTACAATCTGGAGAAAGCATCACATCTCTATCTATGGTATTTACCACAAAAAATACTATTAAGGTTACTGATTCTGATTTAAAACCATTAAATACCGTTCTAGCATCCTTTAGTACAGATTTTGATCCAAATAATGAAAGCAGAACACATAACATTCAACTCGCATCTGATAAAATCAATGGTACATTGATTAAACCTGGTGCAGTATTCTCCTTTAACGATGTTGTAGGCGAGCGTACTGCTGAGGCTGGCTATGATGATGCACCGGTAATGATTGATGGCAAATTAGTTCCAGGTATTGGTGGTGGCATTTGCCAAGTTAGTTCTACCATCTTTAATACAGCCTTATTATCTGGCATGAATATTGTAGAACGTACACCTCACTTTGAACCTGTTGGATATATTCAAGCTGGTCGTGATGCTACAGTAGCATGGGGCTATTTAGACTTTAAGTTTAGAAATCCATACCAACAATCCATTTATATTCTCAGTGTGATGAATCATGGTACACTAACCATCTATATTATAGGTACTGCTCAAGACAAGCCTAAAAATGTATCTATTTCAGTTGGTGATCGTAGTGAAATACCAAATAAGACAATTACACGCGTAGATCCATCTTTAAAAGAAAAAGAAGTACAAGAGGGGCATGTAGGCTTAACAATGAATACGTATAGAACCATAACATATGGTAACTGGGTTACACAAACTGATTCCTTTGAATCTGTATATGACCCAGTAGATACGATCATAACAATGCCACCTGAAGGTTCAACTAAAAAATCAGATAAAAAGAAACCATAATTAAAGATTTTATTAAATATAGCCTAAACTATTGACCATGAGGTATAAATAGTTTAGGCTATTATTTGGATGTAATTGAGAAACCAATATATACATATTACAAAGTATATGGAAATCCAATACAGAATATTGAGGATATAATCTATTCTCAATCATTCTCAGCAATTATCATTTAGTAAAATAGAAGAGGAAACTATGGACACAATCTTACAATTTGATCACTCCTTGATCTTCTATGTACATGACCATCTTGTATATAGTTTTTTAACACCAATTATGGCATTTATTTCAAAAATTACTGGCAGCGGTGCCTTATGGATTGTCATTGCCTTATTATTGATGTTACAGAAAAAATATCGTGTATTAGGCGTTGCGATAATAATTGCATTAGGATTTGTATTTATCATTGGTGACCAAGGTTTAAAACCACATGTAGCTCGATTAAGGCCATTTGTAGATTTTCCTAATGTAACAGTACCATTAGAGTCTGCATTACCAAAAGCAAATAGTTATTCATTCCCGTCAGGCCATAGTTTTGGTTCATTTGCATCTGCCATGACCATTTACCTAGGCTTGAGTCAAATAGCGCCTCAGAAGCGATATTTGGGAATTATAGCATTACTTGGGTCATTAGTAGTAGCATTTTCTAGAGTATATCTATTTGTACATTATCCAACAGATGTATTAACAGGCTTAGTATTGGGAATCATCGTAGGCTTTATTGCATGGAAGCTTGCAAGAATCGGTTGGAATTGGTGGACTAACCGTCATAATGATGTAGAATACGAACCATACACATTTAAACGTAAATAAGCTTAAATAGCTAAAAAACTATATAATATAAGGGATTGGGCCATATAGGCCCAATTTTCTTTATATAATTACTTCCGATAATATATCGTTATCGGAAGTAATTTAAAAACAAATAAAAAACTAACCTATATATCTATAAGCTAGTTTATTTACATTTCAACCCAAATAAGCCTTTAAATTACTCAATCAACAGATCCTATCGTTTCATATTATGTAATCCAGTCTATTACACAATATTTAACTCAATTTATCTAACCTTATAATTCTAATTTAATTTATGTAACCTAGTTAATCTCACTATATAAAAATTAATATATGTAAATATTTAAATTATGTTTTCTAAGCTTATTAATCATTAACCTTAGGTGTATATACATATAAGCTCTTAAATAATGTTTAGTATCTAATACAACTATCTTTTTATATAACATCATTTAGCTATATATATTTATATAAGTCTTACATAACCTTAATATATATCAAACTAACTAGATGCTTATAATTCCTTATTTTATGTAGGTTTATGGTAACTACAATTTCATTATTATAGATGTATGTGTAGAATTATTATTATTTAATTTTAAATACATATTGAAATTTTTGATATAAGGTTGTAAAATAGTCATATAAATTATGTAATTTACTCATATTAACTCTCACGGAGGTATTATATGTGCTGGTGTGACATCGTAAGTAAAGCCAAAATTGGCAGTTTAAAACATTTAGGTAATGGTATGGAAGGTTCCTTAAGATTCTTAGCTGAAATTATTGTAGGCCTTAGTATCCTTCGTGTATTCGTTAACTGGATTTTTGGAGTTTAGACCTTACAATTAAATATATTATATAAAAGACAAAGACGCTTAGTATGCTAAGCGTCTTTTTTGTATATATTAAGTTTATTAGGTTTATATCTTTACATACTACACTAGATCATATTATTGATATGCTTCGCTGCAATCAATATATTCCATAATCAGTTGGCAGATTTGACCATCTTTATCAAAGGCCCAGTATACAGGATATAAACCATCTCCAAAGCCTGATTGAATCATAGGTACTGTTAATTCAGTTTCAGGAATTGTAAAGTTAATCCAATCCCCTTTAGACCGTTGGAATTGTGGATATGCCAATGCATTTAATTGGAATAAGTCACTGTAGTAATCATCATAGATATTTTTGTCTGGATAGTTTGTATGCCATTGATCATAAAACTTTCTATAGGTTTCGATAGTTTCTGCATCAACTACAGTAGCAAGTCCAGAATCTACAGGGAACCCGATGTAGCTTTCACCATCATCAAGATCTGTTAAGTCTTCCGTACCTTTTAAAGCCAATTCATAGTTCACAGGCTCATTACCACTAAAAACAACACGGCTTGCCACATAGCGATACTCATTTGGTTCAATTTCAATAATTTTTGTTTCTAACAAATACGTACCTGGTTCTACCGTTCTAATATACGTATCTGGTTTATTAGGTAATGTTACCAAAGGATCACAGCACGTAATATGGCCTGTTGGGAATGTTACAGTCCACATAGGCAATGTATGTAACGGAAATCCTTTTAGCTCTTTACGATTAAATAAATCATGATATGGTACGGTAGGTTTTAATTTACCTTCAGAACCTAAACGATTAAACGTTTGTATCCATTCACTTGTCAACTTAGATTGTTCCATATTACTCCTCTGCTTCGTGTTTACAATGAATATACTCGCCCTCTAACACTTCATATGCTGCTGTTTTGCGTATAATTTGTTTAACTAATGTATCTAACTGAGAACCATTTGTATAGTCTGCTGGTGCATAATAGCGTATACGGTGATGACGCATCATTTTATATACTTTATCTTTGTCCTTTTTAATAGGATCATAAACACCGATGGAATGACCTCCATTTGCGTTAACAAGGCTCATGCAAGGAATATCTGTATCACTATCCCCAATATAAATCATATTGCGGAATGGTACACGTTGGTCCTCAGGCTTAATATAATCGTTAACGCCTGTATCATTAATATCTAGAATTCCTTTTTGAATACGGAACAAAAACTGAGTTTTATTCGTATAGTTAATTGCTTGCGCAGGCCATACGGCTACCCCCTTGTCGTCGAACATAAATGCACTGGCATATATTTTGGTGAAAGCTCCCTCTTTCGCCATTTCTGTGCCTTCTATCATCTCTTTCAATCCAGAAGAGATAATGTAATGTTCAATGCGAACCCCATGTTCTAATCCATACTCTCTAATACGTTCAAACCAAGTACGAACACCGTCATACAACTCTACTTGATTCCCATATTCCATGAGCTTTTCTTTAGTTACATAAAAGCGACCTACTGCTTCTTGGATCATCTTATACATATAGGCCAAGTTATTATCCATATCATTTTTCTTAGCCAATTGATTAGATTCTTGCCAGAACTGCTTAATTTGCTCCTCATCATAGCCAACAGATTGAATAAATCCTTGTGCCTGCATATCATCCGGGGTTAAAGTCTTATCAAAATCATAGCACATGGCAAGAACTGGCATAGAATCTTCACGTGATACTAAGGATGAATCTTTAGTATCACTTTTGTAGGTTATCATACGACACCTCCTTGTGATAATAAAACAACTAAACAATTAATAAGTCTATTCACTCTCTTATATTCCTGAGGTGTCCCTTTGACAACCCCCTTTGTTATCTATTTTACACGATACGTCAACGAAATAAGCATTATATAGCATCGTAATTCCAACTAAAATAGAGTTTCTTGCTTATAATTTGTATCAATAATCCAGCTTTTTTCCGTGCTTTCTTTGATAATTGCTGTTTTTGGAAGCGGTCCAATAAGTAAACTAGAATTTGGATCATGTAACATACGATTGTGCCGGACTGCAGCCTGATTTGTATTGGCATAACAATAGCGACAGAAATGACTACAACTATCATAGGCACCTATATCACCATGTAAATAACAATTACATTCCGGTCTTGCTGGTGCCCGTTTAGGTGCTTTTAACGAAACATTCCAAGCCCGTTCATAACACTCTAAGGTTAAACAACCTTCCGTATTAGCCCCTAATGCTTTAAATGTATCCCCTTCTCCACAGGTTTTAAGGTCCATATTACAAGAATGAGCAATAGAAATAAGCTCCTTAATAAGGTTATGTTGTACATCAACACTTGGTCTAAAGCCTTCAGGGAAGTTCTGAGCCACCTTATCAAAAATATCTAAGAAACTTACAACTACCGTATCCGTATATCCTTCTAGAGCCTTAGCCATGTTATAAAAGCTTTCAAAATGGAAATCTATTGTATAGTTATGGGTTAAAATAATAGGATCATAACGCCACACCATGGATTGAGGATTCAGTCTCGTAGATATTTGTTTAAATCCATCTATTACAGAATCTACTTTGGGTACATAAGGCTCGATATCTGGACCATAAGGAGTTATGGTCATGTGCCAAAACTGTCTATAATCATTTATTTCTTTTAGTAATGGAATGAAAGGCAAAGGATTCTTTGTACAAAATGCAATACCATCTACCACATCATGATTAATAGGATACCGTGTTATCTGCAGTAGATTATAAGGATTTCGAACATCTACAAATCCTTGATGAACACGATTAATCAACCATTGCCCATAAAAGGCAGGAATATCCGTACGTTGTCCCGTCTGTAAAATCATTGTCCTGCCCTTTCATAAAACAAAAATATAGATGTATTATATCATACTCAATATTAATTATTTATGTAGTAAGTGTGATATTTATAGTATGGTACATTCTCATTTTATGGTACTATTAAGTGTATTAAAAATGAGGAGAACAAAAATATGAACGATATATTTAAAAAAAATCATTCTATGAAGGATGACAAAGAGTTTATTACCTCTTATTGGAGCGATCGAGCGCGTGATTTCGGTTCTTTACGAGCTAAAGAATTGGAAAGCCCTAAGCTTAAACTTTGGCGCGATGAATTAATGAGTCATATTTTTGATTCTGACCGTTCTTTGCGAATTTTAGATATTGGCTGTGGCGCAGGTTTTTTCAGCATTATTCTCTCTGAATTGGGCCATACAGTACATGGTATCGATATTACACCTAATATGATTGATGAGGCTAATCAACTTGCTGAGTCTTTACAATCTGATGCTACCTTCTCCGTTATGGATGCAGAAAACCTAAGCTTTGATACTAATACCTTTGATATCGTTGTGGCTCGCAATGTGACATGGAATTTACCGCATCCAGATAAAGCCTATGCTGAATGGTTACGTGTTATCCGTCCTGGTGGTTTAATTCTAAACTATGATGCAGAACACGCACGCAATCATCATGATTTACCACAATCTGTACATCATGCGCATGAACATGTTAGCAATGAATTAAAGGAACGTTGCCACACAATATACCATATGCTAGAAATTTCATCCTATACACGTCCACAATGGGATAAGGAACTACTCACAAAAATGGGTGCCAGCTCTGTATCGATTGATCCTACTGTAGGACCTCGTATTTACAGTGAAGAAGATGAATTCTACATTCCTGTACCTATGTTTTTAGTAAAAGCAATTAAATAGATATTGAATAATAGCTAATAGGTCAGTAAAACTACTATTACATAATACAAAACCCACTCCATGAAGTATCATGAGTGGGTTTTCTTTATATACTAATCCATTTATTAGCTAATATACGTTAATAGTAATGAATATAGTCGCTGCTAAATATTAGTTTCTAAAATACTCTTGAGCTTTTGTAATTTCTACGCGAAGTTTTTCTTCATCAATAGTAAGCAATTCTTTATCTTTCATAAGAACTTTGCCGCCTACAATTGTAGTATTAGCATCAGAGCTATTAGCTGAGTATACAAGTGCTGCTAAATCGTTATAACGAGGCATCCAGTGCATACCAGATACATCATACAATACGATATCTGCGCGATACCCTTCAGCTAGTACACCTAGATCTTTATAACCTAAGGCTTTTGTACCTTCTACAGTGCCCATGTTCCACGCTGCTTGTGCCGGAATCGCTTTAGGGTCATAGAGACGCGCCTTATGCAATGTAGCAGCAAGGCGTACTTCTTCAAGCATATCTGCATTATTATTAGATGCAGAACCGTCTGTACCAAGACCAACTGTAATACCTTTAGCAATCATTTCAGGCACTGGAGCAATACCACTTGCTAATTTTAAATTGGATTGTGGATTATGTGCAACAGCTACATTATTCTCTGCCATAATAGCCATATCTTCGTCTGTCACATGAACACAATGTGCAGCTAATGTAGTATTCCAGAATAAGCCTAAGTCATGCATATGAGCTATTGGTGTCTTGCCAGTAGCTTTTATAACATTCTCTACTTCCCCTTTTGTTTCAGACAAGTGCATGTGAATACCACAATTTAATTCATGGGATAAGGCAATAACCTTTTCCATATATTCGTCTGGGCAAGTATAAGGCGCATGTGGTCCCAATAATACCTTGATGCGGTCATTATCAAAGCCGTTCCAAGTACGGAATAAATCAGCATTTTCAACTAATGCTTGATCGGCTGTTGGAGATACACCTGCTAAACCACGAGATAGTACGGCGCGAATACCTGTTTCTTTTACTACCTCAGCTGTAGTATTCATAAAGAAATACATATCGCTAAATGTTGTAGTACCAGAGCGTAACATTTCAGCCACACCTAGTTGTGTACCATAACGTACATACTCGTCGTTAAGCTTGGCTTCAGTTGGCCAAATTGCAGTTTCTAGCCAATCCATAAGCTCAAGATCATCTGCATAGTTTCTAAATAAGCCCATTGCAATGTGCGTATGAGTATTGACTAAACCTGGTGCAGCTAATTGGCCTTTACCATCTAGTACTTCCTTTGCAGAATCTTTTGCTTTTTCAATATCACTATCCTTTAAAATAGCGGCAATATAACCATTTTCAATTTCAATGGCATGATTTTTAAGAACGCCCTCATTAGTTAGGACGTCTACATTGGTAATCAATAAATCAGACATAGGTTTCCTCATAGGTATAACCGAGCTAAAGTAGCTCGGTTATATTCGTAAAATTAGAAAACTAATACATCTAGCACATTGTTGTTTAGTACAAAGCCATTAGCTTTCTATTAAATGTAGATGTAATTCGATTCGAAATTAGTTTACTTTTGTAAGGTAATCGATTTGATCTTGTGTTAAGGAATCTAAATCGTAACCCATGGAATTTAATTTAAGTTTTGCAATTTCCGCATCTAATTCATGAGGCAATACATATACCTTAGGTTCCATATCTTTGCCATTATGCAAGATATGTTCTGCTGCAAGAGCTTGCATTGCGAAGGATAAATCCATGATTTCTGCAGGATGACCATCACCAGCGGCAAGGTTTACTAGACGACCTTCAGCCAATACATAGAGTTTACGGCCATCAGCCATAGTATAACCTTCGATGTTTTGACGAACTCGTTCATGACTTACTGCAAGTTCTGTAAGATCAGCTACGTTAACTTCACAATCAAAGTGACCAGCATTACACAAAATAGCTTTATCTTTCATTACTTCGTAATGTTCTTTCACGATTACATCTTTACAACCTGTTACAGTACAGAAGATATCCCCAACTTTAGCAGCTTCAATCATAGGTAATACTTTGAATCCATCAAATACTGCTTCAATCGCTTTAATTGGGTCTACTTCTGTTACATATACATGAGCACCAAGGCCTTTTGCACGCATAGCAACGCCTTTACCGCACCAACCATAACCAGCAACAACTACATTTTTACCTGTTACGGTTAAGTTAGTAGTACGCATAATACCATCCCAAACAGATTGACCTGTACCATAACGGTTATCAAAGAGATATTTACAGTAAGAATCGTTTACTGCAATCATAGGGAATGTCAATTGTTTTGCATTCTCTAAAGCATAGAGACGATGTACACCTGTAGTTGTTTCTTCACTACCACCTAAAAGGCGTTCCTTAGCATCTTGGCGAGTTGTGTGTAACAAGTTTACCAAATCGCCACCATCATCGATGATAATGTGCGGTTTATGATCAAGTGCCTTATTAAGGAAATTGAAGTATTCTTCTTCAGTACAATCATACCAAGCATATACAGTTAGGCCCATATCAACGAGACCTGCCGCTACATCATCTTGTGTAGATAATGGATTAGAACCAGTTACAATAACATCAGCACCACCGCGTTTTAAAACAGTAGCTAAGTATGCTGTTTTTGCTTCCAAGTGAACACTTACAACAATGGTTTGACCTTTGAAAGTTTGTTCTGCTTCAAAACGATCGCCTAATGTATTTAATGTAGGCATAAAGTTTGAAACCCAATCAATTTTCTTGCGGCCTTCTGCTGCTAAATTAATATCTTTAATTAAAGATTGCATAATATCTCCTTTTACTCATAAATCTACATCATAACAATAATAGATTATTTAGCTTCTACAATTTGACGTAGTTTATCAATAGACTCTTCATAGTCTGGTTTTAAAACACCTTCTTCAGTAATGATGGCAGTCACTAGTTCATGTGGCGTCACATCGAAGGCAGGATTAAGTACATCAATTCCATTAGGCGCTGTTTGAACACCATGTAGAGATGTTACTTCATAATCGTCGCGCATCTCGATAGGAATATCCGTACCGTTTTCAAGGGTAAAGTCAAATGTACTATATGGCGCTGCTACATAAAATGGAATGTTATGGAATTTAGCTAGCACAGCTACACCATAGGTACCAATTTTATTGGCTACATCCCCTTTTGTAGTGATGCGGTCAGCACCGACGATAACGGCATCAATGAGGCCATGTTGCATCGCATAAGCTGCCATATTATCAGTCTCAAGAGTGACAGGGATACCATCCTCATGAAGTTCAAAAGCAGTAAGACGAGCACCTTGTAATAATGGTCTTGTTTCATCCGCATATACCCGTTCTAATTGTCCATTTTCATGTAATTTACGGACAACACCGAGTGCTGTTCCTAAACCACCTGTAGCTAATGCACCAGCATTACAATGTGTTAGAATACGAATATTTTTTTGACCTTCAAATAGAGTTGCTCCTGCTTCAGCCATACGACGGTTCAATGACACGTCTTCTTCGTGAATTATAATAGCCTCTTTTCTAATGAGCTCTACTACTTCACTCATAGAAGACATGCTTTCAACATGCTCTTTTACAAGAGAAATAACACGATCTACAGCCCAAGCTAAGTTAATTGCGGTAGGACGAGTTTCCTTTAAGGTCTCACTAAATTCATATAAGCTTGTAAGTTGTTCACTAAAAGGAACCTCCAAACGTCCTGCTTCCATAGCCGCTAAAATGAGGCCATAACTAGCAGCTACACCAATAGCAGGTGCGCCACGAACGCGAAGCATTTTAATAGCTTCGGCTACTTGGCGCCAATCTGTACAGTGAACATATGTAATTTCAGTAGGCAATTTAGTTTGATCTAATAATACCAGCGTATCTTTACGCCATTCAATATTAATCATACCTTCTCCTTCGATGAACTATTGTATTTCATTATGAATGGATTATAGTTTAAAGCCACCATATTCTTGCATGCGATTATGCGCGTCATAACGAGCATCTACATCGATTGCATCAATAGCACCTAAAATAAGAGCTTTAAGTTGAGCTGCCATGTCACCCATCATTTCTACCACTTCACCATGTGTCAACGCAGATTCAGAAATACCTGCTGCATAGTTTGTAATCATAGAAATAGTAGCATATGCCATTTCAGCTTCATTAGCTAAATTTACTTCTGGTACATTTGTCATACCTACTGTATCACCACCGAGCATATGGAACATTTTAATTTCCGCTGGAGTTTCAAAACGAGGGCCTTCTGTACATACATAGGTACCGCCATTATGAATTGTTAGGCCTTGTTCAGCACCTACCTTTTGAAGAATATCACGTAATTCAGGGCAATAAGGATTTGTTACATCTAGATGTGCTACTGGACGGTCACCACCTTCATAGAATGTAGTGATGCGGTTCTTAGTGAAATCTAAGAATTGATCAGTCAACACGAAATGACCAGGCTTGAAGTTTTCATTTAAGGAACCTACAGCTGTTGTAGAGATAATAAATGTAACGCCTAATTTTTTGAGCCCCCAAATATTAGCACGATAGTTAATTTTGTGCGGAGGAATTGTATGATCTTTGCCGTGACGAGCTACAAAGATTACAGTTTTTCCATGGTATGTACCTTGTACATAATCTATTTCACCATATGGTGTCATTAAGGATTCTTCATGAATATTTTCAAAGATGGACGGATCATAAACACCAGTACCACCAATTACGCCAATTGCACTCATTGTGACCTCCTATTATTAATCACTCTATCTTTTATTTTCTCATAGAATAGAAAAACAGGCTATAGGAAAAACCTAGTAGCCTGTATTTTTCTACATATTATAAAAATCTTATTGAATTGGACCTTTTGGTTCGAACATATCTTGTAGTTCTTCACGACTAAAATGATACTTTTCATTACAGTAATGGCATACAAGTTCTGTTACTTCATCTTCCAAAATAGCCTGTTTATCTTCTTCTCTTAATGTCATAAGTACGGCACCAAAGCGATCCCGTCCACAACGACATTGGAATTGAATTGGTTCATTATATACTTCATTAACAGTCAAGCCATCAAGAACGCGTTCCATTAGGCCCTTACCATCTGGATGTGCTTTTAAATACTCTGTAATTGGACCAAGTTCGTTAATATTCTTTTCTACTTGTGCTAATGCTTCATCTGTAGCATCTGGTAAAGCTTGTACGATAAAGCCACCAGCTACAACTGT
Source organism: Veillonella dispar (assembly GCF_900637515.1). Lineage (NCBI taxonomy): Bacteria > Bacillati > Bacillota > Negativicutes > Veillonellales > Veillonellaceae > Veillonella > Veillonella dispar. Next base: position 1,060,935 of record NZ_LR134375.1, on the reverse strand, counting down.
ATGATAATCTGGGTCTACCAATACACCTAAGCTAATAGTAGAAGGTACTTGTTCAGAAGCATATAAATAGTAGGCCAAATCCTCTGCTACTTCACCACTTTGAATTGGACTTGTAGAGGTATAATCTTGTGCTAATTGTGTAAAGCGAGTAACTTGTACTTCACCATTATGACCAACAGCAGCACCTACATCAAGCTTACCAGCTCGTTTTAAAGGTACATCTACATGAGGCTCATCCACATAGCCACGAACTGTATTATCTGCAAAAGCATCTACGTGAACAACTCCTAACGGACCATCACCTTTGATACGAAGACTTACATTTTCATGGTTTTTAAAGTCCCCTGCCAACAAAATAGCACCCGTCATAGCGCGACCTAAAGCAGCTGTTGCTACAGGCCACAAATCGTGACGCACGCGAGCTGTTTCAACAGTATCTGTTGTTACCGCTAAAGACATACGGACCCCTTCGCGGGTCGTAAAACGTTTTATATAATCCATTCTATCATTCCTTATTTCTAATTAATACATCATATGCGCTTAATAGTGCTTATATAGTATATCATGTCATAGATTTACTTTTCAATAATAGAGAATACATGTTCGTCTAGTCTATTTCCAAGATAAAGGAACATATTTTCGATAATATAAAAACACTCAGCATCATAAGACACTGAGTGTTTACTATGTAATTATTAGAATTTATCGATAAGGTTAACCATTTCAATAGCGCCCATAGCACAATCGTAACCCTTATTACCAGCCTTAGTACCAGCACGTTCAATCGCTTGTTCAATATTTTCAGTAGTTACTACACCGAACATAACAGGAATACCTGTTTCCAAGGAAACATGAGCAATACCTTTAGCTACTTCATTACATACATAGTCATAATGAGTTGTAGCACCACGGATAACGGCACCAACACAGATAATCGCATCGAAGCGACCAGATGAAGCAGCTTTTTTAGCGATCAATGGGATTTCATAAGCACCTGGTACCCAGATAACAGTGATATCCTCTTCTTTTACATCGTGACGCAATAAGCAATCTTCAGCGCCACCAATTAATTTGGACGTAATGAACTCGTTAAAACGAGAACCGATAATAGCAAATTTTTTACCGCTACCTAGTAAATTACCTTCTTGAACCTTCATTATGTTGACCTCCTATATTCCTATAAAGGAAATTCTTATGTGACGAGCAATTTATTAAATAAAACTAAATGATTAGTCTTCTAACATATGACCCATTTTTTCTTCTTTTGTCCTTAAGTACCCTGCATTAAATTTATTGGCTGCAATAATGAGCGGTACCCGGCTAGTGACATCAATACCCCAATGTTCTAAGCCATGACGTTTTTCTGGATTATTTGTCAACAATCGAATACTCTTAATACCTAAGAAACGGATAATTTGAGCAGCCAAAGAATATTCGCGCATATCTGCAGGGAAGCCTAATTGTTCATTAGCCTCTACAGTATCTAAACCTTGCTCTTGTAAAGCATAGGCTTTAATTTTATTTGTTAAACCGATACCACGGCCTTCTTGACGCATATATACTACAACGCCTTTACCTTCTTTTTCGATGGCACGTAACGCGTTATCTAATTGCTCACCACAGTCACAACGTTTAGAACCGAATACATCACCTGTTAAACATTCAGAGTGAATACGTACAAGAACATCGTCACAGTTTTGTACATCACCTTTAACAATAGCTAAATGTTCTTTATGATCTAAATCATTTTTAAATACAAAGATATTAAAGTCACCAAATTTAGTAGGTAGTTTAGAACAAGCACCGAGTTCTACCATATCTTCATGTTGTTTACGATACTCAATAAGTTCTGCTACAGATGCAATTTTAAGATTATGTTCTTTTGCAAATTGTAATAGATCTGGCAAACGAGCCATATCACCATCGTCTTTTGTGATTTCACAAATAACAGCTGCCTCTTGTAAGCCTGCTAAACGACAAAGGTCGATAGATGCTTCTGTATGGCCTTGGCGTACTAAAACGCCACCCTCTTTATATACTAGAGGGAATACGTGACCAGGACGACGGAAGTCTTCTGGTTTAGCATTAGGATCTAATAATTTTTGAATTGTATACGCACGTTCTGCTGGAGATACGCCTGTTGTAGTATCTACATGGTCAACAGTTACGGTGAAAGCAGTTTCATGGTTATCTGTATTTTTGGCAACCATTGCAGGAATGCCAAGCTTTTCTAAGGCTTCACGACGCATAGGTGTACATACGATACCTCGCGCGTATTTAACCATAAAGTTAATATTTTCTTGTGTAGCAAACTCTGCAGCAATGATAAGATCGCCTTCGTTTTCACGGCTTTCATCATCAACGATAATAACAGGTTTGCCAGCTTTAAGGTCTTGTAAGACCTCTTCAATAGAATGTAATTGTTCGCTCATAGGAACGCTCCTTACTTTATATAAATCCATTCTCTACTAAGAGGGATTGCATAGATTTCTTAGGTTTTTCTTCGGTAGGTTCACTACCGAGATTCATAAAATGACGAATATATCGACCAGCGATATCCGTTTCTAAATTAACCTCTGTACCGATATGAGCAGAACCTAAAATAGTTTCGCCCAAGGTATGAGGAATGATAGATACGGAAAAACTGCTGTCCGTTCGTCGCATAATTGTGAGGCTAATACCATCGATGGTAATAGAGCCCTTATAAATAACGTAATCCATTACGGATTTCGGGGCCTCTACGGTAAAGATAATGGCATTATCCGTTTGTTCCCGATTAATGATGCGGCCCGTCCCATCTACGTGACCTGCCACAATATGACCACCAAATCTACCGTTAGCGAGCATAGCACGCTCTAAGTTGACTGGTTGATGAACTTTCAAATTTGTGAACGTAGTCATCTTGATTGACTCAGGCATAACATCAGCTGTAAATACGCCATTACCAATCGTTGTAGCCGTTAAACATACACCATTAACAGCTACGGAGTCACCTATTTTTAAATCACTAAATATTTTATTCCCCCGAATTGTTATGGCTAAGGATTTAGGGCCCTTTTTAATGCTCTCTACACGGCCGATTTCTTCAACGATTCCCGTGAACATAAGCGCCCCTCCTTCCTTGACGATACGCTTCGATGCGAATGTTATTATCTAATATGTTAGTTTTTGTAAAAGTTAACTGCGGAGAAGATTCTAAACTTTCAAAGCCACGACCACCTACAGCAGGTGTAGCCTCTGTTCCACCGATTATTGTATTACCAATATAGGTAACAACCTTATCAAAGTTCAATGTTTCTACAAATGAACTTATAATGGCAGAGCCACCTTCAACTAATACTGAAGTATAACCAAAATCACCCAACTTCGTAAGAATATCATCAATAGATAGTTTTTTAATATCTATTACGATATCTGTACTTTTACTTTTACGAGTAGCAACTGATTCAACAACAGTAACAAGAGCCCCTACTTGTTCTAGCGCCTGTATCCGTTCTTTAGGACAGCCTTTCGATACAAATATATGTACCTTGCGATTATCTACTTCAAATACATGACTTGTGGTAGGTGTTCTACCTAGACTATCTAAGATGATTACATCAGGCTGATGAACATGAATCGTTTCATCAAGTATGCTTGTATCTAATAAAGCCTCTGATAATTCAGTGTCAGTTAAACGACAGTTTAATTGAGGATTATCGGCCAAAATTGTACCAATGCCAACGAGCATGGCATCATGAGTAGCACGCAGTATATGTCCATCTCGGCGGGAGGAATCATTCGTAATCCATTGGGATTGGCCGGTAAAAGTGGCAATCTTACCATCAAGGGACATAGCACTTTTAATAGTTACAAAAGGTTTACCTGTCTGTATATATGTAAAGAAATGCTCATTTAGTTCAGCACATTCCTCACTACATACAGGGCAAACAACCTCTATGCCTGCTTCACGAAGTAAATCCATACCCTTTCCCGATACTAGTGGATTAGGATCTGTACTACCTACAACGACCTTAGCTATGCCAGCCTCAATAATACGCAGCGCACAAGGTGGAGTTTTACCATAATGAGAGCATGGCTCTAAGGTTACATATAAAGTAGCACCTTTAGCATTATCACCAGCTTGGTTTAAGGCATGAACCTCAGCATGAGCTGTACCAGCCTTATGATGATAACCTTCACCGATTATTGTATTGTCTTTAACCACTACGGCACCCACCAAAGGATTTGGCGAGGTGTGACCTGTGGCTAATTTTGCCAGTGCAATGGCGCGTTTCATATATGCTACGTCATCCACCATATCACCTCAATAAAAAAAAGGACTATATACATAGTCCTTGGGTAATCATAAATACGCACGTCAAATGTGCTTCGTCTTTTCTCATCCAGACTGTACTGTCGGTATCGGAATTACACCGATTCATACCTAAAAGGTTCGCGGACTATACCGCCGGTAAGGAATTTCACCTATCCCCAAAGACTCATCTATTTTGTTTATGAATTAATAGTAACACTTTTATTAACGTTATGCAACAATAAGAGTTTTTTATTGAGAAAAGATATTAAATATATAACCTGAAATAAAATAACTATTATTATAGTTCTATTTCTATTTTTATTAGATTGAAAATATATTATAATAACAATATAAACATGTATAAACTATGTATACATAAAATAGTAACATTTATCACATAATTACACTACAAAGAGGTCTAATATAATAATATATGGTTTTATAACAATACTTAATTGATATTATTTATTAAATAAAGGTGATAATATGGCAAAAAAACGAATTTCTGATGTACTTATAGAAGTCTTAGCCAATGCAGGTATCGAACGCATTTATGGTATCACTGGTGATAGTTTAAACTCTGTAAACGACAGTTTACGTCGCAATGGTAAGATTGCTTTTGAACATGTTAGACATGAAGAAACTGCAGCCTTTGCTGCAGGTGCAGAAGCAGCCTTAACTCATAAATTAACTGTATGTGCTGGTAGCTCTGGCCCTGGTAACTTACACTTGATTAATGGTCTATTCGATTGCCATCGCAATCGTGTTCCAGTATTGGCTATTGCTTCCCATATTCCACAATCCGAAGTAGGCTTAAATTACTTCCAAGAAACACATCCAGAAAACTTATTCAAAGAATGCTCTTGTTTCTGTGAACTCGTTTCCAATCCAAAACAAATGCCGGAAATTCTTTTCCGTGCTATGAATGCAGCAGTTGGTAATCAAGATGTTGCTGTTATCGTCCTTCCTGGCGATGTAGCAGTAATGGAAACGGAAATTGATGAATTACCAGTATGGCATCACCCTCGCTTACCTCATATCGTTCCACAACGTGAAGATATCGAAGAAATGGCTGCTCATTTAGAAAAAGGTGAACGCATTACCCTCTTCTGTGGTGCAGGTTGTGAAGGTGCACATGATGAGGTCGTTGAATTAGCAAAACGCTTACAAGCTCCTGTAGTACATGCCTTCAGAGGTAAAGAATGGGTTGAATGGGATAACCCATATGATGTAGGTATGACAGGCCTATTAGGCTATACATCTGGTTATCGTGCTATTGAGCATTGCGATACACTCATTATGCTTGGTACAGACTTCCCGTACCGTCCATTCTATCCGGAAACTGCAAAAGTAATTCAAGTAGATAGAGATCCTAGTGCGTTAGGTCGCCGTGTACCTCTTACACAAGGGATTATTGGTACAGTAAAAGATACGTTAAAAGAGTTGTTACCTCTCGTAGGTCAACGTGAAAATACTGAATTTATTGATACAATACGTAAGGAATATACAAAATTCAGAGAGAATTTGGATAGCTATGCTGCGGCTGAACCAGATGGTGTAGCAATTCATCCACAATATTTCGTTAATCGTTTGAATAAGCTAGCAAGTGAAGATGCCATCTTTACTTTTGATGTAGGTACTCCAGTTATTTGGACTGCCCGTCACTTAAAAACAAATGGTAAACGCCGTATCTTAGGTTCCTATAACCATGGTTCTATGGCCAATGCTATGATGCATGCCATTGGAGCTCAAAATGCATGTCCAAACCGTCAAGTCATCTCCCTCTCCGGTGATGGTGGCTTCACTATGATGATGGGCGAAATGTTAACATTAAAACAACTTAACTTGCCAGTCAAAATCTTTGTATTCAACAACGAGGAACTTAGCTTCATCGCTATGGAAATGAAAGCTTCTGGTTACTTAGACTATGCTACAGACTTTGTAAATCCCGACTTCGGTAAACTTGCAGAAGCGGCTGGTATTAAAGGTGTAAGTATTCAAAATTCTAGTGAAGTAGACGAAAAAATTATGGAGGCTCTTAACCATAATGGTCCTGTTATCGTCAATGTTCGCGTAGATAAACAAGAACTTGCTATGCCTCCAAAAATTGCTTACCAACAAGCTAAAGGCTTCAGTAAATACTTGATTAATGCAATCCTTGATGGCCGTGGTACAGAACTTAAAGAAATGGCCAAAACAAACTGGATGAAATATAAATCTTTGTACTAAATCTGCCAAATTTACAAAATCTGCCAAACTAAATAAACTGCAAAACTTTTAAAAGAGGTGTCATCAAATGATGACACCTCTTTTTTCTTAATTTAATCATATATTGTTATAAAACCTTCAGTCCATCCCCTCAAATTAAGAGTGATAGTATTTATTCCTAAACACTCTATGCCATGTACTTTAAATATATCCCAGGTTTTATACCACTCTATTGCTTTCTCTGCATATTTTAAAGTACTAAATAAACCTATGTATCCTAAACATGTATAATAATCATCTATATCGTAATCATACCAAACACCATAAATTTTGTTATTTACTATTTCATAGTTAATATCCTCACCTATATGAGCACAATCATTTAAATAGTGAGTTGTTATAGAAAAGGAATCATCATTTAACTCAGAAAATCCAGATAATATTTTAGAATCAACTAAAGCCTTTTCAGCTAAAGATAACTTGGAAAAAAAGCCTAAGCCAAAATACTCTGTATAAGGTAACGTCTCATTCCTTTTATAATGTGCTACAGCTTCATATATCGGAACTCTCATAATTCACCAACTTGCAATAATATAAACACAATAAATATCAAACTTTAATTATTTTTATCTATAATAATCATCTTCGTAATCGTCTTTATACCGTATTGCATCTAGATCTGATGGAGATAATATATTTCCTTCTTCATCAACATATTCTCGGAATTCGTTAAAATATACACCTGGAATATCGGATTCTTCTAACTCAGGCACATCCTCAGGCTCAATGTCCCAAAATTCTATTTCCACAGATTGATTTTTATGCTTATTTATCATTTCCTAACACTCCCTTTATCAGAAAAATCTACTTAAATAAAAGAAAATTAGCAAAAGTATTGAGTACAATAATAAAGATAATTCGACTATAGATATTTAATCTACTAATAACATCAGTTAATTTATAAGGCATATTGGTTTCTTTATTAATCTCTTTATTTACAATTTTCTTCAAATAAACCAATTTAAGCATTTCGGATATAGATACTAAGAATAGAACTATAACAAATATTTTATTACTATAATCAGCAAAAATTAAACCTAAATAAATTACTAAAACTTGGAAGATTTGTATAAATAAAAAAGATTTACTTCTTTTAAAAGAAGCAGATACAAAATATATTTCTTTTGATTTAGCTAGAACTACTACTGTAATAACAGCCATTAATGTTAAAAAAAGAAAAATCATTTTCTCCTCGTAGTATAGTTATAGTGGGTAACATTATTAATTATTAATTGTATTTTAGCAAAATATAGAAAAATAAGCACTATATCCAATTTTGGATATAGTGCTTATTTTGTATTTAAGTTTTATCTTGTGTTTTATTATGCCCCAAAGAGTGACATTTGTTCGTCTTCAGGTAGTTCACCACAGCATTTAAGTTCTTTCATAAGATCAATGATGGTATTAGATACCTTACAACGACGTTGCAAGTCTTTTAGGGATGTAAAGGGACGTTCTTCTCGTTCAGCTACAATAGCATCAGCTACTGTTTCACCTAAGGAGTCTATAGCTAAGAATGGCGGCAATAAAGCACCATCTTTAATGCTAAAGCGTCTAGCTTCGGAGTGTTGAATATCTACATTAACAAAACGATAGCCCCGTTGGTACATTTCCATAGATACTTCTAAAGCGCTCATAAGGTCCTTATCTTTAGGACTGGCAGCGCGATCAAGAGCCTTAATACGATTGAACTCAGTCATTTGCGTTTTAAGGTCACCCGTCATAATGCGTAAGTCAAAGGCCTTCGCTCGAATGGAGAAATATGCTGCATAGAATGCCAATGGATGGTATACCTTAAACCAGGCAATGCGGAATGCCATCATTACATAGGCTACCGCATGGGCCCGAGGGAATAGATAGGAAATCTTTTTACAAGATTCAATAAACCATTCAGGAATATTATTTTCTCGCATTTCTGCTTCAAATTCCGTCGTAGCTTGACCTTGTTTATTCCGTTTTTCAATGCCCTTCCCTTTACGCACATTTTCCATTACGAAGAAACTATGCTTTCTATCCATACCGCGATGAATCAAGAAGTTCATTACGTCATCACGGGTAGAAATAGCTTCATTCAATTTACAAGTACCATTTTTAATGAGATCTTGAGCATTGTCGAGCCATACGTTTGTACCATGAGAGAATCCAGAGATACGAACCAAGTCAGAGAATGTTTGAGGACGAGAATCTTCAAGCATGCCCCGTACGAACTTCGTACCACATTCTGGTACAGCCAAGCTAGCTACTTGGTCACCTTGTAATTGCTCAGGTGTTAACCCAATCCCCTCTGTAGAAGAGAATAAGCTCAACGTCTTTGGATCATCAAATGGAATTGTCTTAGCATCAATACCCGTCAAATCCTCTAGCATACGAATGATGGTCGGATCATCATGACCTAGAATATCAAGCTTAGTCATACGACCTTCGATAGAGTGATAGTCAAAGTGTGTCGTTAATACGCCACTTTCCTTCTTATTCGCAGGATGCTGAATAGGTGTAAAGTGATGCACATCCATGTCACGCGGACATACCATAATACCGCCAGGATGTTGGCCTGTTGTATTCTTTACATTGGTAAAGCCTTTTGCCAAATGTTCAAAGAAACCACTACGAGCTTGAATATCTCGAATTTCGGCGTATTTTTTAACATAACCAAATGCTGTTTTGTCCGCAATAGTACCGATGGTACCCGCTTTAAATACATTGTCGCGTCCAAATAATTCTTCCGTATACTTGTGTGCCTTTGCTTGGTAGTCACCAGAGAAGTTTAGGTCAATATCTGGAACCTTATCACCTTCAAAACCAAGGAAGATGGCAAACGGAATATCATGGCCATTTGTTTGTAGCGCATGACCACACTCTGGACAATCTTTACGTGGTAAATCAAAACCACCTGCGTATTCGCCCTTTTCAAAGAATTCAGAATGCTTACAATTAGGACATACATAATGTGGCGGTAATGGATTTACTTCTGTAATTTCAGACATGGTTGCTGCAAAGGAAGAACCTACAGAACCACGAGAACCTACGAGATACCCATCATCAAGTGATTTTTTTACTAGCTTATGAGCAATGTAATACAATACGCCGTAACCATTGGAGATAATACAGTCTAGTTCATAATCAAGTCGCTCTTGTACTACGCGAGGCAATGGGTCACCATAAATGGCTTTCGCATTTCTATAACACATTTCTGTGAAAGCTTCATCGGCACCTTCAATCTTTGGAGAATATGTGCCATCTGGAACTGGTTTAATATCTTCAATGCTATCGTTAATTGCACGAGTATTAGTAACAACTACTTCATAGGCCTTTTCTTCACTTAAGTAAGGGAAGGATGCCAACATTTCATCGGTGGTACGTAAATGTAAATCTGGTTGTTCATCTGCATCTGGATAACCACATGCCGTTAACATGATTTCACGGTAGATTTTTTCTTCTGGTGTTAAATAATGAACGTCACAAGTAGCACATACTGGTTTATTTAAAGCTTCCCCTAATTCGATAACTGTTTTATTCATATCGATAAGAGCTTGCTCATCTGGCATAAGCCCTTTACGAACCAAGAACATATTATTTGTATGTGGCTGAATTTCAAGATAGTCATAGAAAGATGCAATCTCTAATAGTTCTTCCTTTGTAGCGCCGCGAACAATGGATTGCATAAGTTCACCAGCTTCACAAGCAGAGCCGATAATAATGCCTTCACGATGTTCTTCAATAACAGAACGAGGCAAACGAGGACGTACCTTATAGTGTTCAAGGTGAGAAATAGATATCATCTTGTACAGATTGCGCAAACCTACCATATTTTTAGCTAATAAGATAATATGGTAACGTTTATCTTTTTCTTTTTTCTTCTTCTTATCTACTACAAGCTCTTCATCACGAGCAACAATTTCATCATCAATGAGATAGCCTTCTACACCGTAGATAACCTTAACGCCCAACTCTTTACCAAGAGCTTGAGCTTCTGGAAAGGCTTGTACAACGCCGTGATCTGTAATAGCCACCGCAGGATGACCCCATTTTTTTACTGTTTTAAATAGGTCTTTAACAGATACAAGGGCATCCTTATCACTCATCTTAGTATGTAAGTGCAGCTCTACACGGGAGTCTGGACGGTTTTCAGTGCGCTCCACGCTATTAGTTTCCATAGCTTCAATGCTTCGAATAGATAAGATATAATCCTTATCAAATCGATCATCAAAGCTGACGCTACCTTGTACGCGTACACGTTGTAAACCTTTCAATTGTTTAAGTAGCGCATCCCCTTCTTCAGGGCTGTTCGTAAACTTGATAAATTTGATACTATTCGTATCGTCTACGATGCTACCGTTAACGATACTTTTACCAGTCTTAGTATCACGTTTATCTAGACCAACAAATACACCTTCAAAAATAACACTAGGCGTATCCAAAGTGCCCATAATTTTAGAGGTAACTCCCTCAATTTTAGGTCCTAAAATCATGCCTTCATCAGTAGGAGCATCCTTCGGTGCACGACGAGGATATTTGCTATCCCCTTCACTACCTTTTCCAGTAGATTTTATAGTACTTTTAGGTGCAAAACCTTTGCTTGCTTTAGGTGTACTGCTCACAGATGCGACAGTATCACTACCGCTAGATGCGGCAGCCGTTTGATTAGAACGAGACACAACAACTGGACTATTGTTGAAATAGCCTAACTCAACAGCCTCTACAAATGGAGCAAAATCATCTTCGTCAACATCATCATATTCATCTTGTTGATCATAACCAGCAAAAGACTTACCTCTAGGCACTTTGTTTTTAGCCTCTTCAGCCTCACGTTGCGCTTCTGCCGCTTCTATCCATTCACCAGCACCACAGCCACCACCATAATAATAGGTATCTAAACCTTCTCCAGTTTCAGTATCTACTTTCCATGCGAAACAACAAGCTGTATCGGTATTAGTTGGAATATCGTCAAAAGAGATATTTTTTTCCTTATACCATGCAGACAATCTTTCACGCAAACCAAGTAATGTGGAAAAGGCCGAGTCCGCCGCTTGAATCGTCACATGTTGGCTATGACAGTTTACATAGAAGGATGATTTCTTATTCTGTTTTGGTACAACACGATAACGTACTTTCATTTTTATCCCTTATACCCACAATAGGTAATACATAAATCTCTAAATCGCCAAATATCGCCCTTGCTGCTACGGCTATCCAATATAATCTCATAGAGCCCTTTTAATAAAGCTCGTAGCGCCTTAATTGAAATTCTAGGACTCGCCTCATAAGCTAGCTTAATTGGATATGGTTTAAATGACGAATCATGATCCTTACATAAGTTTTGAATAGCTTGAACAGACATTCCCGCTTGACGGCATTCGCTAACCAGTAACTGTAAACGTAATTGCCCCTCAATATAGCTCATTGCACGGTCTAATTCTTTATAGCCGAACATAAACGGAAATAGTTCAAGCAATGTATCAATATCTCGTTTTAACAGAGCCTCTTTAAAGGTGAAAATGTTTTTAGCCCCATAATCGCTACCATTTTCTTCGAGAAACTCTTTAGTAATGACTTTATCACCTATAATTTGTAGAAAATACCGGTCAAATTCGGTTCTCATAAAAGAAACCGGTACATCTTGCCACAAATCGATGAGATGAGCTACATATTCCTGTGCATCAGGTGTCATTTTAAAACCATTAGAAGTGCAATACTGACGTATCCACATCACAAGGTCTGCCCCTTCAAGGCGCTTACATTGATGATTGGGAATTTTATCTAAAATCGCTTTATTCTGCTTGATGCGTTTATCAATCATATCATGATAAATCAAAAGGATGGGATTATTCCCATTATATTCCATAATGAGTTCATATAATGGAACCCAAGCATCGCTATTTTTACCGCTTTTACGAATAATAGGTAAATTCACTAAACAAAATACCTTTTGATCGCCAAAGAGCGAATCTTCACATAGCTTTTCACTTATTTTCTGTGGCCCAGCTTCATCATCTAATACAGTTACTGGAAGGTCAGGATAGGCACTTAAAAATTTACGTTTTTCTTCTTCAATTAATTGTGGCTCATCGCCATAAATGAGTTGAATATGTACCATAGTTCCTCCTTTCACAGATAGATATCTTTAATGTAACTGTACCCCATTATATACATGTGTTCTGATGATGGGTCCACATCGCGTAATGCACCATGAGGACTACTAAATAAAACAGTATTATCCGGTAATATGCGACCAATTTCGTTCATTATACTAGATCGACTCGTAATAAATAATGTATTAGTCTTATCATTTAATTTTAGATTTTTTTCTCCTCTTTGTCCATTATATACATCGATTTCTTTCATACTATTTTTATATATTGTTTTTGCAGATCCGTTACTATGAAAGTAGTCTACTTTTACAACTTTTGGATTGACACCATATGCCCGTATAGCTTGATTGATAAGCCTTTCATTAGGTGTAGTTTTAATATGGTCTGGCGCATCAATTAATACATAGGCCCCTTCGTGATTAGGTTCTATACAAAGTAATACATTACACTGCTTCATAGGAATATAGTGAACCAATGCATTCTTATGATACTGTGTCACATAATATGAAGTACCAAAGGTTGTGACCATAAAAACTAAACATAACACTATATAAACAGTATACCTTTTTCTATGGGTTAAAAAATACGTAAATAAACCTAATAGAACCAAATACAAATAAGCACAATAAGGATTCATCATGCCTAACCAAAGTAAACTGCCACTACGACCTAACACATGATTTAAATATAAGGATATACGTAATAGTACATCTATCAATGACCATAGAAATGATATCGGCAATACATAGCTAATAACAGTACTTATAAAAATTAAAACGATAGATAAATCTAATAAAGGTGCCACTATACAAGCTGCTAACAAACTAGCAATACTAATATAATGAAAGTAATATAGCTGTAGAGGCAAGATGAGCAACTGTGCTGATACACATAATACAAGAGGTGTTTTAATCCATTTAGGTAACCATTGAATACGTTCATATAATACTTTTCCCCATATGAGCAAACCATAGGTTGCACCAAACGATAGCTGAAAGCTTACATCAAATATAGAAAAAGGATCATATACTAAACATAGTATGGCACATATGCATAATGCTTGCTTAGCTTGATATAATCGACCTTTTATGTAAGCCATACACATGAGTATGCTCATTATCGTTGTCCGTACAACAGGAGCATCACCACCAACGACACCACAATACATACAGGCCACTAAAATTCCCATAATCAAACTGGTTCGTTTTCTTAATTTAATAAGTCGTCCCAGTCCATATACCAATGCTAACAAGAGAGCAATATGTGAACCTGATATGGATAAAATATGGATAAGTCCTGTGTAGGAAAAATCCTTCATTGTATCTTCCCCTAGCTCACTATAATGGCCACCTAAAGCTAATGATTGTGCTAATACATGTTGTGGACCCTCTAGATAATTAGAAATAGTTTTATCTATAGACTCTCGTATTAATCCACAAATAAATAAGAGTTTCCTATATAGTTCTTCAGAATAGGTTTCTTTAAAGTGAAATGCTTGTAAATCTTTATGACTCGCAACTCTATATACACCATCATAGATACGTCCTCGAGTATTGGAACTCATATATCGGCCACGAAGATTAATACGACCTTCCTCTTCGATAAGAAATAAGGACTTTGGGGTACCTTCTACAACTGCATATTCCCCTAGTCGTATGGGATGTTTGGTGGTAGATGCCTTTGAGTATATCTGTAAACGGCCCTTAGCATTAATATAATCATTTTTGGCAGTATCTTTATAAGGATGTAAGCTATGGATTTCAATGGTATATTTGTAATACTCATGTCCGTTCAAATTTACTCTTTCAGGAGCAATTACAACCGTACCAAGATATTCTCCTTCTTGGTGCAAATAATATGATGTATAGCTATTAAAATGTATAATCCGTAAATTTGTTTGGTAATACGATAGTCCTATTAAAAGGGACACAAATACTATTAACTTACCAAGTGAGCTCCACCAATTAGCCGATTGTAAGGCTTTAAAAACACCGACACCTATAATGGCTATCCCTATAGCAAAGATGTAGTGCATTTGATTGAGTACAGGAAAATAATTTCCATACCCTAGTATTGTTCCTATAATAATAGATCCTAATATAACATGTGCCCATTGACTATGAGTTAATACCACTTTTGTTTGATGAATAGTATTGGTATGCAGAACCGCACCTTCGTGATTATAATTTTGATTGTTAAATTGTAATTTTGTCTTTAATTTTCTTAAATACGCCGTCACCAATGCCCTTCACCCCCTTGATGCCTTCAACGGAAGTAAAAGGGCCTTTTTGTGAACGATATTCTTCAATCCTTTTAGCCATGGCAGGGCCTATACCTGGCAGAGAGTCTAATTCTTTTGCAGTGGCAGAGTTTATGTTTATCTTATTACCACGCAATAACACTTCAGGATTACCGTGAAAGTTAAATACTACATGGATATGATCACCTGCAGTAACTGGCTTAGCCATATTTACCGACTCTACATCTGCATAGGGTAATAGTCCTCCTGCTAGCTTAACAATATCACCTACAGTAGCTGAGCTTTCAAGCTCATATAAACCAGGTGAAGCGACTGCACCTGTTATATAAGCGATTGGTTTATTAGGCTGTTGTTCTACAGTAGATATAGAAGAATTTCCATCTATACCCCCTTCAACTAGGACAGAATCGCTATCATCTGTTATAATAGGCCATAGGAAACAAATTCCTACTAAAACACATAGGATTAATATAATTATCATATAGGGCTTCAATTTAGCTTTCATAGTGCACCTCCTACTGAAGGATTTCCCTATGAAAAATAAAACTCCTACCACTGACTCTATTGGTCACACTAGCAGGAGTTTAACAATTGATGACGAATTAAAGGAGAAATTATGAATCAAGATACATTAAGAAAATATACCCGTACATTATTACAATACGGTGTAAACTTGCAGCAAGACCAAACATTAGTTATTTCTGTAGATGTAGAAAATAAAGACTTTGCAGTGATTGTTACTGAAGAAGCTTATGAACTTGGTGCTAAGGAGGTTGTTCTGAACTGGAGATGCTCCCCAATTGCCCGTCAACGTTTATTACATGCGAAAGAATCTGTTTTAGAAAAACCTGCTAACTGGATACCGGAATTCTACAAACAATACATCGATGATAAGGCAGCCTTCTTATCTTTAATCAGCGCTAATCCAAAAGCCTTAGAAGGTATTCCAACAGATCGTATTTCCTTACAATCTCGTAACTTAAATAAAGCGTTATCCTTCTATCATACAGCCATCATGAACTCTTCTGTTACATGGTGTGTTGCTTCTGTACCAACAGTTCTTTGGGCAGATTTATTAGGCTATAAAGGTACAGACGAAGAAAAAATTAACCAATTATGGGATACATTATTGAAACTTTGCCGCATTGAAGGTGTAGAACCAAAAGATACGTATCGTCATCATATGGCAAAATTGCGTCACCGCTGTGAAGCATTGAATAAATTAGACTTAAAGGCATTGCGTTATACTTGTGAAAATGGTACTGACCTCCTATTAGAATTGCCAGAAGGTCATATTTGGCTAGGTGGTGAAGAATCCTCCAAAGATGGTACTATTTTCAATGCTAATATACCTACAGAAGAAGTTTTCTCTGCTCCACAATACAATGGCGTTAATGGTATTGTGTACAGTACAAAACCTTTAATTTACCACGGTAATACTATTTCTGATTTCTCCTTTACGTTTAAAGAAGGTAAAATCGTTGAATATACAGCCAAAGAAGGTTATGAAGTATTGAAAGAATTAGTAGAAACTGATGAAGGTTCCCACTACCTCGGCGAAGTTGCTTTAGTTGATCACTTCAGCCCAATTAGTCAATCTAACCAAATCTTCTTCGAAACATTGTTTGATGAAAATGCATCCTGCCATTTAGCAATTGGTGCCTCTTATCCAACATGCCTCAAAGATAGCAATGGTTTATCTGAAGAAGAATTAAAAGAACGCGGCCTTAACCACTCCTTAACACATGTAGACTTTATGATTGGCCATGAACGTATGAACATCAAAGGCTATACTCGTGACGGTCAAGAAGTAGAAATTATGATTGATGGTCGTTTACAAGTATAAACATAACTACAAAACATAACTACAAAACAATCATAAATTAGATGACAGCTAAGAACTATATGTCTAGTCTAACGTCTCTAGTAGATATCAATTTATATTGGAAAACTACATATGAAACAGACCCTATATACGCTTGTATATAGGGTCTTTTGATAATAGTAAAAATTTATTCTATTACAATGTGATATTTAAAGTACGGCCTGTAGGTTTATATTCAATAATCTCTACACCTGCAGTTTTTAACATCCGCTTAGATGCTTTTACCTCTTTTGTGTCCTTATAGAGATCATCGCGATAAATAACGGCCTTAATACCACTTTGAATAATTGCCTTAGCACATTCATTACAAGGGAATAATGTAACATAAATCTTGGAACCCTCTAGAGAGCCACCACGATAATTTAGAATAGCATTGAGTTCACTATGTACAGTATAGAAATATTTGTTATCGTCTGCTGAATCGCGTTCCCAAGTAAAGTCATCATCACTACAATTCAAAGGCATGCCATTATAGCCAATAGATAAAATTTTATTATCATTGCTAACAATACATGCACCAACTTGTGTATTAGGATCTTTAGAGCGTTGCGCTGCTAAGATGGCAACGCCCATGAAGTATTCATCCCAGGAAATATAATCGCTACGTTTTGCCATAATTACCTCACTATAAAATAAGCCCCCTTCTACCTATGTAGTTGGGGGCTTACAGTATTAAACGAATAGAATATCGTTATTTAACTACGATATTTACAAGTTTACCAGGTACATAAATAACTTTTACAATATTTTTACCTTCTGTAAACTCTTGAACACGGCTAGACTCTTTAGCCAATGTTTCTAATTCTTCTTTTGTAATATTTACGGAAACAGTAAGTTTATCACGAACTTTACCATTTACTTGTAATACTACCTCTACTTCATCTACAACGAGAGCTGCCTCTTCGTATACAGGCCATTTTTCAGCGTGGATGGATGTAGTTTCACCCAATTCATGCCACAACTCTTCTGTCATATGAGGAACAAATGGTGCTAAAAGAAGTAATAAGGAATGAGTTAATTCATTAGCTAAAGCACTATTGATTGTTTCAGCTTTGTCCTTATGAGCGTACATAGCATTTACTAGTTCCATGATAGCAGAAATCGCAGTGTTGAAGTTGAAGTTGTTATCGAGGTCTTCTGTTACCTTTTTGATAACACGGTGTAATTCACGACGCAATGCAAATTCGTCTTTTGTAAGTTCACCAGTTACATTTTTCTTAGCTTCTTCGTTGTACGCATCAACAATACGCCATACACGACCTAAGAAACGGTAAGAACCTTCAACGCCTTGGTCAGACCAATCAAGGTCACGATCTACAGGAGCTGCAAATAGAATGAACAAACGTGCAGTATCTGCACCATAAGTATTGATAATTTCTTCTGGAGAAACTACATTACCTTTGGATTTAGACATTTTGCTGCCTTCTTTAAGAACCATACCTTGTGTTAACAAACCACGGAATGGCTCATTAGCTTCGATAAGGCCTAAATCGTGAATAACTTTCACAAAGAATCGAGAGTACAACAAGTGCAAGATAGCATGTTCAATACCACCGATATATTGGTCAACGTTCATCCAGTAGTTAGCGATTTTTTTATCGAATGGAGCTTGGTCATTTTTAGCATCTGTATAGCGCAAGAAGTACCAAGAGGAATCGATAAATGTGTCCATTGTGTCTGTTTCACGGCGTGCAGGACCACCACATTTAGGACATGTAGTATTTAGGAAGCTTTCAGATGTAGCCAATGGAGATACAGCACCAGATTCAAATTTAACATCCTCTGGCAAGCGTACTGGTAACTCTTCTTCAGTAACAAGTTGTTCACCGCATTTTTCACAATATACTACAGGGATTGGCACGCCCCAGTAACGTTGACGAGAAATCAACCAGTCACGAAGACGGAAGTTTACTTTACCTTCACCAATGCCGCGTTCGTTAAGAGCAGCTGTAATAGTTTTACGAGCCTCTTCAGATGTTTGGCCATTATATTCACCAGAGTTAACGAGGATACCATCTTCATGGTACCATTCTTGCCATTTTTCAAGGCTGTATTCTTCACTTTCACGAGCTACAACTTGTTTAATAGGCAAATCATATTTGTGAGCAAATTCCCAGTCACGTTCATCATGTGCAGGGGAACCCATTACGGCACCAGTACCATAGTCTACCAATACATAGTTTGCAATCCACACAGGAACTTGTTCGCCAGACATTGGGTTTACTGCATAGGAACCAGTGAACATACCTTCTTTAGGTGCTTCTGTAGATGTACGGTCAATATCACTCATATTGCGCATACGTGTAATGAAAGCTTCTAATTCAGCTTTGTTAGGAGCATTTTCAATAAGACGTTCTACATATGGATGTTCAGGAGCCAATACTACATAGCTTACGCCATAAATAGTATCAACCCGTGTAGTATACACAGATACGCGTTCATTAATGGATGGCACTTCAAAGGAGAATTCTGTACCTTCAGAGCGGCCAATCCAGTTCTTTTGCATCAATTTAACGCGTTGTGGCCAATGATCAAGAGTGTCCAAATCAGTTAACAAGCGATCAGCATATTCTGTAATGCGCAAGAACCATTGAGACAAGTCTTTTTTCTCAACTGGGTTGTCACAACGCCAGCAAGCGCCATCGATAACTTGTTCGTTAGCCAATACAGTATGACAAGTTTCGCACCAGTTTACTTTCGCTTCTTTTTTATAAGCTAAGCCTTTTTTATAAAATTGTTGGAAGAACCATTGGGTCCATTTGTAATAATCTTCTTTACATGTTGCAACTTCACGGTCCCAATCATAGGACAAGCCAAGTGCTTTTTGTTGCAATTTCATGTTCTCGATATTGTCCAGTGTCCATGTTTTAGGTGCAATACCATGTTTGATAGCCGCATTTTCAGCAGGCATACCAAAGGAGTCCCAGCCCATTGGATGCAGCACGTTGAAGCCCTTCATTTTTTTGAAACGAGCTACTACGTCACCGATGGAATAGTTACGCACGTGACCCATGTGTAAATTGCCAGATGGGTACGGGAACATTTCTAATACATAGTATTTTTCTTTAGATTCATCATATTCTGTTTTAAATGTATGGTTATCTTCCCAATACTGTTGCCACTTTTTCTCAATATCTTGGGCTACATATTTTTCATTCATGTAGGGGCCTCCTCATATAGTCAACCTCATTAGTTGCCGTTTTATAATCAATATTTTTATTTTACTACGTACTATGAAAGCAGTCAAACTCTAGCGTTTTACTACTTGTACAGATTTTGTTAATTCGTTTTTAGTAGTTGTATTTTGAACAGAACCATGACTCTTATAAGAAGCAATTTTATCCTTTACCTCTTGTGCATCACGTTCCTTTTGCGCTTTAGCCTCTTCTTCTAAACGTTTTTTCTCCGCTTTAGCTTGCTGCGCTTCTTCCTTAGCTTTACGTTTAGCTAATTCTTTTTCCTCTTTAGCCTTGCGTTTAGCTTCTGCTTTTGCGGCTTTTGCCTTTTCTTTTTCCTCTAAGCGCAATTTGTATTGTTCAAGTTTAGTTAATGGTTTTGTTTCTTCTACTACAGGTTCAGGAGCGACTGCTGTAGGAGATTTAGGAATGCCACGACCTAAGTCTTTACCTTGAATCATAGCGATAGTACTTTCATCTTCAAAGCCTTTACGCCATGCAGCAAAACCACCGAGCTGTAACTCTTTTACGAGATCTAGTTTCAAACCTAAAGACGTATTATCTTCGAACCAGATACGGTCAGAACCAGAGCCAGTTGGGATAGATAAATAATATAGTTTCAATCGATCATCCCAAGTCATTTTATCTTTATAATTTGCAAAATAGCTACCCGTGTTTTTCATAGCCAAAGTTTCGCCTTTTGCATAGCCATTAGTATCATGCCATAAGCGCATATAGAATGGTACACCAAGTACCAATTTTTGAGATGGTACTTCAGAAAGCATTTTTTCTGTATGGTTGCGAACCCATGGATAACTTGCTACAGGACCTGCTGTTGTACTTTTAGCCCATGTTTCGTCATACGCCATGAGAACTACATAGTCTACGGAATTAGCAAAGGCACTGCGGTTATATACTAAGGACCATTCTGGGCTATCAGAATAACCAGTTACATCAATGGATGTTTTAATATTGTATTGATGTAAATGATTAGATAAATATGCTACAAACGCTGTTAAACGATCACGGTCGGCATAATCAATATTTTCAAAGTCAAAGTTATAACCATCAAATCCGTAAATATAGGCATATTGTACAAGGTTATGAGCATATTTTTTCCATACAGATTGATCTGCTAAGATGCCACTTGTAAAGCCAGGATCAAATCGATTCGTAATCAAAGGCCATACGTGATAACCTTTACTTTTATAATCGTTAACATAATCAATACTTACATTAGGACTTGCTTCGAGTCCAAGGCTATGCAATTTGAACCAGCTTGGAGAAATAATATTATCACCGCTAGCATTAAGCTTTGCTTGATATGGAGTCCCCTGTGTTGGCCATGGATCAAAGGCCCAAGACAATGGTGTCTGCATTGTATAAGGAGCTTTTACTGTAGAGGCTTGCGGTGCAGGACCTAATGTTAATTGACCATTGACCTTTGTATAGCTCACACCGAGCATAGCTGGATCAGACTCAATATCAACATAGGTCATGCCATTTTTACTTGTAGTTGGCAATTTTACAGGTTCACCAACGGCAGCAGGATTTAAAACAATAGCATTTCCTTGTAACTCTGTTTGAGGTACATACACCGTATAGGATGTTTTATATTGATTTGCTTCGTAATGACGCGTTGTATTTGCTAAGAATTGGTCAACGGGAACCAATACCTCAGCTTGTACTGCAGTCGTAGATAATGCGGACATTACTAAAGCTGTTAAGGATTTTAAAATAGTAGATTTACGAATCATGAACTCTCCTAACTCTAGCCCCATAAGGGGATACAATTTCAATCTCTATATTATACCATATTATATAGAATTCATCTCAGTTGTTGCATGAAGGGTACATGTAATTTATAATTTACCTTATACAATACAAGTTATTACAAAAGGAGTTTTATATGCATCAATATCTATTTTTTATAGGTGACTTTCCTATCAGGGCTTATGGTGCCATGTTAGCCTTAGCTATCATCTGTGGTGCCTCGGTTGCCTATGTTTTATTAAAAAAAGACGGACGAGGTTGGCATGAACACATCATCGACTTTTCCATTACTGTTGCCGTAGCAGGTCTCATTGGTGCCAGATTATGGGATGTGTTCTTCTTTGATTGGCAGTACTATGGCAATCATTTACTAGAAATCCCCTTTGTATGGCAAGGTGGCATGGCCATTCAAGGCGGTGTCGTTCTTGGCACCATTGCAGGCTATTGGTACTTACGTAAAAATAATATCGACTTTTGGGCCTTTGCCGATTTATTCGCACCAGCATTGATTTTGGCACAATCTGTAGGCCGTATGGCAAATCTCTTAAATGGCGATGCCTTTGGTCATCCTACGGGCGGTAATTTTGGTATTCTCTACCCTGAAAGCACGTTGGCTCATCGCACCTACGGCAATCAACCATTATGGCCAGCCGAAATCTGGGAAGGTCAAATCGACATTCTTATCTTTGTAGCCCTCCTATTATTTAGCTCCTTTAAACATGCTAAAGGTCAAGTATTCGTGCTTTATGCGATTCTCTATTCTACAGCTAGATTCTTCCTTGAATTCTTACGCGGTGACTATGTAGACTTAACATTAGGCTTAAAATCAGCTCAGATGACTAGTCTTATTGTCATCATCGTAGGCATTTGTCTATTTATCTATTTAGGCTACTTAGAAAAGAAAAACCAACCTGTACTTGAAACTACAGAGACAGCGCCTAAAACAAAAAAACGTAAATAACTTCATATAATAAGCAACATATATTGAGAATAAAAAATCCTTCATTCATGGATGTCCCATTGAATGAAGGATTTTTCTTTATAAGTCTAAAAACACATATAGCATTGAGCAATTTATTTTATAAGACCAAAACTTATAAATTTTCTTTAGCTTTTAATGCATCTAGTTCTTCTAATGCACGATTAGCAATGAGTGCATTTTTCTCTTTTTTCTTGCGGATTTTTTGTGGCCATGGATCCATAATGCCAAAGTTGACATTCATAGGTTGGAAGTTGGAACCTTCATAGTTAGAAACATAATGGCTAAGAGAACCGATAGCTGTAGTTTTAGGGAAGTCTATAAATGAACGGTCGTCTAAATAACGATCCACTTGTAAGCCTACCATAAGACCACTAGCAGCAGATTCTAAATACCCTTCTACACCTGTCATTTGGCCCGCAAAGAATAAACGCGGTTCTTTTTTTAGTTGGAATGCATGGTTCAACAACTCAGGTGAGTTGATATACGTATTACGATGCATAACACCATAACGAACGAATTCTGCGTTTTCAAGGCCTGGAATCATACCAAATACACGTTTTTGCTCGCCCCACTTTAAGTGAGTTTGGAAGCCTACCAAGTTAAACATGGTACCTTCCTTATTTTCCTTACGCAATTGAACTACTGCATAAGACTCCTCATTGGTACGTTTATCCACCAAACCTACTGGTTTTAATGGTCCATAGCGCAATGTATCTTCACCACGGCTAGCCATAATTTCTACAGGCATACAACCTTCGAAATAGATTTCTTTTTCAAAATCCTTTGGTTGTACTGCTTCTGCTGTTGTAAGCTCATGCCAAAATGCTTTGTACTCTTCCTCTGTCATAGGACAGTTAAGATAATCTGCGTCGCCCTTATCGTAACGGGAAGCGGCAAATACTTTATCGTAATTCAAAGATTCTGCTGTCACAATAGGTGCTGCTGCATCGTAGAAGTAAAAGCCTGTTTCACCAGTTAATTCTTTAATCTTATCCCCTAATGCTTCAGATGTAAGGGGACCAGAAGCAAAAATAACAGTACCTTCAGCAGGAATCTCGGTTACCTCTTCGTGATGCACTGTAATATTAGGGTGACCTTTTACCTTTTCAGTCACCATTTCACTGAACAAGTGACGATCAACGGCTAAGGCACCACCGGCAGGTACAGCTGTCGCATCGGCACATTCCATAATAATGGAGCCTAAACGACGCATCTCTTCTTTTAAAAGACCTACTGCATTTTCAATATTGCCAGCGCGTAAGGAGTTACTACATACAAGCTCTGCAAACTGATCTGTTTGGTGCGCAGGGGAACTCTTCACAGGGCGCATTTCATATAAGTCTACATGAATACCACGATTAGCGAGTTGCCAAGCCGCCTCAGAGCCAGCTAGCCCTGCGCCAATAACAATAACATTTTTATTATTCAACTGTTGTTTCCTCTTTTTTAGCTTTGCTAGATTTTTTAGAATTCTTAGACTCTTTAGTTTCTTTAGATTCTTTTACAGTTTCTTCACTAGCTTCGCTCTTTTTCTTTCTAGTTTTCTTTGGAGGTCTAGTTGGACATGCTTCATTGGAACAGAATTTCTTAGTCGTCCCATTTTTATATGTCTTTTCAACCATAATAGAACCACATGTATCACAGAATTCATGGGTTGGTTTATCCCATAATGTGAAATCACATTGTGGATAACGGTTACAACCATAGAACAAACGTCCTCGACGAGACTTACGTTCTACGATTTCCCCTTCTTTACATTTAGGGCAAGTTACACCTGTCCCTACCGTAATAGGTTTAGTGTTTTTACATTCTGGGAAGTTAGAACATGCAAGGAACTTACCATAGCGACCAAATTTATATACCATTGGACTATGACAGAGATCGCACGTTTCGTCACTTTCCATAGATGCAATTTCAATGCGATCTACATCGCTCGCATCTTCTAGCTCTTTAGCGAATACTTCATAGAAATCAGACAATACCTTTAGATATGTATCCTTACCAGATGCAATAGCATCGAGTTCTTCTTCTAGATCACGAGTAAAACCTGTATTGATGATTTTTTCAAAGTACGCTATCAAGAAATCTACCACTACAAAGCCTAACTCTGTAGGTACGAATTGTTTATTCGTATTTTCTACATAGTTACGGCTTACGATTGTATCTAGAATTGGAGCGTAAGTACTTGGACGACCAATACCGAGCTCTTCCAATGTTTTGATGAGGCTCGCCTCAGAGTAACGTGGAGGTGGTTGCGTGAAATGTTGTTCAGGCAATACCTCTACCGTATGAGCTGCATCATTCTTTTTAAGCGCAGGCAATTGAGGAGCATCCTCTTTTTTCGCATCTTCATAGACAGCACTAAAACCTGGGAAGATTACGCGAGATCCTGTCGCTTTAAATGTGTAATCATCATGAACCGTCAACTCAATGGTTGTAGATTCATTTTGTTGTGGTGCCATTTGGCTCGCCATAAAACGATTCCAAATCAATGTATATAACTTAAGCTCATCACGACTCAAGAAGGGCTCTACCATTTTAGGTGTTAACTCTAAAGATGTAGGGCGAATTGCTTCATGGGCATCTTGAGCAGAACCTTTTGCACCGTACATATTAGGTTTAGAAGGATAATAATCTTCACCATAGTTATGAATAATATAATCCTTAGCCATGACCTGCATCTCTTTAGAGATACGCGTAGAGTCTGTACGCATGTACGTAATCAAACCTACGTGACCATAGGAACCGATTTCAAGACCTTCGTAAAGATGTTGAGCAATCATCATGGTACGCTTTGCACCAAAGTTCAACTTACGAACACCATCCTGTTGCAACGTAGACGTTGTAAAGGGAGGTGCCGCTTTACGAGAACGTTTGCGCTTTTCAATATTTGTCACTACTGCATCGGCTCCGCCAATAGCATCTACTACGGCTTGCGCTTCACTTTCAGTAGTAATATCGATTTTCTCACCTTTAATATGAGTCAATTCTGCTGTGAAAGCCTCTTTTTTAGGCGTTTCAAAATTGCCTTCAATAGTCCAGTATTCTTGTGGCACGAAAGCTTGAATTTCTCGCTCTCTTTCACAGATAAGTCGAACTGCAACGGATTGCACACGACCTGCACTGAGACCTTTACAAACCTTTTTCCATAATAAAGGACTCAATTTATAGCCTACGATACGGTCTAATACACGGCGTGCTTGTTGGGCATCAACCATGTTCATATCGATAGTACGTGGAGATTCTAAGGCCTCTGCTACGGCATTTTTAGTAATCTCATTGAACGTAATACGACATGTAGACGTTGGATCTACATTTAGAATGTACGCTAAATGCCAAGAAATAGCTTCCCCTTCGCGGTCAGGGTCAGTTGCGAGCAATACGGCACTACTTTCATCGGCGTAGGAAACGAGTTCATCAATAACCTTTTTACGAGTTACCAAATTGCTATAACGGGGCGTGAAATCATGTTCGATATCGATGCCCATTTGAGACTTTGGCAAATCTCGTAAGTGGCCCATACTCGCCTTTACAACATAGTTAGGGCCTAAGAATTTTTCAATTGTTTTAGATTTAGCAGGAGACTCTACGATAACCAATACTTTGCCATCAGGATTATATACGCGTGGTTCCCGTTGCTCTGGTGGCACGGACGTTTGTAGTACAGATTTATCTCGTACAATTCCCATGGGAGTAAGGGCTTCTTTAGCAACCTTACGCTTTATCGTAGTACTCTCTTTCTTAGTACTTTTCTTTTTAGTATCTTTACTAGTACTAGCTACTTTTGGCTCGCCAATAACGATTGATCGTTTAATGGACAAGTATATCACTCCTAGTCATATTAATATAGCCTCTCGGCGGTTGATGTTCTATAGCCCCTTCCATTTCTAACTCTAGTAATAAGGGCTGCAGTTGTTGTAATGGAATAGAGGTCGCTTTCAAAATATCACTAACCGTGATACAACGATCATGAGGTATTTCACTCAATATTAAACTCTTATCCAAACTAAAGCTTAACATAGAGAGCCCTTGTGTATCAACACCCTGACCATGATTCACCATTTGACTACTATTTTTTACGCCCATTGTATCTCTTTTATTTGGTGGTGAAAGTTTTTCTTTAGTACTATACATATCTCGTAAGGTTAAATGATATTCCTTAACGATGTCCTCATAACCAGTTAATACAAAGGCTCCATTACGCATGAGGAATTTATTGCCATCTGCTGTATGGTCTAATAAATTACAAGGCAATACAAATACATCTCGACCTTCACTAACAGCCATATCCGCTGTAATCAATGAACCACTACTTCCTTTTGCCTCTACTACGATTACACCTCTACTAAGGCCACTAATGATACGATTTCGAGCGGGGAAATGTTTAGCAGATGGTGGCGTACCAGGTGGATATTCAGATACAAGCAAACCATTGTTTTGTAAGATTCGGTCAAATAATTTTGTATTCTCTCGTGGATATACTATATCTAAGCCACAACCCATGACCACAATACCATACCCTAGGCTAGCTAATAGTCCTTCATGACCATGTGTATCAATACCTCGTGCACCTCCACTGACTATAATAGTGCTGTATTTACCGAGCTCTTTACCAAGCATTCTCGCCACATTCCGTCCATACAATGAGCAGCGCCGTGCCCCTACAATAGCAATACGGTTCAGTCTTTTATCTAATAAAGCTCGATTGCCTCGCATAAATAATATAGCTGGTGGATTATAAATATGGTTCAAAATAGATGGAAAATCTTTATCTAAAAAGGTAGTAACATCCATCTTATATTCGTCTATTTTATGAATTATATAATCTAACTTTTCATCCTTAGCCGATGATGCTATAGCACGTTTATCAGCGTTAGGAATATGTGTATAAGGCTTTAAATTTTCAACCTTCTTAACGGCATCCCAAGCATCATAAGGCGACCCAAAATCCTCTATGAAACGCCGTACATGTGTGGCTCCTACATTATATAAACTTTGTAAGCCTGCAATATAAATAGTATCATCATATCTAGTCATCTTTACACCTATTTACCTGTTCTAAACAACATAGCCTCGGAAATGTGATGAGGCTCCACTTGTGGATTTCCCTCAAGGTCCGCTATAGTACGAGCCACCTTTAATATGCGATCAAAGGCACGCCCACTTAAATGAAAGTGATCAAATATATTGCCCAATACACTCCATGCCTTATCAGTAATATTACATAGCTCACCTATGGCCTTATGAGGTACGGCTCCATTAGAATTAAATTCTAAGTTTTCATAACGTTCCTGTTGCAAAGCAGTTGCCAACATAACTTGTTGCCTCATGCTTTCACTTGTCATAGTAGACGTCGAATTATCTAATAGTTGTTCTAGTGTAGGCCTTTCAACGGGAATATGTAAATCAATGCGGTCCATAATAGGCCCTGACAAGCGTTGCTGATAGTTTTTAACTATCGTTTCAGAACATATGCATTCCCTATGTGGGTCATGATAATAACCACAGGGACAGGGATTCGCGGCCAATATACAAATAAAATTGGCGGGATACATATAATTACCTTGAGACCTATTGATAGTAATTGTGCGAGACTCTAAGGGCTGCCTTAACGCATCAATAACTTGACGTTGAAATTCAGGTGCCTCATCCATAAATAAAACACCACCATGAGCAAGTGTGACCTCCCCAGGGCGTCCTTGTATACCTCCACCCACCATACTCGCTAAAGTCGCCGTATGATGTGGATGCCTAAAAGGCCTAGTTTTAACGAGTCCCTTATCACCGAGTAAACCGATCACATCTTGGATGCGACTGACCTCAACCATTTCATTCCAAGTCATGGGTGGCAATATGGTCGGTAATCGTTCAGCCATCATTGTTTTACCACCACCGGGAGGACCTATCATAATACAATGATGATGTCCTGCAGCACTAATGAGCATGGCGCGTTTACCAAGTTCTTGACCTTGTACATCACCAAAATCTACATCATACGTAGTATTATGGTTTTTATTATCCATCATATCTGTTAATATCTCATCTTGATTGTTCCCTATTTTTACCTTTTTGGAAGTTGAAATAGATTTAGATTTAACTTGGTCTTCTAAGACGGTAATAATATTTTGTAATGAAGACTCGCCATAGATAGTAAGATTTGGAATAGCTTTCAAATTATATCCATTTTCTACGCTTGTATATATAGTAGAGTAATTAGCTTCTAACCCTGCTAACGACATCGCCAAGGTTCCAAAGGTAGGTAGCAGGGAACCATCTAAGGCTAGCTCGCCCATAAATAGACATCTATTCAATAAAGCTGAAATATTAGCTTTACGTCCCTTTATCTGCCCCGATGCAACGAGAACCCCCAATGCAATCGCTAAATCGAGTCCTGCACTACTTTTACGAATTGTAGCAGGTGCTAGATTGACTACGATACGCCTCATAGGGAAGTCATAGCCACTATTTTTGATAGCCGCCCTCACACGTTCCCGAGCTTCCTTTACGGACTGATTAGGCAGTCCTACGATATCAAATACAGGTAAACCTTGAGATATATCGACCTCTACCGTAATAATGCATCCGTCTATACCATGTAAGGTGGCTCCATAAAGTTTTGCATACATAGGTAACCTCTCTAAAAGCACTGCGGCAAATAATGAATGGAACTTTGAAAGTCTTCATGCAAGTACACTTCGATTACATCAAAGGATAACTCTTTCCAGCGCCGTCTTTTCTGATGTAGATCATACAAAAATAACATGGCTGTCCGTTTAATATGCTTTTGCTTCTTCTTTGTCACCGCTTCTCGAGCTAATCCATGCTGCATTCCTCGACGGGCTTTAATTTCAATAAAGTGATACACTAAATCACGTTTAGCAATAATATCGATTTCACCTAATCTAGTTCGATAATTTGTATCTACGACAGTAAGGCCTATTTTTTCAATATATTTAATGGCCACCCGTTCACCCCATTTTCCAAGTTCCTTGGAATCGAGTTCATTGAATGCTTTACCCGTACTAATCGTTTTCATATATACCTCCTATATACGTGTAGTAACTACAATAACTTATAGAATAGTTATCACTCAATCTACATCTAAACTTTCAACAGGTAACACTTACTTGTAGCGTAGAATATGGAGACTATAAAAGTAAATACAAAAGAGGTTCCTAATAGTCACATCGGTGACCAATAGGAACCTCTTTACGGTTATGAACTATATTCAATTTGTATTATAAATTTAATTTAATATAATCACTCAGGTTTAACCCAACGAACGATAGATTTAATAGGTTCAAAGCTCTTGCGATGTAGTGGTGTTACACCTTGTTGTTCAACAGCTTCTTTATGTAACTCCGTATAATAGCCTTTATGAATACCAAATCCATAACCAGGGTATTCGTCATCAAGGCTCTTCATATATCGATCTCGCGTAACCTTAGCAATGATGGATGCAGCCGCAATATTAGCACTTTTACTATCGCCCTTAATTATGGACTCCACAGGAATCGTCAAATCAGGCAATTTCATAGCATCAGCCACTACGGCTTCAGCTGGTACGCTAAGAGTTCGAATCGCCTCATACATAGCTTGGCGTGTTGCTTCGTAGATATTGAGCTCATCAATCTTTTCTGGACCGTAGGAAATACAGCTTACTGCTACGGCTTCTTTCATGATGATATCATAGAGGGTTTCACGCTTTTCTTCTGTTAGCTTTTTAGAGTCATTTAAACCAGGAATTAATGTCATAGGCGGCAATATAACGGCAGCTACCGTTACAGGTCCTGCAATAGGACCACGACCTACCTCGTCGACACCAGCTACGTGATACATACCTTGATCGTAGAACATACCTTCATAGTCATACATGCTCATGAGGCGTTGTTGTTCATTTAGCTCTTTTTCTTGGCGCTTAATGTAAGAAGCGGCCAGTTTTTGTACAGAAGTACGAGTATCCTCTTGGGCTAAAGGCAAAATCTCTAAGGCTTGTTCAGCTTCAAAAAGAGCTTTTATATCTGCCACTTTTAATTTACTAAATGTATCCTTATCCATTTTGTGTGTCCTCACCGTTTTCAGGATAGTATGGTTCTTCATCAACTTTATCGAGAGTAATTGTACCTAGTTTAGTATTGCGATAGTCTTGCAAGATGATGCGGCGTGCTTTATCAAAGTCTACTACGCCACCACTTACAAGACAACCACGACGACGACCGATGCTTTCAAGAATAGTATCCACATCTGTCATCTCTTCTTCTTTTAATTTATAACGTTCTACCAGAATATTTGGTGTATTCGTCAATAAATGATTTAATAACTGTTTCATTACATGCTCTAAGTCGTACACATCATCAGAAACAGCACCCGTCATAGCAAGGCGAGCCGCTGCGCGTTGATCCTCTAATTTAGGCCATAATACGCCTGGTGTATCAAGCAATTCAAGATTTTTACCGATTTTAACCCATTGTTGACCACGGGTATGACCTGCTTTGTTAGCTGTACGCGTTGCAGCAGAGCCAGCTAAGGAGTTAATCAACGTAGATTTACCAACGTTAGGAATCCCTAAGATGATAATACGTACAGAGCGGCTACGAATACCTTTAGCTACCCAACGATCTATGATGGGCTTGCTTAAACGCTCTACCGTAGATATTAACTTCTTATTCCCCTTGCCAGATTTAGAATCGATAGCTAGTACTGTGATACCTTGCTTAGTAAAAAACTCAGTCCATTCCTTTGTAGCTTTAGGATCTGCTAAATCTACTTTATTTAACAGTACGATATGAGGTTTCTGACCAACGAGTTCTGTGATTACAGGGTTCGCACTAGAACGAGGAATACGTGCATCTAATAACTCAATAACTACGTCTACCTTTTTGATATACTCCGTAATCATACGTGTGGCTTTCGCCATATGCCCAGGGAACCAATGTACGATAGGTGAATCTGCCATAGTATTTCCTTTCATATCTAAATTTTAGCAAAAATAAAAGGCTGCCAACGGCAGCCTTTTATGAACATTAGCGTTTTTCGCGAATACGAGCAGCTTTACCAGTAAGGTTACGTAAGTAGTACAATTTAGCACGACGAACAACACCACGGCGCATAACTTCGATTTTAGCTAAGCGTGGGCTGTGAAGTGGGAATGTACGTTCTACACCTACACCGGATGCAATACGACGAACTGTGAAAGTTTCACGTACGCCACCGTTTTGACGTTTAATTACCAAACCTTCGAATACTTGGATACGTTCACGAGAACCTTCCACTACTTTTACGTGTACGCGAACTGTGTCACCAGCGCGGAAAGTAGGGATGTCTGTACGAAGTTGTTCTTGTTCAAGTACGTTAATAATGTTCATTGTTTCCTCCTGTTTGCAGACATTCAATACCTACACCTTATAGGCAGCGGACTGTCTCAAATTAACAGCAATATAGTATCATAAATCACGTACTGTTCGCAAGTATTTTCTATATAATTTTAAGAAACTAATTATTTACTTAAAATTGGGCGCTTTAATTTACCTAACAAGCGGTATAAATCGTCTTTTTCATCATCAGAAAAATCAGAAAATAGTACATTAAGAAATTGGTCATATGAATGTAATAATGACTTACCTAATCGTTTCCCCTCTTCAGTGAGCCCTACTACGGAAATCCGTTTATCCATATAATCGATGTGCTTTGTGACATACCCTAATTCAATAAGAATATCGGTCTGCTCTGATACTGTAGCAGGACGCATATTAAGAGCATCCACTAATTGTTTTTGAGATGCCCCTTCAGATCGCATATATAATTCTATAATTATTTTATCACGAGATTTTTCTTTACCGTTTGGCACCTTACATAAGGCTTTATATAATTCATCATGATTCATGACAGTTATCTCCTCATACAACTTTGTATATTATAAGATATTCGCCATAGTCTCAAAAATTCCTGCATAAAATATGTATATTCTTCGTAAAAGCAAAAAGAGGTACCAAATGGTACCTCTTTTTTCATATATTTCTGTAAAATTTAATGTATCTAATACAAAATATATTATTTTAATGCACTAATATCGCCGATAATAGCCATTACACTATAAGCTAAACGAACAAGTTGTAAACGGTTAGATTTAATAGCTTCATCTTTGTCCATAACCATTACATCTTCAAAGAATTTGTTGATTGCTGGAACTAATGTAGCAGGAACAGCTACAACTGCAGCGTAATCATTAGCTTCCCACGCCGCTAGACTTGCTTCAGAGGCTTTAGAAGCGGCTTCGAACAATGCTTTTTCAGCATCTTCTTTTAACAAGTCGCTATTAACGCCTGTATATTCTAAATCTTTTACAAGATTATACATACGAGTATAAGCTTGAACAAGCTCAACATTTTCATCGATGCGATTTGCTAACAATGCGTTTACAAGACCTTCTGCATCAGCAACAGACAATTCATTGTTGGACAACAACAAGTCGATGACATGATGAGGCACTTCACGATCAAGGAAGATATTTTTCAAACGAAGTGTGAAGAACTCTTCTACTTGGCCAAGCAATTCATCTTGTTTATCAGCAGCTACATTCAATAACTCCATAGATGCTTTGAAGATTGGACGTAAGCTAATATTCCACTCACTACCAAGCAAGATGTTCAAGATACCAATTGTTTGACGACGCAATGCATATGGATCTTGAGAGCCTGTAGGGATTAATCCACGGCTGAAAGTAGCAACGATGTTATCTACTTTATCGATGATGGACAATACTTTACCTGCTTCAGTTTGAGGCAATACATCGCCTGCAAAACGTGGTAAATATTGTTCGAAAATAGCTTCTGCTACCTCTTCAGATTCACCATCAAGTAAAGCGTATTCTTTACCCATTACACCTTGTAATTCAGTGAACTCTGTAACCATACCTGTTGTAAGGTCAGTTTTAGCAAGCTCTGTAGCGCGTTCTAACACAACAGCTGCATCTTCGTGCAAGCCACATTCTTCACCAAATACACGGCCCAATTTAAGTAAACGTTCAGTTTTATCTGCTAAGTTACCAAGACCTTCTTGGAATACGATTTTAGTCAAACCATCTTGACGGTCGATAAGAGGTTTCTTGCGGTCTTCATTGAAGAAGAATTTAGCATCATCAAGACGTGCACGCAATACGCGTTCATTACCTGCTTGAACTACTTCGATGGAATGATCGGAGCCGTTACGAACTGTTAAGAACATTGGTAACAATTTGCCGTTTTGGTCAACCAATGGGAAGTAACGTTGATGATCTTTCATAGGTGTAATGATAGCTGCATCAGGAAGTGCCAAGTAGGACTCTTCAAAGCCACCGCACAATGCTGTAGGCCATTCAACAAGATAGTTGATTTCTTCTAACAAATCATCATCCCAAACAATGGATGCATTTTTAGAAGCTGCTATATCATGTAATTGTTTGGAAATCAACTCACGACGTGCGTCTTGATCAACCATAACAAAGTTTTCTTTTAATGTGTCTACATAAGATGCTGCATTTTTAATAGTAATTTCATCAGCACCTAAGAAGCGATGACCACGTGTTACATTACCAGATTTTACAGTAGCAAATTCTACAGGAATTACTTCTTCATCAAGTAATGCTACAAGCCAACGTACAGGACGTACGAATTTAGCATCTAAATTGCCCCAATGCATGGATTTAGGGAAATTAAGACCTGTAATCAATTGTGGCAACATTTCACTTACGATATCTTTTGCAGGTACGCCGGCAGTTTTAGTTTCAGCGTAAATATAGCCGTCTTCTACAACGAGATCAGCTACATCAAGACCTTTACCACGAGCAAAGCCGATAGCTGCTTTTGTTGCATTGCCGTCAGCATCATAGGCGATAGATGCAGATGGACCTTTATGACGTTCGCTGATTTCAGCGGATGTGTCAGCAAGACCTTTCACGATAAGAGCCAAACGACGTGGTGTACCGTAGGTTGCGATGCTTTCAAAAGGAAGATGGGCATCATTTAATTTTGTTTCAGCCAATTGTTTCAATTGACCTAAGATATTTGGCATAAAGCCGGCAGGAATTTCTTCTGCACCGATTTCAAATAATAAATCCTTTGCCATCTTATTTATCTCCTTTCAAAAGTGGGAAACCTAATTCTTCGCGTTTAGCAAGGTATTGTTGTGCACAAATACGAGCTAATGCACGTACGCGGCCGATGAAAGCAGTTCGTTCACTGATGGAAATAGCACCACGGGAATCAAGCAAGTTGAATGTGTGGGAACATTTCAATACATAGTCGTAAGCTGGTAATACATAGCCCGCTTCGCAAACGCGTTTTGCTTCTGCTTCATACATATCAAATAATTTGAAAAGCATATCTGTATCTGCTAATTCGAAATTGTAAACGGATTGCTCAACTTCGTTAGCATGCCAAACGTCGCCGTATGTAACGTTTTCATTCCATTTAAGGTCATATACGTTTTCTACGCCTTGAATGTACATAGCCAAACGTTCTAAACCATATGTAATTTCTACAGAAACCGGTTTACAGTCGATGGAACCAACTTGTTGGAAATATGTGAACTGAGTTACTTCCATACCATCAAGCCATACTTCCCAGCCAAGGCCCCAAGCACCCAATGTTGGAGATTCCCAGTTATCCTCTACGAAACGGATATCGTGATCTTCAGCATGAATACCAAGAGTGGCCAAGGATTGTAAATACAATTCTTGGATGTTATCTGGAGATGGTTTCACGATAACTTGGAATTGGTGATGTTGGAACAAACGGTTAGGGTTATCACCATAACGGCCGTCTGCTGGACGACGAGAAGGCTCTACATAACATACAGCCCATGGTTCAGGACCAATTGCATGTAAGAATGTTGCAGGGTTCATTGTACCTGCGCCCTTTTCGATGTCATATGGATTTTGAACGATACAACCTTGATCGCTCCAGAATTTTTGTAGATTTAAAATAATCTCTTGAAATGTCATTGCTGCCTCCACTTTACACAACCGACATAAAATCAACCATTTCGTTACAAACAAAAAAGTCCCTGTAACGAAAAACGTTACAGGGACGAGTATACCCGCGGTTCCACCCTATTTGGCTTGCGCCCTCTTTTTTCTATGTTGGCCTTTACTAACAGATACCTGCGTTCCTGCCAATGCTCTACAGCGCCTTCAACCAAATGTGAGCTTACACCATCCTCACTCGCTAGAGAGGTTTACTACTCTGCTTCATCGCATATATTATACACAATATTGTAGCAATACAGGGGGAAAAATGTCAAACTATTATTTTATACACGTAAAGCTAATTTTAATACGATAAAAAATATTGAGAAGCAAATAAAAGAAGTTATATAAAAATCATAATGGATTGCACTTCCTGTTAATAGATCATCTACTATTCCATATAAAATATTTAGTATAGCTAATACTGCAAATCCATAAACTATTAATCGTCGCATTATATTTTCCTCTCAATAAGCTAGTATTAATTTAAAAATTTAACTTTAAGTCAAAGAATAAATTTATACTCTAAGAATAAGTTTTAGTATACCAAAGAATATCAACCAACAAATAAAGAATGCTCCATAGAAATCATAATGAATTACAGCACCGGTCATAAAATCATAAACAATTGAATAAATTATAGAAATTAATACAAACAATGCAAATGCATAGAAAAATAATTTTTTCATAATATTCACCTCAATAGTTCCCAGAGTAGAAAAACTATTCCAATAATACTAAAAGAAACAATTATAATAATAGACAAAGAATTATTTATATCAAAATATATTTTAGATATCCCTTACAATGTTCCTTTCTTATAACGATAATAAAATATATATTCACCAGTCAAAATAAGGAGTAATGTGCATAATGTATTGATTTTTTCAATACCATTAATATGCTCAAACATAGAATAAAGATTTAATCCTCCCCATATATTACTAAATAAAAAAACTATGATAAATTTTTTGAGATTATTACGTTGATTTTTAATTAACATATAGTTAGATAGTAGTAAACCAATTAATAAAAGTTCCATATCTTTTATTTTTTCCATTCATTTTTCAATATCTTTGATTTTATTTTTAATTTCTTCATTAGTAATATTAATAGTTGGTGAAAATGTCTGATTAACTATCAAACCACCAGAAATAGCAAACAATACTTCTTGAGCCATACTTAAATTATTAGGATATGGACTCATAACTTGCTTACCTGAGCTAATAAATTTGCAGTACTAAGGCTTAACCTTGCTTTTATCGTTTCACTTCCAAAATCACTAACCCCTGCTAAATATTTACCTTCAAAACTCTCAAATCGAGAGTTATTATCCAAAAACTTAGGTACAGATTGGCCAAAAGTAACTGCAGTTCCACCGTATTCAAGACCTTTATAGTCTGTCATATAACTCACAGTATCAGACATTATACCAATGCCAGTGTCTGGATTATTAATAACCTCCATTACTGACTCTTTTTTTGTTCTAAACTTTGCTTACGAATAATAGAGTCAGTTTCTGCATTTCGATAAATAACATACCCACAAGCATATCAAGCTTTATGATCTAGATTATAAACAGCAGTAGCATCTGACATTAAATTCCTCTTTCCTTGATATTCTCCTGTAAATACTGGTTCTGAGCTATTACTATAAACTCTATAAATTCTACTGGTGGATTCTTCAGGTATGCATCTATAACTCTTGGTGCTTCTTCAACTACTGCAGGATTATTTACACTAGGATTATCCCATGAAGAACTTGTATTAGTTAGTAAATGTGCTTATCCTACATGCACTTTTCCCAATGGCTCATCAATATTAACATATGGACCATCTGGATAGACAAATACTTCTTGGCCATCAGATTGATAACCTTTAGCAGGATTTTGTTTAACCACAGTTGTTACGATACCATTACGAACAACTGATGGCGATACTAATGAATCGTCCGTATTAGTTCTTTTATATACGTTACCATAAAGATCGATAATATAATAATCCCAAGGTTCGAGTTCTGTATTCTTTTTCATTACACCATATGCATTATTTTTTGTTGCATTTTGTGCTTCAGTTGCACCAATAATTTGAGATTTACCAAGCCCATGATTTACTAGAGCCCCTAAACTTGCACTTAACCATTGTGCTACAGCCGGATTAGATTTGGCAATTTTTTGAATTTCACCAATCAACGCCTCATTACTAAAACCTGCATAAAATCCACTTCCAGCTGGATTTCCTGCAATACGGGCAGAAGATTCTACTACTTTAGCATGAGCAAATGCTTTTGAAATTTTCTCTTTTTTAGTTTTAGGTTGCCAGTAGTGAAGTTGTTCAAATGCATCTTTTGCAAATAGCCGAGCCAATTCTTGACGTTATTCTACTTTTTTCTTATCAGAAATCGTATCTAGTTTATTTAGACTATACTTCGTATCACGTGAAATTTTATCAATATCAATATTAGAAGTCTGTGTTTTTATTGTACCATTAGCAATATCAGACTTCGTAGTGCTTTTGGAAGATTTACTTGAATCTAGTAATAATTTAGGCAGATAACTCAATAGCTTTCTTTTTAAATTTATAACTATATCTCATGAAAGTACCCCCTTTACTGATTATCCAGTAAAGGGGGTACATATCAAAGAGAGGCTCTTCATGTTTTAATTGGTATTACACCATAAAGAGATAACCATGTCGTTGATTATGGTATACATCCTAATGAAAGAATATTAGTCTACAAAGGGCTATTAGATCATGCAAAACAAAAAGGTCTAGAGGACATTCTCCTTTTTGTCGGTAATGAATTTTAAGGATTGCAATAAGCTTGTTAGGAAATATATCCAAGAGCACGGTTTCAACGTTGTTGGCTACATATCGTCAATTGAATTATTAGATACTTTTGTATATTCATTTACTACTGAGTATAATACTAAATTCTTTGGTAAAGTACATCATGAATTTGGTGTAACATTTAGCCAGTTACAAAATATGTTTGGTAATTGAGAATAAAAAGATGTTTACACTAAATTATTGACACTATCTAGAAATATTACAATCTACTGAATATCATCTATTTCATTAGGAGTTTATAGAAACTAATAATCTATATGTCGCTATAACTACAATAACTAACTTTAAAACAAATGGCATCTCACTTTGTATTGTCCAGCCTACAAAAACTATATAACTAATAATTATAATCGCCCATTTAAATTTACTTTTATGTGTGACATTAATTCCCAGTAATTTACCATGCAGGCCCAAAAAAATATAAAGAAATACTTTTGTTTTTGAACCGCATATATTTAACGCTCGCTTATATATAAATCGATATAGTTTTCTTCTTTTATATAAAGGTCCCAACATAACGCAGGAATATAAAAAAGCGGGAAACATTCCTTCTAAAACCGAAAATGAGAACTCATAATTTATATCTTGTAAGCTTCCAATAAAAAAACCAAGCAATAAAATTAACGAAGATATCCAACGAAATCGCTGATCATTTAAAAAATCTAATAATTTATTTTTGACAGTCAATTCTCATACCTCTTACTTTTTTGTTTTATTTTTATCATCATGATTTAAATTTTTATCTATTTCTAATAATTTAGTATTGATACCATTAATTTCAATATCAACACCGGCTGATCCATTCAATCCCAGCTTTGGTCTTTGCAAACTTGAATAAGCACCTAGCTTACCATCAGAATATTGGATTCCACCTTCCACTCCAGCACCAGCACCATAACCAATACGCCCTTCAAGATTTACTTTAAAACGATCAATATCAAAAGATTTTTTCAAATCTAATTCACCTATATTAGCACGTCCTTTACTTCCCATAGAGACTTCTTTTTTATTTACTCTTAAAAATGTATCAATATTAATTCTAGCAAAATACATTTTAGTATCCCTCCATGCAGAATTTCCGGACCATGCACTCATATTAATCTCAGTTGCAGGAAAATCTACGCCTACTTGAGCAGTTATCCCTTTCCAATTTTTAAAAGCTTCTGTAGGACCATCATTTAATTTCACCGAAGATAAGCCTAAATCAAACTTAGGCTCTCTGGTAAATTTTGGTTTACCTGGAGTAATAGCACCACTACGTATTCCATCTAAAACAGTTTGACTATTTTTATATCCCATTGAGCTCATATTTTCAAAAATAATTGTATCAGTAGTAGAATCTTTACCCTTAACCTTAACAGTAACACCATCGTTATCCCACTGAAGATTGACCAAATCATTTTTAGATATAGTATCTAAACTAATATTATTTTTAAAATTTTTATACCCAATATTAGATAGAGGGTTTCCTGTATTACTATTTATTATACGTGAATTTACAGGATCAAAAATAGCTGTAGAGCCTGGATCCCTCAGCATATCTAAATCTCCAGTTGTAATATTTAAACGTTCAAATGAAGTTCCATCAAGCTTTCCTATTTTTGCAAAATTATTTTCTGGTATAACAAGATGCCAATTTGGTGAACCATCGGAACCTCTATATAAGGTTACTCCATATTTATTTATACCATATACTAAATTACCAGTACCGACCTCAGTAAAAATGGCACGATTAAATTCATCATAACCCCCTAGATCATTTACTTTTATTCCACCAAATTCATACGTATTAGTTTTAACATATTCTTGTCTTTCATTATCCCATACACTTATTTGACCAGTTTGATTGTCTATATCAGGTGGAAGGTTATATATTTTATAATCCTCTGATTTTAAAACAACCGGTGATGATAGATTACTTGATTCAGTTAAATCTGAGCCTGGAGGAATTACATCATCCATAGGTGTACTTTGATCAGAAACTCTATCACTAAATGAAACTGGCTTTGTTGTAACTTGATCAAATGCGCTCGGGTTACCCACATAAGGGATAAACTCTGTAATAGTTTCTCCAGATGCTGTTTTTACAGCTATTTTGGACGTACCAACACCTACTCGAAACAATGCACCAGCATAGTTCCATTTTGTTCCATATTGAGCCTCTGTAGCTCCAGTAATCGAAGATTTACCAAGCCCGTGATTTACTAAAGCCCCTAAACTTGCGCTTAGCCATTGTGCTACAGCTGGATTAGATTTAGCAATTTTATGAATTTCACCAATCAAAGCTTCATTTGTTGCACCAGCATAGAAGCCACTCCCTTTAGGGTTTCCAGCTATACGTGCAGATGTTTCAGCAACTACTGCATGCGCTAATGCCTTTGCAGCTTTTCCTTCTTTTGTTTTAGGCTCCCAATAATGAAGTTGCTCAAATGCATCTTTAGCGAATAATCGTGCTAATTCTTGCCGTTCTTCTACCTTTTTCTTATCAAAAATAGTATCAAGTTTATTTAGACTATTTTTAGTATCTTTGGAAATCTTATTAATATCAATATTAGATGATCCTGTTGTTATTGTACCATTAGAAATAACAGACTTTGTAGTACTTTCAGC
Organism: Veillonella dispar; assembly: GCF_900637515.1. NCBI lineage: Bacteria > Bacillati > Bacillota > Negativicutes > Veillonellales > Veillonellaceae > Veillonella > Veillonella dispar. The sequence goes on along the minus strand of NZ_LR134375.1, from coordinate 1,019,743 downwards.
TGATTTTTCTGAATCTGGCAATAATTTTGGTAATAAGCCTAGAGAATTATATACAGCATCTTTACCTGCTTGACTTAAATTTTTAAATCCAGATACAGATGTATAACTTAAACCTGTATTACTAGATTTATATTCAGCTTTATTTTTAATATCTTTAACTGTTAAGGAATTCGTTGATAATTTATTCTTGTCTGCTTTTGCCTTACTATCAATAACAGCACCTTCTAATATAGTATTTCCTTTAGTTGTGATATCAAATCCTTCAGCACCTGCATATAGTCCAGCTTGCTCCGTAACACTTGTATAATCACTAGTCATTTTACCTTTTGAATATTCTGCAGATACGCCACCTAATTTTGTACCATTTGTAGATATACTAAATCCTACATTTTTCTTTTCGCCTCTATAGGTTTCACTATCTTGCAAGCTTTTAATTGTTAAATTACCGCCTATTTGAGATTGAATGGAGTCACCATATACTTTTGATCCCACAATAGCAGTATCAGCTCCAGAATTTGTAATTACTTTATTTCCTTGAACAACCGTCCCTGAATGAGTTGTTTTAACTGTAGTACCATTTTCATTTGCTTTATTATAATTAGCATCAATACCTAGTAAGCCACCACCATTTACACTAAGGTTAGCCCCAATTGACCAGCCCTTACTATCATATTTATCAGTTATAGTAGTTGTATTTGTTCCAGCTTGTAAGGAGAGATTTCTACTCGCATCCAATTCAACAGATTCTCCTCGAATAGTTTCCCCTATAGCCACTATATCTCCTGAATCAGCTGTAGTTGGTTTTGTAACTAATTTAATTCCATTATCAGATACTATATGCCCTCCTGCATATTTACTACTATCTAATCTTGATTCACTTCTACTTTTACTGGAGCCAACACTTACATGAATATTAGCTAATCCATCTTTTTTTGCCCGTTTATTTTCTTTGTATTGCTTTTGATCCCCATTTATGTCTTTTAAGTCATTATAGCCTTTTGCTTTTTCATAACTTGCTTCTTCAGCTAATCTTTTTCTCTCTTTTTCTAATGCCTTTCTAGTTTTGTCGGTTAATTTATTATTTTGTAGAAGACTATCGATTTCTTTTACTTTTTGTTCTTTAAGTATTCCAGACGCTATTGATTTTTGTGCTTCATCTCGTACAAAATCAGGGGTAAAGTTTTTATACTCTTGAATCTTACTGTACCCTTTTTTAAGTTCCTTACCAGCTTCAAGAGATTCTAAAGTTCCTAAGCGTTTATCATCTCGGCTATTAGCCTTACGTTGTAATCCACGTGCAGTAGTCAGTGCTGATGCGATAGATCCACCTAAGCTAACAGTTAAACCCGATTGTTTTTCTTCATGCTCCTGTTTCGATGCTATAGTATCATGTTTACCATCAAGAGTAATATCAGAAGCACTAACTTCAATATCATCTTTACCAATTATATCAGTACTAGTGAGATGTGCTTTATTATTAGCATCAATACTAATTTTTCCATTCGCAGAACCAATTAATGTATTTACATTAGTTTTAGAATTTCCTTCTAATGTATCAGTCACTTTTTTACTACCAATAGTAAAGCCTATACCTGCCCCCATCAGACCAGACTTTTTGCTATATTGATATACATCATCACGTTGAGTTTCTTCACCAGAATCTGTACGCACGTCATTACCTGCAGATACAGATACATCTTTTGTTCCCAAAATATTAGAACCTGTTACAGAAACATTGCGATTAGCTTTCACATTAATCGTATCTCCACCAATCGTAGAAGATAAAACACCTGTATGTTCGTGATCTGTACGAATGATATTAGTTGTACGAGATAGTAAACTCTTTTCTTTGTATTTTAGACCATATTCATCACGGCTATAACTTTTTCCATTAGTGATGTTAACATCATTTCCTGCTTCAACAGATGTGACACCATGTTCACTATTAACAATACCATTACGAATATTTACATCATTTTCTGCATGCAAATTAACATGACCATCACTTAAAATAGCTGTACCTAATTCTGTACGACGATCAGTACGATTATAGTTATCACTATTAACAGTCATATCCTTTTTGGAGGATAATGATTCTGTTGTTAAATTAATATTATTCCCAGCCTCAATCGTTGCTTTAGAATTATCTTTAGTATGAACAATAGCACCTTTAAGGTTAACATCTCGTTTCGCAGATAAAACTAAATCACCATCTTTTGCTACACCAATAGTACCTTGACGACTAACAATATCGTGATGTTCTAATCTATCTACATGAGCACCTACATTAATATCACGACCTGCATTAATGTTAACCTGTTTATCACCATGAATATTACCTGTATTTGTTACATCTTGTGATGCTTTAATATTCACTTTGCGTCCATCGATACGGCCTGTATTTTGTACATCATGAGCACCTAATACAATTGTATCCGCAGTCATAATGCCTTGATTTAGAATATCTGCATTAGTATTGCTAACAATAGCTTTACCACTTATGATTCCACCCATTGCATCAACAGATTTTGCAGGTTGTTTCGCTAAATATACTTTAGGATATAGAACTTGTTGAGCTTTTCCTTCTACTACAACTGTTTTAGTTTCTAACCACACCATATCAGTCGTTATACTTTCCATTTGTTCTTTAGATAAAGCAATTCCTGGAGCTAATTTAAAAGCTTTACCAAAGGCTATACCGGCCTCTAACAATGCTTTATATTCAGCCTCATTATCTGTATAACCTTCTAAATATTGTTTGCCCGTAGCTGATACAATTTGCTCATTAATAAGCTGCTGCTCATAGAATCCATCACCTAAACGTTTTAATCTTCGTTCTGGATCATTTGCTAAGGCATCAATCATATATTGAGAGGATAGGAAATTCTTTCTATTGGTAAAAGCAGAATCAGTCTCTATCAAAGCATTAGCTGTAATATCTGGATGAATTTGATATAGTGCCTCTGTTGGTAAGGATAAACCATCTATAGTATGACTTTCTTTACCTTTGCCACCATCTAAACCATAGGGATCTAAACTATCATTTACCTTAGCAATAGTAGCTTTAGACAATGTATCTTCAGCATGCTCTTGAACTGTACCAATTGGCTTTAGATTGGTTTCAGTAATAGTTGGAGTCATATAGACTTCAGATCTCCACTTTCTACGTTTCTTTTTACGCCCTATGTGATGGCTTTTATCAACTTTTGTTGTATAACTTTCTTGTGTAGTACCCGTTATGAATGTCTTATCACTTATTGAATCTGATATATTTTGTATGGACCCTTTAGCATGAACAGTGCCCCCAGAAATAACTTTACTATTATCATTATGGAGAATACCTGTTGTTACAACGTCACCGCCACTACTAATAACACCCGGATCATCATTAGTAACCTCTTTATGAGTATGCTCTGTTTCGGTACGGATAATAGTAAATTCATTAACACGGTTTTCACGCTTATCCATTTCTTTATTATAAGCTTCATCTTCAGCAGTCTTAACAGGTTTTACATGAGGTGTACCATAGCCACTTTTATAATCAGCATAAGGGAATTCAGATTTATCAAATACTTGGCCTTCTAATTTATGATGTGGATGAGTAACTTTTAATTTATCAGGATTTTTAGTAATACCATCTGAAATACGCTTAACACCTAATGCAACATTTTCATTATTTACTACAGGTGTATCTAGTTCAATAGACTTTACGGCTTTAATAGTTGCTCCCGTATTACTTATACCTTGTTTAGCAGTAAGGTCCATAGTGCCACCACTATAGATGAAACCTTTACCCGTATTATTTATTGTATCTGTATTTATATCAACGTGATTACGACCTGCAATGACACCTGACTTATGCGTATCTAATTCTTTTTTTATGGCAGTAACGTTCTCTTGTGCTTCATCATAAGTCTTTGTTAACTCTTTAATACGTTGACGATGTGCTTCTAACTCTGTTTTAGTTTTATATTTAGTGATATCAGCATTCCATTCAGCATCAAGATCATTTTTAGCCTTTTCTAAATCCTTACCAGCTTTATGGTAACGCTGTTCTATTTCAGAATTTGTGTGATTTATAACTGTATTTGCATCAATAGCTACAGTATCACCATAAATGCGTCCACCTTCATGATTATCTACAGATTTTGCTTTTATGGCCGTAGTGTTTCCAGAGTTAATAAGACCACTATTATTTAGTGTATCTTGACTATTTACCGTCGTAGATACATCACCTTGAACCACACCACTATTGTGAATGGCAATACTTTGACCAGCTAACGTAGTGTTGCCATTACTTGTAACACCACCATCAACTATAATTTTACCATCACTAGTAATACTAGATGCTTGTGTAGAGCTTACTACACCTTTAACATTTACACCCAGACCAGTATTGGTACCTTTCATGGTAATAGAATTAGCATACATACCACCAATAGCAGCGACATCTAAACCAACATTACTAGAATCACCAATCTTTTGAGTGTCTAATGTATTAGCCTCTATTGTATTTTTGCCAGTACGGGTTTCAATTGTATTAGCCCACACTCCGGCATTTACATTTGTAGCTTCTGTTAAAATTTGTAGTGAGTTAGCATCTTTAGCATTAAGACCGTTTCCGTTAATAGAAACACGACCTTGCTCTACGCGATAGGAGTTTAGATTTCCCTTTGAATCATATTCTGTTTTACCTGTAGTTAATACGGCTCGATCTGTATTGATAAAGCCACCACCATCTACAGTAATACCATTTGGATTAGCCACAACTACTGAAGCTTTACGACCTGCTACCTCAATAAACCCTTTCATCTCAGTTGGGTTATGTGATGTAACCTCGTTAACAATAACATTGGCAGAACCGCGCATCATATTAGCATTACCAGGTACATATCCACCTAATTTTGTATTAGCCATTTGGTAGGAGTTATTAAGTATTACACCATTTTGCGGTACATTAAAGTTAGTATAATCATTTCTAGATACTCCACCAGCAGAAGGACCTGCAACATTCACTAATGTAATACCATTAGCAGCTTGTCCAACCGTAGCTTGTCTTTCATGTGGTGCATTTTTGTCAACCTCAATAGGATTTGCAGCATAGGCAAATGGAACTACTAATGGGTCTACAATCATTAAACCCATAGTAAGCCATACGGCAATTTTATATTGTAATCGTTTTTCTTTCATAATTACTCTCTCTATTAATACATATACTCAAACTAATTAGAATCGTATACCAGCTTGGAAACCTGTAGTTACAGAGTCTGTTCTATAACCACTCGGTTTATATAATGGGACACCAACAAATACATCATAGAATAATCCAGATTTGAACTGCCCTTTCATCCCTAAACTAGTACCAGCGATAAATTTACCTGTTAATACATCTGTACTTGGACCATATACAGCGCCAAAATCTACATTAGCATAGATACTTGAGCGCCATTTAGGGATATAGCTAGCAACTTCATTACGCATATACCAACCGCTTTCAGCCATTAATGTATTCTCACCATCAAACCCTTGTACCGTATATCGATTGCCAAGGCTAATCATATCTCTAGAGAATAAACGTTTATCCCCTAATGTCCATTGTCCATGGAATGATGTAGTAATACTTGCTGGCCTATGCCCCCATGTACGAGGCATTTGATAATCCACATCTACTAAAAGTTGTGTAAACCGAGTACTTGGTGCTCCATTACCATATTCAGGTTGTGAACCAAACCAACCAACACCTTGTTTAATAGCCGCTCTTGAATATAACGTGTTTTGTTTAATATATCTTCGTTCTGATATACCGAATTCTACAGAAGCTGTATTGGCGCGTTGTACAGCAACCTCCACATCATTGATGTAATTTTTTGCATTACGCTTGCTAATAATGATATCCCAACTACGTTTAGTTGTTCGATCTCGATGAAATACATGATTCCATGAACCTCTAACTGTCTTGGCATGGCTAGAACTAATAAATGGCGTAGCCATAGAATTAATCGTTTGGTGATATTTCATATCACTATAGGAAATACTAAAGGTATCCTTTCCTCTAGGTATGGAATAAGAAATACTATGATTTCTGGTACCTTTATGTTCACCATCTTGAGCTGCATCTCGATTAACACTTAAATTCAAAGAATCGTTAGCATTAAAGACACGATCAATACCAATAGCCGCAGTCCACTGAAGTTTTCCAGTTTCTTTTAATCCAGAATCATCTATGGACACCATTCCATGGATAGGCGGCTTTTTAGTCGTTTCAAGCACAATATTAGTAGCCAATGGTTTTGAACCAGGTTCAAGCTCAACAGACACAGTTTGAGAGCCTATACGCTTCATTTGTTCTATACCTTGTTCTATATTCCGAATATTTAAGATATCTCCTTTACGAATCGGAAATGCATTTTCCCATGGCAATGGCTGTACGTAAGGTTTATATAATATAGCTTCTACTCGACCTAGTTGTAAATTGAATTGTAAATTACCTGAAGCTAAGGATTGAGATGGAATCCCAATCCTAGAGGTGACATAACCGTACTCAATAAGTGCATTATTTAATCTATTAGATAAAATATTTATATCTTCAAGGGTAAGTCTACGATTCATAAATGGTTTAATTGTTTTTCGTAGAAAGCCAAATTCTTTAGGTACGTCTAATTGAAGTTTCTTTTTTTGTGCCTCATAATACAAAGGACCTTTAATCAATCTTGCACTTGCTGCAGAGCTATTATCTACAAACGTAGTCTGATCCATAGTTGAATTTGTCATATCATTATATGTTAATTGTGCAGATTGACTAATAGGTTCTTCAACAATACGTATTTGAGATACAAAAAAAGATGGTCCTACATGTGCTGGCTGTTGTGCCGGTATGTATAACCACCTTGTGATGATAAAGATCCAGATGTACTATCTAATCCACCTGTTTGTACTGTAATTCGTCCCTCTCCAAGCCGCGCCTCTCTCGCTAATTGCTGTTCTCTTGCTCTATCTAGTTGTGCTTGTGTATCAATTGGTTTAGCACCATAAATATGTATTGGTAGAATACAAGCTAAACTAAGACAGAAAAACAAATCTCTCTTTTTCATATACATCCTCTAAAAATAAATAATAAACTCATTTGTTATATTTTATTATGTTTTTTTTTTCGGAAGTCAATAGAGAGTTTAAATTAAAAACACCTACCAAAGATAATCAATTCATCTTCGATAGGTGGTTTATTTTATTCACCCTTAGCAATACGATCTAAGAGTTCAATATAGCTTTCTTTGTTTAATGCTGGTGTAAAGTTGTCTAATACATCTTTAGCGCCTGCTGCGTCATCATATAGTAAGTCTACAATTGTCATAGCCAAGGCTTGTGCCGTTTTGATGTATGCTACATCAGGTACAGAGATTTCGTATTCTGCGCTGTGCAGTACACCATTAATACAACCAACCCATGGATGGATAACCGGCATCAAGTGAGATACGTCCCCCATATCTGTACTAGCTGTAATATGTGGACCTTGATATACATTGGCTTCACCAAAGATAGGATTTGAATTTTCTCGTAATAATGCATTCATACGTTCATCATTACGCATTGGTAAATAACCAGGTAGGTCTTTGATAACACATGTAGCTCCTACTGCATCACCACCGGCTTTTAAGGCACGATTCACACGATGATTACCATCTACAATAGCATCGATATTAGAAGCACGTACATAACTTTCAACTTGTACATAATCAGGTACACAGTTTACCAATGTACCGCCTTGATTAATGATTGGGTGGAATCTGAAATAATCGCTTTCTTTGAAAGTTTCACGAATTGAGTTAACCCCCATAACACCCATCAAAGCAGCATTAAGAGCATTGATACCTTCATGAGGTGCTTGAGCCGCATGAGCCACCTTGCCGTGATACTCAATCAGTTTAGATACAAAACCATTGGATGTACTGCCAAGCCCCATTTCACCAGCTGGTGTTTTGGCAGTCTCCACATGCATTTGCATAGCCATATCGATATCATCGAAAGCACCTTCATAGATGAGTTGTTGCTTGCCGCCCATATATTTCAATTTTCCTTGCTCACGCAATTTATTGCGATAATCAATTTCAATCATTTCCTCTGCTGGAACAGCAAATAATACGACATCACCAGCTAGCTCATCCATCACCGCTTGTAAGCCCATAGCGACAGCAAACATATTGGTAATTTGTACATTATGACCACAGCAATGGGCAGCCCCTGTTAAATCATCGGCACGAGGATGGCGAGGACAGAGAATGGCATCTAATTCCCCAACCATGGCAACCGTATATTTACTATCTCGGCCTTTCATTCTACCTTTTACACCTGTCAGTGCATGACCTGTAGTATAAGAAATGCCAAGTTCATCAAACATAGCTTGAACCTTTTTAGAGGTTTTTACCTCTTTAAATCCCAGCTCAGGTTCAGCCATAATAGATTCTGCTAATTCTCGTAAACGCGGTTGTGCATCAACAATAGCTTTACAAACACGTTGTTTTACTTCTTCCTTTGTCATACGGCTCATAATATCTCCTTTATAAAATCGACCGTATAAAATACGGTCGATCATGTCATCATGATATATAGATATCTTCTAAAATATAAATCTATAATTATATCTTAACATAATTTAGACATCTAACAGTATGATTTAGTATTAAATTAAACCTTCTAAATGAAGTACTAATTGGGCTAATGCTGTTGCACAGATGAAAGTACCTGCTGTTACAGCTAGTGCAACAGGAATAATGCGCCAAGATAAGCGACGGAATGCACCAAGGTCTTTCCCTAAGGATAAACCTGCATAAGCAAGTACTGGTGTTGTAGTAGCAAGGAATGTAACTTGGCTAGTTTTAGCAATAATCCATTCTTGGCCAGGCATTCCTGGTAAGGATGCAACAACACCGACTAAGGAAACCCAGAATACCATAGGTAATTTATTAGCATATGGCAAATTAGAGAGCAATGCACCAATTGTAGCAAGGACTGCTAAAATAGCTACGCCAACTAAGCTATCGCTAAATAGATGTTTACCATCCATTACATTACCTACTGCAGTGATGATAGCAGCAATACAAATAACGATGACAAATTGTGTTAATTTTTCGCTTTTACTCATGATTTGCTACCTCCTCTGCTAAATCCTGTTCACGGGTACGACCTGTAAAGAAGTTGTATGTTTTTTCCATAACTGGTAAAGAAACAAATAGGCCAAAGTATACGCCTAGAACGGTAGTCAACAAGTTTGCAGCCCCTGCAAGAGCCATAATTTGTTGTTCGTAATCTGGATATACTGCAATGATTGGAGCCGTAGCGGCAGCCATCATACTAGCACTACCTACGCCAGCGCCCATAGCTAATGCCAATGGATGGAACCAACCAGATTGTGCTAACATACCAGCCAATACGGAGGACCACATAGCGCCAATAAGAACGCCACAGATGTACATACCCATAACGCCCCGGCCCTCAGGAGAGCTAAAACCGAATTTGTCGATAATAATTGCTACGTTCGGCTCACGGTCTACAGAGTAACAAGCACCTACTGCTTCGCGTCGCATACCAACTAATAATGCCACAGGTAAACCAAATACAATAGTACCAAAGAAATGACCAAGCTCTTGTAATAATAATGCCCAGCCTGCACTTGTAAGAATACCAAGATTTGGACCAATACCTAAACCTACTTTTACCATCAAGATCATAACGGCAATACCGATATAATCAGCAGATTTTTCCATCTGTTTAATAGTAAGAATTTTAAACTTAGGAATAGAAATTAATAAACCTAGAACCAATGTGTACAATAATGGCAATAATACAACGGGACCTAATTTTTTTATGCCTATAAATTCAGCGACTACAGTTAGTACGAGCGCTAGAAAATGTATTTTGAGATTTCCCAAAAGCTGCATAATGACCTCCTATAAAAACTTATAATATAACATTGTTATATTATAAATAATTGTTATTAAAAGTGTCAACTACAGATGCACATATGTCTATTAGTATTATATTTTTTCATACGTGTCTTGAGATACAGAAAATATATACTAGTTATGCTTACTAGAAAATGATATCTCCATTCAACATCTCATAACATATAAAAAAAAGCAGTTTGATTTCTCAAACTGCCTTTTACTATCATTAAATTATGGAATTTAAAAACTTAACGCTTTGTAATGGTTTACCGATTTCTTGCTCACAGTATGCAAATAGTAGTTTTTCTAGTTCCTTCCATATTGTTTTGGGAAGTTCTATAGGCGTGTCTTCGCCCCACTGGTAAGCGAGAATTTGAGGTAATCCAACTTTCACAGAACGCGAAATGCTAAGATTTGTTGTTTCTTTCACCTGTATCCAGAATGGATCAATACCATCTTGATGTGAAAAAGCATTAGCACTAGGCACAACCCCTGCGAGGGATAGTAATTGCCAGCCTAGCATTATCGTTCCTAGCTGTACATTGCGGCGCCGTATTTGCTTGGAATAGTTTACAACGGTATCAAACACCTTGCGATCTACATCATACATTGCAAATAGTTCTTGAATGAGCTCACTAGCCACTGCAGCATAAGCAATATTATCTAAATTTACATCTAATGATTCTACCACATAGGACCCATCAATCTGTGTAACATTTACATATTCACCATCAGGTACGACCGTTATATACATGGCACTAAAAGGACGTAAATAGGAACTGTTACGCATAGTCATCATTCGCTTATGCGGTATAGATGCACGAATGAGTCCTAAGCTAGGTGTGATAAAAGTAAATACAGAGTATAGCTTATGTTTTTTTCGACTAATGACGATGGCAGGTATATTAAAACCACCATTAAGCTTCTTCATGTTCTTCTTCCGTTGTTTCCTCTTCAGGTAAAGGTGTTACTTTAATACGGGATACGCGATAACCTTGCATTTGTGTTACTTCAAAGGTATATCCCAATGCATCCACAGTATCACCAACGATTGGTGTCCGTTCTAATAGACCAAATACATAGCCCCCAATTGTATCAGAATCGGAATCGTCGATTTCAACGTCCATCATTTCCTCTACTTCATCTACAAGAACTTTGCCATCAAATTCGAAGGAACCATCTGCATAAGCAATTTTAGCTGGTAAGTGTGGTTCATGTTCGTCTTGAATATCCCCAACGAGCTCTTCGATAATATCTTCAAGGCCTACGAGACCAACCATGCCACCGTACTCATCTACAACAATAGCTTGATAGATACGACGAGTTCTCATGTATTGTAGCAGTGTGGATAACTTCATTACCTCTGGCACAGTTAAGATATCTCGTTTTACATTACGCAAATCCTTACGTGCTTGATTAGGACGCTCCATGAGGTCCTTAATGTGAACTAGACCAATGATGTGATCCTTATCCTCCACACATAGAGGGTAACGTGTATGAGCTTTAGAACGAATAAATTTCATCGCTTCATCATAGCCGTCTTCAACGAAAATGCAGTCCACATCTTGACGCGGTACCATAACCTCTTTAGCTCTACGATCTACAAAGTTAAATACATTGTCAATCAACTCTGATTCCACTTGGTCTAGTTGACCTTCTTCATGGCTTCGAGAGATCATCATGCGAATCTCTTCTTCAGAGTACACAAGGTCTAGCTCTGTTAAATATTTTGTTTTGTAAAAGTCCAAAATAACAGTGGATATTTTGCTGGCAATCCAAATGAACGGATATACCAAACGACCAGCCGCTACTACGATACGGCTATAGGTATTTACATACTTTGTTGGGAACGAAAGGCCCAATGCTTTAGGTACGATTTCACCAAAGATTAAAACAATTAAGCTAATTAATAACAATAAAAGTATATCTAATACGAAGTGCATCCATGTACTATGCACATTAAATACCGCTACAAGTTGATCTACGGTATTATCAAATACATAGGTGCCTGTACCAGCAAGAGCCAAAATAAAGAATAAAATCAAAAACTGCGTCGTATTTAAAAAATACTCAGGGTTTTGATAGAGTTTTAATAAAAACTCTCGATCCTTCTCTAAAAGGATATCCATATCCTCAACATGCTCTTTACGAAGGCGAGCAAAGGAGAACTTTGCGACCACAAAAAAATTAATTAAAAATATACATACAAGGCCAAACCCTATGGGTAACAGGCCATCTACACTATCCATCTTAATTCCTTTCATACAATAGGGAAAACGAGTTAGTTTTTATTATAGCAAAAATTATTTTCTATAACCAAGTTCAGATAACATGCCGGATTTATTGCGCCAATCCTTTTTAACCTTAACCCAAAGGTCTAAGTACACCTTTGTAGCCAATAGTTTTTGAATATCTACACGGGCTTCAGCACCGAGTTGTTTCAACAAGGCACCTTTCTTACCGATGATAATGCCCTTTTGAGAGTCTCGTTCACAGTAAATAGTAGCACGGATATAGGTTGTACCATCATCACGTGTTTTCATTTCATCTACGTCTACAGCGATAGCATGAGGGATTTCATCACGTGTAGCCAATAGGATTTTTTCACGAACAATATCAGAAATGATAAGACGTTCTGGTTGGTCCGTAATCATATCCTCTGGGAAGTATTGTGGGCCTTCCGGTAATGTTTCTTCTAATACATTTAGAACTTCATTTAGGTTCTCTTTATCCTTTGCAGAAATAGGAATAACCCCTGCAAATGGATATGCATCTTGATAAGACACGATGGCTTCTAAAAGCTCCTCTTTTTTTAGAGTATCAATCTTGTTAACAACTAAGAAAACAGGAACCTTTACACGTTTCAATTGTTCAATAATGAAGTTGTCCCCAGGTCCTCGCTTTTCATTGCCTGCTACTACAAATAAAACAGCTTCCGTTTCTTTCAAGGACTCAATGGCAGCATCTACCATGAATTCACCTAATTTATGTTTTGGCTTATGTACACCTGGTGTATCCATGAAAACGATTTGTTTTGCTTCATCTGTATATACACAGATAATACGGTTACGGGTTGTTTGAGCCTTATCGGATACGATAGCGATTTTGTCGCCAATAAGGGCATTAATTAAGGTAGATTTACCAACATTAGGGCGTCCTACAACGGCAACAAAGCCAGATTTAAAATGTTCGTTCTTATTCATTATATGGTGCATCCTCCCGCACATAACCGAGATTACCTAAGATAAATTCTTCTTCAGTGCGCATCTCTTTTTTATCTTCGTCGTTCATATGGTCATAGCCTAAGATATGTAAGCAACTGTGAGTCGTTAAATACGCTAATTCTCGTTCAAAGCTATGTCCATATTCAATAGCTTGTTCACGAGTGCGCTCTAAGGAAATAATCATATCACCAAGTAAGTGATGTTCCTCTTCACTGCCTTCGTAGTCATCCCCTTCATTAAGGGCAAAGGACAATACATCGGTAGGTCTATCGATGCCGCGATATTCTTTATTGAGCTCGTGAATCTTAGCATTATCGCAGAGTAAAATACTCATTTCATCTTCTTCAAGACCATATACGCGACTCACTTCATCACAGACCTTGCGTATAACAGCCTCAATATTGGAATCCTCTTGAATTCCTTCATCATAGCTAATATGTATATACATGCTTATCCTTTCGCTACATGCTCTTTGGATGCTGCGTTAGTTTCCGCAGTCTCACCAGCTAATTTGCGTTCATGATACTGATCGTAAGCTTTTACAATTCGGCCTACTAAATCGTGACGAACAACGTCTTGATCGCTAAAGTAAACCATATTAATACCAGGTACATGACGCAATACCTTTTCAGCCTCGCCGAGACCAGACACAACACGTGGTGGCAAGTCAATTTGTGTCTTATCACCGTTGACTACCATTTTAGAGTTGTTACCTAAACGTGTTAAGAACATCTTCATCTGCTCAGCCGTCGTATTTTGAGCTTCGTCTAGAATAACGAAGGCATTTTCTAAGGTACGACCACGCATATATGCTAATGGTGCTACCTCGATAGTACCGCGTTCCATAAAGCGTTGTACTTGCTCGATGCCAAACATTTCATGTAATGCATCATAAAGAGGTCGCAAATAAGGATCAACCTTGTCTTGTAATTCACCAGGTAGGAAGCCTAATCGTTCACCAGCCTCTACAGCAGGACGAGTCAAAATGATTTTATCTACATTGCGATTTTTTAAATAGAATGCGGCTAACGCTACGGCTAGGAATGTTTTACCTGTACCGGCAGGGCCTATACCAAAGGTAATAGTGTTTTTACGGATGCTATCAACATAGTATTTCTGACCTTCCGTTTTAGGCGTAATATTTTTACCGCGCATATTAACGGATAAGGTATCTTCAAACATAGTATGTACAGCATCAGCTTTACCGTTCGCTACAAGTTTAGCCGCAATACGAACTTGGGACTCAGTAATGGTACTGCCTTCACGATATAAGAATACCAGTTCCTCTAACGTACGATACAGAGCCTCTACTTGCTTTTCATCGCCCTTGATAACCACAGTATCCCCGCGTGCCACTACATCTACAGAGATGACTTCAAGCATCATATGTAAATATCGATTATGTTGACCTAGTATGGATTGTGCTAGGTCATATGTAGGAAATGTAAATACTTGTTCGCTCATACAACCTCCTAATCTATAAACTTACGAACGGCTTTGCCGTTTAAATAATCACATAAATCACCTTGATGGGCATCCAGTTCGTCTAATTTATCATCAATTAAATCTTGAACACGCCACCACCCCATGGACCAGTTCGTAAATAATGTATTATCTTCAGGCGCTCGCCCAACAAGACGCTGCAATACAATGTCAGGGTGTAAATGACGAACAAAATTCACAACCCGATCAGCGTATTCTTCAGCACTGATTAAGGTGAACTGTCCTTCTTGGTACCACTTGGCCATCAATGTATTTTTAACGATATACAAGGCATGTAATTTAACTTGATCCACACCGAGGGCTGATAAGATACGGGCCCCTTCGATGGTATCTTTCATAGTATCCCATGGAAGATTAACAATCATATGGGTTGTTACATTAAATCCATATCTCTTAATGCGTATTACAGCATCAATAAACTGAGCTAAATCATGACCCCGATTAATTTTCTCTAATGTATCATAATTGACCGTTTGCAATCCTAATTCAATATAGATATCCTTTTGAAAGCGATCTCTAATGTCTGCTAATATATCTAAATATTCATCGGCAATACAATCTGGTCGCGTCGCAATAGCAATACCTACGGCTTCGTCGATGCAACCTTGCTCCATATAGCTTTTAAAATCATCAAGTCCCAAATAGGTATTACTAAAGTTTTGATAATAAGGTATAAATTTTTTCGCCTTATATTTAGGACCTATGTGAGCAATGTTTTCCTCTAATTGCATGCGCACTGTCATCCAAGCAGGACGATTTTCATAGCCCGCACCGATTTCACCACAGAAGGTACAGCCCCCTACGCCGGCTGAACCATCTCGATTTGGACACGTCAGCGGTAAGGCAACAGGCAATTTATAAACCTTTTCCCCATAGGTTTCTTTATAATATTTAGATACCATGCGGTATCGTTTTGGTCTCGTTGTATCGGTCATAACACTCCTATTTAACTAACCAATCATCGCTTGTTATGTAATATTTCGACTATCAAAATTAGATAAATTATTTTTGTATTACTAACAAGCCTCTATGTCAGGACGTATAAATGGTTTAACCTCTTTATTAACGTCAATTACAACTGTAAATGGTGTACTAGGTACATTATCTATGCCCAATACATGTGCCGTATCTTTAGACATAGGCATTTCCACATATTGTTGGCGAATCTTACGCCACTCTTTAAATGTATAGTTTGGAATATACTGGGCTGCAATCTCTTCGTTGCGCCAGAATGCTTCCCCTTCTTGTAAAAGTTCCTTTGTCTGCTTAGGCAAACCTACGGCTTCACTTCGAACCTTACCTCGATAGCTAACAAGTGTATCGTACTGTAATAATTCAGCTGCTACTTTGTCGCCTTTAGACAAAAAGAAATTATATAAGAACTCGATTTGGTCGATATCTTTCAAGTTAACCTTGTGATTGTCAGCATCGAGCCAAGCTTGTGTCATTTCACAAAAATAAGAAAAAGCGTCTTTTTTAGGCTCCACATTGGTAGAATCATACTTTTTCATAGTCGGTACATGATTTATTACTGTATCTTCACCAGTTATGGATGTATCAGTATGTTCCTTAATAAGCTTACTACCAATATAACCAAAGACAGTTCTAAAACGCTCACTATTATAGAAGCGTTCAAATACATCTTCAAAGTGCTTCAAGAAACGAACGTCTTTATATGGCAATACATGGGTACTTAAAACCTCGTAAGGTGCTAAAGGATCACTAATGTATTGGTATTCCTCCATGCGGCGTACACCAGAGCCTTTTAAAAGTTTCAAAAAACCTATTTGCAGCGCATGAGGTTGTAAGCTAAATAAATCGTTGAAGGATAATCCAAATCGTGCTTTATTTTCGTAAGGTAAGCCTACAATTAAATCCATATGAACATGAGTTCTACCTGCTTCAATAATAGGTCTAATTGCCTTTTGAATGTACGGCCAATCATTATATCGATTAATAGCATCCAAGGTTTTCTTATGTGTACTTTGTACGCCCACCTCGATTTGGATGCGGCCTGGTGGTGTTTCACAAAGAATATTGGTTTCCCACTCTGTCATGAGCTCCGGTTCCATTTCCAAATGGAAGTTCGTCTCTGTATCTGCATCACGCATAAATTCCATCAGCGGACGATGATGATGTGGTGCACAGTTAAATGTTCTATCTACAAATTTAACCTGTTTCACCTTGTGATCAATAAACCATTGTAACTCTTTTAATGTTCTGTCTTGTGGGAAGAACCGTACTGTATTCTTATTACCAGATAAACAATACTGACAGGAGAATGGACAACCGCGAGAGGATTCATAATAGATGATTTTATGTTCTAAATCCTCCATATCCTCTTCTACATATGGGAATGGTATAGTACTAAGATCTTTTACCTCTACAGCCTCGGTAGAGCCCATAAGTTCGCCTGAAATATGACGTCCTCGTACCCCAGGAATTTCTTCTTGTAAACCATCCTTACCATTTTGTAATGCACTAATAAGTTGGTAAAAGGCTTCTTCCCCTTCCCCTTGTACTACATAGTCTACAGCATGGCATCGATGTAAGATTTCATCTGCCGTAAACGACACTTCTGGTCCACCTAAAATGATCTTAATATCTGGTCGAACAGCTTTTACCATATCTACCACATGTAATGTCATTTCGATGTTCCAAATATAGCAAGCAAAGCCCAATACATCTATATTGCGCTCTGTAATATCGCTAAGAATATGTAAAACAGGCATATTAATAGTATATTCTACTATATCGTATGCCTGTCCGTGAGCCTGCCCATAGGCTTTGAGATATCGCAAAGCCAGGGAGGAATGTATAAATTTTGAGTTTAATGTGGATAAAACTACGTTCATAGGTCCCCTTTAAATCATCGAATGGCTCAGCCACCGTCTAGTCATAATATATATATTATACCATTAAAAGAGCCCAAAGATAAAGGAAACAATAGCACCCACTAAAATGACAACCCCTACTACAGAGAGGATAATGCCACCAAAGAATACAACAGCTGCTAAAACAACAGCTAATATGATAATCAAAATGATGCGACTAAGCCAGCTTGTACTATTAAAGCTATATACCTTCACATGTGGCCCATATTGATTGTATTCTTCACTACGTTGATAGTCTTCATTCATATTACTAGGTGTAGAGTCCACATGAACAGAATCGCCTACCTCTTCGATGGTTACACCATCAAAATCACGGCGTTCATCATCAGATAATACGCGTGTATTAGGTTCTGCAGCACGTGTATTACTACTGTAGCTATCACTACGCTCACTACTTCTATATGTATTTTGATTGTTATTTATATTGTGTTGATCATTCATCGTTAAATCCTTTATATGACCAAAATAATAATTAATTTTATACAACCTATTATACCATATTTTACCAGTAAAATTGCAAATAAATATCCCCTACAGATATAAGTTTATATATCTATAGGGGATATTTTTATTTGTATTGCTTATGCGACTATAGGCTAACGCACAAATTAGTCTTTCAAGTATTTTTGAAGCAATTCATTTACCATACCAGGGTTAGCACGGCCTTTAGATTCCTTCATAACTTGACCTACTAAGAAGCCAATAGCTTTGCCATTGCCACCTTTGAAGTCTGCCACTGGTTGTGGATTGTTAGCAATAACTTGCTTAACGATTTCTTCGATAGCACCAGTATCAGTGATTTGAACAAGACCTTCTTCTTTTACGATAGTATCTGCATCCTTGCCGGATTCCCACATGGATACAATAACCTTTTTCGCAATTTTACCAGAGATTGTACCTTTATCGATAAGAGCAATCATACCAGCCAAGTTTTCAGGGCTTACTTTGGATTCAGCAAATGTTAAGCCACTTTCATTAATCATCTTAGACAAATCACCAAGCATCCAGTTAGCAACAGTCTTAGCATCGGCACCTGCTTTTACAGTAGCATCCAAGAAATCTGCTGTTTTACGGGATACAGTAAGGGTTGTAGCATCTTCACGAGACAAGCCATATTCAGATACAAAGCGTTCAATCTTAGCATCTTGTAATTCTGGTAACGCACGACGTACTTCTTCAATTTTTTCGTCTGTAATTACAATTGGTACCAAGTCAGGTTCAGGGAAGTAACGGTAATCGTTTTCTTCGTCTTTTTTACGCATACCAATAGTAATGCCTTGAGCATCATCCCAAGTACGTGTTTCTTGATCTACTTTGCCGCCAGCTTCAATCAACTTAGCTTGGCGCAATGCTTCATATTCAACAACCTTTTGGATAGCTGTTAAAGAGTTAACGTTCTTAGTTTCTGTACGTGTACCAAACTCTTTAGTACCGCGCAAACGTACGGATACGTTACAGTCACCACGTAAGGAACCTTCTTCCATACGACCGTCAGATACTTCTAAGTATTGCAAGATAGAACGTAGTTTTTCAACATAGGCTCTCGCTTCTGCGCCGGAACGAATATCTGGTTCAGATACGATTTCAAGAAGAGGTACACCAGTACGGTTATAGTCAACATTAGAAGATTTAGAATCGGAAATAGTGTTACCACTATGAACTAGTTTACCAGCATCTTCTTCCATGTGAATCCGCGTAATACCAATGCGTTTAGTTTCACCATTTACTTCGATGTCTAAATGACCATTCAAGCAAATTGGCAAATCGTATTGAGATGTTTGATAGTTTTTAGGCAAATCTGGATAGTAGTAGTTTTTACGGTCAAATTTGTTAAAGTTTAGAATTTCACAGTTCAATGCTAAACCTACTTTGATAGCAAATTCTACTACTTGTTTATTTAACACAGGCATAGCACCAGGTAAGCCTAGGCATACTGGGCATACATGTGTATTTTGATCGCCGCCGAATTCAGTGGTACAACCACAGAAGATTTTAGACTTAGTCTTAAGCTCTGTATGAACCTCTAAACCAACGACTGTTTCGTATTTACTACTCATAGAGAAACCTCCCCAGTTGGTGCTACTAATTGACAGTCTGGACGTGCTTGTTCAAATGTGAAAGCGGCACGTAACAATGTTTCTTCACCCATAGCAGGACCGAGCAATTGTAAGCCGATTGGCAAATTGCTACTACTCATACCTGCTGGAATGCTAATACCTGGAATACCTGCAAGGTTTGCTGGTACTGTACAGATATCTTCTAAGTACATTGCCAATGGATCATTTGCTTTTTCACCAAATTTATAAGATGTATTAGGTGCAGTTGGTGTTAAAATCAAATCCACTTTGGAGAATGCTTCATCAAATTCATTTTTAATGAGGCGGCGTACTTTTAATGCTTTCAAATAATAAGCATCATAATAACCAGCACTCAATACATAAGTACCTAACAAAATACGGCGTTGTACTTCAGGACCAAAACCTTCTGTACGAGTTTTAGTAGACATATCTACAAGATTATCTGCAGGTACACGCATACCATAACTTACACCGTCATAACGAGCCAAGTTGGAGCTAGCTTCTGCCAAAGCAATGATATAGTATGCAGATAATGCATATTTAGAGTTAGGTAAGGAAACCTCAACGATTTCAGCGCCTAATTTTTTGTATGTTTCGATAGCCTCTTCTATGGCTTTTCGAACTTCGCTATTAAGACCATCACCAAAGAATTCTTTTGGTACACCAATTTTCATATTTTTTACATCATTTACAAGGGCAGTAGTGTAATCTACACGAGCACCTGGAATGGACGTGGAATCTTTTGCATCGTGACCAGAGATAGCATTTAATACTAAAGCAGCATCAGTTACATCTCGAGTAACAGGGCCAATTTGATCCAAAGAGGATGCGAAGGCAATTAAGCCATAACGAGATACATTACCGTATGTTGGTTTTAAACCTACAACGCCACAGAAGGATGCTGGTTGACGAATAGATCCACCTGTATCAGAGCCAAGAGCCCAAATAGCAGAACCACTAGACACAGCGGCTGCACTACCACCTGAAGAGCCACCTGGTACGCAATCAGCATTCCAAGGGTTAGTAGTTTTAGCTAATGCAGAGTTCTCTGTAGAACCACCCATGGCAAATTCGTCCATGTTAAGTTTACCAAGACTAATGTAATGATTATCTTGTAAACATTCAATAACAGACGCATTGTATGGAGGCACAAAGTTCTCCAACATTTTAGATGCACATGTTGCAGGTTCATCTTTAATACAAATATTATCTTTAATTGCACCAGGAATACCTGCCAATGGGGAAATAGCTTCACCTTTAGCAATTGCTTCATCTACAAGCTTAGCTGTAGCCAAAGCACGATCATGAGAATCGGATAAGTACGCATGTACAGTCGGTTCCACTTTCGCTTTATGTGCAATAACAGCATTCGTCAATTCAACAGCGCTGATTTCTTTATTCACTAGTTTCTTGTGTAATTCATGAATTGTTGCCACAGCGAAACCTCCTATTCTTGTACAACACGAGGTACTTTAAAGTACCCATCCTCTGCTTCTGGAGCATTGGATAAAGCTAAATCATGATCGAGGGATGGTTTTGTTTCATCCTCTCTAAATACATTGTGCAATGGTACTGCATGAGCCATAGGCTCTACACCATCAAGTTCTAATGCATCTAGTTCAGCAACATAAGTCAAGATGTCGGACAACTCTTTTTCTACATGTGCCATATGTTCTTCCTTAACTTCCAAGCGTGAAAGTAAGGCGATTTTTTTAATTTCCTCTTGGCTGATTTTCATCGAGACACATCCTTTCATAATTACTAATTATAAAGCAAATAATATATATTTTCAAAATATTGTAGAATGTATGTCTATTGGATTTCTCCAAGGTCCTTAAGTAGTTCTACAAATTCCTCTTCATTCATAACACGAATACCCAATTCATTTGCTTTAGTAAGCTTACTACCACTATCTTCGCCAGCAATAACAAGGGTTGTTTTCTTAGAGACGGAACCTGTAACCTTAGCCCCATGAGCTTCAAGAATCTTACCAGCTTCACTGCGGCCCATAACTTCAAGCTTCCCTGTAAGAACGACGATTTCCCCTTCCATTTGATTGCCTGCAGCTTCAACAACATCTACAGTCATCTTAAGTCCTGCCGCTATTAAACCTTCAATGATTTCTACATGAGCAGAATCTTGACGGTATTCAACAATACTATCTGCCATTGTAGGACCAATCTCTTCCACCGCAACGAGCTCTTCCTTAGTGATAGTCATAAACCGTTCCATAGATTTCACGACATTAGCAATTGTTGCAGCTGCTTTAGAGCCAATTAGACGAATACCAAGACCATATAATACGCGGTCCAAACCACGAGTTTTAGAATCTGCAATAGCTTTTACCAAATTCTCAGCAGATTTCTTGCCCATTCGGTCCATGGTAACTAGTTGATCTACCGTCAAATGATATAAATCAACAACATTTGTAATTAATTTGTTATTGATTAGGTTTTCTACAATGCTAGGCCCGAGACCATCGATATTCATAGCATCGCGAGAGGCAAAGTGAATGATTTGCTCTTTTTCAATAGCAGGGCAATGTTTATTCGTACAACGTACAGCCGCTTCCCCTTCGCGACGAACTGCAGGAGATTCGCATACAGGACATGTGTTAGGAATTGTGAAAGGAACTTCAGAACCAGTACGTTTTTCAGGAACTACGCGAATAACTTCAGGAATGATTTCGGCTGCCTTGTGAATGATGACATGGTCACCAATGCGAATATCTTTTTCATTGATGAAGTCTTGATTATGTAATGTAACACGACTCACATTTGTACCAGACACGAATACTGATTCCAATTCACCAGTTGGAGTAAGAACCCCCGTACGCCCCACATTGATAGTAATATCCTTAAGAATGGTTTCTACCTCTTCTGGCGGATATTTGTAAGCTGTAGCCCACTTAGGATCCTTAGCAGTACTGCCAAGTGCCTCTTGATCATCAAAGCTATTTACTTTAATAACCATACCGTCAGTATCGTATGGCAAGTCATGACGCTTTTCATCCCAATAATTGATAGTTTCAATAACTTCATCAATGGTTTGACACACGCGATAGTGAGGATTTACAGAGAACTTAAAGCTTTCTAGGCTTTTAAGTAATTCCTCTTGGCTATGAATACTAGCACCTTCTTCAGAGCCAATAGCATAGGCAAAGAAAGCTAGGTTTCTACTTGCTGTAATAGCAGGATCTTGTTGACGCAAGGAGCCTGCCGCAGCATTACGAGGATTTACGAAGGTTGGCAAGCCCTCTTCATCACGTTCTTCATTTATGCGTTTAAATTCGCTATGAGGCATGTAGGCTTCACCGCGAACCTCAATAAATTCAGGTGCATTTTCTAGATATAAGGGAATGGACTTAATTGTTCGTACATTGGCTGTAACATCTTCACCAACACGGCCATCACCACGTGTTACAGCACGTACAAACATGCCATTTTCATAGTGCAAATTAACAGCTAAGCCATCTATTTTAAGTTCTACTACATAAGCAGAAGGCTTATGGCCCAATTCCTTTTCTACGCGATTTGCAAACGCACGCACTTCATCAGCACTAAATACATTAGATAAGCTCAACATAGGGCGGCCGTGAACGACCTTTTCAAAGGAACCTTCCACCTTCATGCCTACACGTTGTGTTGGAGATGATGGCACAATATATTCAGGATGAGCTGTTTCTAAATCAACGAGCTCTCGATATTTTTTATCGTATTCAAAGTCACTCATTGTAGGAGCATCTTTTACATAGTATAAATACTGTGCATGAGTTAGCTCTTGTTGTAACTCTTTAATTCTATCTTTTGGATTCATATTACATCCCTTTTACTATGCAGTAACAATCTATACGTTCCATACAAGCAAGGTAAAGAGGTTAACTGCTATACATAAGTTTTATCCCTTTTTAACCGGTGCAAATTTAGCCATGACCACACGTACACCTTGTGTGGGGAATTCAATAGTTAGCTTCATACCAGCCCCTTCACCAGCAACATTGATAACCTTACCATTGCCCCACTTACTATGAATGGCTGTATCACCAATCTTCCAATCAGCAATTACTTCATTGCGAACAATTGGCTTCGTAACAGGTCGGCTTGTGACACTCATATGTTGCGGCACATGACGCTTAATATCATCAGGTACTTTACGCTTAGCACGCAAACCATCTACTAACTCTTCAGGAATTTCGTCGATAAAGCGAGATGGTAAATAGCTGCTAGTGCGTCCAAATACGGTGCGCGTAGTGGCATTAGAAATATATAATTCCTTTTCAGCACGAGTAATACCTACATAGGCAAGACGACGTTCCTCTTCGATTTCCTCAGGGTTCATCAAGGTGCGGCTATGAGGGAATAAACCTTCCTCCAATCCTCCTAAGAATACAATTGGAAACTCCAAACCTTTGGCAGCATGTAATGTCATTAATGTCACTTTAGACTCTTCTTGCTCGAAGGAATCAACATCATTAACAAGGGCTACTTGTTCCAAGAAGTCCTCCACTGTACCAGTTGGATTTGTATCTTGGAAGTCTTTAGCTACAGATAAAAGCTCACCGATATTCTCAGCGCGAGCCTGATCTTGTGGATCTGTACTTTCTTCTAATTGTGCCAAGTAACCTGTTCTATCTAAAATAGATTCTAAGATATCAAGAACAGTTCTATCTTCCATTTCAGCTACGAGAGTAAAGATAAGGATACCAAACTCCTCTAACTTTTCCTTTGTCTTACCTTTAATCGTATCTACCAGATGTAACTGTGTTAATGTCATAAACAAGGATGTGCCATTTGCACGTGCATAATCTTGTAGTTTTGCCACTGTAGTAGCACCAATACTACGCTTAGGTACATTGATAATACGTAATAGGCTCAAATCATCGAAAGGATTATATAATACGCGCAAGTAAGCCAATACATCTTTAATTTCTTTCCGATCGTAGAACTTCGTGCCCCCCACCATTGTGTATGGCAAAGCACGTTTGATAAGTGCCTCTTCAAGCACACGAGACTGAGCATTTGTACGATATAGAATAGCCATATCTCCATATGGGACGCCATGAATATCATGCTTTTTAGCTATTGTATCGCCGATGAAAGCCGCTTCTTCATGTTCAGATTGAGCTATAAAATGCTGGATTTTAGCGCCTTCTGTCTTGTCTGTCCACAGATTTTTCTTAGGTCGTCCTTCGTTATTTTCGATTACTGCATTGGCTGCATCAAGGATAATTTTTGTAGAACGATAGTTTTGTTCTAGTTTAATAGATGTACAGTTAGGATAATCCTTTTCAAAGTCCAAGATATTTTGAATATCTGCACCACGCCAAGCATAAATACTTTGGTCAGCATCACCTACAACAGCAATATTTTTCCAATGAGAGGCTAATAATTTAGCTAATAAATATTGAGCATGGTTCGTATCTTGATATTCGTCGATCATGACATAGCGAAAACGCTTGCTATATTTATCTAGTACAGCTTCATTAGATTGCAATAATTTTACTGCCACCAATAAAAGATCATCAAAGTCTAAGGCATTATTTTTACGCAATTCACGTTCATAATACTCATATACATCAGCAACCTTTTGTTGGTAAAAGTCTCTCGCTTGTTTTCTAAAATCAGAAGCAAAGAGTAATTTATTCTTTGCATCTGAAATAGCTGCTATCATAGCACCAACGGGATAGTATTTATCGTCCAAGTTTAGTGCTTTCAACGCCGCCTTAATAACGGCTTGAGAGTCAGATGTATCATAGATTGTAAAATTACTGTTATAACCCAAGAAGTTATCTAATTCAAAGCGCAAGAATTTCGCACAAAAGCTATGGAATGTGCTGAGCCAAATACGATTGGCTACATCCCCTACAAGACCTTCTACACGACTTTTCATCTCTTTAGCCGCTTTATTGGTAAAGGTAATAGCTAAAATTTCATAAGGATTAACACCTTGAGCTAATAAATGTGCAATACGAACAGTTAAAACCTTTGTTTTACCAGATCCGGCACCGGCTAAAATCAATAAAGGGCCTTCCGTATGTTGAACGGCTTGTTGTTGCTCTTTATTTAAACCTGTTAGTAATGAATTCATCGGAACACCCCTATCGCCCTTACATATACTATAATTTGATAATCATATAAATAGAGAAGAAGAACGTTGCAAGCAACGTTCTTTTCCCTTTGTATACTACTATACTATTTCATAGCACCAAGAATTGGTGGTACGATTTGTTTTTTACGAGACATAGTATTTGGCAAGAATACGCCATTGTCTTTAACTTCTTTTTCAAATGCTTTTGTTACTACTGCTTCCACATCACCACTGAATAATAATGTAGTGCTTTCATCAAGAATATTTGTAATCATGATGTAAGATGCATCGTAGTTGTTAGCACTGCGAAGAGCTTCTAACGCTTTTACTAATTCACCTTGTTTAGCCAATACGTCTGTAGTATCCATAACAGAAATTTGACCGATAGAAATTGTTTTACCTGCTTCGGAGAATTCCTTCATATCTGTACGAACGATATCGTCATTAGTCAAATCAGAAATATCTGCACCAGCTTTTAACATATCAAGGCCATAGGACTCGATATCTACACCAGCGATTTCTGCCAATTTATGAGCCATTTCTTTATCTGTTTCAGTACATGTTGGAGAACGGAATAAAACAGTATCAGAAATGATAGCGGACAACATCAAGCCTGCAATAGCTTTAGGGATTTCTTGATTGTTTTCCATGTACAATTTAGTAATGATTGTATTGGAGCAACCTACTGGTTCTAAACGCATAAATACAGGACCATCAGTTTCGAAATCACCAATGCGGTGATGATCCACAACGCCGCACATATTCATAGATTTGTAACCATCAATGATTTGTTTAGATTCGTTGTGGTCAGTTAAGTACAAGTTGCCGCCTTCTGGAGCGAATTCTTCCCAATTCTTAACGATTTGAGGGTGTTCAAAACCAAAATGATTCAATACATATGTTGTTTCTTTATTTGCTTCACCTGCACATACTGGAGTAGCTGGTGTACCCATTTGTGTTAAGAAATTAGCAAAGGAAATAGCAGAACAAATAGAATCTGTATCAGGGCTTTTATGACCTGCTACATATGTTTTTACATCACTCATAATATACCTCTTTTATATAAATTTCACACTTAATATCGACTTACGTCAATCTGATTTTTAACTATATTATTATATCATAAATTATATAAAAAAACACGCCACTACTAAGTAGTGACGTGTTTTTGTCATTCTACAAAATTATCTAATGTAAATGATTAGTCGTGATTTTTTTTGCGGTTTGTAAACAAACCAGGTCCAAGTGTTTCAATGATGATGAACAGCATTGGAATGATAAAGATACCAAACAATGTTGCTGTTGTCATCCCTGCTACTACTGTAATACCCATGGATGTACGAGCACCAGAACCAGCACCAGTAGATACTGCCAATGGCAATACACCAAGGATGAACGCAAAGGATGTCATCAAGATTGGACGCAAACGAATTTTTGCAGCTTCGATAGCAGCATCAACAACGTTCATGCCACGTTTGTCAACACGAATCTTAGCATACTCAATGATCAAAATCGCATTTTTTGCGGCCAAACCAACAAGGGTTAAGAGGCCAATCTGCATGTAAATATCATTTGCTAAAGAATATCTACCTGTAAAGTTCAACAAGAATGGAACTAAAGAAGCACCAATCATACCAGATGGTACGGAGAACAATACGGCAAATGGAACCTTCCAAGATTCATACAAGGCGGCCAAGATTAAGAATACAAATACTAGACCTAAACCAAGAATCATGATGGTTTGAGAACCAGCTTTCAACTCTTCACGAGATTGACCTGCCCAGTCATATGTATAACCAGCTGGTAAAGTTTTAGCTGCTGCCTCTTTCAATGCATTAATAGCATCACCAGAGGAGTAACCACGTGCTTGAGAACCGCCGATTTGTACGGCCATAGCATTATCGAAACGTGTAATACTAGATGGCATACCGGTTTGTTCCTTCGTGATGTAGTTAGATACAGGAACCATAAGCCCCTTACTATTTCTAACAGCCAACATATTAAGCTGATCTGCATTTTGGCGGTACGCATCTTCTGCTTGAACTACTACCTTATAGTTTTTACCGTACATGGTAAAATCATTGACTTGAATACTACCGTAGAAACCTTGTAATGTAGTGAAAATATCAGCTAAAGCAACACCATCTTGTGCCGCTTTTTCACGATTCACATCAAACTGTAAGGATGGTGTAGATGTATCAAATGTAGTGTAAATAGATTGAATTGCTGGACTCTTACGAGCTTCTGCTAAGAATTCATTAGCACGTTCCGCCATAACTTGAGGGCTGTCACCAGCTTTATTAATGATATACATACTGAAACCACCAGTAGCACCTAAACCAGGAATAGATGGTGGATTCAAAGCAACTACAGTTGCTTCTGGTACGCCTTGAGCAGCAAAACCAAATGTTTGACCAACCATTGCATTAATAGATGTAGCTTGTGTAGTACGATACTTCCAGTCAGACATAGTGGCAAAGATTACACCTGCACTAGATTTTTGACCGTTCCCTAAGATGTCAAAGCCTGCTACAGTAAATACCCCTTGGAATAATTGCTCATCTTTAGGTTTTTCTGGATCATTTTTGCCTTCTAAGAAGGAAGCAATTTTTTCAAGTGTTGCCATCGTACGCTCAGATGTAGCACCTGGCGGTTCATTAACGGCAATCATATAATAACCGCTATCCTCTGCAGGTACAAAGGATGTTGGTAAGAAGTGGAATACTAAACCAGTACCACCAGCAAAGATTAACAATGCAATAACAGTTAAGCTCAAACGATGACTTAAACGAGCCAATTGGATACCATACCAATCACTGAAACGTTCTAGGCCTGCATTGAATTTGTTTAACTGACGATGTACCCAATCTTCACGCTCTTTAGGTGTGTGAGGTTTTAACATCGTAGCACATAGTGCTGGTGTTAATACAAGGGCGATAATCGCAGAAATAACAACAGATACAGCGATTGTTAATGCAAACTGTTTGTAAAGAATACCTGTCATACCACCCATGAAGGCAACTGGTACGAATACAGCTACCAATACAAAGGCGATACCAATTACAGGGCCTTGTACATTTTCCATCGCTTTAATAGCCGCCTCTTTCGGAGGTAAGCCATTATATTTTAATTCATACTCTACCGCTTCTACTACTACGATAGCATCGTCAACAACGAGACCGATAGCCAATACCATGGCGAATAATGTTAACGTATTGATAGAGAAATCAAGTAATACGAAAGCCCCAAATGTACCTAGCAAGGATACTGGAACAGCAATCATAGGAATAATTGTAGATCTCCAGGATTGTAAGAATACATATACTACAAAAAGAACGAGTAGTAATGCTTCTACAAAGGTATGCTTTACCTCATTGATAGATGCACTTACGAATTTAGTATTATCTACAACTACGTTATATTGCATATCTGGTGGGAAGGATTTAGATTGTTCATCTAGTACCTTCTTAACATTCGCAATAGTTTCTAATGCATTAGCATCATTTTGCAAGGAAATAGCGAAGCCTGCTACCTCTTTATGCGCGGACTTAGCAATAAGGTCATATCCTTTAGCACCAATTTGAATGCGAGCAACATCTTTTAGATGCAATACCTTACCATTAGAGCTTTTAATAGCAATGTTACCAAATTGTTCAGGTGTCACAAGACGACCTTCAATTTTGATAGGATATTGAAATGCTTGTTCCCCATTAGTAGGATTTTGACCAACTGTACCTGCTGCAGCCTGTAAGTTTTGTCCCTTAATAGCTGCGGTTACTTCAGAAATAGTAACACCTAGATTTTGCATCTTCGCTGGATCTAACCAAATGCGCATAGCATAGTCGGAACCGAACTCTCGCACAGAACCGACACCCTTAATAGATTTAATAGCATCCATCATATAGTTGGTACCATAGTTCTTTAAGAATGTAGAATCATAAGTACCATCAGGTGAGTTCAAGGAGAATACCATAGCCATATCACCAGAAGATTTAGTAGTTGTAACACCAACTGCTTGTACCTCTGCAGGTAATTGAGCAAGTGCTGCTTGTACACGGTTTTGTGTATTAACCGTATCCATATCGGCATCTGTGCCTTGATTGAACTGAACAGTCAAAGAGTAGCTACCATTACTAGAGCTACTAGATGTCATATAGTCCATATCTTGTACGCCTACGATTTGTGTTTCAATAACACTGGCTACCGTATCATTAACAACTTGAGCCGTTGCACCTGTATAGGCTGTGTTAACACTTACTGTAGGAGGAGAAATTTGTGGATATCGAGCTATCGGAAGGTTCATCATAGAAATGAGACCTACCAAAGTAATAACGATGGCTATTACGATGGCAAAGATAGGTCGATTAATAAAGAATTTCGACACGATCTAGCCCCCTTCTATTTTGTAGCTTTTAATTGTTCTTTGGAAAGTAATTTTGCATTTACTTTCGCACCGTTTTTAACCTTAGTTAAGCCATCAACGATGATTGTGTCTCCAGGCGCTAAACCTGCTTTAATAATTGTATCGCTACCACTTGTACCGCCAACTTCAACACTTTTTTGTTCTACTACACCATCAGCATTTACAACAAAGATAAAGTTTTTATCCATGATTTGAAGAATAGCGCGACTAGGAACAAGAATAGCATTTTTAATTTTTTGACCAGGAGAAATTACTGTAGCAAACATATTTGGCAATAACAAGTGATCAGGATTTGGGAAAGATGCTTTCAACACAAGCTTACCTGTTGATTGATCAAGACTTTTTGCTGCTTGAACAATAGAACCCGGTTGATTATACGTTTCGCCATCAGCAAGTTTTAATTGAATATTTGGACCATTGGAATCATCGCCAGTTGGATTTTTCATGAAGTCAAGATATTCTTGCTCTGTCATACTAAATTCAACAAAGATTGGATCGATAGAATCAATGGTTACTAATGTTGTAGAACCTGCTTGTACAAATGTACCCATATCGATATCATCCATACGTAATGTACCAGAATATGGTGCATATACCATTGTATCGCCATAGTTATCTTGAGCAATTTTTACGGATGCTTCGTATGCTTCATAAGCTGCCTTAGCTTGTTCTACAGTACTTCGTTGTGTATCTACACGTTGTTGCGCAATAGCATCTTGTTGAGCTAATGTTTCATAACGATTAAGGTCTACTTCAGCATTTTTATAGTTTGCATTAGCTTGAGCAGCTTGTGCTTCTGCATTAGCAAGAGTAGCTTCGTATTGACGAGAATCGATACGATATAATGGCTGGCCAGCAACAACTTGCTCCCCGCCTTTAACATATTTTTCAACTACGTAACCGGTTACACGAGCATGTACAGCTACAGAGTTTTCTGCAACTACTGTACCAGCATAGGTTTGGTTTACCTGTGCATCACTTGCAGTAATTTTGTATGCATTGACACTCACGTCGCCTGCTTGCTGTTGATTACTGCCACAACCAGCAACCATTACAGCGGATACAACGAGAGCCGCTAACATACGGGAATAACGGAACTTCATTATCTGTACTCCTTTACACGAAACTAATCATCTATGTGTCATAATTACATAAATATCTTTATATATTTTACAGGATTCTATAGACAAAGTCAATTTTTTCGATACCCTTCCACCTTTATAAAACATAGATAAAATCTGATTTAATTCATATTCATTGTGCACAATCAAACCGATAAAAATTATTGACTTTTATATTTTTTTGTGTACAAAAAAATGCTAGAAGCATAGAACCATTATTTAGCATTCTATACTACTAGCATATATATTCAATATGGTGGAGATGAGGGTACTACGCCTTATTAATATAGTATATATCTATATTAATAGGATGTGTACTACTTATGGTGAAACGCGTGGTGAAATACTATTATATAGTAATAAGATCAAGACAGCCGAAACGATATGCTTGCTCGATGAGTTCATGTGCGTATAATTCCCGTAGTTCCTCGCTAATAGTTATAATGTCTTCAAACAACTCATCATTAGCCGATTGTTGAAGTATAGGATTGTCAGGATTAAAAACAAATACAGCTCTGGCTATAAAAACCCGCTGATTTCCAAAATACATATTATCCTCTAAGTACTCGTAGTTATATTGAGTATCGTCTCTACTTATGCCTAACTTTGTAGTATTGAACAAATAACGGTCATTACAAAAACTCTGTAATGTAAAAGCTTCACCTAGGCTGACATAGAAGCCTTTAGTTAACGCTTTATCTAAAGGAATAATTACACTAAATACTAAATATTGATGTTGCGATTCTGAATCTATATCTTCACTAATCGCTTTTAAACAGCCTCTATATATTTTTTCTGGTGAATACCCATATACTTCTTCCGATAAATATAACTGTTCACCAAAGCTAAACCAAACCGATAATCGTCTGTTAGGATGAAAAATGTCATTATTATGTATACCTAAACTATCGACTATATTAATACTATCTCGTTCATTAGGTATTCTATACCTATTATAAAAAGCATTGACAATATCTCTAGTCGTTAGTTTGTCTGTGTCAGTACCCATACTACCCTCCTATAAACAACTATTTCATATTAAATTCATGATAGCATAATGAAGACAAAAAGAAAAGCCCTGGCGGTTAAACCAGGGCCTATGATTATAGTTCTTGAATTTTCTTTTGGATAGAAGCAACGATGCTATTAACGCTATTTCTTAGTACGCTAATATAGACACGGTTACGGATCTTAACCCAGTAAGAGTTAGTACTATTAATTTCGTCTTCGAGAGGCGTAATCACACGAGTCATTTCGGCTTCGACTAAAGCTTTAATATCGTCGAATTTAAGACCTTTCAATACGCTAACTGCGTTTTCTTTTGCCAATTCAATAGCGTCGTTGATGATGTTTTTAGTTAAAGTGTTCATTAGTTAATCTCCTTAGTAAGCATAGTAAGTGCTTCTTGTTTTTCGGAATCCATACGGTTATAGACACCTTGTCGTACGTCGTAGCTTAAGCTATTGGATATCCATTCATTAGATTTATTAGACTCATAGATACCGACAATTAAATCATAATCGAAACGTAAAGCATCGACCCAGGATAAGTTCCATTCTTCTGTATAACCTGGTACATACGTTAATGCTTCGTTAAATAAATCGACTACGTTGCCCGGGCCATATTGTACGGCTCTAGACCAGATCACGTCTTGTAACGCCTCGGAATGTTTGTCGGCATGCAGTCCATTATTAGCTAAATAACGACATGCCTTATCATAGTATTCGCTTTTAATGTAATCGTGTTGCATCTTTAAGAAGCCTTGAGGGTCTACCGATGCTAAATACTTCCACTGACTAATAAAAGCATCACTATTAACGTCGTACTGATTTAAACTATTTGCATAATCTCGGTAATACGCACCGTAATCGATACCCCATTCAATGAAAGCATCGACACTACCAGCGTTACTTGCCAGTTGGTATGCACCGTAACTAATACCGCCTAAATCACCAGCCCCAGAGGATACACATCCAGGATCGCCGTTCGATTCGTATAATGCACTTAAATCGCCTAATGCCATTTGTCTTCTCCTTTGCGTATAATAGCAGCTCCACCAATGAAGCCGACTAAACCGGAAGCTATATTCGTCGATAACTCTGTTCGGTCGTATAGTATCGACATAATAAGAGCGATAACTAAGCCGCCGACAGCTAATATCTGTACGATAGCTTGTAATTTGTTATTATCGATCATACATAACCTCGTTATAAAAGGAGCCCCCTATAAGAGGCTCCTATTAATAGTTTTTATTTAATTTTATCTTGTAACTTTTCGAGTTTATCAGTTAAGCTATCGATACGTGTATGACTTAATTTAGTAGATTCCTCTACTATCGAGATACGACGATCGAGTACTCGACGATCTTCTCTCGAAGCCTCGATCTGTTTTTGGATTTCTTGGTATTGTGCATCGATATTATCGAGAATAGCAGTCGCCTTTTTCTCGAAAGCTTTGCGTTCAGTACGATCTTCTTCAAGTTCATGGAGACCTTTAAGAAGTACGAATATTAAACCGATCGCACTAATTATAGCCGTTATAATTTCTGCTGTTGTCATAGGCTCTCCTTATTCTTCGGAATATGCTTCAAAATCGTCTTTATTTAAACTATTAATTTCAGTCCAAATATTGCTTAACGGCTTAGTCGTTAAATATTGTTGACTTTCTGTATCTGAAGTTATATATAGTTGAGTATTTTTAGGATTAGTGCTTAACATATCATTTGTGATATAGTCGTTGCCTTTTTTGACGTAGAAACATGTGATATCGCCTTGTATATCTTTTACAAACACCATCATTTTGTTGTTTCTCTCTGGAAGTATACCATTAGGAGCTATACAAGATGAAAAATAACCATATTGTCTATAATATGAAATTTTTGGGTTATTTTTTATTTCGTCTGGTACTTTTTCTAGCTCAATAGGAAACATAGTATTAGAATCATCATTAAGATGAATAAAGCCAGCTATTTTTTTATTTAATCTAATGTCTTCTACTAAAGATGTAGCAATATAACCGCCTTCAAAAATAGAGGTCTGATACCTAAAAATATTGTCTGCTCTTGAGTTTTTCTTAAAAAGATTTGCGGTTGTGTTTCTAACTGGCAATCTACCATTAGTTATTTTAGACGCACTAACTTCTAACAAAGCGTCGCTACCAGTTAAGAAGTTACTTGCTCTAGCTTCTGGAGTACCGTTAGCTTCGAGTACTTTATTTCTGAAGACTTTAGTATTAGAAGCTTGTTGTAACTGTTGTTGTGTCTTGTTAGAGAAGGTTAGATACAGTTCGAATGGTTTGTCTATGAGTTTGAAAAAGTCTATGTTATTTTTATTTTCTTTAACTATGTTGTAGATATATACTTCGATATTTTTATGCTTCTGATTATTACTATCGACAACGAAGTTTATACTAACAAATACGATTAATAAGAAAGAATTGTTTACGTATAAGTGGATATAATTGCCTGGAGACAAGTTGCCATACAATTGCTCTTTGTTCTCATAAAATGGAATATCACTATTAGTATTTGTATAAAGTACTGGAATTAAGGAAACAGCATCGACTGTCTTATCAGAATAATAAATAAAGCCTGTTTTAGGCATTTTTCTAAGATTCATCGCTTGAATCATAATAGATGAATCTATTAATAACAACGGATTTTGTCCATATTCTCCTAGCGTCGACATTCTTGTTTCATTGGACGACGCTAAAAAGTCTTTTAAAGTCTTAGCTGTTCCTTCATTATTAATACCGTCAGACTTTAGATAAAGAGTATTGAAGTCGGCTAGAGGCTGATTTCTGTAGCCCTTTAACCAGTTATAAGCATTAACGTCGTTAAATACAATATCCTTACCGTTGTTAAATGTTAATTTAAGATTATCGTTATGACCGTCGAATACAACACTAGAGCTGTCTTTTGTCGTAAAGCTACGGTAGGCTGTTTCTCGAGGGAAGTAAGTTCCGTTAGTGATGCCAAGGTCGTCATTATAATAACTATTAAAACTATTGCTAATACTATTGCTTCTCGTAACGCCACCACCGATTTCAACCATCTGATATTTATCAGCATAAACAGCAGTTTTATCGCTAGTCCTAACGTATAGAGCTTCGTTACCGTTATCGTATCGGAATTTATTAACGATGTACCAGTCGGGTTCCTTAGTGGTAATTTGCTTAATTTCATCGGCAAACTTACTTAATTTACCTTCCGAGGTTACACCTTTAGCTGTAATAGCTTCTTTAATAGCTTGTTTTTTAGATTGAATACTATTTACTTCGTTAATTAAATCTTGTATTGCCATATAGTATTCTCCTTAATTATTAACGTTTCTTAACGCTGTTAATAAAGAATTCATATCGTTATTATATTGGCTAGTCGTAACGTAGCTATTAAGGTTAGCCTTAGTAGCATATGTATTAGATGCATCCGTTTTAGATAAATAATCATTTAAAGCAGTCTTAGGCGCATATAACTGATCGGCCTTAAATTGGTTAAGGACTTCACGACCATTAAGATATGCTACAGAAGGATATACTGTAAGAATAGGTTGGTTAGCTTTATTCTTAATAACGAGGTTTGTCGGGTTAGACTCTAAGATATGGTTAGCTAAGGTGAGACCGGCTGTTTGGCTAATATTAATCGTACCGGTTACGTTATTAGTACCAGCCTTAGATACATAAGTATCGTTAGCTTGAGCAAGAGTTAAACCGTTACCGACATCGGTTTTTTTAGCGTAAGTACTATCGGCATCGGTTTTAGATAAATACGTACTATTAGCGTTAGCAGTCGTTACATAGTTAGATAGAGTAGAGCTTGCCGCATAACCACTTAAATCTGTCTTTTTAGCATACATACTAGAAGCATCTGTTTTATTTAAATAAGTAGTAGATGCATTAGAAGTCGTCAAATAGTTATTTAAATTAGCTGTAGTAGCGTAACCATTAAGATCGGTTTTTTTAGCATAAGTATTAGCTGCATCTGTTTTGCTTAGATACGTATTATTAGCATTTACTGTAGTGACGTAATTATTTAAATCTGTCTTAGTAGCATAAGCATTTAATGCTGTTCTTAATGCATAATCGCCAATCGGAGCATATAACGTATTAGCTTTATCTTGTGTTAATAAAGACTTATCGTTATGTGTAATCGTATCGGCATCGAAAGCAAATACATTCTTATTATCGTTATTCTTAAATAAAATACGATTATTTTCAGATATAACATTGTAGCCATTTAACTTAATAGGCGTATTGTTAGTAAAAGTATACTGGCCGGTTAGAGTCGTATTTTCGGTTTTCTTAACGAAAGGAGTTAAATCGATATTTTCAGCAGTACCAGGAGGTCCTTGAATACCTTGAGGACCACGAGGACCTGGATCGCCTTTATCGCCTTTAGGGCCTTTAAGATTGCCTAATCTAATTCTTGCCATTTATTTAAATCTCCTTCCAGAAACCTACGATATCCAATATGTAACGTTTATTGTTACCGGCAACGCCCCAGCCTTTAACAACACGACTATTAGGTTCTACATAGACACTATTATTATCAGCATCGACAGAAGTTTCTAATAGACGAGTCGGTACAGGAGCATCGTTAGGAAGCGTACATAACACGCCACCGTTGCCCGACCCATTTCCGGTTACCTTCATATCGAGATGAAGCTTACCGAAGCCACTTAATGCACTATATTCGAGATAGCCACGAATAGGACCAGGAGCACCGGCTTGAGCTATTCCCCATACGACATCGTATATCTTAGTAGCAGATGTAGTGTTCGGAGTAGCTGGTGAAGTTCCGTAGTTAATGTCGACAAATAAATCGCCATTATCTTCGAGAGAGAACGTTAGTTCCGGAGATAGACCTTGATCGCCACGTTCACCCTTCTCGCCCTTCTGACCTTGGATACCTTGAGCACCTTGAATACCTTGTGGACCACGTAAGGCGCTAAGCTGTTCTTGAGTAAAATCGCTATAAGTAAAAGCTCGACCGATCGGGCCTTGTGGACCAGTCGGACCAGTTAAGCCTTGTTCACCCTGTGGGCCCTGTGGGCCACGTAAACCAGTATCGCCTTTTGGACCTTTGAGACCTTGTAGTTGAGCAGCTGTAAAATCGGTATATTTGAAAGGATCACCTTTATCGCCTTTAGGGCCGACAGGACCTTGGATACCTTGAGCACCACTTAAGTCGATAAAGAATTTGAGGCCGGTAGCTTCTTTTATATAAACTTTAGCATTATCTTCATCGTTAACGGAGCTACTAATCATAACTAATTTATTTAACGGAATATTATCGACGTCGTTATTCATAGCCGTTAAAGAAGGATACGTTTTATAGATATCGAAACCTTCGCCACGGTCACCCTTCTCACCACGATCACCTTTAGGGCCGGTTAAACCTTTAAGCTGTTCTGGAGTGAAGTCGGCGTATGTAAAAGCTCTACCGATAGGACCAGTTTCGCCCTTATCGCCCTTCTGGCCTTCTGGACCAGTTAGACCCGGGATACCTTGTGGACCGATTGGACCACGTTCACCTTGAGGACCACGTTGACCTTCTGGACCTTGAATACCGGCCGGACCTTGCGGTCCGACTTCGCCCTTGTCGCCTTTTGGACCTTTAATCGATTCAAGCTGTTCTGTCGTAAAGTCACTAAATTTAAAAGCATCGCCTTTAGGGCCAGTTGGGCCTTGAATACCTTGTTCACCTTTAGGACCTACTTCACCACGAATACCTTGTTCACCTTGAATACCTTGTGGACCACGGATATTTAATACTTCGATAAGTACGCCGTTATCCTTCATGAAGATATGACCATCGGTGATAGCGACAAATTCATCTTCATTAATATTATCGGCATCGGCATTCATTTTTTCCACAGTGGAGTAAGTATGACTTAACGTAAACGATTTACCGTCTTTACCTTGAATACCACGAGGACCTTGTTCACCACGAGGACCTTGTACACCTTGAATACCTTGTTCGCCTTTAGGACCAGTTAAGCCGATATCGCCTTTAGGGCCAACTTCACCACGATCACCTTTAAGACCTTGTAAGCCTTGTGGACCTTGTGGACCAGTATAACCAGTTTCACCGCGAGGACCTTTAATACTGTTTAATTCTTCCGGTGATAAGTCAGATAATTTAAAAGTATCACCCTTATCGCCCTTAGCACCTTTAAGAGATGCTAACCATTCATCGACGGTACCAGTAAAGCCTTCTTGTTTAGCAATTTCATAAGCCGATAAGCCACGGATTTCCTTGAGAGCTTCTTTAGATAATACGATATTCTTATCATGGCCACGATTTAATTTAATCATTGACTGCACCCAGCTTTCATAGTGAGATCACCGTAACAAACGACTTCATCTTTCTCGTCATGATCGAGACGAATGTCGTAGTAGAATGTTTCCTCCATGATGTTATCGTAAGAAAACATAACGCCAGTGGTATCTTCACTGTTAAATAATAAGTCGACACAGTTAGTATCGTTATTAAATACTGGAGTTAATATAAGTACGACGCCGCCTTGAGGATTATTACGGCGCACCTTACAAGTCAACGTTCCTTCTTGGTAGCGGATAATCTCCTTAGTGCTATCATCTTCGACTTGAATATTAAAGACATGATCGTGTCCTTGATACACATCGAGATGTAGATAAGGGATGCCGCCGAATCTAATATTATTCATTATTTAACTCCTATAAGTGTTCTAAATCAGCTATACGTTTCTTAAGAGCTTCAATATCTTTATCGTATTGAGCTTTAGGAACGTAATTAGCTAAATCTGCATTCTTAGCGAAGGATTGTCCTTCTATTTTGTTGACGTATCGAGTAGATGCATCGCCAGGTGTTAACGCATACTGAGCAATCTCTGATTTTTTAATAAAACTACCTAAATCACCTTTATATGCAAACGTTTGAGACGCCCAGCCCTTTTGAGCATAATGATTATTAGCGTCTGTTCTAGACAAATAATTATTTAACTCTGTTTTAAGTGCATATTTAGGATCACCTATCATAGTTAAATAATTTCTTAAGTCTACTTTTTTTAGATAAAGATTATCGGCATCTTTTTTAGTAGTGTAATCTGATAAATCTACACTACCACCAGTACCACCAGAACCAGCCGGGCCAGGAGGCCCTTGTATACCAGGAGGACCAGCCGGACCGGGATCTCCTTTAGGGCCTTTAAGCTGCGCCAGCTGTTCTTGAGTGAAATCACTGAATTTAAATGGATCGCCCTTATCGCCTTTAGGACCAGGATCTCCTTTTAGACCTTGAGGACCGGGTTGTCCATCATTACCGCGAGCACCTTGAGGGCCAGTTAAGCCTGTGTCACCTTTTGGACCGGGAATACCTTGTGGACCACGTTCACCAGTATCTCCTTTAGGACCAATAGGACCTTGTATACCTTGTGGGCCAGGTAAACCATCGTTACCACGTTCACCTTGCGGGCCTTTTAAAGCTTCTAATTGTTCTGGTGTAAAATCCGCATAAGTAAATGCATCGCCCTTATCACCTTTAGGACCAGGTACAGATGCACCGTTAGTCGTTACTTTAAGAGATTCGAGTTGTTCTTGAGTAAAGTCGTTAAATGTAAAAGGATCGCCCTTCTCACCTTTCGGGCCAGGAGGACCTTGAGGGCCAGGTAAGCCATCTTTACCTTGTGGGCCCGCTATATATCCAGTACCGATTACGTTAGAGGATGGGATCGTAACATCGACTACTTTAGGAGTTGTCGGTTCGATCGTAATAACTTTTAATTTATCCATATATCAACCTCTTAGTGCATAGAAACATCTGGAATAAATGTAATAGAACCCATCATGATCTTATAGGTATATGTATTGCCAATAAGGAAGATATCGTATTTACCTTGCTTAACGCCTCTCGGTATCTTAAGACTAAGGGCAGATTTAACGGTTAAATAAATGCGATTATCTTGTATCGTGCATTCGGCCTCGATCAGTAAAGTATCGTTAGTATCACGGAATTTACAGATGGCTGTCGCATCTTTAAGATCCATGCCCTTAATTTCGTATACACGAGACCAGTCGGAGCCAATATATAATGTCTCATCTTTACGCTTAATTTGTTCCATTATCTAACCTCGTTTAACCGCGATACAGATATAGTTAGCAGTACCTTCCACAAAGTAGGTGTTATTACCGTTTTTGTTATATAGTATGCTTTGATCCCTAAATGTTCTTGCAAAACCGTCAAAGCCTTTATATAGTGTTCCTACATGGACTTTACGCCCCTCTCTCCAACATTGAATATTTACCATGTTGCTAGAACCACTTTCATTTACATCATAGAAAATACTATCAACGTTTG
Source organism: Veillonella dispar (assembly GCF_900637515.1). Classification (NCBI taxonomy): domain Bacteria; kingdom Bacillati; phylum Bacillota; class Negativicutes; order Veillonellales; family Veillonellaceae; genus Veillonella; species Veillonella dispar. The sequence continues at coordinate 979,138 of NZ_LR134375.1, read as the reverse complement.
ATTGATCTACGGATAATAGCCATGTACATTCATCTTCTCTAAAGCCATCTGGAATAGGAAGAGTGCCACCATGTCTGATATTGCCATAGGTAACACTAATATCTGGGATCGTTAAGAATGGTTGGAATGTACGCTGTTTATTTTTACCATACCAGCCAGGACGATTGTAACAGCATAGATTAGCTTCTTGTGTATATTGAATATTTCCTAAATCGAGATTAGTTGCACCGCCATCAGTACCGCCATCGGAAATAGTATGATAGCCACCGCCGGCTTTACGTTGAAATTTAATCGTAGCCGATGTAGCGATATTAAGATCGCCAGTCATAGTGTCGCCGGCTTTCTTAACGTAGCTATTATCTAACTTCATATTAATATCGTCGGCTAGTTTAGCAGCTGTAACAGATTTATCGGCTAATTTTTCAGTCGTAACATTCTTATCGCGTAGCTTAGGAGTCGTAACACTACCGTCTGGATGATCGATAGGGTTAGCATTTTTATGTGCCTTAATAGCATCGCTAGTGTCGCCGATAGCTTTATCGATCTTATCCCAGTTATTATTACGAAGGTTTACATCGTATTTTTCTTGTTCGGCTGGTTTAAGTAAATTAATATTCTTTGTATATGTAGCCATTATTTAGGTAAAACCTCCTGGTTTAATACAAAATGAGTAAATTGAGCTAATTCTTTATGTGTATATCGGCTTAAATCGATATGACGGTTATATAATAAGTCCACATCGTAGATAAGATTCATCGGGATTAAATCTCGTAATAGCTTAGATACGGCATCACGTTGTTTTTTAACGCCGAGGGATACCTTAAAGTGAACGTTATAGTTTTTATAATCTTCGACGATACGGTAGTTACCAGGGCCACAAATACCGTCGAGAAGTTCTCGTAGCTTAATCTCGGTATAAGGACGTTGACCGGCAAGGGCTAATAAGATATTAAAGCGTCGGTCGTCGATCGTATCGTCACTAGCCGGGATAATATCGAGTATGGATTCCCATTGTTCTAAACCATGAGATTCTGCCGTTATAATGAATTGCTCTCGGAATATTTCGACCATAGTATTCCATAAAGCTTGCATTTCGATGCTTTCGACTCTATAGATCTCTTGCATCTCGGCGACCTTACCAGATACCGGTACGGCAAACTCGGATAGGTCGATGATACGTTTATAGTTATCGAATTCTGTCATGATGATTAACCTTTAACTAATGTAACGGTACCGAGTTTAGGGATTTGGCTAGGCTGTAAATCGAGTCGCTTAACTTTCTGACCGTTAATCTTAATATCGCCTACATCGATTACTTTATCTAAATCGACAGCTAAGGAAGTTACAATAGAAGTTCTAACTGTTAAGAATTGAGTCTCGTCTTGAGTCGTCCATTCTTTACGTCGAGCTTTCAAACGTTCTTCGATCTTCTTAGTCAATTCAGTTTGAATCTCAGAAGGTTCATGACCAGCTGCCATTACGACAGGGATTTCGTAGTTAATAACGACTTCTTCGGCTGCTTCGACTGTTACGGTATGACCGATCGGAGCTAAACCGTAGCCTTTACCTTGATTAGGTGTCGGATCGAATACATTCTGTACTTCTTTAACCAGTTCTTGCGAGGGCTTATTAAATTCGTTATTGATAATAACGACCTTAACCGTACCGCCACCATTCCAGCATCTGTATATTTTAGAACCACCAGTGCCGTTAACGGAGAGTACCTTTTCTTTATAATCAGCGCCGTTACCGCCATAAGCTTTAGATTTTAATGCTCGGATATATCTTTCCCGGAAGGCTTCCGTTTCTTCTTCGTCTTGCCCCGGTACTAATACTTCTTTAATTTCGGCATTTTGTAACCCCGGGATCGTATTAATCGGAGTGATACGTCCTATACAGTAGTTACCTTTAGCACCTGGAGTTTCGCATACTAGCTTAAATTCGTTTTTAGATAAATCGATGACATCGATAACACGGAAGTTAAGATCTTCGAAGTTAAACCGAGTACCGATATCGACTGCTCGATCGAATACACCTTTCACTTCGGCCGCTGTAGCTTCACGAGGGATAATATTAAATTCGAGTGCCCTTAAAGCTAGGAAATCACGATCAGCAGTCTTAGCATAAGTCTGCTTAATAATAACTTGAGCCATGATATACGCTTCTGCCATTTCGAAAGAAAACGGAGCGAGAGAATCATATATCATAGATCCTTGTCGTTTATCGTACTCAGTACCAGTTCTATATAAGGCATCAGCTAAGATGTTCTCATAGGTTTTATTTTCGTACATATGCCGTTACCTCTTTCGATATGTTATTAATATCGCCATATATAGTTATGGCTGTGAATAAACATAATACAGAACCGCCTTCGTTAGAGAATCTAAAGTCTTTAACTTCTTTAATTCGGTCGTCGGCTAATAAGGCTTCCTTAATGCGACGTTCTATCTCAGCATAAACATACGGTATAGGTTCACCGATTAAATCGCTTAATTCTATACCGTAGTTCCAGTCATAAATTAAATATTTATAACGCTCTGTATTAATGATTTTAAAAATAGCTTGTTCCATCGCTTCGATATCGTCACACATACCAGTGAGTTTGTAGTCATTTTCGTACCTAACTCTAAAGGTATTCGACGTTTGTTTCGTAACGACTAAGCTACTATCTATTTGATTATTGCTTGATGTAGGAGTTAGTGCCATTATTTAGTAGTACACCCCGTATTCGGATTAAATACACGATCGATAGCGATATATCGTTGACCGCCTGTTTCTTGAAATAACCATACTTCATCGCCGACCTTAAGACCGTTATGTACTAAGTACTTCTTACGACCTTTATACTCGTGGTTATGGCTAGCAAATTCTGCATAACCGCCACCACCACTTCGGTTCTCTGTTATATGATCGACACTCATTTCCATCGTCCATTCACACGTATTCTTCGTTAATTTAATACGTTCAGCCGGGATAATTAATTGAGAGTCTAAGGCTATTTGTAGTGGATCGACAGAAACGACGATACCGATTAACATCGTAGCCGGCTTAGTGCTAGCTACAGCATCGACCGCTACATTCTTAATAGTATTAAGTATTCTGTTATAATCGTTTTGCATTATCTAACACCCGTTCTAATAATATGAGTCGGAGGTACGCCATTATGGTATGCGTAGTTAACATCGCTATACTGAATTACAGAACCAGCATCGGTACTATTGCCGACACAGCCACCGTTACCGTCAGCCACAACGACATGTTCTTCTTCGTCATAAATTAAGATATCGCCAGGATTAGCTTGACCAGTATACTCTTCGATAGCATAACCGTTAGCTTCTGCGTAAGATTTAAGACCTGGTACGTCTTTAATACCGGCTTCGTAAGCACCTTTACACATTGAGTTATAGTAAGAACCGGCTAATGTAGCACGATCGACACATCCATTATCGCCATAAGGAGAAGATGTACCGAGTACAGAATCTAACCCTTTTTGTACGGCCGCGGAAGATGTAGCACCAGTACCAGTCGTAGTACCACCTTTAGAAGAACGTTTAGATTTAGATTTCTTAAGCTCTTCGATACGTTTTCTGGCGGCTTCATCGCCCCAGTCTTCAGTCGTAATTTCTGGTACTTCTTTGTCGAAGTAAATGATATCTAAGTCCATAAGATGTTTATGATTATTAAATTTATGTGTAACAGATTCTACGTACACTAATTCGTTAATGATTTGATCGCCGATATCGAAATTAAGCCATACACCAGAACCAGGTCGTATCTCGGTATGACCTAAGCAGTCACTTAAACGTAAGCTATGAGTTTTCTTAGCCGTTAATTCAAGTTCTTTCTTAGCCATATCGATAGCGTTAATATCTTTTTCTTTAGGTTTAAATACTTTTTGAAGTATGCCCCATTTTCTAGACTGTTCTTTAGCGTAAGCTGCACCCGTTCTCCAGTGCTGTTTCTTTTCGACACCACCATCATTAACGTTAGCTTCACGTACTACTAAAATCTGTGTAAATGTATTCTTGTCGATAGAAGAGATGTAATCGTAGTCGCCTACTTGAGTGGAATCGATTAAGATATCCGTTACCATATCGTTTATCTCTTTAACAGTTAATTCACCGTTATCGTCATATGCGATATATAAAGGTCGGCGTAATTTAGGCTTCTCTTCTTTTTTCTTATACTTATCAGTTTTAGATAATTCAGCTATGGCCTGCTCTTTAGTGTACTTATTATCCATTAAGTACTGAATATCGTTTTTCTCGAAGTATTTACCATTCGGAGCTACGATATCGGAATCAGTATCCTTCTTATTGGCTTCACGTAACTGAGCTGAGGTTTCGTTGCCCCAGGAGTTTAATCGCTCTGTAGGATCTTTTTTCTCACCACTCATCGATACGTTATTAAGGCCGCTAAAGCCACCGCGATAACGACTCGGATCTAAAGTCGGAGTCGACTTAATCGGTATCTTAGGAGACTGACCAGAAGTTAACGTTAATATTGTTAAGAAGATATCACGATATGTCGTACCATCGAACACATACGATATCTTAGGTTGTGTCGGAGTAACGGTACCTAGCTTAATACCGACGTCAGCCGATAACGCTACGATTAACTCAGAAGCACTCTTTTCGTTGTTAAAGATATAGTATGCTTCAGAGCTTAAGTAACGACATTGATCGTATGCTGTTACATTAATAAAATTATCTTTATTCCGACGTTTTTCGAAGATATAGCCGACAAATACGAGTTCACCGTTAACCTTAAAATTAACGAGATCGCCTTCTTGTATATCGAGTAAGCTATCCTTAAATACTTTAAACGTTAATTTAGCTGGAGCCAGATCAGGGCTACGATCGAGCGTAACCCCGTCTTGAGGATCCAATAATAAAATTTCTTTACCTTTAAGTACGGTTAACTCATAGTCAATAGAAAGAGGCGCTTGTTTTACTTCTGAATTAAATTCTTCCATAAGTCTTCAGTTTTCCCTTCTTTGTACATAGTTAACGCTTGATTAGCACCTAAAAAGCAAGGTACTGTAATTTTATTTAAAGCGGCGATTTTAAATAAATTATTAGTGTCGCCGAATTGTTGTTTTACGATTCGCTGTAACGTGGCTTTATTAAACCCGTTAGGCGATTTAACTTCTTTCTCTGGTATTTTATCGCTAGGACGTTCTGTCTTAACGGCGGTACTAACCGTACCATCTTTGTTTTCTTCGACTACGAGTTTCTTAGTGCCATAATCACGCCATTCTCTTAACGTGATATCGAGGTAAGCATCGAACCCATATTCATGACTTTCTTTATGTGAAAGACCTTCGATCGTTACACGTTGATTAAGCTGACTTAACATTTCGCCATTCGGTTTCATACGAACGACGATAAAATTAATCGGCTTACCAGCTCTCTTCATTTCGATCAACTGATTCATGTAGTATTCGGCCTTCTTACTTTTCATAAGTAAAGACTGATTAAAAGGATACTTACTATTCGGTAGAAAGATTTCGAAGGAATATTCAGTTAAACCCATAGGCTTAGGAATCGTTACTTCCCCAGTTTGTAATAGATCGATGGTCTCATTCTTGTTGTTATAATTAATATCTAATGACTTAGGAGCAAGAGGTAATTGCATATTATTTAAATAAAAATAGTACATTATAGTGCCTCCGCGGTATTTCTCTTAACAGTCTCGATTAAGCCGTTAGCGAAGTTAGTAGTAAAGTCGCCGTAATTAACATCTTTATCGATCTTATTGTTATTAGTCACATTAATATGGATCGTTCTGTTAGACCATTCTTTAATAGCGTCGTTTTGAACGGATCGGTGAAGGTTCTTAATTTCATCAGCTGTTAATTGGAGTGCTTTAGCAGTTTTTTCAGTATGTTTTGCAGTTTTACCAGTATTCTTAGCTGTGTCTTGAGCGGCTTGTGTAGCGGCATCACGTTTATCATTAGCATTAGCATTATTATCGTCGCCCGGCATTTTAATATCATTATTTAACCCGCCGATAGCATTACTAATACCGTCTGATATACCTTGACCAACTCCAGCGCCCCAGTTATAAGCACTATCGACATAAGGAGACGCATCGATATAGTCCATACGATCCATAATAGTAGTTTCGCCACCATTAATAGCGACACGTTCTAGCTGTAAAGAATCTACATGACTTATTGCGCCACCGAATATCTTATCCATACCAGGAATCTTGTTAATAGAATCGATGATATTATTAACGGCTTTAGCTACGTAACCAGCTATCGCATTCCATATATCGATAAATAAGTTCTGTACAGCACCTAATGGATCTTTCCATACGTTAGCAAAGAAATTAGCGAACGCCGCTATATAGTTCCATAAGCCAACGAATATGTTAGCTACTTGAACGCCAAACTGAGCAAATAATGCGGCTATAGCACCGATAACGCTAACGGAAGTACCGGCCCATTCTTCGTACATATTAATTAATTGGTAAATTATAATAATTAACGCTACGATACCGAGTATAATCCATGTAATCGGTGATGCTAATAATGCAGAATTTAATACGGCTGTTTTGATCGCGGCAAATGCGGCGGCTATCCCCATAGCGGCATATTCGGCCGCTAATAGACCAGCACCGATAGCTACGACAGCCATAGCAGCTTTTAGTACACCGAAGACAGCGGCATGTTGTTGGAAGAATGCCATTACCTTACGAATACTAAAGATAATTACATTAAATACGCCCGTTATAATCGGAGCTATAAATTTAATATTATTAACGATACCGGCTACAAATTCTTTAACTTCGGGAGCATTAGCTAACTTAGTTAGTAAACCGAATAATGGCTGAAACGATCTGATAAGAGTGTTATGGATCTGTGTACCGAGAGAGCTAAATGTTTGAGGCATAGCCGCAAATTTAGCATCGACATCGTCTTGTGCCGCCATAATAGCTTTATGAACAATATCGGCTGTAATCTTACCTTCAGAAGCTAACTTCTTAAGGTTCTCACGAGGTACCTTCATATAATCAGCTACATACTGTTCTAAGATAGGAGCTTGTTCTGCAATCGATCGGAATTCATCGCCTTGAAGTACGCCAGATGTTAATGCTTGCGTTAATTGCGTCATAGCGTTTTTAGCAGCTTCACCTTGTACACCGTTAACGACGAATGCTTTACTTACGATCTCGTTAAATTTAAGTGCCTCTTGTGGATCTGGGAAAATATTCTTAGCGGCTGTCGATAAGTGAAGGACAGATTCCATCATATCTTCGTAACCCATACGAGCACGTTGAGCAGATTCATAAATCTCGTCGTTTAACTGTGCTGCTTTGGCTTGAGATCCCGCAATATTATTTAACCGTGCACCGAAACTAGCAAACTGTTCTGAAGTATCGATCATCTTATGGAAAGAATCAGTAAGCATATTTACGGCCCCGACTGCTACGTTAGCGAGTATGGAACCAGCAAATACTTCACGGAAACCGATCATACTACCTTTAGCAGCTTCGGCTGATTCACCAGATCTATTAATGCTGTTAGATAATTTATTAAAATCTTCGGCCGCCTTATTCGTAGACTTAGCTATCTCATCGAGGGCTGGAGAAACTTTATTCTCTAATGTGATGGTATTTTGTAATTGTGCCATTATTTATTCTTAGCTTTCTCTTCGGCTTTTTGCTCGGCTTCTACTCGAGCTAAAATCGAAGCAAAAATAAAGTTTCGTTCTTGAAGACTCATTTCGTCAAATTCACCCGGTCTAATATGTAGTTTTTGTAGTGCATAGTGGTAAATGGCAAATTCTGGGTTGCCATCGTCTTCTCCACTATGCTGGATTAGTTTTTTAACTCTTCGACCGTGTTAACTTTAGTAGTAAGACCACCGTATTTTTGAATCACTTCGAATAAGTAGTTATATTCGCCAGCAGTTAGCATTTCACCAGCTAAATCTTTAGCAGATTGTACGCCATAGTTATCTTGTAATTCTGCATTCATAAGATCTGGATATTTAACTGTTTTTTCGAGTAAAAGCTCTTTAAGTTTTTCTTGGTTAGTTTCTGTCGTAGGTACACCGTTAACGATAGATACTTTATTAGCTTGATTTTGAATATAATCGATTTCGCGGCCTGTTAATGGTTTAATAACCCATTTAATAGGTTCGCCATTTTCTTCAAAACGTTCAGAAATAACGACTTCAAATTCTTTAGGCTTTTTAACGCCGTCCTTAAAGAAACCGCGAAGAGACATTTGATTGATATTAGACATAGGTAAATTCTCCTAAATGAATAAGAAATATGGGGAGCTTTACGCCCCCCTGTTAGTTATTAGCCTTCCATTTTATCGGAAAGTTTAAATTGTTCTGGGTATTCGATACCGCCAGCAATAAATTCGATTTCTTTTTCGAGGTATTTACCTTCGACATCGAATGCTACAGTATTAACACCTTTAAATACACAGTCTTTTAAGATAACAGTACGACGACCGATGTTACCTACGGAAGTCGGATCTTCGTTAGTCGCGTAAATATCGAAGAAAGTTTGTTCGCCTTTAGTCGCATATTTAATAGCTAAATCATGGAAGATCGGATCGTTATCAAATTGAGATAATTTGCCAGTGATTTTAACTTTAGTTTGACCGGCTTGATCGATAAGAGTACCGAGCACGCCGAATTCTTGAGTTTCGATATCGATCTTATACTCAAGTTTTTTAGCGTTCATAACGCTATATCGTTTACCGTTGATAACGGTATAGCAAGTAGCTAAACGAGATTTAGCTAATTCATTGCTTTTAACTGTTGCCATTTGTGCCATTATTTAACTCCTTATTTAACGTAGCAAGTAGCGTACAATTTATCCATAGCGACTGTCGGGTTGATTTCGTAGTTTACGACTACAGAACCTTTTTCGTCGCCCTCTGTCGGAATTTGAACGTCTTTGGATTCGAATTCTTTAATTGCACGTACTTTAGCATAGTCTTCGAATAATTTAACGATATCGTTCCACAATGCAATACGACCATCTTTATCGTTAGGTGTCTTACCTAGATAATAATTGTTAAATAATCGAGCTACATCGTATGCGGAATTATCGAGTACACGAATAACTTGGTTAAGAGCGAAGTCTTTAGTACGTTCTTTAGAGAATTCAGTGAAAGTATTAACGTCGGATAACAAACGAGTGTTACCTTTAACGTTGCCAGATGCGGAATCTGCTACGTTATGGAATACGATTTGGCCGCCTTTAATGAATTGTTCTAATTCATATTGTTTATATTGAACGTTGAAGTTGTATTCGCCGTCGTAAATTTTATTAGTCAAAGATTTATTAATAGGGCAAGATGCTTCTGCGCCAGTTAACCAGTAGACACCAGCACCAGGTTCAGCACCACTATCTGTTACTTTGTTAGCTAGGGAAATAACGCCTTCATAATTAGCACGAGTATTGTTATAAAGTGCTACTTGGAATTTTTGACCAGTCGTTTCACGTGTACGTTTAGCGAATGCGATAAACAAGTTTTGAATTGTAGTATCGGAGCCAGTATAACCTAATACGTTGAAATAGAATGGTTCGATTAATTCAATATATTTTTGGTAGTCAGATGCTTGTACAGCTGTACCGTTAGTACCACCAGTAAGGTAAGTAGCTGCTTGAGCTGTGAATGCGGACATTTCATTGAATGTTACATATGCATTATTAACGAGTTCTTTAGGTGTAGAAAGACCAGTTTGTTCGTCGACTTTCTTAACGACATCGTCTGTTTTAAGGTAAGTCGTTACGACGAATTTAGATGCATCGTTAATGTCGGCAGAGATAGCGACAGCAATATCGTTGCCACGTACACCACCGCAAGTAGCAGTCGCTACCGTAGATTGTGCTTTAACTGCGTCAGAGTTTAAGCGATATAGATATAGAGTTTTAGTATTGATAAAAAGATCACGAAGACCTTTCATTTTTTCATGTGCATAGTCGTAACCGAAGATTTTAACAGAATCCTTTTGGAATTCTTCTTGTTCGACACGCACGATTTTGCCTGTTTCGCCCCAGTCTAAAGAAAGTGCCATAGTCGCGTAACCACGATCTACGATTTCGGCAAATGCTTTATTCTTGGAAACGAAGTTAATGTATGCGCCTGGCAATGTTTTATTTTGGAAAAGCCAGTAACCGCCACCTAATGCCATAGGGTAGTTCTCCTTTATTAAAATAATTAATCGTTAAAGATTTCGTCATTGAAAACTTCAATGACCGGTTTATTAAGAGTATCTTGTAGTAAAGCTTCAACTTCTTCGATGCTGTATTCGCGATCTTCGATGACAGCGGCAATTAAGTCGGCATATTGTTTAAAACGTTCAGAAGCGATAATTACTTCTGGGCTAAAAGTAGCAACTGGAGCAGTAGTTGTTTCTTCGTTAACGTCACTCACTGCATTAGTATCTACTACTTCGTCAGTTTTCTTTGTTCTTGGCATTATCTGTTACCTCTTGAGTTTGATTTAATGTAAGCATAGGATCTTTATCTAACACTTTTAAGATATGGTATTCATAAGAGACTTTAAAATGCAGTATCCCGTCGGTAACCCTGTGACTCATATCGATACCGTTAAGGAGAGAACCGTCAGAGAGTGTTATATACTCTAAGTCGAAGTATAAACTCTCCGTTACGGGATTAATCTGTACCTTTTGCTCTTCGATATAGTCGTCGTCCGAGATAAAGAACATAATATCGAAGTCATTTCTGCGTTCATAACGTACGTCTAGTAAATGCTTCTGTTCTGTATTAAGTGTCTCTATTACGAAACAAGGAAATTGTGCATCTGATTTAATCTCGTCGATGTATATAGGATATTTAAAACTGTTAAATAATGATTTAGCTATGCCGTCGATGATTTCGTTAATGTAGTTCATTATTTGCTCCACGTTGATAAGTAGTCGTCGAGCGCGTTCTTCATGATCTTGTCTGAAGCTCTTCTCGTAGCCGCTTCTGCCTTCTCTTGCATATGTAAGCCCTTAACAAACGACTTAGTAAGACGTTTACCCAATACGGGTATAAAACGTCCTGGTCGTTGTCTGTGGCCGTCGTTTACATACGAAGCATAGGAAGCTGAATTCTGTACTTTAACGGTAGTATCGTTAATGCGTTCTGCTTCCCACGATCGTCTCATGTGTTCCGATTCTGAACGGTATTTACCGTCCGGCGATATCGCTATCGCTCCGACTGGAGTATTCGCTATAGCTTCTGCCAAATAATGTTGTGCTAAGTTATCGGTGATCTCTTCGTTAAGAGACGATATATTATTCTGAAGCTCTTGTGTCTTCTTTAATAAATCTTCGAATCCCGAGAGGTCGACTGTAACGTTAGCCATTATGTTTACTCTTGAGCGTTAATTGGATCTCTTGGTGAGTGTCGTATAACGCTACTTGTGAGGAAGCTGTATAAGCGAAGTGCCGGTTATTACGGATAACCTCGATATCAGTACCTGGCTTAATCTCGAGATCTGGCGAAATAAATAAGACTACTGTCTGAGAAGATGATGGTAGCTTATTGATAATATCGTTAGTTTGAAGAGTTTTGAATGAAACTCGACAAGGGTAACTGATTGCTTCGAGTTCGCCGTTCTTAATTATGCCAGTGAGAGGATCTTGAATAGCCTTTCGTTGTTCAGTAAGAATACATGTATCTTGATAAAGACGCTCGAAATGTTGACGAGCTACCATTTTAATGTTCGATAACATGTTATGTCTGTACCTTCCAATGAAGTCCATTTACTAATAAGAGAAGATAGATATGATAAGGTATTATCGCCGCCGAATTCGATTTCAGTGTCTCCTTCTTTTAACCGTTTGATTGGCTGAAGGTCAGCTTCTTTAAGAATTAAATCCTTATGGTGATCGATAAACCTTGCGGCTACTCTTTTATCGAGCAGCCCAGATAGTTCGGAAGGCAAATCTTCTAGGTTAAGGATATTAAGAAGATATTGCCGTTCCGCATCATAGATATATTGAAGAACAGAGTCGTATTCTTGCGTCACGTTAAAATGTGTCGCTATACGTATTAGTTCTTTTATTTGATCCATGATATTAACCTATATTATTTTTTGAAAGTTGCTTTTACGACTTTAGATTCGTTAGTCAAACCTACGGCATAATGTGCAGATACTACGATATCAGTAGACAATGCTTTAGCATGACGTTCAGTTTCGAGGTTAGCTTCTGCTTTAGTATAGATAGTAACAGCTGGAAGAGCTGGAGTACCGTCTTCGACTTCTGGAGTCAAGCATACGATGAAGTTATCGATAGTCGCTTTAGAGTCATCGATACGACGAGAAGCAACGACACGACAGCCAGCGATCATACCGATTTCGCCGTTCATCATTACGTCGGCATTATATTTATTGCGGTCAATGAAGTTAGGATCTAGACGAAGAGTAGTTACTTGGCTAGGAGCTACGAACAATACTTTGTCTGTGTTGCCTTCTTCATTCAATTTATCGACAGCTGCTACAACACCTTCATAGGAGATAACTTTTGTGGAAGTAGCTGCCAAAGTAGTAGTACCCAAAGCTGCTAATACGTCATTATCGATTTTGTCTGCCATAGATAAGGATAATTGATAAGTAGCTTGGCCGACAGGATCGCCTAGACCAGAGTTAACTGCTTTATCTGTCAATGTGATAGCTTTACCAGCTGTTTTAATTTGTACAGTTTTAGTAGAAGCGGACATAGTAGCAGTCGTTACTTCAGCGCCTTCTGCTACGTCTTCAGCAGCACCGATATAAGCCCATGCCGGAATAGTTACAGTGTCGCCAGGAACGCCTTTAAGTTCTTCGTTAACAGCTGCGAATTGTGTAAATTTTAATGCTTTAGGCAAGCCAGCAGATACCATATCTTGCATAACTTGAGGGTTAATAATATTTGCGAGTTTCGTTTCGTTTGCCATTGTTAGATGGTCTCCTTGTAATTAATTAGTGAGATAATTCTTCGTACAAATCGGGATCGGATTCTTGTAACTTAACGCGATCGAGATAAGATAATTTTTTGAATTGTTCTTTAGTTAAACCGTTATCGGTTTTAGGTGTAGCTTCCCCTGGTATAACTCCTTTAATAGAATCTTGTTTAAATAAATATGGATCAGATTCTTTTAAAGATTGAATTTGTTCTTGAATACCAGTGATAGTATCGTTATCGTACGTAATCTTAGAGCGATCTAATAAGCCTGTTAAGATGGATTGATTCATAGCGCCGGCTTGCAGTACTTCTTTAGCGATGGCTGTGTCGATTTTCATATTCTTAATATTTTCGACGTAATCGGCTTCTCTTTTTGCTGCGGCGTCTTGAAGTTCTTTGATTTGAGATTGTAATGCTTCGTTCGCTTCGTTAGTTTTCGATAACGTGTTAATATCGTTAGTTAGGTTTTCAATTTCTTTCTTAGCGCTCTTGTATGCATCGTTCTTCTCGTTAAATTGAGCTTTAGATACGTAGTTCTTACCATAATCTTCAAGAATAGTTGCGCATTGTTCTTCGGTAAGGTTAAGGGCTAATAGTTGTTCTTTAGTCATAGGGAAATACTCCTTGCATTAATACGTTCGTTTGATTATCGTGAGTCACATCTCACATTGAATTAATTAGTTAATTTTGTTCTTTATCGTCTACAAAATGTAAAAAGACAATATAATAAGAGTGGCGCCGATTAGGTTAAATAATCGGACTTCCACTCTTCATAAGTCATATCGGGTATGTACTTTGTCTTCTGATCTGGTCTGGATGCTCGCGAGTTAAGCGGTACGTTCGGTATCATCGTCGAACGACAATACGGATGAAATGGCGGTGCCGTTATACCGGGTTTATAATCGGACATCGGTACGATATGTTTATCGAGGTGACGACATATCGAGGACGTATGCTTATCGAGCGTCGCTAAGATCTGGTATTCTTTTACGTTTAACTCCTTAAAGGTATCGTGTAGAGCTAATTCTTGAACGTAAGCTGTTTCGGTTTCGACTAAGCGTCGTACATTCGAGATTTGTGTGTCGAATGTATGTGATATACGTTCTGTTGTACGCTCTGACGGTTCTTGTGCTATAAAGGAACGTGTTATCTCTTGACGTAGCTTTGTGATGAGTACGTCTTTTTGTTGCCATATACGATCGGAGAAGTTTTGTTCGTTCCAGGGTTGCTGTAATGTGGCTAATATCTGTTTCTTAGGTACTTGTCTGAATGTTTGATAGTTACCTAATAGTGATTGTGTAGTATAGGCTGCTTTATAATAACTAGATTGGTATTGCTTAAGAAGGAAATCTGTTAAATGGGTATTAGTATCGGCGGCCATCTCTTCGGCGAATTGTTGTGTATGTATCCAGAGCGCTTCGATGCGTGAGAGACGTGAGCGCAAGGATGCGTTCTCGAGGAGCTTGATCTGCTTAGGAGATAAGTTCTTCTGTTGTGCTAGTTTGATATATTGCTTAAGTGTTAGCTTAAATGCTTTAAGTTCTCTTGCCGTTAATTGTTTCTTGGCTTCTTGTAAGCTTATGCCGTTAGTATCGGCATATTTCTGGTAGAACGACTGTATTTGTGATAGTTGTTTTTCGAGAGCATATTCAGTAATCGATGACAGTTCATTAAACTGTTGTTGTGCATCGAGGATACTTTGTTCTTTATCGCTTAGAAAACGATCTTCCCAATACATGATTAGTTACCTTCGTATGTATAATCTTGGTTAAATACTTCTTGTCGCTCTTTCTTAATTTGTTCGAGTTCTTCGTCGACGTTTAGCGTAAACGGATGATTAGCTACGAGAGTTCTTTCGGAAAGGATGCCGACAGAATCTTTAATTGCATTAATCGTATCTTGTTGGTTAACTGGTAAGTCTCTATTAAAGATAAAGTTAATAGAAGAAATAATCGGAAGACTGTTAAGGGAACGATAGGCATTAATAAAGTCCACTAAATGATGCAGCGACGCTTGGAATTCCGCTTCGAGATCGTTAGCGTCGAGGTCGATATCTGAGTACATCGAATTAATATTCATCTGATTCGGATTATTCGCCATACGGTCGTCCTTAGCATCGAAGCCTCGTCCATTCGTAATAATCGCGCGTTCGAGTTCTTTAATAATCGTCGTATAGTTAGTTGCATCGACGTTAACGTTAAGTGCTTCGACATCGCCTTGTACTTCCGGAGTCGAGGATATTTTAATAACGCCATGCTTGGCTAAATTATGTCGGAATTCTTCGAGGTTAGTGCCGTCGTATCCTTTAAGGACCAAGATCGTATTATGTACGTCTTGAGACATCACGTTAGCGAAGTTAGATATCATTTGATTAAGAGCATCTTGGAGTGTCTTAATACGATCGAGTAAGAATGTTTCGTCTGAATTAGGCTTAAACCAGATCAACGGTACGGACGTCCAATTATAAGAAATATCGTTCTTATGGATATACGCCGTATTTAATTTGGATGTATCGGGAGCTAGTTGACCGTTAGAGTAAATATAATAATGTACGCCTTCGGGTAAGTAATATTCGACGTGTGTTTCGGTCGTCGTGATAGAAGGACTTTGATAGATCTCGACGTCGTAGAAATGAATAAAGGCATCGAGTTGTTTATGTGCTTCGTCGTGCCAGAACGGGATAACGTTTTCTGGTTTAAAGCGCTTAAAGGACAAGTTACCTTGTTCGTCGATAAACGGATGTAGATAACCGATCGAGCATTGGTATACGTCCTTACCTAATTCCTTTAATAGATTTTGAAAGCTTGGATTAAAGTACTCGGTTACGTCGATATCGTCGTCAGTTTGTGCATCGATCTGTTGTGATAATAGATAATTAGTCTTTTGATCGACTAGATCGTCGAATAAGTTATTGATGATTTTATTATTAGGTATAATACCGGACGCATCTTGCATCGTATCTTTCGCTGTATATACAAGATGCTTAGGTTCTTGTTGATTGCCTAAATAATATTGTCGTGATAAAAGCATCTTACGTCGTTTCTTAGAGTACAGGAATTTTTCGTATTCGGCTTGTACAAATTGTTGTTCCGAGATACCTGTATTGCGACGTATGATGTCGATCCATTGTTCGGTAGTATTCATTGGATATCCTTTAGTTAATCGAATGAGAATATAGGAGTTTGTGTATTAATCTTCTCGGCGACGCCTGTTAAAGCATCGGGAGCATCGTCGTGTAGGTTTTTACCTTCACGCTGATAAGAAGTTATGGCTTTATAAAACTCGGGGAATTTGTTGTGCCAGTTTATCGGGAAGTATATATGTTCCATTACCCATGTAGCATTAGATAGTATTCGTGATTGTTTATTCTTTGATTGATGGAACGGTATGATGACTGTATGGTTAGTATTATGTATATCTGTTAAATAATGGGAGATTTGACGTGAGAATCCTCGGCCGCCGTTGTTCGATTCGATGTACGCTTCATTAACTTTATAATCGAACAAATGTTTTGCGACTAAGGGCTCTGTTATCTCCATCGGTTCGTTCGTATATATAACGTCGAGAATATAAGCTTCCTTTTGTCGGATGCCGTATATGATCGAACATAAATAGTCAGAACCTGTATCGGCTGTATCGGTGTAAGATTGTATCTTCTCGAATTGAGGAAGAGTATCGTATGTCTTTAAAGACGAGTATAGCTGTCCTTTAAGGTCGATCGGTTCTTGTTGGTAGTTCGCATAGAATATATCGGGCGATATTAATTTCTTCTTCTCTTCGTATGATTCTCTAGAAAGTACTTCGTCACATAACATCGTTCCGTCGTCTTGAAGTGCTTTAAGCGATACGACTTCGGCATCGTCTTTAAAGTGATTAATAATACGTCCAGCTAAATCATCTGATGCCCAGCGTGTCATAATGATAATGATTTTTCCGCCTTCTTCTAAACGAGATAACATCGTATTAGTGAACCATTCGAAGTGAGCTTGTTTAGTAAGTTGATTATTTGCCTCGAGAGCATTCTTAATAACGTCGTCTATGATCATTAACGTACAGCCGAAACCGGTAGCCGTACCCGAAGGAGATGTAGCAAGATAAGATGAATATTGTCCTTCTAAGGACCACATATTCATAGCCGCATCACCTTGTTTAATCTTTGTATTAGGGAACACGTCGGAATAGACCGGTGTAAATGGATCGGCTTTATTCGTTTGAATAGCATTTCTGACTGACTTAGCGAATTGTGTCGATAAGGTTTCGTTATAAGATCCTGTCATAATCTTTTGTGTCGGATCTTTACCTAAGTACCATTCCGTAAACATAATAGCGGTTCTAGATTTACCAGTACGTGGTGGCATAGATACTATTAATACTTTCTTAGAAGATTGTGATACGAAATGTTGTAAGGTAGCTGTTAAATAAAGAAGATAAGGCCGCGATCTCTTATAAAAATCTGGAGCCATTAACTCGCAATAGTCGAAGAAGTCTCGTCTAGCGAGTTCTAGCTTCGCCTGGTATTGGATATGTTGTTTAAGCTCTGGCGTCATTCTCAATTGGCTTGCTTTAGGAATTCGTATCACCTCCTTCGAGTGTTCGTATGTGTTCGCATAAGTTCAAAAATACATAGGGAGCATTAATCGGGTTTATTATCAATTAACTTTCTAAGCTCTTCTGTTGTAAGGGACTGAACCGGATTATTTATCGTCGTATCCATCTTGATACGTTGTTCATAAGCAGCATCCATCTTGTTTAAGATATCGAGTGCTTTAAGTTTGTCGTTGTACCTTACATCGTCACTGTATATCCATTGAGTAAGTAAGTTACGTCGCTCTTCTATGGTAGCTACTCTATGATCAGCAGTTTGTCTAAATCGTTGTTGTAATTCGGCTATATAAGCCTTACAAGCTGGTTTGTTGAGGTTTTCTAGGCCCATGCTATTTACGACCGATGGGCTGGATTTTGAATAACCAGCTTTAATGACCGCTTCGTTAATAACATTGCCGTTAGAAACGTATTCTTCACAAAACCTAGCTTGTTTAAAAGTGAGCGTATACCCATCTACAACGATTCTTCCTTTGGCGTCTTGTGTTATAGCAATGGATCTCACCTCTTTCGCTGTTTGATATGTGTATGTATTATTAAGTAGTTTATAACTACGAATATATGTTTGGTTGATAAGGCAAAAAAAAGAACCCTCGTCAGAGGGTATCTTTTTTCCAGTAGTAAAAATTAATCAAAGATGTTAGAAAAGGACTAAAATTATGACATCTTCTTTAAGGGTATAAATAATAGGAGGTAAATTTTAAATGTTTTGTACCCTCTAATATTATATTATGATGTTAAGGGGAAATTAGGGGAAGATGTTGTTATTATTATTAATAGTATTGTTATTAAGATAAGTATAAGAAGCTATTAAAAATAAAGAGGCGGTCGATTTGTGTTCGGCCGCCTTTGTAGTTCTTAAGTTGTTGGTTCGTTAATATAACGACATGATCATCATAGGTAAGTACATTGTTAATAGTACAAACAATATGATTAATAATAGTTCGTTATCCATTGTTGCCTCCATGTAATACTTCACATACTTGTTTGAGGGCTTCGACATGAATATATTTAATAGCTCTGAAGGTACATCCTCTGTTTTGTGTATATGACTGTTCCCAATTACTAGCAATTTGTACGAGAGGTATATCGTTTAGGTAGTAGTTTGTTAAAAGTAGCTTGTAACGTGCATCTGGTACTTTATTAATAGTATTGATGACTTCTTGTTGAATAGCGATATATTCTTTCTGTGAGGCTAATTCTTCTTGCTTGTATTTAGTAAGTAGTGATTGTAACTCGCTATCGTCGATACGCGATATATCTTGTTGATAGAGTTTAGTTAAAGCATTTGACTGTTTAAGATTTGTCTTAGCATCTCGATATCGATATAAATATTTACGGGCTAAATTAGTATTATAGTAAGGATGTTCTTCGTTAAAGAGTGGTTGTTCAATATAATTATTAGAGCTATCTAGCAGTTCTTTGATAAGAGCTTTCTGTTGTTTAGCATATTTCATAATTAAGTCCTTTAGTATTTTATATGTTAATAATAAGAGAAATGATTAAGTAAGCTATTAAGGAGAATAAGGCGATCACGGTGTACACGATCGCTTTTAAATAGAATGTCGATACGATGACTACACGATTATTTTCGTGGTCGATAAGGATATTAGGTTCTTCGTTCGGTTGTTGTCTTCTAATGTTGATTGTCATGGGATAGTGCCTTTCTTAATTTCTTGAGAGCTCTAGACTTAGCATCAGATATTAAAGTTATTTTCAGATGTAGTCGTCTAGCTATTTGATGTAGGGATAAGTTTTTGTAGTAGAGTAGTATAATGACTTCCTTTTCTCGGTCGCTTAAGCACGACATATCGATCGTAGGTTCAGTCATGTCATCGAGTACGTCGTCGAATGCTTTTGAGGCTTGTTTATCTTCGACATGTTCTAGGATCGATACTTCTCCTTCTCCATCGTTACATAAGCGATCTAATTCTTCGACTGAGAGTGTATTAAGTATTTCGATTACATTGTGTTCTTTGATATTGGTGATATCGGAGATGGCTTCAGTCGTGATCGGTTTATTAAGTCGTTCGAGAAGTTCTTTAGCCTTGTTGATTTTCTTAAGCTTCTCGATAGCTGCTTGAGGCAAGCCTATTGTTTTATTCCGTCTAAGGTAATCGCATATCTGACGGAAGATACCTCGACGCATATAGGTCGTAAAAGAAGCCTCGTGAGTATAATCATAGTTCTCGAAAGATTCGAGTACAGCAATCATGCCTTCTTGGAAGAGGTCTTCGATGTCGTCGACGTTCTTGTATATGGATGCAATACTAATAATTTGTCCGCACTGATTTAATACTAAGTCTTCTTTAATTTGTTTCTTACGTCTTAGAGATGGTGTTTCGTGGTACTCCTTAAAGAGAGCTTTTTCTTCTTCTTTAGTAAGGTATTCTGTTGTAGGTACAAGATAAGATAGTTTCATGTTGTTATATAAGTCCTTTGTGTTATGTTATGTAATAGATAAAGCTGTTAAGAATGATGAATGGCGGCCATCCGCGCAAATAAAAAGAGCGCCGGAGTATGTAAAGCTCTCGGCGCCCGATCCAGTGTATTAAATTGTCTTCGCTTGTTCGCCGTTCATTGATATATTACTCACGGTATAGTGGCGTTAAGCGATATCTAGGATGAAATTTTAATGAAGTTTCATCAATCTATGTTATAGAAGTTTGTCGTTACCCGAAATCCTCTCTTATCGGCTAAGACATTAACTTCTTTATTGTCTTTATCTATATAATAAAACTGATATTGCGTCTCTTGTCGTCCATTCAATCCTCTAGGATGATGAACCTTAGCATCTAGGTTTTTATGCTCGATCTTTTTAATTGTTAGCAATTTGTCGATAGCTCGTATCGGAGTATATCCATTAAACTTACAAGCCATCCAAAGCCCTTCAAAATCTTTGTCTGTAAGTTCAAAAATCTTACTCATATGAATACCTGTTTTTGTATAATTATTGAATAATGTTAATTAAGATTTAGTGAAGCTTTAACTTTCTCCATCATCGGCAAGCTAAAATTAAGTTTTGTCCTCATTGTAATATCACCAGTTAATCCTACGTTGATTGTTACAGTATAATCGATATCATTAAGATTTAAGAAGATGTTTAAGTTTTCTATTTCCATTTCATCGAATACTACATTTTTTCTTTGTTTTGTATTAAATCCCAGTAAATTAATATTTAAACGTGTCTTATTTAGGATCTGTTTTAACTTATCTTCAATGCTATATTGGCTATCGTTATCTAGAAGGTAGTAAATATGTTCTCGATCTATAAATAAGGATCTTATTGTATCCATACCTTCATAAAATTCTAATAGAGCACTTTCTGTAAAAGCAACTGTTTTTTGTTCCATAATTATTAGTCCTTTACCTTTAAAAAATCAAAAGTCGTTTCGGCCATAATTTCATATTTCCCAGGTAATCGTGCCGCCTGGTATTGATATTTATCGTCTTCAATGATTGCGAAGAATGCTTCACAAAAACCATTTTCATTTTGAAGTATGTAAGCATCGACGACGTTTAAGCCTTTGAGTGTTTTTTGCAAATCATCTTTAAAAGCTTGTTCTAGCGCTTCTTTAGATGGATAGTTTTTATGATGAATCCAAAGAGATTTTTCTCTCATAAGAGCGTTGGAAATTTTATCTTTTGTTTTGATCACATATCGTTTTTCTTTGTTGATTTCTTTATCTGTCATTAACCATTTACCTCGTCTATCGTTACGTATGCACCGCAATTTACATCGTGACTTAAGCCAGCTTTATATGTAATGCCATTATTATCTTTAACTTTAATATAAGCAGCATATAATTCTTGCATTTCATCTGGATTTTCTATAATAGCAGTATATATAACTGTAAAATCTGATAAGAGATCTTTTATAAGGCCATCAAATATAAATCTTAGCTTCGACGGTGTTAGGTTATTTCCCATTATTTGACAATCTTCTACTGCATATACAAGTTGTTTTTTAATAATTTCCTTATTCTCGTTCATAAGCTATTCCTTCCGCTAATCGTTTCTTTTCTTCTGGTGTAAATATAGCTTCATTTTGGATCATATTTTTTATGTCAGAATATTGTTCAATATTAAAATATAATCTTGATGTTTCCGGAAATTCAAAAAATATTTCTGTGCTAATTCTTGTATAGTAAGAATTAAGATGAATTCCTGGATTTAACATATATCGACAATCTTTGCCTTTGCCTATTTTTTTTAACACTTTAGCTTTTTTAGCGCAACGGATATATAGTTCTGCTGTTGATTTAGACATATTAAAATCTTCTGTTGCTAAAAGCTCTTTTAGTTGATCGGTGTTAAGATAATCATTTTGTCTTATTCCGACAATAGTATTATCGATATTAACATAACCGGCGAGCATTATTGTCGCGGCTTTAAACGATGCGAAATCAGCTCTTTTACGTCCAGATTTAGCAAGCTCTTCAATAGCGAATGCACACACTAGTCTTAATAATTGATTTCTTCTCTTAGCTAAGTCAGAAGTTCTTTTATTAAAATTATTAAGATTTATCATTTTTCCGTTAGGACTAAATAATTTAATATATCGCTCTCTTAGAGCTTGTTCGATTTTTTTCTTAAAACGATCGGCTTGAACATTAGAATTATCAGCTTCAATTTCTTCTTCAAGCTCTTTCCGTTTTTGAGCCTCTGGACCATCTAGGGCAGGAATATATTCATTTTGAGCTTTCTCAAAAAAGTCGTCATCAAAATTCTTTGTTTTGGACATATATTGTTACCTCGTTAATATAATTTTGACTACTATATTTTCTTATGCAAATGCATAATATTAAAAGTATTTTCTTATGCAAATGCATAAAGTAGTAAATGGTGACTAAGCCAGGTTTTAACTGGGTTTGTTAAGTTTTTTACAAAAATCTCCTTATAAGTAATCTTAAGAGTAAATATTATAATGTTGTAATTTTAAGTCAGTATTATGTTTTTACTGTTCTAAATTTTCTTATGCAAATGCATAAAGTTTTGATTTTTTTCTTATGCATTTGCATAAGGTGCCCAACGTGAGAAAAGCTAGATTTTAACTGGCTTTTGTGTGAATTTTCGTGTTTAGACCTTATAAGTATACTAAAGAGATATTTTTGACTCAGTTGGTTTTTAATGTTCAAGATGCTTTTACTATTCTAAATACATTATATCAAATAATATCGTCATATACAAGTCGCCAACATATTAAATTTTGTTAATTTTATGAATTATGTCCATCGGCATTCTTGACGCTTGAGTGTGACGATCACTGTAGAATGATTATGAAGTGAGCATCGCGAACGAATATATCATTCGGAAGTGTTTTTACTTCTCGTACATATATTACTCATGGCCGTATTAAGTTAATGTATTTTGTCAAAAAATATTTTTAATGACTTCAAATTAAATGAAACTAGTGAAGCGAACGCAGTGAGCGAATTAGTTTCATTAGGGGGAGCGTAGCGACATATAGACCAGATATATACTATGTTTTTAAGGCTTTTAAATGTCGTTACAGAAAAAATGTTCTTAGTAGTATATTGTGATTTTTGCTGTAATTATAGTATAGCCTGAAGTTATAGCAAGGTATATTTTATATGTCAAAAGTTATAGCAACAGTTAAAATATATTTAGTTATAGTATAAATTTTGCCATAGCTTTTAGATATACCATGTCAAAATAAATATTCTTTGAGAAGAAATGTTCCTTCTACTAAGTATATTAGGAGCATAGGGGGAAATTGTGGGAAAATGTTATTAATAGCTGTAAATATCGTATTATGGGCGGCTGTTAGGAGTTAAAAATAAAGTTGATGTAAAGAATGTTTATTGTTGGAGATGTAGTTGGCTGAAGAGATGTGTTTAAGTGATTTCTTTTGATTAAAGTTATATAAATGTCTTAAGAGGCTATTAATGAGAGATATATGATTGAGAAGAGATCGCCGGCGCTCTTAACGGTATTAGGTTGTGGAATATCATCTATCGTTCCTTATCAGCCTTGACAGGTTGTGGCCCTTCTATTTAATTGAAATCAACTCTTGTAGAATATTCTATGGCCAAAGACTACTACTGAAGCTTGATTAGTTGTTGTCATAGGATATAGTCTATTGTCACTGCTGATAATAATGGAGAATATACATTGGATGGACAGAGGCGGCCATTTCTGTTTCTGTAGCATATCGTCAAAGGCCATGCGTCCTATGCTCCAATAGAATAAAGGCCCCGGCAGCTTGTATATCGTAAAGGGCGGCCAGGACACAATACGTTATATGTACCAACGGCCGCTCTTTGATCATACACCAAACAGATGTTCTATGTTAAGAAACATACCAGGCTCCCATAGCGGCCCCTCTCAAACTCTTGCCATATATGCCCTTCTTAACAGCATTGAAACATCTCTTCAGCTCCAGCGTTTTAAAGCCACCAACGTCAGATATATGTCGTAGCCAGCAATAGCCAAATTTATCAATTATAGCCCCGTTAACAGCGTTTTAATATGGACCAGGTATAATCTATCCTCAACAGCTAAAACTTCTCTCAGAGGCGATTTAAATGAATTAAGTCATTATGCTAAAGACAATAAGCCGCCCTTACACATATACCTACATCGCTACAGTAGTTATAAAACTTCGTTATTCACGCTCTAAGGGCCGTCTACTGTGTTTAAGATATAAATACTCCAGAGACATAGTAGCTGGTCTTAGAGGAGCTTTAATTAACATCCTTATATCGACTAACAGAGAGTCCTAACAACTCGGTCTGACGACCTCGGCCCGCGCTTACTTCCTAACTACAAATTAAGGAATATATCCGACGCAAGAATAGCCGTAGAATTCATTTAAAGGCCCTATACGGAAGTTTTGATATTGGCCAGGTATAATTTATCCTAAGCTATATTTTTAATCGGTATAGGCGATCGATATATATTTATACATTCTTGCAGTACCAACTTATTTTAGGGCAAAAAAATACCCCCTACCCAGTCTCCCGGGTAGAGGATAATTCTTATTGTTATAGCGCTTCCATGTCGGCTAATTCCGACGTTCTGCACATTGCCACTAGATTGTCTGGACTCAATGGATCGCTTAATGTGCCATACACATCTCCATATAGTTCCTTACCAGCTTTAACAGTTTTAGCCTTTGGACTACCTTTAAGTAATCGTACACCAGATGCAAATCCTAAGACCATCATAACAGCCGCCATGTCTAAGCTAAAGCCCATGCTTTGATAACGTCTTAAGTCCTGGTTACACATGCCGTAATTTGTTAAGCCGTGCTTTTCGACTAATTCAACTAAAGTCATTTCAGTACCGAACCAGTTGATTTTTACGTTACTCTTCATGTTGCGTTGTTGGGTATTTCTATCGGCCCATCGGCAATTATCTGGGTAATAGCCTTTTTCACCATCAATGCGGTCGATTGTAAGGCCTTCCTCGTATGTATCGTACATGTCGCTCATGAAGTTCTCAAATACGTCCCATCTTGGATCATAGCCTTTAGCATGATACTTTTCATATTGAGGCTGAGAAGGATTATTACAGCGGTTCTTCATTTGTTTCCATTGTCGATAGAAATTAGTATTTGACATGCCGTGAGATAAGGACTTAGCGGTCGATTTAACGTGACGATTAGTTTTGTTTTTGTAACCGTTAGCCGCTGTGTCAGTGCCGCCTGTCAGCTCGTGAGTATTCTTTTGGCTAACGGCGCCGGTCTCATTGTTTTTAACTGTCCATACATGGCCTTGGCCTTTAATGTATTCTCTGTTAAGAATAGTGTACAAAGTTGTTTTTGCTTGAATTCGTTGTTGTAATGTCATAATGTTAATCCTTTTATATTTGACTAAAAACTTCTAACCGCTTAATTTGCGATTCAATAAGATATTACTCATCTTTGTCATGGAGTTATTCATTAATAGTTATATTGTTTATGCATAGCTAACGATTATTTAACCCATTGACGGCTAACCTTTGTCACTAAAAACTCTCGGAAAGCCTCGATATTGACGTTTTTCTTTCTATGACTAAAAGAGATAACGTTGTCTTTAAAATCTGGCTCCGTCTCCATTTGATGTACTAACTCAGTAGCTTTTGTCCTACCAATAGCAAAAATCTTAGCTAAGTCAGTTACACTCGCATATTGTTGTGTCATGGTGCACCTACAATACACTAACACTGATCTACAATTCATCTATAATAATCATACACGAACATATGCGAACAGTCAATACATGTCATTGACTTTAATTTATATCTGAATTATACTATAGTTAGGAGGACTATTAATATGCCTAAATTAATTAAATTAGAAAACCTTAGAAAACAGAATAAGTTAAGCCATCAAGCATTAGCTGACGGTGTACAAGACTATTTGCGAAAGAAATTGTTAGATAATGGTAAAGGTATCACGCCCCTCGATCTTAAGAAAGCTTCTTATAAACGTACTACTTACACCATGTTAGAGAATGGCTATGTTAAGACCGTATCCAACGATTTAATCGAAGCATTAGCCCATGTACTACATACTGACTTCGATACCGTTAAAGATGCTTGTACGATCGTTATCGACAACCGTGAACGTGAGGAGTTGATCGACGATATTAATATTATCTTGAGTTATATGACCGAGGAACAGCTAACGGCCCTCTTAAATATGCTCTCATCATTTAAACGCCAATAGGAGTATTATAAAACATGTATATTGATGAACGTAGGCAAAAAAACGGTACTATCTCCTACCGTTATGGAGAGAACTATAAGGATCCACTAACTGGCAAGAACAAACGAGTTAGTGTTACATCGACTAAGAATACTAAAGCCGTACAAAAAGAGATGCAACGTATTCTTAACGACAGAATTAACGAGATCCTAACGAATAGTGTTAGTAGTAAAACTCTCACGATTAAAGATCTTACCGATGAATTCGTTACTATCGATAAAGGACTTCGTAAGGTGACTACCCAGCAGAATATCGAAGACCATGCTAAAGCACTTTTAAGATGGATTGAAGGCGATATCCTAGTCGTTAATCTTAAAGCGATTTATATCCAAAGAATGTTAAATAAAGTTTTATTGGAGAAAAGCTTTAACTATGTTAAGCGTGTTTATTCCGTGCTAAAGCAAGTCTTAAAGTATGGTAAGCGTATGGGTTATATTAATGACGTATCGTATCTCGACGACGTTATTCTTAAGAGACCGCCTCGTACTACCGAAGAGATGACTAAGGCTCGTGAGAAGTTCCTTACGAAGGATGAATTAAAGACTTTCTTAACGGCTCTTGCTAAGAAGAATCAACGTGTCGCCCTCCTATTCGAATTCCAGGCATTAACCGGATTACGAATTGGTGAGTTGCGAGCATTACGCGTCAAAGATTACAATTCTAAAAATGAGTATATTGACGTAAATGCTACGTTAACGGTAGACGGGCTTAGGATACCACCTAAGAATGAATACTCGGTCCGTAGAGTGCAATTAAATAAACGTGCTCGACATATCTTATCGACGTTTATACAGCTTAATCATAGCCGTAAGCAAATCATGCAGCATTATAAGAACGACGATAATTATATCTTCGTTACGGATGGCGGCGTACCTTATGATTCCCATTATTTAAATAAATTGCTAAAATCAGTATCATTTAATAAGACTGTAACGACTCATACATTCCGTCATACTCATATATCGTTATTAGCTGAGAAGCAAACGCCTCTTAAGACGATTATGGCTCGTGTCGGACATAACGAACCTAAGACTACCCTTTCCATTTATACACACGTAACAGATGCGATGAAGGAGCAAGAAAAACAGATACTCGATTCAATCGATATTATGGCATAATTAGGCCGGCATTATTGCCGGTCTTTTTTATTATAAAGTACCGTATTTAAGCACTTTTTCCGGTGTTTTTAAAAAAGTGTCTCGTGGTGAAACGGTGGTGAAATCATGGTGAAATTTCAAGCGAATAAATACGAATTTAAGCGAACATATATGAACACTAAAAAAAGCTAGAAGATTAGTTAACTACTGCATTTATACAGTAATCACGCCTCTTCTAGCTTTAGCTTGAATATTGGTGGAGATGAGGGGAGTCGAACCCCTGTCCAGAAGTGTTGCCATATAGACTTCTCCGAGCACAGTCTATGATTTAGATCTCAGGTTGCTACCGCTCACAGACAAGCTACACAACCCCAGTTCATGTTGTCTCGCCTAATTCATATGAACAACTGAATTAAGCCAGCCTACGGTTTGACGTCCATTCACACTTGGTAGGCACAAGTATGAGGGACGTAGCTTATGCAGCTAATGCAAAATTTTCTTCTGCGTTTAAATGTTTTCCCACCGTTTAACGGCCTCATGGAACGCCGACTCGCTATCTATACCACACGCACCCCTGTCGAAACCTTTACATCCCCGTGTGTCGGTCTCATAATTATAAGCCTATTTAGTATTACTGTCAATTATATGAAACCTTCACCAATTCGGTATATTCACTACTCTTAACCTTCTCAACTTATCTAAATTTGACAATTTTACCAATCCAAGGATTCTTTTATCCCTGTCTTCAGAGGATATATTATCTATTATCATGATTATAACTGTTTCATAGCATTTTGCAGTGATTGGCACACATAATCTATTTGTTCTTTATTATGCGCAGCAGTCACCGTTAGTCTAATTCTGCTTTCACCAATAGGTACTGTAGGCGGACGAATAGCGGTGCCTATAATGCCATCCTCATATAGATAATCAGATACGGCAAGTGTATCTTCATTACGCCCTATTAGTATTGGGAAAATTGGCGTTTCATTAGTAGCATCAATTCCCATAGAAATCAATTGATCTGCCATATAGTTTACATTTTCATGTAAACGCGCTAAAACAGATGCATCTGTCTCAAGAACCTGTAATGCAGCTAAGGCCGCCCCTATATCAGCAGGAGATAATGCGGTAGAGAATATAAAACTGCGGCTCGTATTAACGAGATAATCTATGATAGTACTATTTGCAGCTACATAACCACCAACAGAGCCTAGAGATTTACTCAATGTACCAAGTTGTATGTCTACTTCTTTTTCAAGTCCAAAATAGGCCGCTGTACCATGACCATTACCAATAGTTCCCGTTGCATGGGCATCGTCAACCATGAGCAATGCATTGTAATCACGGCTTAATTCATACAGTTTATCTAGTGGTGCAATATCCCCATCCATACTAAATACGCCATCAGTAACTATAAGCTTTCGAGTGTTTCGATCTACCTGTTTTAACAGATACTTTAACTCGTCTATATCACAGTGGCTATATGTTTTTACAGTACCTCGACTTAATCTACAACCATCAATAATACTAGCATGATTAAGAGCATCACTAAAAATAATAGTATTCTTATCAGCTACGGCAGAAATAGTTCCTACATTGGCCATATAACCGGTATTAAATACAAGGGCTTTTTCAGTATTCTTAAATTTAGCTAATGACCTTTCGAGCTCTGTAAATAATGGAAATGTACCAGATACAAGGCGCGATCCACCAGATCCTGTTCCATATTGTTGAGCCCCTTTCAGGGCCCCTTCTATGACACGAGTATCAAAAGTTAAGCCCAAATAATTATTTGAAGCCATCATTAAATATTCTTTATCATCTCGTTTTACTCGCACTGCATCTAGAGGACAGTATTCTCTTAAGGTTCGTAAATTATGGTTCTCTATCTTAGAATCTAATTGTTCTTTAAAAAATTTGTACATTCTATCTCCGTTGAACAAGTACTGGAGTACGCTCCAAATACTCAATTACACTTTCACTATCTATATCAGACCGTACAAAGAAAACGCGGCCCCCTATATCTGAACCAAATTCTTTCATATTAGGAAGGCGATGGTATACACCATTACAAGCAACATAACCTACTGTATAGTCTGGATCATCAGACCAACATAATTCGCCCACAATACCATCTGCTGATTGAACCTTTGAAGCTAATACTAAAGCCTCTCTCATATGTTCATTATCACCTAATGCATAAGAGTCAAAGGAGTCCATATGACTAACACGTACTCCGCGGTCACCTGTATCTAAGCGCTCGCCAGTAATGGCATCCACTAACATAGCGCCGCGCATAGATTTATCTAAACTTTTTAACAAAGATATAGCTTTAAGAACAGCTGCCTCACTAATATGAGGACCTTGTAAAAGCTCAGTCGCCAATTGATGGGATTCAGAAATACTACTAGTTTTATGTTCCTCTACCTTAAGACAGTCAATATATGTAATCTTCTCCGGTGGGATTAAATCTACAGTAATATTGATAAAATCAGCTCTTCCTTTACTGTGATGCAGTGCGCGATCAGCTAACGATTGAGCTATAGCCCCTACTTCTTCTAACTTCACAATCCGCTCTGCCCCAGAAATATGGTGGCCCCCTTTTTCATGGGGACCACCTTGAGCAGCACGCATGCGTACACTATATAATTCAGCCATTATGACACCTTCCCTTTAATAAGATCATTTTTAGGTACTTGGCTGTGAATTTTACGGAATACTTTCACAAATACTGGTGCCATAATAACAGTAAAAATCATGCCAGGCACTGCTAATGCAACCATAGGTAATGCAGCTTTACCGATATATACAGACAAGGTCAATCGCGCTAATGCAGATGCAATCGGGCCAGAAATCATAATACCTATCATATGATTGTGGCACATCCAAAGAATTAGCCCTACGATAAGTCTAAATTGCATAGCAATCATAACATTCAAAATAGTTTGTGTACCTAGTGCTAAACCGATTAAACTAGATAGACATCCGCTAATAATATATTTCTTAAATCCGAATACGGCACATATGGCTACCGCCAATGGAGCTGACAGTTGAAACTCTATACCTGGAATGACATTAGGTATTTTAATAGCACCTAATACAGTAATCATAGCCGTTAAAATAGCAACCTCTGTAATGTACCGAATATTCTGATTCATGATGTTTCTCCTCTACTTAGAAAATGTCAACCACAATCACAACTCTTTGTTTACATTATAATTTCAATATACATATTTATCAACTAAAAACACAAGATAAGTTAACAAATATCACACAAAAAAATCGAGCCATCATGACTCGATCTTTTTATCTTAATATTTTTGTTGCTCTTTGAGACGCTTTGCAATATCTCGCTTAGCATCGCGTTCCGCCATATCTTGACGCTTATCGTATAACTTTTTACCAGTTACAAGGCCTACAGTTACCTTTACATAACCATGGCTAAAATGGAAGTTAAGCGGCACTAAAGAGAATCCTTTCTCCTTAACCTGTGCATGTAATTTATTAATTTCAGATTTATGCATCAACAATTTACGGGTCCGTTCAGGTTCATGATTAAAACGATTGCCTTGTTCATATGGGCTGATATGAACACCATACAACAAAAGCTCGCCTTTATCAATGCGACAAAAGCTATCCTTTAAGTTCAGTTTACCTTGACGTATCGATTTAATTTCAGTACCTGTCAAAGCAATGCCTGCTTCATAGGTTTCATGAATATTAAAATCATGACGGGCCTTACGATTATCAGCAATAAGAGATGGACTAGATTGTTTTGCCATATGTACCTCTATCGTTTACGTTTACTTTTAGATTTCTTAGATTGACTGCGCTTAGTCGTTTTATTAGACTTCTTACGACTTGATTTGCCTTTACTAGTTTTTTTACTGAAAGCATCGTACTTAGAATGACTAGATTTATTACTATCGCGTCGTGAAGATTTTTTACTGGATTTTCCTGAAGATTTACGACCTTTTCGACTACCATAGCCATCTCGACTACTTGCATAGTCAGAACCATTTTGCAATTGTTCTTGTATAGCCATTAGGTTATTGACTTCACCAAGTACAAAGTCGATCTGTTTCTTTTCTACATCGGCTTTTACTAATGTAACAGTTACCTTTTCACCTAAGTGATAGGTTTTACCTGTTCTTTTGCCTACAAGTACAAAATGTTCTTCATCAAAGAAATAGTAATCATCATTCATCATGCTCATATGCACAAGGCCATCGATACCGTTTTCTAATTCTACAAACATCCCAAAAGATGTAATGCTAGAAATAGTTCCTTCAAAGACTTCCCCTACAAATGGAACCATGTATTGAGTCTTTTTAAGATCTACTGTATCTCGTTCAGCCTCAGTAGCTACTTGCTCCTGTATAGAAGAATGTTCAACAGCTCCAGCTAAGAACGCTTCGTCTACATCCCGTTTAGAATAACCATTTTTCCAATGCATATCTGCTTTTAAAAGGCGGTGAACCATTAAGTCAGGATATCGTCTAATAGGAGATGTGAAATGCGTATAACATGTAGATGCCAAGCCAAAATGACCCACATTGTTGGTACTATATTTAGCTTGCTGCATGGAACGCAAGGTCATAATTTGAGCTACTTGCTCAATATCTTGCCCTTTTACTACATCTAAGATTTTTTGGAAATCTCGTGGTGTCACACCATCAGTACTTAGAACTAGGTTTTGACCTAAATAATTAAGCACCTTTTGGAATAAATCTAGTTTTTCCTCACTAGGATTCTCATGAATACGATATACCGATGTACGGTGTGTATGCTCTAAATGTGTAGCCACTGTTTCATTGGCAATGAGCATACATTCTTCGATAAGTCGTTCTGCCATGGTGCGATCTCGTTTTACGATGCGCAACGGTGTACCATCATGATCAAGTAATACCTTGTACTCAGGAAAATCAAAGTCCAATGCACCTCTACGGCGACGCATTGCATTAAGAATTTTAGAGATTTCTGCTAAATCGCGAAGCATAGGCATAAAGTCTTGTAAATCGTCAGGAATAATATTTTCTTCCAGCGCCTTATACACTTCTTTATAGCTACAACGACGGCCTACATGGATAATAGATGGTCGAATGCGATAATGTACAACCTTACCATCTTTATTAATTTCCATCATACACGTCATAGCATAACGGTCTTCATGAGCATTTAAACTACAAATACCATTGGATAAAACCTCTGGTAACATCGGTACTACTCTATCAACTAAATATACAGATGTCCCCCGTTTATAGGCCTCGTTGTCAATGGCTTGCCCAGATGTTACATAATGACTTACATCTGCAATATGTACGCCTAATTCATAATTACCATTTGGTAATTTACGACCACTCACAGCATCGTCTAAATCTTTTGCATCTTCCCCATCGATGGTAACCATCTGTACATCACGAAGGTCCCAACGATCAGAATCCTCATGAATCACAGTATCAATTTTCTGGCTAGCTTTAATGACATCGTCTGGGAAATTAAATGGAATCTTATGATTCGCCATGATGCAGTTAATATCGAGACCTACATCACCTTTATAGCCAAGAATTTCCGTTATAATACCTTCTGGCTTTTTATCACCTTCCGGCCATTTTGTAATTTTGACTAGTACCTTTGCGCCACTACGAGCATCTAATGTATTTTTTAAATCTACAAAGATATCTGTCCCTATACGCTCATCATCAGGGATAACAAAGCCAAAGTGTTGTTGTCGGTCATAGGTACCTACTACAGTTTCATTAGCTCGTTCAATAACATCAACGATGACGCCTTCTCGTTTATGCTTTGTATAGTTAGACGGTACAACGCGAACTCGAACCTTATCATTGTGCATAGCAGTCCCTTTATTTTGTTCTGCTACATATATATCTTCATCATCAGGCATAATCACAAAGCCATACGACTTACGATAGCCCTTATAAATACCTTCATATTCTTCATGTTGTTGTTCTGCATATTGATATACATCAGGTCGAGAAGATGTTAGCACCCCTTCTCGAGCAAGCATTTTTGCTGAACGAATAAACATCTCAAGATCCTTACCACCTCGAATGTGATTATCCATAGCAGCATCTTCAATATGATATGCATGTGGTTGTATAGATTTATAAAAGTCTAATACTTTCTTCTTCAAATCTTCACCTCCTTATTCTGAAAAAAGAAAAAGCCTGCAAAGCAGGCTTTCATCATTAGAATTGATTAATCATTGCCCCTAACACTAAGCTCAACACAGCAAAGATAATCCCCAATATAATCGTACATTTAGATAAGAAAGCATCTAAACCGCGTTGCTTACCACCAAAAGAAGAGTCTGCCGCACCAGAAACAGCACCACCCATGCCTGCGTTTTTGCTATTCTGTGCAACAACTACTACGATTAATAAGATAGATACAATAACTTCTACAATCATTAAGAAATTTGTCACGACTGTCATCCTTCCTGTGTGGCTCTTGGAGAATCCAAAACCCGATGTTCTAAATACTTCTCTAATTTACGTTTAACCCTTTGCAACGCATTATCTATAGATTTAACACTGCGATCAGTGACCTCAGCCATTTCTTGGTAAGAACGTCCGTCTAGATATCCTTCCAAGACCTCCCACTCGAGTTCACTTAAAATATGACCAATATTGCGCTCAATATCATCCAATTCCTCTTGGCTGATAATAAGATCCTCAGGATTGGTAACCTTTGCTGAAGATAGCATCTCGATCAATGTACGCTCTGATTCCTCTGTATAAACTGGCTTATTTAAAGATACATAGGAATTTAAAGGCGCATGTTTTTGTCTAGTAGCCGACTTAATAGCCGTAATAATCTGTCTAGTTATACAAAGCTCCGCAAAAGCTCTAAAGGACGCTAATTTATCATGTTTAAAATCTCGCGTAGCCTTATAAAGACCAATCATCCCTTCTTGAATGATATCTTCACGATCTGCGCCTACTAAAAAGTAAGAACGCGCCTTTGCACGAACAAAGTTTTTATATTTATTAACAATATAATCGATTGCAAACTCATTTTGCTCTTCTTGAGCTATGACCACAACTTGCTCATCGGTCATTTCTTTGAAATTGTAATCGGGCTTGCGTGTATGAATTGTGTTCATATGCTCCTCCTTACAATTGAGCAGAAAAACCAATATATTCATTATACTGGAACTATATGTGATTTTCAACTATCAATGGCCACGCCGTAATTTCTCTAGCTTTTCAGCTACTTCAGGAGATAATAACCCTCCTACTTCATTACGTCGCAAGCTAAATTGATCTCGTCTATGTTCATGAGCGTATTGTAATCGTTCCTCTTCCTTAGCTATGCGAATCATATTTTGCAATTCTCGAGCTGGAATGCGTAAACCACCAGATCCAAGAATTTGATTTTGTTCAGCTCCATCAGAGGTTACAACATATACATTGGTATATTTGCCTTTCCGCAAAAATACCTCTCGTTCAATAAAGGAATCCGCCGTCTCTCCATCCTCAGTATAGACTTCAAGAAATCCGCTCGTAATAGCCTCTACAGAACCGCCAGACTTTGTATATTTACCATCAAACACAAGGATAACTTCGTATCCCTTGAATTTTCCGTAGTTTAACAATCTATCTCTAAGCTCCATACGGGCATGTTCTAATGACTCATGAGCCAATTTCTTTAGATGAGTCCAGGCGAATATCACATTATATCCATCTACAATTAAGATATCTTTTAACATAATTATTTCGCTTGTCGTTGACGAACCGCTTCATACATAAGAACGGCGGCTGCAACAGATGCATTCAAAGAATTTAAATTCCCATACATAGGGATGGTAACGAGGAAATCACAAGCCTCTTTCACAACGCGGCTAATGCCCTTACCTTCATTACCGATAACGATAACTGTAGGAATTGTCATATCCGCCTCGTATAAGGTACGATCACCTTCCATATGAGCGCCCATAACCCAAAAACCTTGTTTTTGAAGTTGTTTAATAGTTTGAGCTACATTCCCAACCTGTACAAGTGGAATTTGTTCAATAGCACCTGCCGATGTTTTAGCTACAGTAGCATTAATAGGAGCATTGTGACGCTTAGGAATGAGTACGGCCGTAGCCCCTACACATTCCGCAGTACGGATAATTGCGCCCATGTTATGTGGATCCTCAACACCATCTGTTAGGATAAGCAAAGGGACATCATGATTCGTCTCTTGTAGTACTTCACCAAGTTCCTTAAATTGAACAGCAGAAACAAGAGCAATAACACCTTGGTGTGGTACCTCTAAATCATATTTATTCATTTGTTTGATAGGTGTTGGACGCACTTCAATGCCTTGAGATTTAGCAAGGCCAACAATATCAGCTAGACCTGTTTTAACCTTATCTTCACTGACCATAATGCGCTGGATGGAACGACCACTTTTAAGGGCCTCTTTAACCGCATTGCGACCTACAATATAATTATCCATACTACATACCTCGTAGAGTTATTGAAAAGGCTTGCTTCATAACATCTTGTAAGCGCTCATCTTGACGCGTTTCATAAAGAAATCCAAGTACGGCTTCAAAGGCTGTACTACTACGATACTCTTGAACAGAACTACTTTTTGGCACATTTACATTACTATTTCTAGCTCGTCGTGCAATAGCTTGTTCTTGTTCTGTGAAAGCATCCTCTATTTCAAGCAATACCTTCGCTTGTGACTTAGCACAAATAAACTCAGTAACAATGGTGTGCAACACTTGTACCTTAGATATATTCATTTGTACCACTCGTTCACGGACATACATGGAGTATACGGCATCGCCAATATAGGCAAGCATAACTGCATCTGCACTGAGACACTCCTCTATAGTTCGTTTACGCAAACGAAGCGGCTCTTGTTCAAGAGCCGTCAACTTTTTTATTGCTTCATTCTTTAAGAATTGAAATTGTTTAAACTTCACGTTTTTTCCACCGTGCACCTTGAGGGGAATCCTCAATAGTAATACCGATTTCAGCCAAACGATCGCGGATACAATCAGCTAATGCCCATTGTTTTTGATCGCGACATGCTTGACGTACAGACAAGATTACTTGCATTAATTCTTCATATTCAGCAGCGTTAGCACCTGTGTTGCCTTCCCATGCTTTTTCAAGAATACCAATTACTTCTGTCATGAACTTGAAGATACGTTTTACTTCAGCAATAGCTTCTTGGCAAACAACACCTTCACGACCTGTTACAGTTTGATAGTAAATGTTGATCTCTTTAGCAAGACCAAACATGCTAGATGTAGCTAACGCAGTATTGAAGTCATCGCTCATAGCTGCTTCGAATTCTTCTTCATACTCTTTAGCTTT
Organism: Veillonella dispar; assembly: GCF_900637515.1. Lineage (NCBI taxonomy): Bacteria > Bacillati > Bacillota > Negativicutes > Veillonellales > Veillonellaceae > Veillonella > Veillonella dispar. Next base: position 942,451 of record NZ_LR134375.1, on the reverse strand, counting down.
TTCTAATAAGTGTTGCGCTTCATCACATGGACCTGGTTCACATTTTTCAAGGTACAATAGATTTTCAATAGCAGTGCTTAAACGTTCTAAGGATTTATTTGCTTCCTCTAAACGTTCATCAGAGAAATCTAATGGACTACGATAATGAGTGCTCAACAAGAAGTAGCGCAATGCGTCTGGGCTATATTGTTCCAAAATATCTTTTACCAAGAAGAAGTTATTCAAGGATTTAGACATTTTTTCAGAATTAATGGTAATGAAACCATTGTGTAACCAATAGCGTACAGATGGATGTTGACCAGAACAACCTTCAGATTGGGCAATTTCGTTTTCATGATGAGGGAAGATCAAATCACTACCACCACCATGGAAGTCAAATTCTGTACCTAAATATTTTTGGCTCATAGCAGAACATTCAATGTGCCAACCTGGACGGCCATTCCCCCAAGGGCTTTCCCAATATGGTTCACCTGGTTTTGCAGCTTTCCATAACGCAAAGTCCATAGGATTTTTCTTACGGCCATCAACTTCGATACGAGCACCCGCTTCCATATCATCTAATGTACGGCCAGATAACTCACCATAATGTTCAAATTTATCAACGCTATAATATACATCGCCATCGAGTTCATAAGCATAGCCTTTTTCAATCAATGTAGAGATCATAGCAATAATATCTTCGATATGTGTAGAAACACGTGGATAAATATCAGCACGTTGTACACCAAGGGCATCCATTACTTCGAAATAGCTGTCGATATAACGGTTTGCAATAGTATCCCAAGATACGCCTTCACCATTGGATGTATTGATGATTTTGTCATCTACATCAGTAAAGTTTTGTACATATGTTACTTTATAGCCTACATGTTTCATATAGCGACGAATTACGTCCCAAGTTACGAATGGACGTGCATTGCCAATGTGAGGATGGTTATATGGTGTAACACCACATACGTACATCTTTGCCTCACCTGGTGTTACAGGATTGAACACCTCTTTTTGGCGCGTCATAGTATTATAAACTGTAATTTCTCTCATCGTTACCGATGCCTCCATTTTCGTAAAATAAAAAAGACCCCTCATCTCATACAGAGACGATGGTCCGCGGTTCCACTCTGTTAGGTACCAGCAGTGGCACCCACTCATCGCATAACGGCGCGTCACCGGACAAACCTACCTATAATCGGAATGTCAGCTCGTGAATGCATTTCGTCTACCTATACTTGAACCCTCCCACCATCGGTTCTCGCTAAAAAGTTAGTTGTAGAGTACTTCTTTCAGTCTCAGCTTTTACTATTAAATCTATATTCAGATATAGAAATATTATATCAATTATCCTATAGAATGTCAATGAAAACAAGAAAACCCTCATCTTTCAACATAGCCAAACAATGTATTAAACATGCATATTTCGGATATAAATTTGAAAGATGAGGATGATGAATTAACTATTAAGCATTTTCCAACTTCTCTTGATCGTCATGTTTACGGCAAATACCTGCGAAGATAGAGCCTGTAAAGTTATGAATGATAGAGAATACTGCACCTGCTACTGCCGCTTGAGGAGTAAAATGTTTAAGCGCTAAAGATACGGATAATGCAGAGTTTTGCATTGCCACTTCAATTTGCATTGCACGACGAGAGGAAACATCAATACTAAGAGCCTTACATATAAAGTACGTTACTACATAACCACTCACATTTTGTACTAAGCAAGCTACGAAGATGATGAAACCAGTTTCAGCAATTTGTTTTTGGTTCACTGCAGTAACAGCAGCCAAGATTAATAATACTGCAATAGCCGCAATTGTAGGACATACAGATTTAACAGGTTCGATCTTAGAGCCGATGAAGTAATTCAATACGATACCCAAGATGATCGGTACCAATACGATTTTTACGATAGAAATAAACATCGGCATAAATTGGATTTCAATGGAAGATGTAGCACCTGCATACAATACAACGAATAAAGGTGTCAAAATTGGAGCCAATAATGTAGAAACAGTCGTTGCAGATACAGATAACGGAACATTACCATTCGCAAGGAATGTCATTACATTAGAGGCAGTACCACCAGGACATGCACCTAACAAGATGAATCCGATACCAATTTCTGGAGGGAAATTGAAAATAAGGGCTACCAAGAAACCTGCTAATGGCATCCACAAGAATTGAATTACAGATACAAGGATAACTTTCATCGGTTGCTTAAATACATCAAGGAACACTTGAGCTGTTAATGTTAAACCCATGGCAAACATTACAAATTGAAGCATGTACGCAATGTACGGCGTCATCCAAGAAAATACAGTTGGTAATACATACGCTAACACTGCCATCAATAGCACGACCCAGGAAAGATAGCTATTGAATAAGTGGTTAAGAGAACGAATAATACTCATAAATGCACTCACTTTCATAATAAATAAAAATAAAAGACGCCGATTATTATAGCATTTCTATAGGATAATCTCAATATACATAAAAAGCTCTCATAACAATAGCTATGAGAGCTTTTTTCTTAGATTGTATTACTATTTTGTTAAAGCGCTAACATTGTCTAAGCGATGTAAGCATTTTTCTTTACCAAGCAATGTAACAATATTATTCAAATCTGGACCATGCATTTGACCAGTTAAAGCTACGCGGATTGGCATGAATACGAATTTACCTTTCAAAGCAGTTTCTTTCATAACTGCTTTAATAGTTGCTTTTACAACATCAGGCGTAATTTCATCAAGTTCAGCCAATGCACTGCGGAATGCACCTATAACTGTTGGTGTTGTTTCTTCATTCAATACAGCACGCAATTCCTCTTCGTGACCTTCTTCAAGGAATACAGTTTCACCCATAAACATGCCTACATGATCTTTAATTTGCGCCCCATAGCTAATATGGTCGCGGAATGTAGAGCATAATAATGTCAACCAATCAATATCCGCTTGATTTAAGCTATCTGGAGCCAAGCCAACTTCTTTCAAATGTGGCAAACAAAGATGGAATAGCTCTTCATCGCTTAAGTTTTTCATGTAGTGGAAGTTGATATGGTTCAACTTATCAATATCGAATACAGCAGGGTTTTTAGCTACACGATCCATGGAGAAGGCTTGAATCAATTCATCTTGTGTGAAGAACTCTTCTTCCCCTTCTGGAGCCCAACCAAGAAGAGCCAAGAAGTTTACTAGTGCTTCTGGTAAATAGCCCAATTGTTTGTATTGTTCAACAGATGTAGCACCATGGCGTTTGGACATTTTTTTGTAATCTTTGCCAAGAATCAAGGAAATGTGACCAAATTTTGGCACTTCCCAGCCTAGTGCTTCATAAATAGCCATTTGACGTGGAGTATTAGATAAATGTTCTTCTGCACGAATAACGTGAGTAATCCCCATCATATGATCATCCATTACTACTGCAAAGTTATATACAGGAATACCATCAGATTTTACGATTACAAAGTCACCTACACCATTGGATTCAAAGGATACATGACCACGTACCATATCATCGAAAGCATATGTTTTATTCAAGGGAACGCGCAAGCGAATGGTTGGTTTACGACCTTCTGCAATATATTTAGCCTTTGTTTCTTCATCTAAATGTTGGCAATGGCCATTATATTTAGGTGTTTCACCACGATCCATTTGTTCTTGGCGAACAGCATCTAATTCTTCAGGTGTGCAATAGCACTCATACGCTTTGCCTTCATCCAACAAACGTTGTGTTACTTCTTTATATAAGTCAAGACGTTCTGTTTGACGGTAAGGACCATTATCGCCACCTACATCAATGCCTTCATCCCAGTTCATGCCAAGCCATTGCAAGGAAGCTTTGATATTTTCTTCACTTTCACGAGTAGAGCGAGCCAGATCTGTATCTTCAATACGCAATACAAATGTGCCTTTTTCTTTACGTGCTAACAACCAGTTAAACAAAGCAGAACGAGCACCACCAATGTGGAATGGACCCGTAGGGCTTGGAGCAAAACGAACTTTCATGGAACTCATGATTATACCTCTCCTTCATATACAGAAACGACAGCTTGTGCAGCAATGCCTTCACGGCGCCCGATGGCCCCAAGCATTTCATTTGTTGTCGCTTTAATACTAATACGTTCTAATGGTATTTCTAAAACAGATTGTAAGTTAGCCTTCATCGTATCGATGTGTGGCTTTAACTTAGGTGTCTCTGAAATAACCATAATATCTATATTATAGGCTTGTAACCCACGTTCTTTCAATAAGGAATTAACCTTTTCTAGTAAAAGCATGCTAGAAATCCCTTTATACTGGTCATCTTCAGGTGGGAAATAATATCCAATATCTCGTAGACCTGCAGCACCTAGCATAGCATCCATCAATGCATGAATAAGAACATCCGCATCGGAATGCCCATCAGGGCCGAGTTCAGATTCGATATGAACACCGCCAAGAATACATGGGCGACCTGCTTTTAATTGATGAATATCATAACCAAATCCAACGCGCATACGTGTATCCTCAATTTCTAAATATCGCTTAGCTACTGCAATATCATTTGGTGTTGTCACTTTAATATTACAATAATCCCCTTCAACTATATGTACAGGTTTACCTACATACTCAACTAGTGATACATCATCAGTACCAAGATACTTAGTTTCATATGCCGCTTGATGAGCCTCTACAAATAATTCTTTTTGAAAGCCTTGTGGCGTTTGAATTTGGTATAGCTCACTACGCTGTAATGTTTCTAGAACATTATGGTCTGTATCAACTCGTTTAATGGTATCTGTAGCCGGAACACCTACTGTAGCAGCACCATAGGTATTAGCCGAGTCAGCAACATTATTAAACATTTCTGTAGAGGCTAATGGTCGCGCTCCATCATGAACAAGGACAATATTGGTTTCTTCTGATACAGTTTTAAGGCCACATGCTACAGAGTCTTGACGCTCTTTTCCACCCAGCACTATATGAACTGGAACAGACAAATCCAACTCTTGAATATGTTTTGTCATATATTCTTGTTCGCCTTCGGCTACAACAAGAATAATCTCTTTCAAACCTTCAATATTTGCCACATTTTGCAATGTACGCTGAATGATAGAGAATCGTCCTAAAGGGATAAATATCTTATTTTCTTTATACCCCATGCGGCGCCCCGCACCAGCGGCGAGAACAATACAACTAATTACCTTGTCCATTTTGTCCTCCATCTACACGAGCAAAGATCATGCGACCTGCACTAGTTTGTAATATGGATGTAACCATTACCTCTACAGTTTGCCCCACATAAGGTTTACCATCTTCAACAACAATCATGGTACCATCATCGAGATAAGCAACACCTTGGTGTACTTCCTTGCCTTCTTTCATAATTTGCACGCGAATCCATTCGCCTGCAATGAGGGCCGGTTTCAGTACATTGGCTAGTTCATTCAGATTAAGCACCTCAATGCCTTGCACTCGAGCCACCTTATTTAAGTTGAAGTCATTAGTCATCAACTTCCACTGCTTATCCAAAGCAAGACGCATTAATTTAGAATCTACTTCTGTAAGATCATCATAATCATCTTCTATCACTTCAATGGCTACCTTGTTAGCATCTTGCATCTCTTTCAAAATATCGAGGCCACGACGACCGCGATTTCTCTTTGTAGCATCAGCAGAGTCAGAAATAATTTGTAACTCATTCAATACAAAGAGGGGAACCATTAGAGGGCCTTCAATAAATCCTGTATTACATAGTTCCTTAATACGTCCATCAATAATAACAGATGTATCTAGTAGTTTTGGTGTGCTCGTAGTTTTATCAGATTTATGAGTAGAGAACATTTTAAAACGACTTGTTTTTTTAGGGCCTTCTCCACTCCATTGTTGTACATAGTTATTGTACATTTCAGGGCCTTTACGAGCCATAATTTTAAGGCCACTATATCCAAAGATAGCACTCAATATAATAGGAATATAAGGTCCTATAATAGGTACTTGATTGAATGCAACACCAATTAAATTTGCAATAATAAGACCGAATAATAAACCGATGGTGCCTGCAATCAATTCTTGATTTGGAATATGAGTAAGAATGCGTTCTAAACGTTTAGCAATGACTAAGCCTTGCTTTAAAATAAATGAAGAAATTAAATACCCAATAATAACGCCTAATAGAGTACCAAAAATCAATACTGAAATACGTGCAATGGTTAATGACATATCCCCAAAGGACTCAAATTGAGATACCAAATATGGGTCGATAATAGGTGCTAAGCTATCCATTCCAACATAGGCCGCTGTGCCCACAAGAATAGCTATTACATAGCGCAATATCCGATAAATCATTACATCACCTCCTAATTAAGAAAATACCAACTGCATTGCCTCTTGAATAGATTTAACGCCTCTAATCTTGATAGAACTATCATTATCCTTGATTTGTTTATAATTGCCTTCAGGAATAATAAACTTTTTAAAGCCTAATTTCTTAGCTTCATTGATACGCTGTTCAATACGTGGAATGCTACGAACATTACCAGTGAGCCCTACTTCACCTAAAATGACCATATCGGTAGGAACAATACGATTTTTTAAATTAGATACAATAGCAACGGCCATAGACAAGTCACAAGCCGGTTCATTAACCTTGAGACCACCAATAACGTTAACGTACACATCCTTATTACCTAACGTAAAACCACAACGTTTTTCTAATACTGCCAAAAGTACTATTAAACGATTAAGGTCATAACCGATTGCAGTTCTTCTAGGCATACCAAAAGCAGTCGTAACAACAAGGCTTTGTACCTCTACAAGGATAGGACGAACACCTTCAAGATAAATCATAACGGCGCTGCCGCTTTCCTCATCAGATCGTTCTGCCAATAAGGAAGCTGATGGATTAGATAACTCTTGTAACCCTTCCTCAACCATGGCAAAGATACCTGTTTCAGATGTAGAGCCAAAACGATTCTTGATAGAGCGCAAAATACGGAATTGGTAAGACCGTTCACCTTCAAAGTAAAGTACTACATCCACCATATGTTCTAACATACGGGGCCCTGCAATATTACCTTCCTTAGTAACATGTCCAATAATTACCGTAGGAATATTGCGTTCTTTACAAAATCGAAGGAGTCGAGATGTACATTCTCGAACTTGACTAACACTGCCTGGAGCAGCATCAATATCACCAGTATACATAGTTTGAATAGAATCAATGACAAGTAAGGATGGCATCATTGTATCAGCTTGCTCAAGTATATGATCTAAATCTGTATCTGCAATAACTTGTAATCGTTCACTATTGATATGTAATCGTTCTGCCCTAAGCTTAAGTTGTAACTGAGACTCTTCCCCTGATGCATAGAGAACTGTCCCTACAGTATCGGCCACCTTTTGAGATACTTGAAGAAGTAGTGTAGACTTGCCTATACCAGGATCACCACCTAAGAGCATAAGAGCCCCAGGAACAATCCCACCACCTAATACGCGGTCGATTTCACCAAAGGTTGTAGATACACGAGCGAGAGATGAAATTTCAATATCTGGTAAAGCTGTTGGTTTTGTTGTTTGATTTCCCACACCTCGGGAAGGTGTACGGCTATGTTTAGTTTCTTTAATAATTTCTTCAACTAATGTATTCCATTCGCCACATTGTGGGCATCGGCCCATCCACTTAGAAGACTCAGCCCCACAATTTTGACAGAAGAATACTGATTTTGCTTTTCCCATAATGCCTCAAAATATTTTAATAAGAAAAGAAAGGTCATGAATGATAACCATTCATGACCTTTTATGCATAATTTTACTACATGGTTAACTATCATCATTCTATAGTATACCATTTAACCCATATTTTTTATATGAAAGTTATTAACTGTATATTTTATATTTTTTATACGCTGACAACAATCTCGTTATCCTTGACATCTACTTTTATAGTTTTTCCTTCTGTAACATCTCCTTTCAAAATAAGGTCTGATACAGGGTCCTCAATTAATCGTTGAATAGCTCGTTTTAGTGGTCGAGCCCCCATTGTAAAATCAGAACCTTCCTTAACGAGTAATTGCATCGCCTCAGATGTGATTTCTAATTGAAGCTCACGCTCTTTAAGGCGTTTTGTAACATCACTCATCAAGATAGAGACAATGTGTTTTAAGTCCTCTTCAGTTAATGGCCGGAATACAATCATTTCATCAATACGATTTAAAAACTCAGGTCTGAAATGACGTTTTACAGCATCCATAACAGATTTCTTAGCTTCTTTAAAATCTATACTATTAGATTGATTTGTAGAAGATTCAGATTTTTTAGGAGCTAAGAATCCAAGCTCTGAAGAGTTCTTATGTAAAGCTTTAGCACCTAAGTTACTCGTCATGATGATAACTGTATTTCTAAAATCTACAGTTCTACCTTGACTATCAGTAAGGCGACCATCATCAAGAACTTGTAACAAGATATTAAAGAAATCTGCATGTGCTTTCTCTACTTCATCGAGAAGAATAACACTATATGGTTTACGACGCACCGCATCTGTTAGTTGACCGCCTTCTTCATAGCCCACATAGCCTGGAGGGGCACCAACTAAGCGTGATACAGTATGCTTTTCCATATATTCTGACATATCAAGTCGAATCATAGCAGATTCATCGCCGAACAAGGAGGACGCAAGTGCTCTTGCTAGTTCAGTTTTACCTACCCCTGTGGGACCTAAGAATAAGAATGAACCAATAGGACGTTTCGGATCCTTTAATCCAGCCCTTGCACGGCGCACAGCTTTAGCTACAGCAGTAACAGCATCATCTTGACCTACTACACGTTTATGAAGCTCTTCTTCTAAATGGAGTAAAGTTTGGGATTCTTCGTCTGCTATTTTAGCCACTGGAATTCCCGTCCATTGTGCCACGACTGCTGCTATATCGTCTTCCGTAACTACTAACTTTTGCTCACTTTCTTCTTTTGCTACAGATTTTTTATCATCAATTTCTTTAACTAAAGATTGCTCCTCGTCACGAAGTTTAGCAGCCTTCTCAAAATCTTGTGATGTAACAGCAGCTTCTTTTTCTTTCTTTACTGTATTGAGTCGGTCTTCTAAGGCCTTAACATCTGGTGCTGCAGAAAATACTTTCATGCGGACCTTAGATGCAGCCTCATCAACCACATCGATAGCCTTATCAGGCAAGAAACGATCTGTAATATATCTACTGGATAAGGTAACAGCTGCTTTTAAAGCTTCATCCGTTATTTTAGCCTTATGGAACGCTTCATAGCGATCTCGTAAGCCTTTTAGAATTTCAAGAGCATCCTCTTCGTTAGGTTCTCCTACTTGAACAGGTTGGAAACGACGCTCTAAAGCGGCATCCTTTTCAATATGCTTTTTATATTCATCAAGGGTTGTAGCACCAATAACTTGGAATTCACCGCGTGCCAAAGCTGGTTTCAAGATGTTCGCTGCATCCATGGCCCCTTCAGTGGCACCGGCACCAACTAAAGTATGGATTTCATCAATAAAGATAATCATGTCATCATGTTGTTGTACTTCATCAATCGCTTTTTTTAATCGTTCTTCAAATTCGCCACGGTATTTTGCACCAGCAAGCATAGAACCAATGCTAAGGGAAATAATTCTCTTATTCCGTAAAATCTCCGGTACATTACCAGTAACAATACGCTGAGCCAAACCTTCGGCAATGGCTGTTTTACCTACACCAGGTTCACCAATGAGAACTGGATTATTTTTAGTTCTACGGCTAAGAATTTGAATAACTCGTTGAATTTCTGTATCGCGACCAATAACAGGATCAATTTTACCTTGTTTCGCAGATTCATTTAAATCTGTAGCAAAATCGGTTAAGTCACCTAAATCGCCATTGTTATTCGCTCCTTCTTGTCTACCATCATCACCATTACTACTAGAGCCCAGAATATGACGAATCGCTTCTACTATATCGTCGGTACGAATATTCATAGCCCGTAAAATTCCAACTGCAACACCACCGCCATCGCTGAGTAAACCGAGTAGAATATGCTCAGTACCAACGTAGTTATGATTCATGCGGTTAGCTACTTGAACAGCTAACTCAAGTACATGTTTAACACGTGGCGTCATATATATAGATGTTGCTTTTTTATTACCGCGCCCCACTTGCTCTTCTACAGCTTCAAAAATATCTTCTGTAACTATACCAAGCTCTTCTAAGGCCTTAGCCGCAACACCATTTTTAACCTTTGTCAGCCCGATGAGTACATGTTCAGTGCCTACATAGTCATGTCCCAACTCCAATGCAGCTTCTTGAGCAAAAGAAAGGACACGCTGTGCATCATCTGTAAATCGTTGCATCATAATATCACCTCTTCTATCTATGTAAATTGTAATTGTATCTCTTCAAATATATGTGAACAATGGTGGGAAACACCATTGGAATATCAATTGAGTATTTGTGAAATATATACTATTTTGAAAGTTTTTGACGTATTACTTTAGCTCGATAGCTATCGCGATCGGCCTCTGTTAAATCTTCATTACCTAAATATTTAGTAAGGAAATTAGGTCGAGTTATTGCCACCAACTCATTGAAGGTATCATTCCCCCAAAGTGGTAAGATATCTAAATCTACGCCTAATTGAATATCACTAAGCTTTGTTAATGCTTCTTTACCATTAACACGTCGTGCATATTGTAGAACACCATAGGATCGCCACAGAACGTCTTCTAAACCTTCTTTATCATTATGTAATAAAGATTGACGAGATTTACGCTCTTCCGCAATTATTCCTTCTACAATCTTGCTTAATTGCTCAATCGTTGCTTCTTCACTTATCCCCATCGTACGTTGATTGGAAATTTGGTATATAGCGCCTAAAGCCTCTGAGCCTTCGCCGTACAGACCTCGTACAGAGTATCCTAATTGAATGATGCTGCGAATGAGTCGTGTAATTCGACCAGACATAGTTAATGCAGGCAAATGTAGCATGACAGATGCTCTTAATCCGGTTCCTACATTTGTAGGGCATGCCGTCAAATAGCCAAAGCGTTCATCAAAAGCATAGGGATGCTTTGCCTCGATAGCCTTATCAATTTGCACTGCATGGTCATAGGCCTGTTGCAATTGAAGTCCAGAAGCCATAGATTGGATACGTAAATGATCCTCTTCATTCACCATAATTACAATGGATGCATCATCAGATACGACTAAGTTACGATATGGTAATTTTTCTTCAAGAGCTGGGCTCATTAAGTGTTTCTCTACTAATACAGCCCGCTCACTTTGACTTAACTGCTCTAGACTAATATTGGAATATTGATGTCCGTCTGCATCTTTCAAAGGTTGCAGCAACCCTCTAGAAATTGCATTTACTTTTTCTAAAGCAGATATATCATTACAATTTGTAAATAATAGGCCATCAAAATTCCGTGCCAAACGAATACGACTAGAGATTACAATGTGATCTGTCACATCTGTATCGTGATGTAACCACTGACTTAAAGGAGAGTCCAATATAGTATCTAACATAAGAACCTCCTACTCTTTATCGCCATCGATGATGGCTTCTAATCCTTTAATTTTATCTCTTAAGATAGCAGCCTCTTCAAAGTTTTCAGCTTGAACTGCTGTATCTAATTGATGACGCAATCGCTTCACTTCATGTTTAGCTTTAAATACATTAGTTTCACGACTAGGTACAGTTCCTTTATATTCAGAACTACCTTGTATACGTTGTAATAAGGGATCTATTTCACTATTAAAAGTCTCATAACATTGCCCACAGCCAAACTTACCTACTCGATTAAATTCGTCATAAGTAATACCACACTGAGGACACCGTTTTGATTGATGAGATTTTAATAAGTTATCTGGATAAATCATGTTTTTAAAAAAATCATTGGTAAAAAAGCTATTATCCCACATATCATTCATAAAAGAACTATAGGGGGATAATTTCCCCTCTTGTTGTAACTTGCTAGCGCAAGTACCACAAAAATGTTGTTCCGTCTTTTGGTTATTGACGATATTAGTCATATGAATGGTAGCTTCATTCTTATGGCAATGATCACATATCATTGATCATCACTCCTTCCGTAGTGTATCCACCATTGTTGCATAGAGCTGACGAATTGCATCATTACGATGTTCAATATCGGTATTCTCGATCAATGTAGCAAAAGAATTATGCATCAATTGAGCTTCACGACGAGTAATTTTTTCAGCTTGCAATAATTGAAACAATGATTGGTCTACATCTTTAATATCAATTAATGGATCCACTGTATTTTGACCTTCATAAATACGATAGGTTGTTACAGCTGGTAGAGAACCGGGATTTTCTGGATTTAATTTAGTAATTCGAATATATCCACCTAATCCACGCCTTGATTCCACATCAAAACCTCGTTCATTAGAAAATCGTGTGCTTAGTACATAGCTAATTTGCGATGGTGCGCAATCTAATTCATCGGCTAATTCATTACGTTTTAAGATTAATTTCTCTTGTTCTTCACGCATACGATCCAATATAAACTTTTCTATTTTATCAGCTATCATACTCATAAAAAACACCCCTTTAAAATATATTTACTATAGTTTTTGACTATTTGTTTTTTAATACAACTCTATTATATTCGACTATTTGACCTTAGTCAATATAAAAGTCAAACTTCATTGTATTCACATTTGACCTATTATGTACTTTTACATAATTTAAATTTAGTACAAGCTTGATTAAACATGAGTTTTTCTATATATTGTAAATAAGTCAAATCACTCTAAACGATTTTGACTTTTCCTTTACTTTTTAATCCATTCTCCTATGATTGGACTTAATATTAATTTCTAGGTATAATAAATAAGATATATTTTTCTGAAAGAAGGTGTTGTTATGGCAGAAGCATTAGGACAAGAACTGTTAATTGATTTATATTCCTGCGATGAAGATGCAATCTCATCCGCTACAGCTGTACAAGAAAGTGTAGCAACCGCATTTGATTTAGCTGACCTTGATGTTGATGAAATCAGTTGTCAAGTTATGGACGAGGAGATCGCCCTCCTATCTGTTGCACCAGGCTTTCACTTTACATTGCACACGTATCCTGCTCTAGGCTATGTGGCTGTTGATTTATACTCTTTTGAGCAATCCTTACCGCTCACATTAATTATGAAAGCATTGCGTAAATCTTTCAGAGCGGAAAAGGTAAAAGCAACAAGTGTACAACGTGGCGACTTTGGTAACGAGCGCGATATGAAGCCACGTCGCAAAACTAAGATTACTACACTTGGTCGTGTTTCCCGTACGCGTATCCAACTCAAACAAACAGGTGGCAAATTAAAAAAACAAAGTGCTAAGGTTATCAAAACGTTAGCTAAAAAAAGTGGCCTAAAAAAATAACCTAAAAGGACTAACCTATTTGAACTGCACCTCCAAAAATTGTGTCCAATTTTTGGGGTGCAGTTCATGGTTAGTCCTTTTTATTAGATGAAAATATTATTGTTATATCACTATATCCATATCATAACAATATAAAGAACAAATAGACATACAAAAAAGCTAGAGAAAATCCTCTAGCTTTTTATTTAGGTTAATATGTGATTTATCTATAGACAGCTTATCTACGAACCATCATTTCTTCTAGGTCCAGAACATCAGCAATTTCATCAACGTCATCACAGATGTACTCTGCATCGGCTTCTTTTAGTTCAGCTTCTGTACCATAACCATAAGTAACACCGATAGAAATACAGCCAAGTTCGTTAGCTGCCTCTACATCATACTTACGATCACCTACCATAAAGGCCAAACGACGACCATTGTCATCAGTTAAAGGATTGCCACAAAGTTTAAGAGCTTTTTCAAGAATCTCTTTCTTATGCAATAAACCAGCTTCATAATTTGCACCAACAATTACATCAAAGTACGGTGTTAATTCGAAGTGATCTAAAATGTCTTTAGCATAATGTTCAGGCTTTGCTGTAGCAACAGCAATAGTATATTGTTCTGTTTTGCATTTAGCCAACAAGTCTACAATATTCGGATATACTTGATTTTCAAATTTTCCGATTGTACCATACCGTTCACGGAATTTAAAGTATGTTTCTTCCGATTGCTCAAAGGTCATACCACAATGTTCTTGGAACGCATCTACCAATGGTGGTCCTAAGAATAATTGTAGTGTTTCTTCATCAGGTACATCATAACCAAAATGTTCCAATGCAAATTTAATGCTTTTAAGAATACCTTCTTGAGAATCAGTTAAAGTTCCATCTAAATCAAATAATATCGTTTTCTTCATATTATTTCTTTAAAGCCTCTTTCAATGTATGCCATGCAAGAACTGCACATTTAACACGTGCTGGCATGTTAGAAATATTTTGTAGTGCCATAGCATCTTCTAATTCTTCTAACTCATTTTCATCGGTAATCTCTTTTTTGATCATACCTAAGAAAACTTCTACCAAACGAAGAGCTTCCTCAACGGATTTGCCCTTGATGATATCAATCATCATAGATGCAGATGCTTGACTGATAGCACAACCAGAGCCTGTGTATGCAGCATCTTTAATAATGCCATTTTCCACATTGAGTTGCAATGTTAGGTCATCACCACAACTTGGGTTATGGCCATGCTCAGAATTTGTAAAATGAGCTAATTCATGTTTATTACGCTTATCTTGGTTATGTTCCAAAATAAGTTCCGTATATAATTGATCCATTTCCATTGATGGTAAATCTCCTAATCTTTAAAACCCATTACTGAACGAACTGTCTTTAATACTTCAAGGAATGCATCTAGATCTTCCTTACGAGTATATAAGTACATACTTAGACGAGTGGATGCAGATACGTTGTAGAATGCACCTAATGGTTGTGCACAGTGGTGACCGGAACGAACACAAATGCCCTTAGAATCCAAAATTGTAGCTACATCATGAGGATGTACATCATCTACTGTAAATGCAATTACGCCGTGTTTTTCCTTAGGATTTTGAGAGCCAATTACGTGAACATGTGGCAATGCAACAATCTTAGGAAGAATATATGCTACAAGTTCCTCTTCATAAGCTTCAATAGCATCCATGCCAAAGGATTCTAAATAATCAATAGCTGCATGCAAGGAAACGGCACCATCAGCATTTGGAGTACCAGCTTCGAATTTATATGGAAGCTCATTGAATGTAGCAGTTTGTTCTTTTACATATTCAATCATGTCCCCACCCAATAGGAATGGTGGCATAGCTTCTAATAACTCACGTTTACCATAGAGTACACCAATACCTTGAGATGCACACATTTTATGGCCAGAGAATACGAAGAAATCACAATCTAATTCTTGGACATCAATTTTTTTATGAGGTGTAGATTGAGCACCATCGAGGACTACTACAGCACCTACAGAATGCGCTTTTTCAGTTAATTCTTTTACAGGGAATTCCATACCAAGCACATTGCTAACATGAGCAAAGGCAACAATTTTAGTGTTTTCATCAATTTTATTGATTTCACCATCTTTTAAATGCCCATGTTCATCAAGGTACATATATTCTAAAGTTGCCCCTGTTTGTTCTGTCACATATTGCCATGTTACAAGATTGGCATGATGTTCCGCAACAGTAATGACAATCTTGTCACCTTTTTTCACATTATGAAGACCATAGCTATGAGCAATCAAGTTCATAGATTCTGTACTATTACGTGTGAATACAACTTCTTCACGTTCACGAGCATTGATAAATTCAACTACGCGATCACGAGCATTTTCATAGTCTTCAGATGCTTCAATAGCTAAAATATGAGAGCCACGATGTGGATTACCATTACGTTGTGTCATATGTTCCACAACACGATCAATTACGGACTGTGGAATTTGTGCAGTAGCACCGCTATCTAAATAGATAACGCGGTGCCCATTATGCTCTTTATGTAGTATAGGAAAGTCTTTGTATGCTTCTGCAATTGGTCTCATAAAAACGCCTCTTTAAATTTTATTACGTACAGCTGCTAACGCTGCTTCTTCAATCGTTTCATCACCAATGCGATCAATAATAGGTCGAATCATAGATTCTACAATGATATGTTTTGCTTCTACTTCACTAAAGCCACGGCTCATGATATAGAACAATTTATTATGATCAATTTGGCCTGCACTCGCTGCATGATTACCAACTACATTATCTTCTTTACACAATAATAGAGGTAAAGAAACAGATTTTACAGTTGGATCTAACAATAAGCAAGTATCTTCTTCCGCACCTTCAGAAGCTGTTGCACCATGAAGGAAATCAAGAGTACCACGGAAAGATTTTTTAGAATTGCCACTAAGAGCACCTAATGTATGAATATCACTGAAAGATTTTTTACCACCATGACTCATAACCATGGAGATATCAAATTTTTGCTCTTCGTTGCCAAGATAAGCAATATCATGAACCATACGAGATTCTTGACCTACTAAATCATGATAGTAGTTCAAAATATTTTCGCTACCACCAAGTTCAATATTAATGTATTCTACATCTGCTTTATCTTCCAATTTTGTATAACGATGTTCGATATGTTGTACATGTTCAGGTAAAAGATTTACCTTTTTCACTACAACTTTACCGCCTTCTTTTACATCGTATTCATTTAGATAACTAATATTTGTTAAAGCTTCACCAGTGCCAGTTACATAGAATTGTACCTCTAGTTCTGCCCCTTCACCAACGATGAATTGGAAACGGTTAGCTACACGTGCATTAGCATCAATGCGGATGCCTACAACTTCTTTTGTCTTAGCAGAAACATTGATAACATAACCTTCTGCATTATCCACCAATGCTTGAACAGCATCCTTATTAGCACCTTCATATTTAGCATCTAACAGTGCTGCTCCTGTAGGTAATGGTGAAAGTATATTTTGATTCGCTTCTACAGCGATGGATTGTACGGATGTATCTTCTCCAACTAGAGAGCTTACAGTATGGTTAACACGCAACCATCTGAATGTCGGTCTAGGGAGTTCATTAAATAGTAATTCGCTCATAATTCCTCCTTAACCGATAGAACCTTCTAATTCAAGATTGATTAGATTGTTCATTTCTACAGCATACTCAAGTGGTAATTCTTTGGAGATTGGCTCAACGAAACCACGAACGAGCATTGCACGAGCTTCTTCTTCACTAATACCACGTGTCATGAGATAGAAAATCGCTTCGTCAGAAATACGACCGATTTTAGCTTCATGGCCTAAATCCACATTATCATTTTCTACGATAATCGCTGGAATTGTATCAGATTGAGACTCTGCATCAAGCATCAAGGATTCACAAGATACAGTCGCTTTAGAATGTTCTGCTTTAGGGCCAATTTTCAAAAGGCCACGGTAAATAGCAGCACCACCGGATTTGGAAATAGATTTAGAGTTTACATTACTAGTTGTGTAAGGAGCATTATGAACTACCTTACAACCAGTATCAAGGAATTGTCCTTCACCAGCAAATGTTACACCTGTGAATTCAGCATGTGCACCTTCACCATTAAGGATACTCATTGGATACAAGCAAGATACTCTAGAACCGAAGGAACCAGATACCCACTCAATAGTACCACCTTTACCTACCACACAACGTTTTGTGTTAAGGTTGTACATGTTTTTGGACCAGTTTTCAATTGTAGAATAACGCAATGTAGCATTATCTTTTACAAACAATTCAACGGCACCGGCATGAAGGTTAGATACGTCATATTTAGGAGCAGAACAACCTTCGATGAAGTGCAATTTAGCCCCTTCTTCTACGATGATCATAGTATGTTCAAACTGACCAGCACCTGGTGCATTCAAGCGGAAATAGGATTGCAATGGAATCTCAACTTGTACACCTGCTGGAACATATACGAAGGAACCACCAGACCAAACGGCACCATGAAGAGCAGCCCATTTATGATCTGTAGGTGGAATCAATGTCATCCAGTATTTTTTTACGATTTCTTCATGCTCATGTAATGCTGTTTCAATATCAGTATAGATAACACCTTGTTTAACAAGATCTTCTTGAATACTGTGGTAAACAACTTCAGAGTCATATTGCGCACCAACACCAGCAAGAGATGTTTTTTCCGCTTCTGGAATACCTAAGCGGTCAAAGGTGCTTTTAATTTCTTCTGGAACTTCGTCCCAGTTTTCTTTCATATCTACTTTAGGCTTAACATAAGTATGGATGTTAGCCATATCTAAGCCAGAAATATCAGGAATCCAGTTTGGAATACCCATACGATTGTAGATTTCTAAAGATTTCAAACGGAAGTCAAGCATCCATTCAGGTTCATTTTTATTAGACCAAATTTCACGGATAATATCTTCTGTTAAACCGGCATCAGAAATATAAGAATATTCAAAGTCATTCTTAATATCATAGACACCACGGTCCATATCCGCGACTTGGGTTTTCTTTCTTTCTTCCATTGTGCCTCCTATGCTAATGCTTTGTATGCGTCGTAACCTTTTTCTTCGATTTCACGTACAAGAGAAGCATCACCAGTTTTAACGATCTTACCGTTGATCAATACATGAACATAGTCAGGTTTTAATTTTTGCAAGATTTGGTTGTGGTGAGTGATGATCAATACAGCATTGTCTTCGTTGTGGAAACGTTGTACGCCTTCGGATACGATACGAACCGCGTCTACGTCAAGACCGGAGTCAGTTTCATCAAGAATAGCCAATTTAGGATTCAAAATGGACATTTGAAGAATTTCATTTTTCTTGCGTTCACCACCGGAGAACCCTTCATTTACATAACGTTGTGCATAGGACAAATCAAAGGATAATTCATCCATTTTTTCTTTCAATTCTTTTTTGAAAGATAAGGCACGTACATTTTCACCAGTAATTGTAGATTTCGCTGTACGAATGAAGTTTTCTACAGTGATACCAGGAATAGAAATTGGGTTTTGGAAGGACATGAAAATACCAGCTTTTGCACGATCGTTTACTGCATCTTCTGTAATATCTTTACCATCAAAAATAATGGAGCCGCTGTCTACAGTATATGTAGAGTTACCCATGATAGCATTAGCAAGTGTAGACTTACCTGCACCATTTGTGCCCATTACAACGTGAATTTCACCTTTATTAATTGTTAAGTTGATACCTTTCAAGATTTGTTTATCTTCAACGGATACCTTTAAATCTTTTATCTGAAGTAATTCAGCCAAAATATTCACTCCTTTTTATTATGTATCCTCAATATCGAGGCATACAATCGTTATATGTAAAACGTATATACTGACACATATAAAAAGGCGGTACGCACTAACGTGAATACCGCCGTAATTCTCGCCAACTTAGCAAGTATGTGCATAACAATCTACAATTATTATACATTCTTATCTAAATGATAGCAAGATATTCCTACTAAAATATACAGGAATTAAAAGAATATCATATATTACATATATTGATAGGCTTTTAATAATATTCATTCTCATCCTATTCGATTCTCAATATTAAATTATAGGTTGGAGAAATCGAGGGTGCCAAACAAATCATCATATGTTTCAGCACGACGAATTTGTGTAACAGAGCCATCTTTATGTAATAACAACTCAGCAGAACGCAATTTACCATTATAGTTAAAGCCCATAGAATGACCATGTGCACCAGCATCATGAATGATGATACGATCACCAATATCAATTTTTGGCAATTCACGTTGGATAGCGAACTTATCGTTATTTTCACATAAGGAGCCTGTTACATCATATACATGGTCCTTAGGCGCATTTTCTTTACCCATTACAGTAATATGGTGATAAGAACCATATAATGCTGGACGCATAAGATTTGCCATGCAAGAATCAAGACCAATGTAATGACGATAAATATCTTTTTTGTGAATCGCTGTAGAAACTAGGTAACCAAATGGACCTGTAACCATACGACCACATTCATAAGCTAATGCTACATCACCAAGACCATTAGCTACGAGAATTCTATTGTAAGCCTCTTCTACACCCTTGCTAAGCGCTTTGAAATCTACAGGTGTTTGTTCTGGTTTATAAGCAACACCTACGCCACCACCAAGATCGATAAACTCAACATTGATGCCAAGCTCATTTTTAATATCTACGGCAAGATTAAAGCAAAGTTCAGCCGTGCCAACTAAGCCATCGATATCAAGTTCATTAGAAACAACCATTGTATGGATACCAAAGTGTTTTACACCTTTTGCTTGTAGTTGTTTGTAGGCTTCAAAAATTTGTTCACGAGTCATACCGTATTTAGCTTCTTCAGGAAGGCCAATAATTGTATTGCCCCCTTCTTTTAAGGAGCCTGGGTTATAACGAACGCAGAACGTATCAGGCAAAGAACCATGATTTTTTTCTAAATATTCAATATGAGTAATATCATCTAGGTTGATAATAGCACCCATTTCTAGTGCTTTTTTATATTCCACATATGGTGTGTCATTAGATGTGAACATAATGTCATGACCTGTAATGCCCACTTTTTCGCATAGCATCAACTCTGCCAAGGAAGAGCAGTCTGCACCTACCCCAAGTTTTTGTAACACACGCATAATATATGGATTTGGAGTCGCTTTTACAGCAAAATATTGTTTAAACCCTTTATTCCAAGAAAATGCATCGATGAAAGATTTCATATTTTCAATGATACCTTCTTCATCGTAAATATGAAATGGTGTTGGATATTGGGCAATAATATTTTCTAATTGTTCAGCTGTAAACGGAACTGTTTTTGTATTCATAATAACCTCGCTACACAAATAAAAGACTCATCAATCGACGAGTCTATTAACCTAATTATTATTTAAATAAAGCTTTATCTAGGCTATAGCGACCTGCACCTGCGAAGAATAACATAAGTGCACCAAAGCCCATTTGAGATGGATAGTCCCAACTAAAGAAGCTGCCACTAAGATTTAATATTGTGGCCACTGCTAATATACCAATAAGTAACAAAGATCCACTCCGTGTAAATAGACCAATTGCTATAAGTACGCCGCCTATCATTTCTGCATATGCTGCCATAGTACCTAATATTTCATAACCACCAGGTACACCTAATGGTGCCAACATAGCTCCAACTTTATAAAGGCCTTCAGCACCGCTCAAATACTTTAAATATCCATGATAAAACATGGAAATACCAAGTGCCAAACGATAAACTAAGAGGCCAAAATTAACATAATTAGGTTTACTTTTAAAAATAAAGCTCAACATAGTAATCCTTCTTTCAGGTTAAACAACATCGAAATAATTCGATAACCATATTATAAAGGTCAGTAACTACTGTGTCAAACTAGACTCAATATTAAATTCTATAGAATTATAACATATATTGTATACAAAATCAATTTTATCAATTTGATAATCCTCATATAGCTGATTTAGATAAATACAAAAATAATCCTAATGAAAAAGTGAACATATAGTTCCTAATTCATTAGGATTATTCTAAATCTTATAGATTATGCGCTAAGCAGTTGATTACATCATACCGCCCATGCCACCCATTGGAGGCATTGCAGGTACTGCAGCATTTTCTTCTACTTTGTCAGCTACGATTGTTTCAGTAGTCAATACAAGAGATGCAATGGATGCAGCATTTTGAAGAGCAGAACGTGTAACTTTTGCAGGATCCACGATACCAGCTTTTACCATGTCGATGTATTCTTCAGTCAAAGCATTGAAACCAACGCCAGCTTCAGTATTTTTAACTTTTTCAACTACAACGGAGCCTTCAAGACCAGCATTGTAAGCGATTTGACGAAGAGGTTCTTCTACTGCACGTTTAACAAGATTGATACCAGTTTGAACATCACCAGTAGCTTCCAATGTGTTCAATGCAGGGATGATGTCGATGAATGTAGTACCACCACCAGCTACGATACCTTCTTCAACAGCAGCACGAGTTGCGTTCAATGCGTCTTCGATACGAAGTTTTTTATCTTTCATTTCAACTTCTGTAGCAGCACCTACTTCGATAACTGCAACACCACGGGACAATTTAGCAAGACGTTCTTGTAATTTTTCACGATCGAATTCAGAAGTTGTTTCTTCCACTTGTGCACGGATTTGGCTAACGCGTTTAGCAATTACATCTTTATCGCCTACACCATCGATGATTGTAGTTTCATCTTTAGTAATGCGAACTTGACGAGCTGTACCAAGGTCAGTAAGTTCTACGGAATCAAGTTTACGGCCCATATCTTCAGTGATTACAGTACCACCAGTCAAGATAGCGATATCTTCAAGCATAGCTTTACGACGATCACCGAAGCCAGGAGCTTTAACAGCTACAGCTTTGAATGTACCACGTAAGCGGTTTACTACCAATGTAGCCAATGCTTCACCTTCTACATCTTCAGCGATGATAAGAAGTTCTTTGCCTACTTTTACAACTTTTTCAAGTGTTGGCAACATATCTGCGATAGCACTGATTTTACGGTCAGTAATCAAGATGTATGGGTTATCCATAACAGCTTCCATACGATCAGGATCAGTTACCATGTAAGGGGAAATGTAGCCGCGGTCAAATTGCATACCTTCTACTACGTTTAATGCAGTTTGCAAGCCTTTGGATTCTTCTACAGTGATAACGCCGTCGTTACCAACTTTTTCCATAGCTTCAGCAATCAAACCACCGATTTCTTCATCAGCAGCGGATACGCTAGCAACTTGAGCAATTTCAGCTTTACCAGAAACTTTGATGGAGCGTTTTTTAATTTCTTCTACCAAAGTTTTTACTGCTGTTTCAATACCTTTTTTCAAGATCATTGGGTTAGCACCAGCTGCTACGTTGCGCATGCCTTCTTGAATCATAGCTTGTGCCAATACAGTTGCAGTAGTAGTACCGTCACCTGCTACATCGTTAGTTTTAGTAGCAACTTCTTTAACTAATTGAGCACCCATGTTTTCAAATGGATCTGGAAGTTCGATATCACGAGCAATAGTTACACCATCATTTGTAATTGTTGGAGAACCGAATTTTTTATCCAATACAACATTACGGCCTTTTGGTCCTAATGTAACTTTTACAGCATTTGCCAATTGATCAACGCCACGACCTAAAGCGCGACGAGCTTCTTCATTAAACAAGATTTCTTTTGCCATATGTATTACCTCCTAGATAATAACAGTATCTAATGTAAGGGAATGTATATGCCCGCAGGCAATATAAAATGTATCAATAGTATGTTTAGCTCTATACAGCTATAAATTAGCTATTATAATACTGCTAAGATATCGCGTTCGCTAATGATCAAATGAGTAGCGCCATCGATTTCTAATTCGCTACCAGCATATTTTGCGAACATAACAGTATCGCCAACTTTAACTTCTGGAGCTACACGTTGACCATTGTCATAAACTTTACCAGCACCTACAGCTACTACTACACCTTCTTGAGGTTTTTCTTTTGCTGTATCAGGAAGGAAAATACCACTTTTAGTTTTTTCTTCTTTTGCTTCTAAACGGATAAGAACGCGGTCAGCTAATGGTTTTAACATATGATGTCACTCCTTATTTACTAGTTATTATTTACAATTTATTAGCACTCTAAGTTATCGAGTGCTAATCACATGTATTATTATAACCTATGTCAAAATAAATGCAAGCAGAAATTTTGATTTTTTGACTTTTTAGTTTTTATTTGATGTTAGACACAAAAAAACTAGTATAAGATTTATCCTTATACTAGTCTTTTCATCTATTTAGAAACTTGATTAATTAATGCTTTACATATATTAACAATACTATCGCGTTTCTTCATACTTAAGGCGCGAATGCGATTATACGCTTCCTCTTCAGATATAGAGTATAAATCCATCAATATACCGGTCCCCTTTTGAATGATTTTACGATCTTCTAATGACTGTTCTAATTCAGCCATTTTTTCGCGAAGCTGCGCATCACTATGATAACGGCCTAAGGCCATTTCTAAGGTGGGAACCAATTGCTCTTCACGTACAGGTTTTAATAAATATCCATAAACGCCAGATTCTCTAGCCTTATTAATTAAATCCTGTTGACTATAACTTGTTAATAGTACGACTGGTGCTTCATGGTGAAAGCCAATTTGACGTGCTGCTTCTATGCCATCCAACTCCGGCATCTTTACATCCATAAGAACAATATCAGGCTTATATTCTTTGCAAAGTTTAATGGCTTCCACTCCATTAGTGCCTTCTGCTACAACTTCATGACCACAGGATTCAATAATATCGCGTAGATCCATACGTATAAGGGATTCATCATCCACTATTAAAACGCGCATTTACTTCTCCTTCTTCATATGTATTGTTACTAGAACACCAACATCTGTATTTTCTACAGATAATTTACCTTTTAACTCATGGGTAACTAAATTATTAATGATAGTTAATCCTAATCGCTTGTTGGAATTAATAGAAAACTCTGGAGGCAACCCTTTACCCGTATCAGAAAAAGCTAATACAATATATTCCTCTGACTCTGTAACAGCTAAACGAATCTCTCCGTTTTTACCATCTAAGCCATGTTCAAGGCTATTGGTAATTAGCTCATTAATTATGAGGGATACATAACTAGCCATATGAGAGGATATCAACATATCTTCTCCACTATAGGTAAACGTAACATCTTGGTCTTGTCGAACCATACTCATACGCAATAAGCGACATAGCTCGTCATAAATTGATCGGATACCTATATAATCCTCGTCATAATGGGATACAATATCGTGAACTAATGCCATACTTTCAATACGATTTATTCCCTCTTGCAAGGCTTGTTTAACCTCAGGCAAGCTAGAACGTCTAGCCTCCATGCGCAACAAACCTGCTACGGTTTGTAAATTGTTTTTTACACGATGATGAACTTCTTTAATAATCGAGTTCTTTACCAGTAATTCTTGTTGCTGCTTACTTTCACGGGTACAATCGTGAAGCACAAGGAAACAACGTGTTTCATTACGCCCCATAGCAATAGGAATCATATGCTGACGAATGACCATATCTTGATAGATCTCTTCACTAGTATATATGGTTCTATCCTCTAACACTTGTTGGATGGCTGAAACTTTTAAGGTACTGCTATAAATTGATGAGCCCACAAGTCGTCGGTCAAATCCTAGCACATCTACTAGTTGTACAGCCGCCTCATTACCATACAGAATTCTATGAGAATCATCAAAAATGATTAAACCATCAAAGTAAGAAATCGGTTCATATGATTGTATTTGCTCATCCGTAGCAGTCAACATGAGCCGTTGCATCGTATCCGACAAGGTATACTCTTGCTCATATTGTTCTATCTTAATAGACGGAGACACGGTAAAAGCAATGCCCCCAATAATACGACCACCATTATCTACAACGGGAAAAACATGTTGTCGTTGATCATGTTCTACCCCAATAAGAGGTTGTCCACTTTCCATCATAGAATGCCATGTATTATTCCCTTTTAACTGTCGAGTAATAACACCTTGGTCACTCCGTTCAATACACAGCATATCAGCACGATGATGCATAGTACCTTGTGAGGACTCTAGAAGAGGTGTAAAAATCTGTATCCTTTGACGGGTCAATGACTCGCCAAAGGATATAAGTTTACTAATATGCTCTAATAATGAGGTTTGTAATGGACTTAATGGTGTTGTATTTAAAATATCTTGACCGATATCCACGATTAATCCTCTTTCCAAGATACATGACCAATTTCAACACTTGGTTTTGCATTCAATGTTAAATCTGCGAATTTACCGGCTTGGGCCATATAATAAGCGCGACAACCAATCATCGCTGCATTATCAGTGGACAAAATTTTATGAGGCTTGTAATAGGTAAATCCTTCTTTTTCGCACATCTTTTGTAATGCTGTTTGTAAACCTTTATTAGCAGAAACACCACCAGCTATGGTAATACGAGTTTCCCCCAATGTATGCGCTGCATCTCGTGTTTTCTCAACTAATACATCTACAATCGCCTTTTGGAAGGATGCTGCAACGTCTGCTTGATTTATCGGTTCATTCTTTTGCTGCTTACTATTTAAATAGTTTAACACCGCAGATTTTAAGCCACTGAAACTAAATTCAAAATTACCGGGCTCACTCAATGCTTTTGGAAATTCAATAGCATCTGGATTCCCTTCAAGAGCTAAAGCATCAATATGAGGGCCACCTGGGTAAGGGAAACCCATAACGCGAGCAATTTTATCAAATGCTTCCCCTGCTGCGTCATCCCGAGTTTGTCCAAGGATATCAAACTCTTCATAGCCTTTCACATGCACTAACATGGTATGACCACCAGACACGACGAGGCTTAAAAATGGAGGCTCCAATTCTGGATTAGCTAAGAAATTAGCAAAAATATGACCTTCCATATGGTGAACTGGTATCAAAGGAATACCTGTAGCAAAGGATAACCCCTTTGCAGCAGCTACACCAACTAATAATGCCCCTACAAGACCTGGGCCATAGGTAACGCCAATATGGTCTATATCTTGTAACGTCACATTTGCATCGCGCAATGCTTGATCTATAACCGGTATAACTTGTTCAATATGATGGCGTGATGCGATTTCTGGTACAACACCACCAAATTTTCTATGAATAGGTACTTGGCTAGAAATTACATTAGATAAAACAGTACGCCCATCCTTTAGGACGGATGCAGATGTTTCATCGCAACTACTTTCCAAGGCTAATGTGTAAATACTCATTCTATTTCCTCTGAAACGAGAGACATAATATAAGCATCCTCTTTTGGCTCTGAATAATACTCTTTACGAATTCCCTTAACAGTAAATCCTAGATTTCTATACATTGCCAAGGCCGGTAAATTAGATATGCGTACCTCCAAGAAGATTTCATGCATCCCTCTATTCAAACATTCTTCTATTAATTCTTTAGTAAGTTTTGAGCCATATCCCTTACCACGGGCGGAAGGTAAAATAGCAATATTCGTAATCTGTCCTTCATCGTATACGAGCCAAGCACCAGCATAGCCCACAATATGCTCATCTTCACAAATGACCATATATAGCTTATTATCGGCCCCTTCAAGTTCAGCAAGTACAGATTCCAAGCTCCATGGAACAGAAAAGGACTGTTGCTCTATATCATAAATGGATTGAGCATCATCTACCGTAGCTAACCGAATCTCCATTATTCTACTCCTGCCGCTTCAGTGACAACAACTGTAGGATTTTGGTTTAACATGTCTGGATTATCCTTATGGCGTTCCTCCCATAAAACCTCTGCTTCAGAGCGACGGATATAATAAGGAACCATATCCATTGGATCACATATCTCTTCACGGATAACTAAGTCGCGTCCCGCTAAAAGTAAAGAACTGGCTTTAGGAATGCGTTGTGAAATATCTAGAATAGTCAAATTAGTATCGTTTTCGTTTAAAAGCTTTTCAATGCGCTTGATACCATCACCTAAGAATAAGACCTCTTCCTTAGTTTCTCGGAACTTTTCTAATAAATCACTAGCCGCAATAACAAAGGGTTCCTCTTTACATACTAGCTCATTGTTTTCATATCGATACAGACCAGTATAGACATGCTTTTTCTGAGCATCGATAACAGTACAGATAGTTCTATTTGTATATGAAACATTATGAGCCAAACTATCCATTGTCATCACACCATACAATGGAATTTGTAAGGCATAAGCCATAGCTTTTGCAGTCCCCATACCTATACGCAATCCCGTAAATGAACCAGGACCGATGCTAACTATAATACCTTTTAGTTCATTCTTTTTTACTTGTGAGGCTCGCAACAACATGTCGATGTGAGGTATTAGCTGCTCAGAATGAGTTAATCCCGCTTGAATGGTTAATTCACCAATCAAGTTTGTTTCATCCATTAAGGCCACACTCGATACGAGCGAACTTGTCTCAATTCCCAACCACATATGGGCCTCCTATATCTACTAAATCATCTTTCGTAAGATAATCACTACTTAACGTAATGGATCGGCTTGTATCATCAATACGAGTTAAATATATCCATAATGTTTCATCTGGTAATTCATCAGAAAATTTATCAGCCCACTCCACAATGGATACACAGTCCTCTGTATATTCGTAAAAGCCAATATTTTCTAGTTCACTTATATCATCCAACCGATATACATCAAAATGATATAAATGTGTTCTATCAACATCGTAAGTATTCATGATAGCAAACGTAGGGCTTGTAATCTCCTCTGTAACGCCAAAGCCTTTCGCAATGCCTTGAGATAGATGAGTTTT
Source organism: Veillonella dispar (assembly GCF_900637515.1). Lineage (NCBI taxonomy): Bacteria > Bacillati > Bacillota > Negativicutes > Veillonellales > Veillonellaceae > Veillonella > Veillonella dispar. The sequence continues at coordinate 914,235 of NZ_LR134375.1, read as the reverse complement.
TCCTGTCCCCAAATTACCAATTAAGGCAATACATAAAGGGTCTCCACTTTGTTTGACCCATTTGCCTAATAATTGTCCAAATTGTTGTGTATCTTCAACTGTATGAGTCTCTAATTGAACCTGTGCCTTATGATTCATGAAAATGATTATATCCTTTCGCTTCTATGGTCTTAATCGTTTTATCTGGTGTTACCATCTGCACCTGAGCTGGTCCAGATACAACTTCACCAATTATTGTAATGCCTGCTAAATTCTCTAATTTAGAAAGCAATGATTTAGGAGCCGTGAATACTAGTTGAAAGTCCTCTCCACCATACAATGCATAGTCCACTGGATTAGTCTGCAAATACTTAGCTAATTCATAAGTCTCCTCATGTAGTGGAATAGCTTTTTCCTCTATGACAATAGATACATTGCTAGCCGATGCAATTTCATTTAATTCACTACCGAGACCATCACTAATATCATTCATACTATGAATACCTAATTGTCTCAATTGTTGGCCCAATTCTATTTGTGGATCTGGACGTTGATGACCAACCTTGGTCATATGATAACCATCTAAATTATATGATAAGGCACCCAAACCTGTAGCAGCATAACCTACGTAATTTGTAATACCCACAATATCACCTACTTGCGCACCGCTACGCATAATAGCAGTTCCTTTAGGGACATCACCAATAATTGTTACAGTCCACACCATGGGCCCTTCCGTACACACCGTATCCCCACCAAGTATATTAAGATGATATTTTGCGCATTGATCTTTTATACCTCTATAAACTTCATCAAGAATAGCCGTATCAACATATTCAGGTGCCGCCACAGATAGCACAATTTGACGAGGAGTACCACCCATAGCAGCAATATCACTCAAATTGGCCGTCATGAGACGATAGCCTACATCATAGGGCTTCATATAGTGAAAGCTAAAGTGAACCCCTTCCACCATCGTATCAGTACTAATTAATTGATCTGTTTCTTCCTTAGCACTATATACAGCACAATCATCACCAATTCCTGTAATCACAGTACTTGGATCATGTATCGTATTATCTTGAATGTGGCGAATGAAATTAAATTCCCCTACATCTTTTAATTGCATCTCATCACCTGGCTTCCGATTAGTATACATATTGTATTGTAACATATATAAAAGACAACAAAAATAGCAGATAGTTGATATATCAACTATCTGCTATCAATGAGCCTAACTTAATTATTTTTTAATTAGGTTTGTCATCCGTTTAACAGGATCTTTCGTATCAAAGGAACCTACAGTAGGTACCTTTTTACCATTGCTAACGAAGAGAACACCATTAATATTATCAAAGGATGTCAATGTATTTACAATGGCAGCCATTTGTAATTTAACAGTTAAGTCCCCACCATTACCTTTTACGAAAGCGTCATTCACTTCTACAGAAGCAATGCCGTCCTTTACAGTAACGGATGTAATTTTAATATCCTTGGAGAATACTGGATATTTTTGTGCTCTATCAGCTTTTAACATCGCTAGAAGAGCAGCTTTAGGCGTTACTTTGTCCGCCTCCATCTCAACGGTTGATTGTTTTACCCCTGAGCCATCCTCTGTTGGAACAAAGAAGGCCATCTTAACCATTTCTTGAGATGTTTTTGTTGTTTCTGCATCCTTATTGACTTTCGTCTCTTGCACAGGTTCACTTTTACCCGTTGTAGGTGCTTGATTAGGTGTACAACCCGCTGCAAATGCAAGCAAACCTACGCAGAGGATCGACAGAACTTGTTTACGTAATTTCATCGATTAACCTCCAAAGTAACTAGCAATACCATTGGCAATGCGATTTGCAAAGTCTTCTTGTGTTTGAGGAGATTGCAATACACGTTCTTCATTAGGGTTGGAAATAAAACCAAGCTCTACAAGAACTGCAGGCATGTTAGAATGTCTCAACACATATAAGTTACCTTCTTGAATGCCACGGTCACCATTGAAACCTGGAACGCTAGCAATTTGAGATTGTACCTTTTGTGCTAATCGAGCATCATTGCCTGTTTTACTATAGTAGTATGTTGCAATACCACCAACACTTGGGTTGTTGAATGCGTTAATATGCACACTGATGAGCGCATCAGAATTGCTACGGTTTGCTACGTTAACACGAGCACCCAATTCATCAACACCACTTGCATTAGGACCGTATACGTCTACGTCTGTAGTACGAGTCATAAGCACTTTAGCGCCACGATTTTCTAGAGCTTTTTTCAAGTACATAGAAATCGGTAGTGTAATATTTTTCTCTTGTACACCATGCGGCCCAACGGCACCAGAGTCACTACCACCATGACCTGGGTCAATCGTAATTGTTTTACCAGATAGACCACCGCTAATAGAATAATTACCGGATCCTGTTGGCATATTTTTCGCAGGATGTGCAGAAGGAGATGGACGTTTGCCATAATAAGCAGGTTTAGGTACCACACCTTTTTTCTGTACATCTACAACGATGCGATACGGTTTCTGATTAACCGTATCTTTCTTTAGGGAAAATACCTTTACATCACTCGTATCGATAGATGAAGGTGTCTTAATTGTTACCTTCACATCTCTGCCATCTTCTGTGAGTCTAGCAGAACTAGCTATGCTAGAGTCCATATTGATATTCGCTTTAGCAGTTTTTAGCTTTGTGTTCTTTAAGGTAACAGTCGTCGTTTTCCCATCTTTGCTAATCGATGCAGACGCTTTTACCGGTGCTGACAAATCCATAACCATACGAACATATGGTACCGGTGCATCAGTTCGTGTCACCCATCGAGCATCTTCAAGATTAGCTGCCTTTGCTTGAGTCAAGAATAGTGGTATCGCCATCAAGACAGCAAGGCACATAAAAAATAGTTTACGCAATACATTCACTCCAATCTAACTGACATACGTAGTGTCCAAACCATAGAGATGAGTCGATGATATCTTTGTGAATCAAAGTCTCATCGTTCCAATCTATCCATAAACTAATGTTAGATTATAGATAGATTATTTCATACAAACATGAAGATTAGTATGCCGATTATACATATTACTATATAAAGTCTTTATACAGTACACACAAAAATCAGTTGCTTAAAATTAATTTTTGTGCTATGCAATCGATACTAACGTTCAGTTGTAATTTGCCATTCATTCCCATCCGTACTAATGTGAATACGTCCCATCGTATCTGTACGGTAAATGGCAATATTATTTTCCTGCAAACGACGTAATGTTACATCGTGAGGATGACCATAACTATTATACATGCCATTTGAAATTAATGCACTTTCTGGTTTAATAGATTTCAAAAAATCTTCAGAGCTACTTGTGCGAGAACCGTGGTGACCTACCTTAAGAACACGGGCAAACAGTCTAGAGTTCTGCTCTTTTATGAGTTTTTTCTCTTCTTGTAATTCTGCATCACCAGTAAAGAGCATAGAGAATTTACCAAAAATTAATTTACCTACAATAGAGTTATTATTAAGATCTGGCGCTCCTTTTTTATCTGTTAAAGGTTCAGTCCAAGGTGCATATACAACAAATACCGCTCCATGACCAAAATCTACTACATCACCACTACGCAATGTAGACCGTTGAATTTTATTTTTATCAATCCATTTTTCATAGGTTTTATACATATTATTATCAACAGAAATACCATCATCATACACATGTTCAATAGGCATAGCTTTTGCGATGGCATAGAAACCACCCATATGATCAGCATGAGGATGTGTGATAATTACATTTTTTAGCTTTGTAACACCCATAGATTTTAACTGTGCCACAATGTTCTCACGATGCTCTATATCACCTGTATCGATCATACTATATTCATCGCCAACCTTAAGTAATATGGCATCGCCTTGACCAATATCTAGCATATATACATCTAGATGACCTTCAGGATTCGTCTGCTTCGTATCAATTGAATAGCCTTCATTTACACTAGTGCTATTCTGAGATGCTGCATTAGCTACATCTTTATTCGTGCATCCCGCAATAGCAAAGATTGGAATACATAACACTAACAAAAAGGCTATAAATCGCTGTATTTTATTTGTCATTCTTATTCTCCCAATAATTCACTAATGACACAACCTATCGATGTACTTACATCACTAGGTGTATACCCCCAAGTTTTAGTATCACTTAGTATATCTGCACTGCGGCTATGTACATAGACACCTAAAATTGCACCATCTTGTAAGGAATAACCTTGGCTAATAAAACCTGCAATAATACCTGTTAATACATCCCCCATTCCGCCAGTTCCCATACCAGCATTTCCGATAGTATTAACATATACCGTACCATCAGGTAGTGCCACAACAGAAGGAATTCCCTTAAGTACTAACACTACTTGATGAGCCTTAGCAAATGCTCGAGCCAGTGTAATATAATGACGTTCAATCCATTTTATTGGCAAATCTATAAGTCTACTAAATTCACCTAAATGAGGCGTCATTACACAGTATGGCAGATTTTTTTGCACCTTATATACGGACTCAATATGGCCATCACGTAAAGCATCTTTATCGACAGAACCTACATGGCCTAATGCATATAACGCATCTGCATCAATGACGAGAGCGCCTTCACAGGAATCAATAGCTTGATTTACTACATCTGGAATATCTGTAGTGCGCCCCAAACCTGGCCCAATAGCAACTACTTGACGTCCGTCATAAAGGGATTCATTTTCATCGATAGATGTTACCATTACTTCCGGTATGATATGACCTTGCACAACATGTTTAATTATATCTGGAACGCCTAATGTAATCTTACCGGCTCCACTGTGAACAGCAGCTTCTGCGGCCAACATAGGGGCTCCAACCATATCACTAGATCCACCGACGATTAATGTATTCCCATTTACACCTTTGTGTGCCATAGGAACCCGATAATTAATTAGAGTTTCTGCTAAATCCGAATCAATCGTTATAGTACTATCTCGATCAACTAATACGTGTTGCCAAGGTGCTCCTAGCGGTGCAACAATAGCTGTGCCCCCTATGGCCTTACCAGGATATAACAATAAACCTTGTTTAATAGCCCCAAAGGTAACCGTATAATCATAAGTCAATGTTCCCTCTGAAATTTGACCAGAAGAAGCATCTAGCCCTGCAGGTACATCAATAGCCCACAAATCAAAATTATATTGACTACGCATAGTATCAATATCATGCAAAACATCGATGGTTAAATCCCGCAATCGGCCTGTTAAGCCTGTGCCCATAATGCCTTCTACAACAATAGCCACATTAGACCAATCATTGAATTCGTCATACGTATCAATGATACACCCCATTGCTTCACATCTTTCAAGTTGCATTGCAAAGAGGTCACTACATTTGCTCGTATCACCGACAAGTACAATTTGTACAGGTACGCCTTGTTCTAATAGATGACGAGCGGCTACAAGACCATCTGCCCCATTATTTCCTGTACCACAGATAAATAGCACAAAACTATTGATAGAACGTGCATTATCTAAGGAAAATAAGTCATATTGTCCCCATAAAGCATCTACAATGCCACGTCCTGCATTTTCCATTAGAATTTCTAAAGAAACACCTAACTGCTTAGGTACCTCTTGATCTATATATCGAGCATCTTCAGTTGTTAATATTTGCATCTTATGCTCCTTCAAGTATAACCGTACTCATTGCATATTCTTTACAATGGCTAATCGACACATGTATATCAGTATAACCTAATGTTTCATAGATTTCTTTGAAAGTATCTTGTAGACGAATTAAGGGCGCCCCCAATTCATCATGATAAATTTCTATATCTTGCCATGAACCATGGCGCATTCCCGTTCCTAATGCTTTAATGAAAGCCTCTTTAGCAGCATATATGCCAGCATAAGACGCATAACGCCCTTTTTTTTTGCTTTCACAGTAATCAATCTCATGAGACGTATAGACGCGATCACGAAATGGTTTAGATTTTTCTATAGCACAACGGATACGGTCAATTTCAATAATATCATTCCCTAATTTCATAATAACTCCTAAATTACCCCAACATTTATATTATACACTCTTAAAGTGGATAAAACATAGATAAAATCTAGGCATTTACTGAAAATGGTAATGTAGGTAAGCTATAAATTTCAACTTTCCCCTTGCGATTAACGGCTACATACATTTGACCATTACGATAATCCATATCTTCTACTTCCATACCTGACGCATAAGGAGTTATATTCTTAACAACACCTTCATCATCAACAGAAACAAAGGTTGTTAAGGTTGTAAATATAGTGTTACCATTTGCTGCATAGGCGCCATTATTATTTAAATCAGTATGCTCTGCATCAATTGTAAAGCTACGAATTCGGTTAAAATCAGCATCGTAATAATTAATTGTACGATGAGAATTTGTTAAAGGCACAATCGATACATATTCGTTGCGCTCTTTATCAAAGGCAAAGTTAAATACCTTTTCTTTTAATTTAATAGGTGCCTCTACAATCATGCTATCAGCTTCAATAGGTGTAACGATATATCCATCTACAACAGCGTTGGTTGTATAGTAGCGATTATTATTCGGATTATAGGTCAACGTATTCATATGGCCTAATAAACGTTTTTGACTATATTCATACTTAGCAACAACTTGTAACGTTGTTGGATTTATTTCATACATAATTTGTTTTGTATTATCTGAGTTTATACAAGCAAGAACAAATACATCTTTTTTAGAGTTATAACAAAAGCCTTGGCATTGATTAACAGAACTATCTAAGGGTATCTCAGCTAACCGTGTTAACGGTAAAGGCATTTGAACTACACTTACAGGTTGTGCTAGCTTTGGTATGTCAAAGACATTAGCAATATATTCAATTACACCTTGATCCATACTTTCACCTCAAGCAAATAAAATGTATACAACTGTATATTAATTCATAAATATAAATATATAAAAAATAGGCGGTAAGACAAAAGTCTTACCGCCTAAAGTTGGTGCCGGAGGTGGGACTTGAACCCACACGGTGTTACCCGCTTGATTTTGAGTCAAGTGCGTCTGCCATTCCGCCACTCCGGCGTCTCGGAACATTTGTTATTATACAGATATCCCAAAACAATGTCAACATATTTTTTATATTTTATCTAAAATATTTTTAACGGCTTCCATACCTACATCACATTGCTGCTTCCATGTAAGTGCTACCCCTGTTATATAGCCCTTGCGAGCATACTCCACATCGGTAGGGACACTTTCAGCACCATAATCAAGCTCACCTGCTAACCAGTAATAATCTTGCCCTCTTGAGTTAATACGAGCATCAATAATATTACTATAGGTTTGTAAACCTTGACTAACCATTTTAAAATGATCCCAATCACATGCGCCACGCAATGGGAAGTTTACATTTAATAAGCCATCAAATTGACCTTTAACATAAATCTTTTCAATTAATTCAAGTATAAAGGGGTGCATTTCATCCCCGCGTTCAGGAGAATACCGTTCAACAGATAATGCTAACCCTGGAATGCCGTAAAAACAACTTTCCATGGCAGCAGACACCGTACCGGAATACAATACATCCGATCCCAAATTAAAACCATGATTAATACCTGAAATCACAAGATCAGGCATATCATCAATCAATAAATAACTAAGACCAAACTTCATGCAATCAGAAGGAGTTCCCGTTAGAGCATAAAGGCGAGGATTTTCATCCTCGCCATTGTACGCATCTAATTTTAAAGGAATCTCAGTCGTCAATGCATGGGATTTAGCACTTTGCTCATTTGCAGGTGCTACAACGGTAATTCGATAATATTGACTTAAGTACGATGCAAGACGGCGTAAACCATCTGCTAAAATACCATCATCATTACACATTAAAATATGCATAGTCACTCCTACAGATTCTATTTTTTATTCTTATTCATGTTTCCCATACGGGTCAATTTAACGTCATTTAAGCCAACAGCTCGCGTATGAACTGTATGAGACCACACCTTATTATGACGGCGGAACCAACCTAAAATATTTACAGGAATCCAAGAGTATACAAACAATGGATATAGTAAATAGTAGAACCAAATCTTTGGTGGTACCTTAATCTTCAATAATACGATAAGTGGGAATAAATATTGACCCACCCCAATGATGGTCCATACAGACATCGGTAAAATTTGATACAAAATGTTTGTATAGATTGGTGTGTATGCATTGATATAAGACAATACCAAGTACACAGTAGTCAACAATAGGAAATATGGTTGACTCACTTGGAAAATACCATCCAAAATCATAATATTGCCAGTTTTAATACCTGTGGCAAACAACTTTGGAATGTAGCGGCCTGCACAGTCGAATTGACCTTGCGCCCAACGCAAACGCTGTTTACAAGACGCCATCATGGTTGTAACCTTTTCATCGTATACGATGGCATCATGAGCCCAACATGTGCGAATACCATGAGTTAACAACTTCATGGAGAATTCCATATCCTCAGTCAAGCTATTACAATCCCAACCATATTCACGGATGATGGATGTACGTATACACATACCAGTACCGCCTAACGCTGTAGATAAACCAACGCGGTATTTTGCTAAATGCCACATGTGGTTAACCATCCAAAATGCGATAGAGAATGTACCCGCAACCCATGAGTCCGTAGGGTTTTTAGAATTTAAGTAACCTTGAATAACAGATTCACCTTTTTCAAGATGATCATTCATTTCTAACATGAATTGTGGATGTACTAAATTGTCGGCGTCAAAGATAAGAAATGCATCATATTTCCGATCCATTTGTTCCACGCGATCAAACATCCACCCCATTGCATAGCCTTTACCTACTTCTTCTTTATTGAATCGTTCATGCACATTAGCACCAGCAGCTCTTGCTACCTCAGCAGTCTTGTCTGTACAGTTATCAGCTACAACAAAGATATCGTACAGCTCATCTGGATAATCTAGACTTCGTAAATTTTTTACTAATTCACCGACTACAGCTTCCTCATTATGAGCACACACAACAATAGCAAAGGAATTTTTTGGGGTATAGTTTTTATGTACTCTAGACCGCCACATACCGATTACGGCGAGTACAAAATAATAAACCGTATAAATTACGATTATTACCTGCATAGGGATCAATATCAGATCCAGTAGGTAATTCATACTATTATCCTCCACACACTTATTTACGCACCATATTTAACGCCCCATTAATAAGGCCAAACACTACATAGCCAGCAAAAATCATCACGGCCCATGTATGCCAATCATAAACGAGACAAGCTATAACAAAAATAGCAGTGAGTACAATGGAAAGTTTATTAATATTAACCGCAGATTTACCTTTGAAGTCTGGATATTTTACTTCACTAACCATTAAGAAGCCTACACCTATCATACAAACTACTAGTACAAATTGAGGTACCTCTACGCCACACAATACGTAAGTAGCTGCCAAGCAACCTGCTGCTGGAATTGGCAAACCTTCAAAGTAACCATGAACTTCTTCAGTTTTGATGTTAAAGCGAGCAAGACGGAATGCGCCTAATACAGCAAATGCTAGTAAAGGAACATAAGCAATCCAACCTAAACCGTATAGCTCTTTTATATATAACATATAAGCTGGAGCTACACCAAAGCCTACAACATCAGATAAAGAGTCTAATTCACGCCCCATAGGACCTGCTACACCTAATGCTCTCGCTACACGACCATCTAAACCATCAGCGACTAAGGATAATAGTACGCAAATAGCTGCATAGAAAGTATTACCTGTAGCAGAGAATGTGATGCCTAGGACACCGAAGGCTAAATTAGCACTAGTAAATAAATTTGGAATAATAGATTTATTCATGACGCAACCTCCCGATAACAGTGTCACCACCTGTAATATGTTGACCTTTTTCCACGAACAACTCTACATCCTTATCCATGTAGATTTCAGTACAGGAACCGAATTTAATCATCCCGTACAATTGACCGCGTTCAAGCACACTATCAAGATCCGTCCAAGATACTATACGACGCGCTAAAAGGCCCGCAATTTGTGTTACTAATACGGAAGTGCGATCATTTTCAATACAAATCGTATGACGTTCATTTTCAAATCCTACATCATCTTTAAAAGCAGGCAAGAAACTGCCCATTGTGTAATGGCGGTATGTAATTTTACCGTCAATAGGCGCACGATTGGCATGTACGTCGAAAACAGATAAGAAAATAGTTACCTTTTTACATTCTTTATGTAAGTAAATATCTTCGTATACATCAGAAATATCCATAATTTTACCATCTGCTGGAGATAAAATTAAATCTGGATCTTGAGGGATTACACGTTTAGGATTTCTAAAGAAATTGACGAAAAATAATGCCAGAATAAATGAAATAATCGCAATTACATAATGTCCTAAAAATCCTAACACCACAGTGATAATGAGCATAGCCCCTATCAGTGGAAACCCTTCCTTAATTATTGGTCCTGTAGGCACGATTCAACACTCCTCTATTTATTTCTAATAACGGTCCACATAAACTTAGGAATAGCCAACATGCGGCCAATCCGTTGAGGTTCTAAATATAATCGATACAACCATTCGAGACGATTGCGTTGCATCCATTCTGGGGCCCGAGGAATATTACCTGCCAAAACGTCAAAGGAACCACCAATACCAATGGCAACAACGCCATCAAGGTGACTCAATTTTTCTGAAATCCATTGTTCTTGCTTTGGTACGCCTAATGCAACAAACACTAATTTTGCCTTAGACTCCCCAATAGCTTTAACGATTTCTTGTTCCTCTACGCTATCGAAGAATCCATCATGAATCCCTGCAATATTTAATGGTCCAACTTGGGCAGATAAATTATCAATTGCTCGTTGAGCAACACCAGGTGCTGCCCCTAAGCAGTATACAGGAATTTGCTGGTCAGCCGCAACTTTAAATAATCGTTTTGTTACGTCTACCCCCGTTACGCGTTCAGGCACATGTTCGCCTTTACGCTCTGCAGCCCACAAAATGCCAGCCCCGTCAGGAACGACGAGACTAGCATTATTCAATATGGTGTGCAATGTAGGATTTTCATTAGCCAACATAACCATTTCTGCATTAGCCGTGGCTACTAAATGTAGCCCCGGCTCTTCAGTTAATTGCAAAATACATTGGACTGCCTCATCCATTGTTACACAATCGATAGGCACAGATAAAACAGAAATACGTTTATTCAATGTAATACTCCATTATCAACCACTATAATTTGGTGCTTCAACGGTAATGCTTACATCATGCGGATGACTTTCTTTTAAACCAGCCGCTGTAATTTGAATGAATTGAGTATTTTCAATCATTTCTTGGATGTTATGACATCCGCAATACCCCATACTTGCACGCAAACCACCAACCATTTGGAAAATTGTATCAGCCAACATACCTTTATAAGGTACGCGACCTTCAATACCTTCAGGAACTAATTTCTTAGCTTCTGTTTGGAAATATCGATCTTTACTACCAAGTTTCATAGCCCCTAAGCTACCCATGCCACGGTATACTTTATAGGAACGGCCTTGGTAAATCACTGTTTCTCCTGGGCTTTCATCAGTACCAGCTAAAATATTACCCATCATAACTACATTGGCACCAGCCGCAATAGCTTTGGCAATATCGCCAGAATATTTAATGCCCCCATCAGCGATGATAGGAATTCCATAGCGACGACCTACTTGAGCAGACTCATATACTGCAGTGATTTGAGGTACCCCAATGCCTGCAATAACGCGAGTTGTACAAATAGAGCCAGGTCCAATACCAACCTTAACAGCATCTGCACCAGCTTCGATAAGAGCCTCTGTACCAGCTGCAGTAGCAACATTGCCTGCAATAACAGGAATATGAGGATAAGCTTGTTTAATTTCTTTCAATGTACGTAGTACACCTGCAGAATGGCCATGTGCTGTATCTACAATGATTACATCAGCCTTTGCAGATACAAGTGCATCAAGACGATCATATAAATCTTTAGCCACACCAACAGCAGCACCAACTAATAGGCGGCCACTACTATCTTTAGCTGAATTTGGATATTTTGTCGCTTTTTCAATATCTTTTATAGTAATTAAGCCTTTTAAGTTTCCATCGCCATCTACGAGAGGTAATTTTTCAATACGATGTTCACTTAAAATTGCTTTTGCCTCTTCAAGAGAAGTACCTTCTGGTGCAGTAACAAGGGAATCCTTTGTCATGCAGTCTCCGATTTGGCGAGTTAAATCAGTTTCAAAACGCATATCGCGATTTGTAATGATCCCTACTAGTTTACCATGTTCTGTGATAGGTACACCAGAAATTTTATATTTTCCCATAATTTCTGCTGCATCAGATAGTAAATTTTGAGGGCTTAAGAAAATAGGATCAACGATAACACCATGTTCAGAGCGTTTTACCTTATCAACTTCATGAGCTTGTTCTTCAATAGACATATTTTTATGGATAACGCCAAGGCCACCTTCACGAGCCATAGCAATAGCCATACGGGATTCAGTAACTGTATCCATCCCAGAACTAATCATAGGGATATTTAACGTAATGTCACGAGTTAATTGAGTTTTTAACTCTACTTGATGTGGTAGCACATCAGAAGCCGCTGGTACTAATAAAACATCATCAAAAGTTAGTCCACGCATACCGAATTTATCGTCTCTCATATTTAATTCCTTTCCGTATAATAAAACAAAACTACGACCCGCCTAGTCCACATTGGACTAGGCGGTCAGTCGTAGCTTAGCGTTCAGACCGCAAAATGCCGCCTTCCATATAATCATCTTTTTTCATATCTACGAAGATAACTTTTACTGCGTCAGCAGGTACATTAACGATATCAACCGTAGCTTTAGTGATAGCTTCACCTAATTGTTTTTTTTGTTCTTTTGTGCGCCCTTCAACGAGCTCTACATGAATAAGTGGCATATTGACCTCCATAGATGAAAATGAAATAAATTTGTTTGTTCTATTATACGGTATGAGGAACAGATACACAAGGGAAAAACCCAGATAAAATCTAATATTATCGCTACTTATGTACTTATTATTCCTACCTCTTAATTATACAATATTCTAAGAAATTTTTCACCAAATCTTTTTTCTAATTCTTCTTTCATTACAGATTCAAGTTTTTCCATTCCATGTTGGCTTGCAAAATCTAATACATCCTTGCGAGCCTGTACTAATATTTCAATATCTTTAATAATATTGGCAACTCGCAAATCAGGTAATCCCGATTGAGCTAAGCCAAATAATTGACCAGAACCACGCAATAATAAGTCTTGTTCAGCAAGTTCAAAACCATCCTGTGTCTGCTCCATCAATTTCAAACGCTCTTGGCTCACATCATTTTTTGAATCACTTACAAGAATACAATATGATTGATGAGATCCACGGCCTACACGGCCACGCAACTGGTGCAATTGAGATAAACCAAATCGCTCTGCCCCTTCAATGCACATAATGGTCGCATTAGGCACATTGACACCAACTTCGATAACGGTAGTAGAAACGAGTAGTGAAATATCACCCTTATGAAAGGCATTCATCACTTCATCCTTTTCACTTGGTTTCATACGACCGTGAACAAGGCCAACCTCATAGGCCTTGTAAAAGTACTCTTTTAGTTCCAAATACAGTTCTTCTGCTGCCTGTAAGTCTAATTTTTCAGATTCTTCTACTAGAGGACATACTACGTACACTTGACGGCCTTCTGCCATCTCTTTGCCGAAGAAGTTTCTTAATCGTTCCTTATAGGAGCTATCTACAGCATAAGTTTTAACCGGCTTACGTCCAGGTGGCATTTCTTTAATTAAAGAAACCGCTAAATCACCATACACAGATAATGTCATGGTCCGAGGGATTGGTGTAGCTGTCATAATCAACACATGTGGGTATGTACCCTTTTGTTGTAATCGTGCCCGTTGCTCCACGCCAAAGCGATGTTGTTCGTCGATAATGACGAGTCCTAAATTATGGAAGTTAACACCCTCTTGAATAAGAGCATGAGTACCGATGATCATATTAATTGATCCATCAGCTAACCCCTCATAGATACGCTCTTTTTCTTTTTTTGTAGTAGAACCAGTTAATAACTCTATAGTAATACCTAAATTACGACATACCTCTGTTATGCCTTCATAATGTTGAGCTGCCAAAATCTCCGTAGGGGCCATTAATGCCCCTTGGTAACCATTTTCGATGGCCTTCAATAAACTCAATGTAGCTACAACAGTTTTACCAGAACCTACATCACCTTGTAATAATCGTTGCATAGGACGTTCATCTTCCATATCGATGCGAATGTCCTCTAATGCACGCTGTTGATCGCCGGTTAAGGAGAACGGCAAGTTTTCTATACATTGAGCCATTAAGTCTCCATTAGGCCCCATCTTAGATCCTTTATGACACTGCTCTTTATTCCGCAACAAGGCCAAACCAGATTGCATAACAAATAACTCTTCATAGGCCAATTGGTGACGCGCTTCTTCATATCGCTCTGAAGAAGCAGGGAAATGCATCATTTTAAAAGCATCATAGCGACTCATATATTGATGTGCTTCACGAACCTCAGCAGGCAAAATCTCTTGCAGTTCATGATTAGCGGCGAACCAATTACGTACCGATGAGCGCACCACAAATTGAGATACACCATCTGCAAGAGCATAAATAGGAACGATACCACGATCAGGCTCTCCACCATCCCCCAAATTTTCTATTTGGGGCGTATTCATTTGCATAGCCCCATATTGAAATTCCGCTTTGCCATATGCATATAAACGCTGACCTTTTTTATAAAAGTTCTTTTTATACCCTTGGTTAAACAAAACAATCTTTAGTGGACCAGTACCATCTGCAATGACCACCTCTAATATAGACAATCTAGGTCGAGGGCGTTTTTCTTGTACAGCAATAACATTGCCCATAACGCCACCGGTCATACCAGACTTTAATTCACCAATTCTATAAATTGTACGGCGGTCTTCATAGCTCCGAGGGAAATATGTCAACAATGATGTTACATTCGTAATCCCTAGCTTATGCAATTGTTTCTCCCGACCAGGACCAATTCCTTTAATGGTCGTTAACCGTTCATCCATAGAAACTCCTTTAAATATACGATAAACACTGAGGATATATCCAATTTCTGTATATCCTTGTGTAAAAGCCCATTCATATCATAGAATATGATATATAGTATACCTTATATTGTAGTATATTTCATAAAAAGAGCAATATGTACGATAAAAACACTTGCTTTAACTATGTCTTTATGATAATATACTTTTGTTATGTTATAGATTAAGCTTGGAGGTGGAAACTATGGCAAACCTTTGCGAAGTATGTGGCAAATCCACATCTAGCGGTATGAACGTGAGTCACTCTCACATTCGCACAAGAAAAACTTGGAAACCGAACATTCAAAGAGTACGGGCGGTTGTAGACGGTGCTACTAAAAAAGTTAACGTATGCACTCGCTGCCTTCGTTCTAATAAAATTACACGCGCGTAAAATAAAAAGTACATGTACTCTTTGGGGTTCTAGAGCCCCAAAAAAAGCAGTTAGTTCATTTGAACTAACTGCTTTTTTTGTTATCTATATACCTATTACTAAAAGTCTTACAATGTAATATTGGGAATATAATACTGTTTAAACAACTTAATAGCATATTGATCTGTTAAGCCTGCTACATAATCAACCACATCACGGGTAGAGTAAAACTCTCGATTACTTTCACAGCCCTCCATATCGTCAGGATGCTCCATAAAGTGAGTAAATAAGTTTTTCACCACATGAGATGCCTTATTTCGATCAGGAATTAAAGCTGGCGCCAAATAAACATTTTTAAACATAAATTGACGGAATAGATTCATTGTCATTTCTATATCGGAGGACATAGAAATAACAGGCTTATCTAAAGACTCACGCACCATATCTTCAACCATAGCGGTAATCATGCTGGATGGCGTCATACCAAAATGTTCACGCACTTCAAAAGGTAAGTTCTCGGCCGTCAACATTCCTGCCCGTTGCGCATCATCAAAATCGTGACACAAATAGGCAATGCGGTCAACGATACGAATAATTTGACCTTCTAAGGTAACTGGAATTGTTGCTCCTGTGTGGCCTACAATACCATCGCGCACAGCTGTTGTTAGATTAAGGCCTTGATGTTCACCATGCTTTTCTAACACCTCTACCATGCGCAAACTTTGTTCATTATGATTAAAATGGCCTACCATATCACGCAACGCATATTCCCCAACATGACCAAATGGTGTATGTCCCACATCATGCCCCATGGCGATAGCTTCTACCAAGTCTTCATTGAGTCGCAATGCACGAGCCACTGTACGTCCAATCTGGCCCACCTCAAGAGTGTGAGTCATGCGCGTACGATAATGGTCACCTGGCGCAATATAAACTTGTGTCTTATGCTTTAACCGTCTAAAACATTTACTGTGAATAATGCGATCCCGATCACGTTGAAATGCCGTTCTAAGTGGATCGGGAGCTTCCTCTATATCACGGATTGCATCGCGGCTTTTAGCAGCATAAGGAGAAAGGAGTAAAGCCTCCCTCTCCTCTATTTGTTCCCGTATATTCATTTACCCTCCGATGCACGGTTTTTATCGATCAATTGCATAACTAGAGATGCTGTTTCTTCGATAGATTTATTAGAAACATCTAGCACTTGACAATGTAAACGACGCATAATAGCTTTTGCATATTCTAATTCAGATTGAATACGCTCAATAGATGCGTAGTTTGCTTCGTCTTCAAGGCCGATAGCACGCAAACGTTCACTACGAATATTATTTAATTTGAATGGGTCAATAATAAGGCCCACGATTTTCTTTGCTGGAATTTTAAATAATTCCTCTGGTAATGGTACCTCAGGTACTAATGGCAAATTGGCAGCTTTAATCTTTTTGTAGGCCAAGAACATAGACAATGGTGTCTTACTTGTTCTAGATACACCAATAATAACTACATCGGCCTTTTCAAAGCCAGATGGATTTTTACCATCGTCATATTTTACGGCAAATTCAATGGCTTCTACCTTTTTGAAGTATTCTTGGTCAAGCTTATGAACCATACCAGCTGTCATACGAGGCTTTGTGGATGCAACAGTACCTACAGCATCGAGAACTGGGCCCATAATATCGACAGCAGGAATATTGTATTCCGCCACTTTTTCATGAAGATATTTACGTAAAGTCTCAGATACAATGGTATGACAAATAACATGATTACCACGTTTTGCATCTGCTATAACTTCATCAATTTGGCTTTCACTATCAATATAAGGAATACGAACAATTTCAATTTGTTCCTTATCATATTGACTCGCCGTAGCTCTTGCTACAGCCTCTGCGGTCTCCCCAAGGGAGTCCGATATTGCATAAATAATTTTTTCTGCCATTCTATCAACCTCAATGTATGCTACATTCTAAAAATACTTTCGCTACCGTCGTTTTAGATACACGGCCTACAACCTTTAAGCGTTTCTTGTTTTCCACATCCTCGCGAACGACGACAGGTAAACAATCCACTTCATAATCTATCATCTTCTGTGCAGCCTCTACTAATGTATCGGTAGGCTCCACTGTTATAACCTTGCTCACAGGGGTCATAATCATAGATATAGGCATTGTGTGCGAATCTGTTTGCCCCATAGAGGCACGCAACAAGTCCTTACGAGATACTACACCTACTAAATAGGAATCATCACACACTAGAATAGTCCCTACATCTTCAGTAAATATAGTAACAATCGTGTCATACAAACTTGTATCCCCATTGACTACGACGGCTTGAGATAATACATCACTTACCAGAAATGATTTTAATCGCTCTGCTGTTTGTGTTTCCTTTGAAAGCCCCACATAGTAATAACCTACATTAGGACGTGCATCTAAAACACCTAGCATAGTTAAAACAGATAAATCTGAACGCAATGCAGATCGTGTAACCTCTAAATGTTCAGCAATAGCACTACCTGTAACAGGTCCTTCTTCACGAACGATTTGAGCAATTTGTTCTTGTCGTTTCGACAGTTTCACACGGTAACCCCCTTTCATCTCTGTTTGTATTATATCCTAAGTTACCATTCAGAAAAAGAGGAGACCAACGGGCCTCCTCTTTCAATACCACTATATGATTACCAAGTTAAGTCATCAGTTTCTTGACGACCACGACCAGTCATAGCATCAAGCATGATTCGTTGTTCGATTTGAGCCACCATTTTCTTAGTGTTCACAACCGCATCTGGATTAACAGAAATGGAGTCGATACCACTCTTCACGAGGAATTCGCAAAGTTCAGGATACACACTTGGCGCTTGGCCACAGATGGATACAGTTTTACCATCTTTGTGAGCTACTTCGATGAGATGGCGAATTGCTCTACGAACTGCTAGATTCCGTTCATCATAGATATGTTGAACTGTTTCATTATCACGGTCACAGCCAAGAACGAGCATAGTCAAATCGTTAGAACCGATGGAATAACCATCTACATATTTATTGAATTGATCAGCTAAGATAATATTTGCTGGAATTTCAGCCATAAGCCAGATTTTGAAATCTTTACCGCGTACAAGGCCTTCTTGAGCCATTAAGTTAGTAACAAGTTCAGCTTCCTCTACAGTACGGCAGAATGGAATCATAACTTGTAAGTTTTTGAAACCAAACTCGTTACGTACTTTTTTGATTGCTTCTAATTCTAATTTGAAAGCAGGTGTATATTTAGGATCGTAGTAACGAGAAGCACCACGCCAGCCAAGTAATGCACTGGATTCATGTGGTTCGTATTTGTCACCACCTTTAAGATCACGGTATTCGCTAGATTTGAAGTCGCTCAAACGAACTACAACTTGGCGAGGAGCTAATGCTTGGCAAACTTTACGCATACCTTCTGCCAATGTATTTACAGCAAAATCACTGCGACCTGTTTCGATAAGGTGCAATGGATGTTCATGGATGAAAGTAGTCCAAATGAACTCTTCACGCATAAGGCCGATACCATCACAAGGCAATACACCATGTTTTTCAGCCAAATCAGGATCGCCTAAATTCATGTAAATCTTAGTACCTGTTACAGGAACAGATTCAGCAACAACATTTGCAGTAGCTTGTGCTTCTGGCTTTTTAACGATATCTTCTAATACGCCATCATATACGATACCATTTGTAGCGTCTACAGTAATCATTTGACCATCTTTAATGGATGTAGTCGCTTCATGGCTACGGCTCTTAGTACCTACGATACATGGAATACCAAGCTCACGACTAACGATGGACGCATGGCAAGTCATACCGCCGGCATCAGTAACGATGGCTTTCGCTTTTTTCATTGCTGGCACCCAGTCAGGAGCTGTCATAGCTGTAACAAGAATTTCTCCTTCTTTGAACTCATCAATATCCTCAGGATTGATGATAACATGAGCTTTACCAGCTGCATTACCAGGGGATGCTGGCAAACCTTTTACGATAATATCGCGATTACCTGCATCTAATGTGCTAGATTTTTCAGATACTTCTGGTTTTTCTTTGCGGGACCAAACTGTTTCTGGACGAGCTTGTAAAATCCAAATTCTACCGTCTCGTTCATCTACGCCCCATTCCATATCCATGTAGCAACCATAATGTTTTTCGATTGCTTTTGCATATTCAGCAAGCTCTAGAACTTGAGCATCTGTAATCACTTGTTGTTTAGCTTCATCTGCTGGAACAACTTCTTCAACGCAATCGCCGTCAGCTTTACGAACTAAACGGATATTTTTGTCATTAATCATGCGGTCTGTAATTTCCATTTTAGCTTTATCTACACGGAAATTATCTGGTGTAACGGTACCTTGTACAACGTATTCACCAAGACCCCAAGAGCCTTCAATAAGAATATTGTTGTCATTGCCTGTTACAAGGTCAACAGTGAACATTACGCCAGCCGCTTTAGAGAATACCATCATTTGAACAGCTGCACTCAATGCTACTGTCATATGATCGAAACCCTGTTTTACACGGTAATATGTTGCACGGTCTGTGAAAGTAGATGCATAGCATTCTTTTACTTTTTGAATAATAACATCAGCACCACGTACATTTAAATATGTATCTTGTTGTCCTGCAAAGCTTGCATCTGGCAAGTCTTCTGCTGTTGCACTAGAACGAACTGCTACGAATGGATTTTCTTCGTTTACTTTTTTACCAAGTTCTTCATAAGCATGACGAATAGCATCTGCCAATTCTTTAGGCATTTCTTCTTCGCAAATCATGCGGCGAATTTTAGCACATACTTCACGCAATAATGCAGAATTTTCTACATCATCTAATGCATCAAGTTCAGCGCGGATTTTATCTTCCAAACCTGTTGCTTTCATAAACTCACGATAACCATGAGCAGTTGTAGCAAAGCCGTAAGGTACAGGTACATTAGTGGAGGATGTCAATTCCCCTAAGGAAGAAGACTTACCACCAACTAAATTAACATCTTCACGTCGTAATTCATCAAACCAAAGTACGTATGCTGTTTCGCGATTCATGTGAGAACCTCCTAGATTAATTAGTGCAACACATTAAACCTTTTACACATAAATAGTATACCTTAATTTACAATCTGTCAATTTATATGAGGATTATTATGCAAATCTATCTCCCTATATATATCTAAAAAGTTCTTCAGTACTCGCCCAGTTAGCCCCCATATGGTGTATTGTTTATAAGGATAGAAATAAACGGAGTAGTTTTGTCTGATTTTCCAGTCAATGTTGTAGCCTTCTAATAAATGGAACGGAAAGTCTCTTAACGGTTTCGTCCCAATGTCTAGATGACCTACCGTTGGCTCCATGTCTAATAGATATTGTAATGGAACTGTGAATACCTCTCCTACTTCGTCTGGATTTGGTTTCAAATCGCTTGTATGCAGGCGCACGGCTACGGCATATAGCTTGACACCTATCGCAGATACTAAGCAGTCTAAATTGCCCAGAAGTTCAATTTGATCTAAATCGATACCCAGTTCCTCAGAGCATTCACGCATGGCAGCATGGGCACCACTTTTATCATTAGGCTCACAATGTCCACCAGGAAAACTGATTTCACCTGGTTGACGGCGTAGCTTATTACTGCGCACAGTAAATACTACATGATCTTCCCCATCGATTTCTAATAATGGTACAGCTACTGCCGCAGTTATAACATCAATATCGGTAAGAACAGTATGTTCTCGTTGTTCTAAAAAGTTGCTTAGTTCTTTGTCCATATATAGTCCTCTTACTTTATAGATACTATACGATATCTCTATAAATCTTTTATGTGTCAAATTTGTATTTTATATTTGTATCTGTATTTAAATTTGAATTTATATTTTACTTTCATTATACATGAACTTGTAAGTCATTTTTTGCTTTACAAACAACAGATTTAGTAGATAAATAATCTTATAGACCAAATAGACATAAAAAAACTGTGATGAGGTTTCTATCTCATCACAGTTTTATATTAGTTAAATTTAATTTTTACAAATTTACGTTTACCAACTTGAACGATCATGCCGTCTTCAAGGGTAAGGTTTTCTTCTGTATATTTTTCACCATTGACTTTGAAAGCACCAGCTTTAATGGATCGACGTGCTTCACCATTAGAAGCAGTCAAACCAGCATCTGTACAGAATTGTGGTACAAAGATTGGTTCTGTTGGCGCATCCATAGCGCATTCAGGAATATCTGTAGGCAATGCGCGTTGTTGGAATACACGTTTGAATTCCTCTTCTGCCTCAAGAGCAGCCTCTTCACCATGGTACAAACGAACGATGGTACGAGCTAATTGCATTTTAGCGTCACGTGGATGTAATTCACCACTTTCAAGACGTTTTTCCATGTCCTCTTGTTCTTCAATTGGCATATCTGTAACGAGCATGAAGTAGCGCATCATCAATTCATCAGGAATAGACATTGCTTTACCGTACATTTCTTTAGGTTCTTCGTCGATACCGATGTAATTGCCTAAAGATTTACTCATTTTTTGAACACCGTCAAGGCCTTCAAGCAATGGCATTGTGATAACAACTTGAGGTTCTTGACCTTCTAATTCTTGTAAATGACGGCCCATTAACAAGTTGAAAGTTTGGTCTGTACCACCAAATTCAACGTCAGCATGTAATGCTACAGAATCTTGACCTTGCATCAATGGATACATAAACTCATGAACACCAATAGCACGACCTTCTTTAAAGCGTTTATTGAAATCATCGCGTTCCATCATACGTGCTACAGTATAAGAGCTTGCCAAACGTAGAACATCCGCAAAGTTCATAGATTCTAGCCATTCACTATTGTCGCGGACGATCGTTTTTTCAGGATCTAACACTTTGAAGATTTGTGTTTTATAGGTTTCAGCATTTTTCAATACTTCTTCTTTTGTAAGTGGTGGACGAGTTACACTTTTACCAGTAGGATCACCAATACGCGCAGTGAAACCGCCGATAACGATCACTACTTGATGACCAAATTCTTGGAACAAACGTAGTTTACGAAGTGGTACTGTATGGCCTAAATGAATATCTGGCGCTGTTGGGTCCAAACCTAATTTTACAACTAAAGGTTTATTTTCCTTAATAGATTTTTCTATTTTCTTTACAAGATCTTGTTCATTAATTAAATCTGCTACGCCGTGTTTAATTTGGCGCACTTGTTCTTGAGCACTAACCATGATAATCCTCCTCGAAATACTATTGTTTTAGTATACCATTATCTAAAAACTTTCACAATTATATATATAGTATTGGTTTTAAGCCATATATGATATAATATTTATAACTGCGTAATAGAATTTACGTTATATTTACTAACAAAAGAAAAAAGAGGTGACTCTATGAGTAATAACTCAAATGCGAGAAGCAGCCGCCGTTCTAATGGTAGCGGCGCTACACCGAAGAAGACAAGTCCGAAGCGTCTATTTTGGATTTGTGCCCTTCTCCTTATACTCATCGTAGCCGGAGGTGGCTGTGGTTTCATCAGTGCTACACTGTCTAACCTACCAGATGTATCCAATGTACGTCCTTCTGCATCGTCTCAAATTTACGATGTCCATGGTAATCTCATCACAACGGTTCATTCCACAGAGAATAGATTACCAGTACCTTTAAAAGATGTACCAAAGGATTTACAAAATGCCTTTGTTGCTACTGAGGACTCTCGCTTCTATTCCCATCACGGTATCGACCCTGTTGGTATCTTGCGTGCTGTATGGGTTAACATTGTTCATAGTGGCGTATCTGAAGGTGGTTCTACAATCACTCAACAGTTAGCGCGTAATGCATTCTTATCTCAAGACAGAACATTTAAACGTAAAATTTCTGAAGCATTGCTAGCACTTAAAATTGAACAACATTACACTAAGGATGAAATCCTTGAAATGTACATGAACCAAATTTACTTTGGCCAAGGTGCATACGGTGTACAATCTGCAGCTCATGTATACTTTGGTAAGGATGCTAGCCAATTAACGCTAGCTCAAGCAGCACTCATTGCAGGCTTACCACAAAGTCCTAACTACTACTCTCCATTCAATGATTTGGAAGCTAGTAAAAAACGTCAAGCTGTTGTATTAGGCCAAATGGTTAAATACGGTTACATTACACAAGAGCAAGCTGATCAAGCACGTCAAGCAGATTTAGGCTTAGTGGCAAAGCAAGAACAAACGCATGAAAAATCTAATGCATCTTACTTCATTAACTATGTTATTGCACAAGTTTCTGAAAAATATGGCGACGATGCAATCTATAAAGATGTTTTAAAAATTTATACAACTCTTGATATGGATGCACAAAATGCAGCTGTAGCAGCAATGCAAAACTTGCCTAATTACTACACTGATAGCAATGGTTTACATCAACCACAAGGTGCTATCGTTGCTATGAACCCTCATAATGGTTACATTATGGCTATGGTTGGTGGCCGCGGTGATGATGCATTTAACCGTGCTACACAAGCAGAACGTCAACCAGGTTCCACTATGAAGCCATTTGTATATTTAGCAGCTATTCAATCTGGTAAAACTCCTGGTTCTATCGTAGATGATAGCCCTGTTACATTTGGTAACTGGAGCCCTAAAAACTATGAAAATGACTTCGAAGGTAATATTACATATCGCTATGCATTACAACATTCTCGTAACGTAGCTGCCGTAAAAGTTGCTGATGAAGTAGGCATGTCTAAGATTATTAAACTTGCCAAAGAAATGGGTATCACTACTCTTACAGATCAAGATAATAACTTGTCTACTGCACTTGGTGGTTTAACTCATGGTGTAACACCTCTTGAAATGGTTCAAGCTTATGGTGTACTCGCTAATGGTGGTATCAAGGTTCAACCTACGGCAATCGTTAAAATTGTAGACCGCAATGGTCAAGTTGTAGAAGAAAACTCTATTCAAGAAAAACGTGTTGTAGATGAAAAAGATGCAGCAATCATTACTAGCATGCTAGAATCTGTTATCAGTGGCGGTACTGGTGGTAATGCAGCAATCGGTCGCCCTGCAGCTGGTAAAACAGGTACAACAGATGATTCTAAAGATGCTTGGTTCATTGGTTATACACCTGATCTCGTAGCTGCCGTTTGGATTGGTGACGACTACGGTTCTGAAACATTACACGGTATTACAGGTGGTACTACACCAGCTGTTATGTGGGGGCAATTCATGGCTAATGCACTTGCCAACACCCCTGCATCTGACTTCTCCGTTCCTGCTAGCGCTCAATCAGCTGTTTCTGAAGGTTATTATAATCCTGTAAAAGCACAGCCTAAAAAAGAAGCTGCTAAGGACGAAAAAGCAGACAAAAAAGACGATAAAGACAAGTCAAAAGATGAAGCTGTAAAAGATGACAGTGGCTCAAAAGATGATGCAACTGAACAGAAATCTAATTCATCCAAAAGTAAAAAGTCTAGTAAAAAAGATCGTTAATCTCATACGCTAAAGGAGCGGAACATGTGTTCCGCTCCTTTCTTTTACGTAAAAAGGTAGTAAGTTCTAAGAACTTACTACCTCTTCTATTTCTATATAGGTATATGGCTATACCCCATAACCAATTTGATATACGATAATAATTTACTGTATTATCTATAACTATATCACTATTGTGTAGCTTTATTTCAAAACTACATTCGTAGCCCCTGCACCACCTTCGTCATAGCCTGCCGTTTCAAAATGAGCTACATGAGGTAAGGTACGCAAATATTGATGTACACCTTCTCGTAATGCGCCAGTCCCCTTACCGTGAATAATGCGCACTTGATTAACACCACCAAGTAAAGCTTGGTCAATAAATCTACCAACAGAAACTGTCGCTTCATCTACCGTTTGTCCAAGAATATTGATTTCAGTACGAACCTCTTTTTGGCGTTGTACGGCAGAGCCACCCATACGTTTTCTAGTCTTAGGCATAGCTGCTTTTTGTTCCCGTTCAAGCTTATTTCCTTCTTCACGTGTAGTAGATTGTAATTCGCTAACCTTTACAGTAGCTGTTAGTCCATTAATATCTACATTCACACGATTGCCATTGATAGCTAATACGGTACCTAATGAGCGTAAAGATGTAACATATACTGCTTGGCCTACCTTAATAGCATCTGCCGTCAAGGACTTACGATCATCATCTACTGGGGCTTCTGGTACATGTACATTAGAAATGCCCTTACGTGCAGCATT
The DNA here is from genome assembly GCF_900637515.1 of Veillonella dispar. Taxonomy (NCBI): domain Bacteria; kingdom Bacillati; phylum Bacillota; class Negativicutes; order Veillonellales; family Veillonellaceae; genus Veillonella; species Veillonella dispar. The sequence goes on along the minus strand of NZ_LR134375.1, from coordinate 888,494 downwards.
AATAGCAGATTGACGCTTATCCTTATTTGTTTCAGAGAATTGCGATTTCAATTGCTTAATAATCGCTTCCCCTTCGACGCGCAAGCTACGTTTCATAGATTCTGCATCAGCTTGAGCTTTGGCTAAGATTTGTTTACGCTTTTCGTTAAACTGTTTCTTTTCCTTCTCTAATTGACCACGCATGCGACGTGTTTCATCAAGCTCTTTCTTTAACGCTCTTTCCCGTTCAGATGCCTTACGAAGTTGCTCATTCAAATCTGAAAGAACTTCTTCCATTTCATGGCTACCAAATTGAGATTTATACTCTGCCGCGCGCGTTACGATATCTTTTGGTAAACCTAAGCGGGCCGCAATACTCAATGCATGGCTACTACCTGCTACACCAATATGAAGTCGATACGTTGGCTTTAAGGTACGCTCATCAAATTCTACATGGCCGTTTTCGATTCCTTCTGTATGGTATGCATAGTTTTTAAGCTCATTATAATGGGTACTTACCATCATAAGGGCACCTTTTTTACGGAAGAATTCAAGGATAGATACAGCTAAAGCACTACCTTCCTCTGGATCTGTACCAGATCCAAGCTCATCCAGCAATACCAAGTCATTTGGGCCACAATGTTTAATAATGGAAATAACTTGTGTCATATGAGCAGAGAACGTACTAAGGCTAGCCTCAATACTTTGTTCATCCCCAATATCGGCAAAGATATTTTGGAATATAGGCAACATTGAGCCGTGGTCTGCAGGGATAAATAGACCACATTGGTTCATTAAGCTCAATAACCCTAATGTTTTAAGAGAGACTGTTTTACCACCTGTATTAGAACCAGTAATCAATAAAATACGGTACGATGTACCTAATTGAATATTTGTAGGCACTACCACATTCGGTGGGATTAATGGGTGCCGAGCTCTCATGAGATTGACAGTTCTATCAGTACTCAAGATGGCCGGTACACCCTTATAAGAAATAGCAAGGCTCGCCTTACCATATACAAATTCGATGTGGGATACCTTTTCACAAGCATCCATCAAATCATTACTATGTTGTTTTACAAGGGCTGATAATTCACGGTAAATACGCAATACCTCTTGCTCTTCACCAATCAAAGCCTCTTGTAATTCATTATTTAGATTCACCAAGCGCATCGGTTCAATATAGAGTGTTTGACCCGTTGCAGAACGGTCGTGAATAAGACCATCAAAATATTGGCGATATTCCTGTTTTACAGGGATTACGTAGCGATTGTTACGCTGTGTAATGATCGTTTCTTGGAAATACTTCTGATTATCCTTGTCGTGTAAGATAGCTTGAATATCATTTTTGATCTTTTCCCGAGTTTTGATAATCGTATTTCTTAGGCTCGCCAACTTAGGAGATGCTGTATCAAGCAATTCCCCTTTTTCATCAAAGACGCGTTTAAAGCGATTTTCAATGCGATCTGTATTTGGCATATCCTGAACCCATAAGAATAGCAAAGGATATTCCATATATTTCGTTCTAAAGAACTTTGTCATCCGCTTATAAGCACCAATGGTTAAATAAATATCCCATAATGCTTCACGCGTAAGGACAAAGTCTTTACGACTCTTCTTACAGGACTCACGAATATCTCGCGTACCGCCTAACGGTTGTTCTACCTCAGTTTGTAAAGAACGCATGGCTTCTGCTGTTTCATCAAGGTTCTCTTGAATAGCTTTAGCATCCGTCATTGGTTCAATATGCATAGCTAATTCTTTAGCAATGGTAGAACTACAATGTTGTTGTAATTGTTCTTTTATATGGTGAAAGTCTAATACATCTTCGTTAAACAATGTACTACCTCTTTTATAAAATACCTCTAAAATAGTGGCCCCTTGTAATAGGTGTATCATCTTTACCTACACTCTTAGGCGGAGCCTCTTTTGTTCCATTTTGAATGGATACATAATCTGCTACGATAGTACGCAAACGATGTGGCGCCATATGTCGACCATCGATGCGCAATATATGTAGCCCTTTTCGATGTAACTCAGGTACATAGGCACGCATATCCATTTCATGACTATTCATGATGTGCATGCGGCAATAAGGATCGGTACGAAGTGGGAACACTTCCCCTTTACGGTCCTTCAATGCATAGTCTTCGCTTACACATGGCATAGGACAGTTTTCCTTTTTACCAGTGCCCACAAAGCTTGCGATGGCACAGTATTCGGAAATCATCATTTCCGTATACCCATGTACCATAATTTCTAATGGCAATTTAGTAGATTTTTGCAAGTTAACTAGTTGTGCCAATGTTAACTCTAAGGATGGTGCTATGCTACTCATATTAAAGTCTTGCCATACTTGTAGTGCTGATCCATTAAATATATTAAGCCCTGTATCAGCCTCAATAGCACCTGTATACCCTAAATCACGAAGCCATAATAACGCTTGTGGCACGTGAATAGAAATGCTATCTGGTTTAGCCTCAACTATGGCCTTAAGAGTATTCATGTACACCTCAACTTCATCGTCTTTCACAACTCGAGGCGTAGCAAATACACAAAGCACATTATGATCTTTACAAAGAGTAGCTACCTTTTCATAAATACTAAGTTCATAAGGCTTGCGTTGTAAACGGTCACCACCGAAGATAATCTTCTTAGCACCACCTTCAATAGCAGCTTTCTCAGCCTCTAATTCATCAACGCGAACACTCACCATAGGCTCTGTATACTGAATCGTATCCTTAGCTACTAAGGATGACATATCTTGAGGTTCTACGGCAAGTTCTGCCCAAGCTTTTTCATGATCTGTAATTAACAGAGTTTCTAAAGCCTCTACTGCATCGCGACGCAATGCATTCAAAACACTAGCAGGCCACATATATGGACCTTCTGGAATAGACATAGAAGCTAGAGTAAACAATGTATTACCTAATCTACCCACTTGATCTGTAACCTTCTCTAAACTAGTCGGTTTATTGTTAGCATAAACCGGTTCAAACTCATTAGATACTGTGACCGTACGACCGTCGTTTAATACAAAGGTAAGATCTGTACAAGGCTGTTCTCGGTCTGTATTAATAGATAGATACCCATGTACCTCTAATTTAGCACTAAAGTCTTGTAAGCCCCGTTGTTTTTGAGACTTTGGCGTGGATGCTAAGAATACTTGTCCTGCTGCAAAGCCTTCATCAGGTTTACCTACAAAATGCTTTTCATTTACTAAGGACCAATTCTGATCAATTTGGTAGTACGTAATACTACCAGAAGCTTGCATTACCTTTAAGAGTGATCCTTTTTCAATCGGTTCTGTTAGGTACAAATGAACTTGTCCCTTTTTGACCTCTGCTTTACCAATCAATTTCCCTTGATTATTTGGAGCCACAACGGTCATCATGGATTTCCCTACATGGTCTGTTAAGTAATCCGTAGAGAAGCCACGATTAAATCCTGATGCCAATGCATCAGCATCAGAAGAGTCTATATGAGCTGTATCTAAAATATGACGATAGGTCCCAATAACTTGACGCACATAGGAAACCTTTTTCATACGTCCTTCTACTTTAAAGGACGTAACACCGGCTGCAACGAGTTCATTCATATGCTCACTATAGTTAAGATCCTTTGGACTTAATAGATAGGCTTCATGTTTTGGCAACAAACTAGTACCTGAAGAATCCAACAATTCATAAGGTAAACGGCAAGGTTGTGCGCAAGCACCACGGTTACCACTACGACCACCGATGAAGGAACTCATTAAGCATTGACCAGAATAACATACGCACAACGCACCGTGTACGAAGACTTCAATTTCAGCTGTACAGTTTTTACAAATGTGTTCGATTTCAGCTAGGCTTAATTCACGGGCCAATACAACACGGGTAAAGCCGAGGCTTTCATAAAAACGCACAGCATCTAGCGTAGCAGCCGTCATTTGCGTACTTCCATGCAAGTGCAATTTAGGAGCCACACGTTGCGCTAGTTTAGCAACCGCTAAATCTTGAACGATGATAGCATCCACACCAATGCGTTCTAAGTCCTTTAAATACGCCTCGAGAGCCGTTAATTCGGAATCACCTATGAGGATATTTACAGTTACATATACGGACACATCTAGAATGTGGGCCAAACGAATAGCCTCCGCCAATTCTTCAATGCCAAAGTTTGCTGCATGAGCACGGGCATTAAAGCCTTTACCACCAAGGTAAATGGCATCAGCTCCAGATTCTAAAGCGGCTATAAAGTTTTCCATCGTACCGGCAGGAGCCAATAATTCCATGGACAATCCTTTCTACCTAACTAAAGGTATAACTATAGTACTAAAAGGGTTTACCATACGGTAAACCCTTTCAATATACTGCTTAAAATTAACGTAATTTGCAGTTAATTTCTGCTAATGCATCGATAATAGCTTGAATATTACCATCAATATCCTCATCATTCAACGTACCTTCCATAGACCGGAATTGTAAGTTGTATGCAAGGCTGCGGTAACCAGCTTCAATATGTTCACCTTCGTAAACGTCGAAGATAGATGCATTTTCTAAATATTCTCCACCATGCTCTTTGATGATGGATAAAATTTCGCCACTAGATACGGACACAGGTGCTACGATAGCAAGGTCACGACTAGTGCCTGGGAATTTACTGAAGGATGTATAACGGAATGCTGGAATCGTTAAGGATAATACGGCTTCCAAATCGATTTCAAACATGTATACTTTGCCAGGTAAGTCAAAGTTTTTGCTCACTTGTGGATGTAATTCCCCATACTGAGCAATCATTTTACCATCAACAACGTATTGAGCACTTACACCTGGGTGGAAGTATGGCTCAGTGCCGCGATTAATTTCATAACTTGTAACACCTAATTCAGCTAACAACGCATCTACAATACCTTTTACATCATAGAAATCTGTAGTGCGTTCTGCTTGATTCCAACCAGCTTGGTTTGCCTTGCCCATCAAGATACCGCAAGCCATAGGGCGTTCATGAGGTACTTCTGTTAAAGGCAATGCTTTTGGTTCATATACATTGGCTGTTTCAAATAACCAAAGATCCTTATTTTGTTGCGCAATATTGCGTTTAGCTGCTTCAATAACAGCTGGTACCAATGTAGTACGCATATAAGGGAACTCTTCAGAAATAGGGTTCAAGATTGGGATGGCAGTATAACGGCTATCCACTTCAGGAAGCATCATGTTAGTAAGACCATCTTTATGCATGAAGCTAAATGTAATGATTTGAGTCATACCCAATTTAGCCAATGCATGAGTTACCTCTTTAGTAAGAGCTTTCTTAGGTGTCATGCCACCAGAGGATAATACGGCAACCGGAATTGTAGGCTTAATATTATCATAGTTGTAAATACGAGCCACTTCTTCAGCGATATCAGGCATCACTGTTACGTCGCCACGCCATGTTGGAACGAGAGCAGACAATTTATCGCCATCTTCAGTTACAACGAACTCAAGGGCAGTCAAAATACGAACCATTTCGTCTTTTTCAATGTTTGTACCCAAGTAATCGTTAATTTGTTCTGCTGTAAAAGTAACAGTATGTTGTTCTACAGGATTTTTATATACATCGATAACGCCTACATCAACTTTACAAGTAGGACAGATTTGTTGTAATAATTGAGCTGCTCTATCGATAGCATAAGCAGTGTATTTATGATTTACACCACGTTCGAAACGACCAGATGCTTCGGAACGCATGCCAAGAGCTTTAGATGTACGACGAATGGATGGACCATTGAATACGGCAGCTTCGAACAAAACGGTAGTCGTTTCATTTGTCACTTCACTATCAAAGCCACCCATGATACCAGCTACACCTACTGGACGTTCTGTATCGGCAATGATGAGCATGGAGTCATTCAATTCGCGTTCAGAACCATCAAGTGTAACAAGAACTTCACCATTTTTAGCGCGTCTTGCCACCAATTGATGACCTTTTACATGGTCATAATCATAGGCATGCATAGGTTGACCAAGTTCTAACATAACATAGTTTGTAACGTCTACTACGTTATTGATAGGACGAATGCCACTGTTACGCAAACGGTTTTGTATCCACAATGGGGATGGCTCAACCTTAACATCAGTTACTACGCGAGCAGTAAAACGAGTACAAAGATCATCCGCTTCAATGGATACAGATGCTTTTCCTTCAATAGACTCGCCATTTTCGTTAACCATGATAACAGGGAATAAAGCTTTTTGGTTTGTCATAATACCGAATTCACGGGATAAACCAACCATGGAGAAGCAATCTGCTCGGTTAGCAGTCAATTCAAATTCATACACTGTATCATTTAAGCCTAAAACGTCTTTTACATCAAGACCAATTGGTGTATTTTCAGGGAAAATATAAATGCCTTGAGCTTCTTCAGGCAATACTAAATCACTAGAAATGCCAAATTCTGCAACGGAGCAGAACATGCCTTCAGAAACTACACCGCGCAATTTACCTTTTTTAATCTCTGTGCCATCAGCTAAGCGAGATTTATGATACGCCACAGGCACGATTTGGCCTACTGCAACATTGGTAGCAGCTGTTACGATTTGTTTTGTAACAGGTTCACCTTCTTCTGTAAGGCATTCAACTTGGCATACTTGTAATTTATCTGCATCTGGATGTTTTGTAATCTCCACGATTTTACCAGTATAAATTTTCTTAATGCCATTATCCATAGCAATGACATCTTCTACAGGAATACCAGCTTGTGTTAATTCATCGGCCAATTCTTGAGCAGGACGATTCATATCCACAGGCACGTATTCGTTCATCCACTGTAAACTTGCTTTCATGAGTTCCTCCTAAAATTGTTCCAAGAATCGTACATCATCTTCAAAGAATAGACGTAAATCATTAATGCCATATAAAAGCATAGCAATACGTTCTACGCCCATACCAAAGGCAAAGCCTTTAACCTTTTCAGGATCGTACCCATTAATACGCAATACATCAGGATGAACCATACCGCATCCTAAGATTTCAAGCCAACCTGTATGAGAACATACACGGCAACCTTCACCACCACACATTACACAGGAAATATCTACTTCTGCAGATGGTTCTGTAAATGGGAAGAAGCTTGTACGGAAACGTACTTTTGTTTCATCCCCATACATATGACGCAAGAAGGACTCTAATGTGCCTTTCAAATCAGCAAATGTAATATGCTCATCGATGATGAGACCTTCCACTTGATGGAATACTGGGGAATGTGTTGCATCATAATCCCAACGATAAACCTTACCAGGCGCAATCATACGGATTGGGCTATTAGGCTCATGACGTTGCATTGTACGAGCTTGTACTGGAGATGTATGCGTACGCAATAAGAAGTTTTCTGTAATATAGAAGGAATCTTGCATATCACGTGCAGGATGGTCTTTAGGCAAGTTTAAGCATTCGAAGTTAAAGTAATCCTGTTCAATTTCTGGCCCCTCTTCAACGGTATACCCCATTTTCATGAAGAAGTCCTCAATCATTTCATTAACCTTAGTTAATGGATGGATATGACCAGCTTTTTGTGCACGACCAGGCAATGTAATATCGATGCGTTCTTGTTCTAAACGAGCGTTTAACTCTGCCGTTTCCATACGAACTTTAACCGTATCAATTTCGGCTTCTAATGCTTCACGAACAGCATTAACGAGGGCGCCAGCCTTCGGGCGTTCTTCTGGAGATAATTTACCAAGACCTTTTAGTAATGCCGTTACCTCACCTTTTTTACCTAAATATTTAACGCGTATATCTTGCAGTGATTGTATATCTGTCAACCCTTTAATCGCATCAAGAGCTTCAGCCTTAATCCGTTGTAATTCTTCTTTCATTAAAGCATCCTCCTATATTTAAAAGTCTAAACTATATTATACCAAATCAGGGTTGTCTTCTTCAATAAAACGCCATGGTAATTCAGGTAATGACTTCTCTTCTAGTACAAAAAATGTACCACGTGCCAAGTGAACAAGTTCACCTAATTCATTATAGATACGTGCTGTAGCAACCATAGTTGTTTTACCATTATGCTCTACATTGGCTACACCACGCAATACAGTACCACCCTTAACAGCTTTCACATAGTTACCATTAAGATCAATAGTGCTAACAGATTTGCCCAATGTGAAACAAGCGGTCCCCATTACACTATCTGCTAAACCAATACAAACGGCACCATGTAAATCCCCTCGGAAATTACAATACTCTGTATCATTTGTTTGTAAGGTCATTTCTGCATGACCTGGTTCAACTGCTGTAATTTCAGAATCTTTTACCCAAGAAAATGGATTCTGATTTCGTAATTCGTTGAAATATTCTAACAATGTTGTAGCCATAAGGTTCTCCATTCAATATACTTACCCGTAGATTAGGTAATCTACATACCCCGTTTATTACAAATTACTTGCATGAAATGATTTAGAGCGTTCTTGCAAAAAAACTCAGTACAAACATCAGGACCACCCGTAAAACGGGTGGTTTGCTCACGGGCTATAAGCCCGTAGTACTAGGCCAGCGTCTAAAGGCGCTGGCTTTCACTACGTTCAAGCCGCATAGCCATTGACTCGTAACGGTCCCCTTAAAGGGGATATGTATTACTTGCTACCCTTAAAAGGGTCCTCATATTCTTTTACACTAAGTTTATCTTTCATTTGGTCATGTAATTCTTGCTCACGTATATATTTTTTTACGGTAGCTTCATTTAATCCTACCGTACTTACATAATATCCCTCGGACCAAAAGTGTCTATTTCCAAATTTATACTTTAAGTTTGCGTGTTTATCGAACATCATTAGCGCACTTTTACCCTTTAGATATCCCATAAAAGATGAAACTGATATTTTAGGTGGAATTAACACTAGCATATGCACATGATCTGCCATAAGCTCCCCCTCTATAATCTTGACGCCCTTATATTCACATAAACGTCTCAGTATTTCACGTAAACTATTTCTATATTGATTATATATAACTTTACGTCTATACTTAGGTGTAAATACTATGTGGTATTTGCATAACCATTTTGTGTGCGCAAGGCTCTGTGTCTTTGTTGCCATATAAAATCACCTTTCTTTTGTATATAATGCGGCTTGAACACCTACATTATACTTAAGCAAGGTGATTTTTTTGTATAACTTTCGTTGCCGCACCCGCATAGCGGGTGGTTTTATGATTCGCGACTACGTCGCGAACCAGTCTAAAGACAATAATAAAAATGGTGCGTTACATCATACATATTGTATCATGCAACGCACCATATGCGAATAACTCTATCTATTTATTAGTATGTTCTTAAAAATACACACTTACAATTCAAGACTATTCATAATGTAATGCATCTATTGGATTGAGTTTTGCCGCCTTGCGAGCTGGATAAATACCAAAGATCAAACCAATTGCCATAGAGAAGGCAAAAGACATTACAATAGTTGGTATAGATATAACTGTACTCATGCCTGAAGCCATACCAATTAACTTAGAGGCCCCTATACCGAGTGCAATACCTATGATGCCCCCCATCAGACTGATAACAACAGCCTCGATAAGGAACTGTGTAACGATAACACTATAAGTTGCACCTAAAGCCTTACGCACCCCAATTTCTCTTGTCCGTTCTGTTACTGATACGAGCATAATATTCATAATGCCGATACCACCAACAACGAGCGAGATAGCAGCTACAGCGCCAAGGAATAATGTTAATGTTCCTGTAGTTTCCTCCATAGTTTCCATGATAGAGTTCATGTTCTGAATATTGAAATCATCTAGATTAGTATCCTTGATTCCATGACGTACGCGCAATAGGTTTTCAATATCGGATTGTAAACGATCGATACCGTTTTCATCCTTACCTACTACGTAGATCATTCGAAGATAATCAACACCTTCTACCCGTTCCATGGCTGTAGTATACGGGATAACAACCATATCATCTTGGTCATTACCCATAGCACCACTGCCCTTACTATTAAGGACACCAATGATACGGAACGGAATGTTTTTAACACGAATTTCTGCACCTACTGGATCTTCATCACCAAATAGATTTTTAACAACTGTTTTACCTACTACTGCGACGCGTTCACGATTCTGTACATTCTTTTCAGATAAGAAGCGACCAGATTTCATAGACCAATTGTTTACATCTAAATAGTTATAACTAACACCAGATACAGAAGTGGTCCAGTTTTTATTTTGATAAATTACTACATACGAACCATTTGTCATCGGACTGGCAGCTTTCACACCATCCAATTTTGAAATCGCTTCGTAATCAGAAACCTTTAAAGACTTCATAGAACCTGCAGAAGGTCGAACCCCTGGTGTGCGTGGTGCCCCAGGCATAACCATCAATAGATTAGATCCTAAGCTAGAGATGGAGTTTTGAATATCTTGCTTTACACCATTACCAATGGATACTAAGGCAATTACGGCAGCTACACCGATAATAATGCCTAACATGGTTAAAATGGAACGCATTTTATTAGCAATGAGGGATGCCCATGCCATTAAGAAACTCTCTTTATACATGTGGCACCTCCTGTACAGGCGTCATATTGAGATTTTGAGAGTCCTCTACAATCAAACCATCGCGCAATACTACATTACGACTTGCATAGGTTGCAATTTCAGGTTCATGAGTAACGAGGATAATTGTACGCCCTTCATCATAGAGACCTCTAAAGATATTCATAACATCAATAGTCGACTTGGAGTCAAGGTTGCCTGTCGGTTCATCGGCCATGATGATAGCAGGATTATTCGCTAACGCGCGAGCTATGGCTACACGTTGACGCTGACCACCAGATAACTCAGATGGCAAGTGATCCATACGATCCCCAAGGCCAACAGAGGATAACAATGCAGCGGCACGTTCATTACGTGACTTTTTATCCATCCCTGCATAAATCATAGGGAGCGCCACATTCTCTAAAGCTGTCAATTTTGTTAATAAGTTAAAACTTTGGAATACAAAGCCTATTTGTTTGTTTCGTACAAAGGCCAATTCATCATCGGATAAAGTAGCTACCTCATCGCCATTAAGGCGGTATGAACCTGTCGTTGGTCTGTCTAAACAGCCAAGAATGTTCATAAAGGTAGACTTACCAGAACCGGAAGGACCCATAATAGATACGAATTCGCCTTTATTGACCTGTAAATCAATACCATGTAAAACAGGCACCGATAATTTACCATTTACATAGGTCTTTGTAATCCCTTGTATATCGATTACTGCTTGATTCATATTCACCTACTATTAGAATGGTCCACGGTTATTATTCTTAGGTGCCGTTACATCACCGCTTACGATGATTTCATCACCTTCAGATAAACCTTTTAAAATTTGTACATTAGTATCCCCAGTTACACCTGTAGAAACAGCTGTACGTACTGGTTGACCATCTTTAATAACATATACGTATTCACCTTGCTTATCTGTACGCACTGCCGTAAGAGGTACTACTAATGTATTTTTAATATCTTCACCAAAGATGGTTGCACGAGCCGTCATAGATGGTAAGAAGTTGTTGGAAATATTTTCAGGAATTTGAACCTTTACAGTATAGTAAACAACACTGTTGCTTGTAGCACCCATGTTACCTTTTGTACCCTTTGCGATTTCAGATACGTAGCCTGTGAAAGTTTCACCTGGTTTAGAGTCTACAGTAAATTCTACTTTAGCACCTTGTTTGATACTACCAATATCTGTTTCATCTACAGTTAAGTAAATTTCTAAGTCACTTAAATCTGCAATAGTAGCGATAATCATTTGTGTAGAAATACCAGTACTGATAGTTTGACCAGCTTTCAATGGTGTGCCTATAACAGTGCCAGACATTGGTGCTGTAATTGTAGCATCGCTTAAATCTGCTGCTGCCCGGTCATACGTAGATTTTGCACGTTCATAAGATGTTACAGAATCATCATAGGTTTGTTGAGCGATAGCATTTTGGTCTGCTAATGCTTTATAACGATTCATATCAAGTTCTGCCTTAGCTAATGCAGCTCGTGCATCATCTGCAGAGGCTTGCAATTGACGTGTATCAATATAAGCAATAACTTGACCAGCTGTAACTTGATCATTCTCTTTTACTAAGACTTTTTCAAGCTTACCAGCCACATTCGTAGAAACGTCTACATAATTGACAGGGTTAATAGTACCAGTTGCACTAATACTAGTTTTTACATCACCCTTTTCTACCTTACCAGTAGTATATAAGTTTTGTGTTTGCTTAGAACCTTCGCTATGCATGTAGTAGTATGTACCACCACCAAGAACACAAAGAACAACAGCACCTGCAATAATGCGTTTACGATGCTTTTGTAAAAATTCTTTCATTATAATCTCCTTATATTAAAACGAAGATATTGGCACAACATGTATCGTTCCTAACAATACTATTAGTAATTTTAAATTATACAATACCAATTACTTTTATGCAATATAATTTCATTAATGAATAATTGATGATAAAAGAAAATGACCCTTGCGGGTCATTAATAGTTTTAACTGCTTAATATAGATAATAATGTATAATCCTTTTCATTAATAGGAAATACAAGACTTTCAGCCTCTTGATAGGAAATAGCACGAATGTGACCATCAATATATCCAATTAGTCGATTATCTGTACCATTCATCAATAACTCAATACAAGTTTCACTCATACGTGCCGATAAAATAGCATCGAATGCAGAAGGACCGCCACCGCGTTGTAAATATCCTAATACAGTCAAACTTGGATCAAATTCCGTATGCTCCTTAATGAAGGATTTTACTTCTCCACTATTATATGCACCTTCAGCAACGAGTATCACACTATATTCTTTACCCCGAATCTGTGTTTCCTTTAAATGACGACAGACCTCATGTAAAGGCATAGGATTTTCAGGAACGAGTACAATTTCAGCACCACAGGCAAGGCCAGCTTTAAGTGCAATATGACCTGCTTTACGACCCATTACCTCTACAATGGCTACCCGTTCATGGGAATTAGATGTATCACGAATTCTTCCAACCGCATCAACTACAGTATTAAGCGCCGTATCAAAGCCTATAGTATATTGAGTACCACCCATATCATTATCTATGGTGCATGGAATTGTCATTGTAGACATGCCAAGCTTAGCTAAACTCATAGCGCCTCGCATAGAACCATCGCCACCGATAACAATAAGGTGATCAATATTATGAGCTTTCAAAATATCGTAAGCTTTACGCTGAACATCTTCATTTTGAAACTCAGGAAAACGAGCTGTTTTTAGCATGGTACCGCCTTGAGTAATAATACCACCTACAGAACGGTTTGCTAAAGGAACAAATTGTTCTTCCATAATACCTAAATAGCCACGTTCAATACCGAAAACTTCAAAGCCTTCATGAATGGCTTTTCTAGTTAGCGCTCTTATGGCGGCGTTCATTCCAGGTGCGTCTCCGCCGCTTGTTAGTATTGCGATTCTTCTCATATCCATTACCCCCTTGTGGTGTACGTTGTTTGGATATAGTTTCTTTCTTATGTCCTGTAACCGCTTGATTAGATTTCTTATGTTTGCGATGTTTGTCATTACCAGCTTTATAAGAAACTGCCTTATTAGATGGTTCTTTTTTTAAGACTATTTGCTTAGTTTCTGTATCATTAGAAATCCGTTTATTAAAGCATTGTGTTTTAGATAAGCTGGGATTATCTAATTTATTTCTTAGAAAATTATTAAATTGTAATTCTTGAGATGGCTCTTTACCATCTCTATTTTCCGTATCATTGGGTTGACGTCTTGCTTTAAATTGAACACCTGAGGTAACTAACTCATCCTCAATACGTTGCATAAAATCATAGGTCCGACCATTTGTTGTATCTAGTACAAAATCACACTGCTTATACACCGGTTTCCAGGATTGTATCATAGCATGTACAAAGGCATGAACATTGTTATAATCCATGGTTGGCCGTTTCCCAATACGGCGATTCACACGACTGACAATGCGAAATTGTGCAGCTCGGATACCAATGATATAAGAATATTTCTTCAATATCTTTAATGTGCGATGTTCAATGGGAAAATTACCACCTACGGAGATGACTGCTTCGTGATATAAGCAAACCTTTTTCAGTACATCCATTTCTGCACGTCGGAATGCTTTTTCCCCAATTTTCTTGAATATTTCAGCAATAGGCAACCCAAAACGACCTTCTAATACGCGATCGGTATCTACAAATTGCCATCCCTTGCGTTCCGCAAGATTACGACCGAAATGGCTCTTGCCACTCCCCATAGAACCGATGAGCATAATATTTCGTTTTATTATCATCTGTTATGTGCCCCTTATTATTTCATATCCTTCATTGTACTATAAAATGCAACAAAAACAAAGACAGACTATAGAATAACAATCTATAATCTGTCTCTATTAATATTACTATAAAAGAATATATATTAAGACCTTATAGTCGGTTTTACTGCACAATGTACATACACAACATTGCCTTTTCGTTCTATGTCCTCTATTTCTATACGGCGTGAAGGGTCTTTTGCTTCAACAGTATTAATCCAGTTGATTAGGCGTTCTGTGCTTCCTAATAAATTTAACTCTAATACACCTTCATGCTCATCAGTACTAACAATCATTAATGGTTCTCCTTGCAAAGACTCAAAAACACTAGTATTAGAACTTGTGTTCGACAGCTTATTTTCTGTAAAAGACGCTAGTAATTTTGCTTCCTTAGATGCGATATAATCTGACTCAACCTGCATTTGGATAACATAATTTTCTTGTCGTTCTTTCAAATGAGTCGCTTTGTGATCTAAGCTTATATATCCATATAGTGAGATACTAATGATGATGCCCCACACTAGTATGCTCATTACTATCTTCTCTACTGGATATGTTGTGCTCTCCTTTAGATCCTTCCATATGGAATGTATATATACCTTGATCTGCTTTAACTGTTCCATGACAATCCATTCCAATTAACCTTTGTTGAAGACTAGCTATAAATTTACGACATGCTTCATCACTATGGCCTATACCATCTACACTAATATGTTCATCCTTTATATTAAGGTGTTGTAAACTGATTCCTTGTCCCATAGCTATATCAAGGACATATAAAACGATAGTATTTTGAAAAATAGGTTTTTTATTTCTCCCAGAACTATTCTTAAGTATTTTATTTTTAACTGATACTATATCCTCATACTGTTTTCCAATTGACTGATACTGCGAATTTTCCAATAAAGTCAATAGTTCTGCTTTTTCAGTCTTATACTGTTTATAACTAGACCAACACCAACCTATAGCTATTAATCCTACTATTACGTATACAATACTTATGCCATATAGATAATAACGATATCTGTGCCATAAACTATGCCAACGTAACGATCGAGGCATTAGATTAATATATCTACCATCCCAAGCCAATCCATTTAAGCCCCCTTGCAGCCATACCAATGGCCATATCCCAATCTAATTGTCCTTGTTTACATCGATTACGACCACGCCCTAAGAATAATAATGGAATATACTCTGTTTCTCCATATATAGAAATAATGGCTTCCATATCCTTCTGTTCTTCTTCGGTTAATCGGTCGAAGCCATACAACTTAATCCCTTGTATTTCATCTACGCCAAATTCTTGCAGCCTAGCTTCTAGCACCTCCATAGCTTCTGATACATCACTGCCACTAATAGGGACAATCCGTTCTTGAATACATATATCATTCCACCACAGCCATAAGTGTAGATTATCCTTTTCTACGACACCTGTCACGGTACCACTACGCCGCATCAAGCTGTAACAAATAGGAATAGGCCAGAAATCGATTACATCCACCGGTGCATAGGTGTCTCGTATACCTTGTTTTAAAAGTTCTAATGAATGACGCTCTACGGCAACCATAAACATATGATAATTATGTCTTGGATATTCTCGACGACATGCATCCATTTGGAAACTGTCGCCATCAAAGGTAAAGTAATCCTCTACATTCCATTTGATGAACTCCTTCATATCAAAATCGTGAGGATCATAAGGTGCTACATGCATTTGTGTATCAATATTAGCTACCATGCTGTAAGCTCCGTCATCTAAATCATACATTTCTATAAATTTTCTAACATCCTCATCAATAGATGCACTGCGTTTCATTTCTAGTGCATCGGTAATGACCATCGTTTTATTTTCTACATGAGCTGTTACACATACAATACGTTCATCTGTAATACATACACCAGTATGTATTTTCTTTTTCCGTTTCATAGATTCACCTCAATATGGTTTTATCTTCATAACATGCATAGTATGATCTGTATCTACTGTCACATACATATGTACACGACTTACTATTTCCTGATGTTTCAATTTTCCATAACTCATAACGTGACGAGGATTGTCACGGGATGGATCGGCTTCAATGGTGATTTCCACATCCGCATCATCAGCCACAATTAGCTTTTCCTGAAAGTCCCATGTATTACCAGCCTTACAGTAGCCTACAAACCAATGCGCTCCACTTTGCGCTGCATAATGAGCCTCTTCTAAATGCAATTCATCTACTGCATTACTTTCACAAATTTGACCAATACGCAGTCCCATAAAGGCCAATACTAATAAAAAGGACATTGTAAATATGGCTACATATGTAATAAACCCAGCATTATGGGCTCCCATGTTCATGACTTGTTTCCTCATTATCTTTATACCAATCATATATACTACTTTGACCTATGGCGACTTCATATATAGCTAAGCCTCCATATCCAGCAGTATATTGTTTATCACCAGTAAATCGATTCGTAATATACCAGCTCATATGGACTGCTCCGCTCTCATCCATACTAAATGAATGTTCTTGTGTGTACCCAACATTTCGTTTATCCTTTGTGCCGATAATACGGCTGCCGCTAACAGGTTGTAAGCTGCCATCTGTAAGCTTCCTATACAAAGCATGGCGTTGTAATGTTAGTTTAGTACGCTTAGTGTCGTGAATATATAAGGTCATATTTCGATCCTCTACCGTTATCTGTACAGGATTCCATATGATTTGAGCCACCGCCATGCGCCGCGTATAACGACCATCCTCCATCATGGCTACGCTATCAACTAATTTTGCATTCCACATAACCCCATAAAAAACTATGCCTAACAATAAGGTTAAAACGATGGTCGAAATAGTTATACTGATGAGGGTTGAATACAAAATAAAACCTCTTTGTGTATCATGAGTTCTCACCGTATTTCCTCCAAGTCGAGAGATAAGGTATACACAACAGATTCATTATCTATGGCCTGCACAGTTAATCGTTGTAGGACAATGCCATTTTCTACGATAGGTTCTACATGTGTTTTATAAGTAATAGATTCACTGGGACTCATAATAAATTGAGAGTTATGTATACCTTCTTGAATATGACCCGTTTGATAATACATAGACTTACTTTCCTCTACATATGTTATGGTGTCTTGTAATATATGATCCCAATAGTAAGCCTTATAGATTGTTAAGGTAGACATCCAAAATACAGATAATATAACCGGCAAGATAAACATAATAATAGCTGTTGATACTAAGGCATCTCCATACATAAAGCCCTTAATGGACTTCTTCCCATCGAATACGTCCCGTCTGTACAGATATCCATATACGATTTCTCTCACCACTTTCTCGATCTCGTAAAATAAGTTCCGTTCCATCATAAGGTAATCCTAGAGAAGAAAAAGAGATAACCGTTAAGGGTTGTACATTTTCAATCCCTACAGGTAAGGAAATATTAACTGTATGATGATGAGCATCCTCCTCTAAGGTATAGCTGTCTTTATTTAATATGAATAACATACGCCCTTTTCCATTAGATTTATGCCCAAGCATAGACCAAAGTTGAACCTTTTTTAACATATATACTACTTCTTCAGTACTTCCATTTAGAGTGTAACGGCTAGGCGTTGTTACAATAGGCAAAGACATAGAAATAAGAAGTAAAAATAAACTAATCGCAATAATCCACTCAGCTAACAAAGAGCCGTATTGATGATGTACAGGTTGTGCCTTAACCATTGGTACAACACCTCCATATAGGATCCGCCATGTAAGGCACACCAACCACCAAAGCATAGAAAGGGACCAAATGGAATGTATCGATTACGATAGCTTGTTAGTAAGAGATAGAGAGAACCAACACAAAAGGCTACGTAAAAGAAGCATACAATCTCCCACGGCGTAAGCCACATGGCAATAGCAGAAAACCATTTCACATCGCCTAGTCCAAAACCTTTATGACTCATAAGACGAAGTCCATATGTAATAGCACCTACACTCATAACACTTATAATCGTTACAAGCATAGACTTATCATTTATAAAGCTATACACGATACCACCTAAAACAAGCACTAACGCCCCTTCATCAGGCAATATATAGTAATGCATATCGATGGTAGCACCTGCTATGATGATGAGTGAAAACACAGCATACAAAGCAACGTGAATAAAGGATATTGCTCGTGATGAAAGTATAATAGGCAATACAATGGATGCTATATACACGATCAGTGCTATAACGTAATGAGTCCCTTTCATACCTTGTCCTTCCATAAAATCAACTGTATATATATTAATGTAAATATAACTACTGTATAGCTATTAATATAACTACATATGTATATGCAAATAAAAATCTACATTTCAATCATCAATCCATGCACATTAACTATTAAGACTTAAATATTAAGTATTAAATATTAAGTACTAAATACTAGATAGCGCTTAGGTTTA
Source organism: Veillonella dispar (assembly GCF_900637515.1). Taxonomy (NCBI): domain Bacteria; kingdom Bacillati; phylum Bacillota; class Negativicutes; order Veillonellales; family Veillonellaceae; genus Veillonella; species Veillonella dispar. The sequence continues at coordinate 869,739 of NZ_LR134375.1, read as the reverse complement.
AGGTGCATCAGGGGCTTTAACTACAACTGCCTTCGCAGTACCACCATTAACCGCTTCATAAGTAATGGTATATTCCTTATCTTTTGCAGTTTTAACATGTTCTGTAAGATAGCCTTCTTTATATAAATTTTCCACAGTTGGCGGTGTATCTACATTCTTGTCAATCATATAGAGCTGCGTTGCATTTTTAATAATTTGAATATCTGCTGTTTCCTTCGCAGTTCGTGCTCGATCAGCAGCCGATAGAAATTGTGGCATCGCAATAGCTGCTAATATGGCGATAACTGCAACGACAACCATTAATTCTACAAGAGTAAATCCACCTTTTCTCGATTTTTTAAGGTTTTCTCGAACATGATTAATTTGTAGATGCTCTACAATCCATTGACTACATATTTCTAATCTATGATTTAATTCATGAACTAGGTGCATAACAGAACTCATAATATCCTCCTTTTATCATTATTAATTCTGTAAAATAGCTTGATAACAATGCCTACGGCCCTCCCAATTTAGCAATAGACGTAAACAACGGATACATAACAGACACAACCAAAACGGCTACACCAATCCCCATCAAGGTCAGTAAAATTGGTTCTAATAGTCTCTCAAGACGAGCAATATATTTTGAAAGTATAGATTCATAATAATGTCCACAATGTTCTAACATCTTTACGAGTTCCCCACTTTCCTCTCCAATAGAGATCATTTGCCATATAAAGGAATTTCCAATATTCTCAGTTCTCAGACTCTCTTCTAAAGAATGGCCTGATAATAATTTTGCCTCTACCTTTTCACTACATTCGGAACCATGCATATTGCCCCATAAAGGTCTTGTAATATTCATAGTGTGAATAATAGAAATTCCAGAATCTAACAAAAGCGCCCAAACTTTTAACATACTTGTATAGTAAATGCAGGTCATCCATTGGTATCGGTGAGCCAACTGCCAAAGCCAACGATGTACTTTGCGTTTTATACTATATTGACGATATGCAAAGACCATAGCCCCTAGGCCTACACAATGCAGAATAACAACCACTATGGGATGATTCTTTAGCCCTTGTCCTAATGCAAAGAGGGATCGCGTCATCACAGGTAATGTAATATGCATAGTAGTAAAAACCTTTTCAAAGGATGGAATAATAAACAAAATGGTAACAAGAAAAAAGATATTCATTAATACAAGTAAAAATAATGGATAGGAAATAGCACTGATAACCTTCTGCCGTAGCTGTCGTTCCCAATCATAGTGACGTGATATATATTGCAAGCTTTCTCCTAATGTACCTGCAGCTTCTCCACTTTCTAGTAAAGCCAGTGCAATGGCAGGACAACTTTCACTTCGCAATGCTTGAGACAACGTTTGACCACGCTCAATCGATTCATATAAGGCGGTATACAGAAGGCCTCTTTTCCCTTGACATAGTAACTGTAATGCGCGTCGTAAAGGCACGCCAGATTCGATGAGTAGTCCTAATTGATAGGTTACATCTACCACCATAGTATGATTCCACTTATGTTTCTTCTTATTTACTTGTAAAGTAATTTTATAAATCTTATATCCATCTCGCTTTAACCGTGTACCGACCTCCTGTTCTGAATCCGCCCATATTAAACCTTTGATCGTTTCATTATTCTCATCTTTTACGACATATTCATAAGCCTCCATACCTTCACCTACGATAATTGTTGATCTAATAATGTATGTAGTTGTTGCTGAGAGCCATATTGTACCTTCGCATCTCGTACGGCCATCTCTAGTGTTTTCATAGGTAGTTGTGTTTCTTGAATAGAAATGATTTGTGGTTCCTTACGAGTACGTATCAAATTCGCTACCGCATGCGTGTTTAGCAAAATATCACGGATGGTAATGAACTTTTTATTCCATCTAAGGAGCCGTTGACATATAACGGCACGTAGCACTTGTGATATTTGACTACGCACCTCCTCTTGTTGTTCTCCAGGGAATAATGAAATCATGCGGTGAACAGCCATTACAGCCCGCTGTGTATGCATGGTTGCCATCACAAGATGACCTGTTTCGGCTGCATGAAGTGCAGCCTCTAAGGTTTCTCGATCTCGGAGTTCTCCTACCATAATGACATCTGGATCCTCCCGCAATGCATCTCGAATACCATCAGACATAGACTTAATATCTGCACCTAATTGGCGTTGATGAATTAACGATTTCTTAGGTTTAAACTCAAATTCGATAGGATCTTCTAACGTGATGATATGGCGCTCCATCGTTTGATTAATATAGTCAATACAACAAGCTAAGGTAAAACTTTTACCACTACCCGTAGGACCACAGACGAGCAATAAACCATCATGAGATTCACATAATTTTTGTAGGAGTTGACCTTCACTATTATCATCCAGTTTAAGTTGTTGATGACACAATAAGCGAAGTGTGCCACATATAGTTTGATTAGCTCGATACAGATGAACACGAATGCGTACACCACAACAGGAACAAGCTTCATCAAGAGATTGCCATTCATACGATGCTATACCACAACGTCGTAAAATATCTTCAATCAATGTAGTCGTACATACAAATCGAGTAGCCTTTAATCCATCACCATGTCTCAAATAGATAGGCTCGCCACATTGTAGATGAATATCTGTTGATGATAAGTGTATAGCCTCTTCAACAATGGTTTCTAAACTTTCACTATTACAGCATGAGTCCACAACGATGCACCTCCTCTATAGATGTAACATGTTGAGCTACGGCTTCACGGGCAGAATCTTCTAAGGACAGTAACACATGTGCCTCTAATTGATCCCACTGAGCCGAATTAATAGGTATCTCTAAGTATTCAAACAGAGCAGTCCGTCCGTGATACGATGTACCATCAAATTTTCTAACTAGACGTTGTGCAATGGCCCCCATCAAGGTAGCCCGTATTAAATACGGTTCTACCCCCATATCCATGAGACGCGTTACAACACCAAGTGCTGTATTTGTATGAATAGTGGATAGTACACGGTGTCCGGTTAAAGCTGATTTAACAGCCAGCTCTGCCGTCTCCTTATCCCGAATCTCACCGATCATAATCGTATCTGGATCTTGACGTAGCACAGATCTTAACCCTTTGGCAAAGGTAAAGCCGATTTTTTCGTTAATACCAATTTGAATGGCTCCTTTTATTTCAGCCTCTACAGGATCTTCAAGGCAAATTAGCTTTGTTTCCTCTAAATTCAACATGCGGAGCATCGCATATAAGGTAGCAGTTTTGCCACTTCCCGTAGGCCCACAGATGAGTAACAATCCATAAGGACGTTTTAATAGCTGTTCAATATGATCAAAAATATCTGCACGCATGCCTAACGCTTTTAGATCCTTATGACTACCTTCATTCCCCATAAGACGACACACCAAAGTTTCTCCATATAAACTGGGTAATGTAGATACGCGCATCGTTACCGATGTATCCTTATGACTCCATGCCCAACGACCATCTTGAGGCAATCTCTTTTCACTAATATCTAACGTACTACATACCTTGATACGGTTAATAATAAGATCTGCCTCTTCGTTTGATACAGTCATATGCGTCTGTAATAATCCATCTTGTCGTAATCTAATTTGTACACCATTTTTAGTTGGATCAAAGTGAATATCGCTGACATGATGCTCTAATGCATACAGAATAATATCGTCTAATGTTACATCTACATACATGGTCACCTCCTATACCTTGCGGTATGTTTTTACCTCACACTAGCGTATGGCGTTATAAGGTTCGACATCATACCTTTAATTCCTCTTTTATGTTTAAAAATCCACGAAGCGAAAACTTTTTTATTTTAGGCATACAAAAAAGGCGCCCCGAAGGGCGCCCTTATTGGACTATTAGATATAACGTATCTTATTTTAAATTATAGAAAACGTCATTACCTTTATATTGAGCTGTTTCGTATAACATTTCTTCAATGCGAAGCAATTGGTTATATTTTGCTACACGTTCAGAACGAGCAGGTGCACCAGTCTTAATTTGACCAGCATTTACAGCTACAGCAATATCAGCAATGAATGTATCTTCTGTTTCACCAGAACGGTGAGATACTACACATGTATAGCCAGCGCGTTTAGCAAGCTCCATAGCGTCGAATGCTTCTGTTAAAGTACCGATTTGGTTAACTTTTACAAGAATGGAGTTACCTACACCAAGCTCAATACCACGAGCCAAACGTTTTGTGTTAGTTACGAATAAATCATCACCAACAAGTTGTACGCGATTACCAAGGCGTTCTGTCAACAATTTCCAGCCATCCCAATCTTCTTCAGCAAGACCATCTTCGATGGATACGATTGGGTATTTACCTACTAGGTATTCATAGAACTCTACCATTTCAGCAGCTGTTTTAACTTTGCCTTCACCAGCTAAATTATATTTGCCATCTTCATAGAATTCGGAAGATGCAGAATCAAGAGCTAATTTGAAGTCTTTACCAGGTTCATAACCAGCCGCTTTAATAGCTTCACAAATGACTTCTAATGCTTCTTCATTAGATGCCAAGTTTGGTGCGAAACCACCTTCATCACCTACGGCAGTGCTAAGGCCTTTATCATGAAGTACAGATTTCAATGTATGATATACTTCTGCACAGCTGCGAAGAGCTTCTGCGAAGGAAGTAGCGCCTACAGGCATGATCATGAATTCTTGAATATCTACATTATTATCCGCATGTGCACCACCGTTCAAGATGTTCATCATAGGAACTGGTAATTCTTTTGCGTTGAAACCACCAAGGTATGCAAATAATGGCAAATCTAAAGATTCAGCCGCCGCACGAGCTACAGCCATGGAAACACCAAGAATTGCATTAGCACCAAGGTTAGATTTATTGTCTGTACCATCTAATTTCAACATCAAGTTATCGATTGCTACTTGTTCAGTCGCATCATAACCAATAATGGCAGGACCGATTTTAGCATTTACATTGTCGATAGCTGTTAATACACCTTTACCGGAGTAACGGGATTTATCACCATCACGTAATTCTACAGCTTCAAACTTACCTGTAGAAGCACCGGATGGAACCGCTGCTGTTGCAATAGTACCATCTTCTAAACATACTTCAACTTCAACAGTTGGATTACCGCGGGAATCTAAAATTTCTCTTGCAATGACTTGTTCAATTACTGCCATTTCTTCACCTCATAAAATCTAACGGAATGACTATCATATGACAATCATTATATATTGAGCTAAACCATATGGCTTATCACTCTAATTAACTATAAATATAGTGAAAACTCTATATTATGCTTTTTTTACCAAACTATGACCAGTCATAGATTTTGGTTGATCTATGCCAGCCAAGTCTAATAATGTTGGCGCAATATCACATAATTTACCAGATTCTAATGTAGCTGATTTTAGAGTATCACTCATTAAAATTAACGGTACCAAGTTCGTTGTATGTGCTGTATGCACCTTACCTGTTTCATGGTTAACCATAAGCTCTGCATTACCATGGTCTGCAGTAATCAACAAATGACCCTTTTTATTACGTATAGCCTCTACGATTCGACCTAAACAAGTGTCTACTGCTTGCACTGCTTTTACAGCTGCTTCAAAGCTACCTGTATGACCAACCATATCTGGGTTTGCAAAGTTCAAGATAATCATGTCATATGTTTCATCTTGAATAGCTTGTACAACCTTATCAGTCACTTCATAAGCGCTCATCTCAGGTTGTAAATCATAAGTTGCCACTTGAGGTGATTTTACAAGGATGCGGTCCTCACCTTCAAATGGTTCCTCTTTACCGCCGTTGAAGAAGTACGTTACATGGGCATATTTCTCTGTTTCAGCAATACGCAATTGACGATAGCCACCTACACTGAGTACTTCGCCTAATGTTTCTGACAAGATGTCTTTTTCGTACACAATATGAACTGGTAAGCCATCTTCATATTTGGTCATAGTCGCCATATACAAGGATAATGGTTCACGGTTAAAGCCATCAAATTCTGGCAATACTAAAGCTTTTGTAAGTTCACGCCCACGGTCTGGACGGAAGTTACAGAAGATAACAGCATCGCCATTCTTGATAGTTCCTTCAGAGTCAATCACTGTAGGAAGAACAAACTCATCAGCTGCATCCTTATCATAGGATTGTTGTACCGCTTCACAAGCTGATGCGGCACTTTCACCTTGACCATGTACAATAGCGTTGTAAGCAAGTTCCACACGGTCCCAACGATTATCCCGATCCATTGCATAATAGCGACCACTTACGGTGGCAATTTTACCACAGTTTAGCTCTACCATATATGCTTCTAAATCTTTGATATAAACTTGTGCACATTGAGGTGCTACATCACGACCATCGAGCAATGCATGTACATATACATGTTCAATACCATTGTCATGAGCGCCTTTAATAACAGCCTTGATATGTTCTAAGGAGCAATGCACATTACCATCAGAAACTAGGCCGATAAGATGTAAGCTTTGTTTTTTGCCTACTTCATATAGTTCCTTTATAACAGGGCGATTATAAAACTCACCAGACTCAACGTCTTTAGTAATACGAGTTAAATCTTGGTACACAATGCGACCAGAGCCCAGGTTTAAATGGCCAACCTCAGAATTCCCCATTTGGCCTTCTGGAAGGCCTACCGCTAGTCCTGATGCTTCTAATTTTGTATGTGGATACGTATCCCATAATTGATTAAAACAGTGCGGCTTCGCCTGTACTACAGCATTGGTTGTATCTGATTGATCTCCCATGCCAAAGCCATCTAAGATGACTAGCATTACGGGAGCCTTTAATTTAGCCATTTTTAACCTCATATTAAGCGCCTATTTGATTCGCCGCTTTAATAATATCAATAAATTCATCAACTACTAAAGATGCACCACCCACGAGTGCTCCATCAATATTAGGTTCTCCTAGGATTTCGAGAGCATTTTCAGATTTAACACTACCACCATATTGGATGCGCACAGCATCAGCAGTCTCATCATCGTATAAAGAACGTATGTAATCGCGAATTTCTTTACATACCTCTTCAGCTTGATCAGCAGTTGCTGTTTTTCCTGTACCGATAGCCCAAATTGGTTCGTACGCAACAATCAATTGGCTAACTTGTTCCTTCGGAACATCAACCAAAGCACCTTTAAGTTGAGACGTAATCCAGTCAAGAGTATGACCGGACTCACGTTGTTCTAAACTTTCACCAACACAGACAATAGGTGTTAAATTATGATGGAATGCACTTTTAATCTTTGCATTTACCGTCTCATCTGTTTCACCATAATATTCACGGCGTTCAGAGTGACCAATGATAACATAATTGACACCTACCTCTGTAAGCATAAGTGGTGAAATTTCACCAGTAAATGCACCAGCATCATGATAATCCATGGTTTGTGCGCCTACTGCAATAGCCGTATCGCGTGTTAATGCTACTGCACGCTCAATAGCTGTGAAAGGCGGGCAAACAACTACATCACAGGATAATTCCATATCTTGTAACACGCTGTTAAACGCTTCGATCAGGATAGATCCAGACGCAATGGTGCCATTCATTTTCCAATTTCCTGCAATAATGGGTTTTCTCATATTATGCCTCAGACAATGCAGCAATACCTGGTAGGATTTTACCTTCTAAGAATTCCAAGGATGCGCCACCACCTGTGGAGATATGGCTAATCTTATCTGCTAAGCCACTTTTTTCAATAGCAGCTACAGAGTCACCACCACCAACGATAGTCATCGCATCGGATTCAGCTACAGCTTTTGCTACCGCATTTGTACCAGCTGCAAAGTTTTCCATTTCAAATACGCCCATTGGACCATTCCAAATAATAGTCTTCATTGGCGCCAATGCTTCTACATATAGCTCACGTGTTTTAGGGCCAATATCTAGAACCATCCAACCATCTTCAATATTTTCAACGTCAACGATTTTAGTATTAGCATCGTTGCTGAAAGCATCAGCTACTACAGCATCGATTGGAGTCAATAATTTAGCCCCTGCTACACGTGCTTCCATAACAAGATCTGTAGCGATAGCTTCTTGGCCTTCTTCAAATAAGGAGCTACCAATGTTACAGCCTTGTGCTTTAATGAAAGCATTAGCCATACCGCCTCCGATGATCATGACATCAACTTTAGGTAATAAATTAGAAATTACAGAAATTTTATCTGTTACCTTAGCACCGCCGATGATAGCTGCCATAGGTGTTTTAGGATGTACAACCGCTGCACTTAATGCTTCAATTTCTTTTTTGAGCAAGAAGCCTGCTGCCATAGGAATATAGTCAGCAATACCAACTACGGACGCAGCATTACGGTGAGAAACACCAAATGCATCGTTAATAGCTACATCAGCAAGAGATGCTAATTGTTTAGCAAACTCAGGATCGTTTTTAGTTTCTTCATTGTGGTAACGCAAGTTTTCAAGCATCAATACATCGCCAGGTTGCAATGCTTTTACAGCTTCTTCAACCTTATGGCCAATGCAGTCATCTACGAATGCTACTGGTTTATTAATAAGCTCAGATAAATGTTTTGCACATGGTGCTAAAGACATTTCCGGTTTTCGTTCCCCTTTTGGACGACCAAAGTGAGAAGCAAGAATAACCTTTGCCCCTTTTTCAATTAAATAATTGATAGTAGGTAAGGCACTACGAATACGAGTGTCATCAGTGATGACACCGTCTTTCATAGGAACATTAAAATCAACACGAACAAATACTGTTTTGTTGTCTACTTGTAAACCATCGATTGTTAGTTTCATCAAAGCCTCCCGATTATAAGCCTTTGCTTGCTACGAATGCTGCCATATCGATAAGACGTTCGGAGTAACCCCATTCGTTATCATACCAAGAAACAACTTTTACCATGTTGCCATCCATAACCATGGTTAAATCAGCATCAACAATGGAGCTGCGAGGATCAGAGCTGAAATCACAGGATACCAATGGTACATCGGATACACCAAGAATACCTTTTAATTCGCCAGCTGCTGCTTTGCGGAATGCTTCATTGATTTCTTCTTTAGTAGCTGGTTTTTCAAGTTCGCAAACAAGATCTGTAGCAGATACATCTGGAGTAGGAACGCGCAATGCGAAACCGTCTAATTTACCTTTTAATTGAGGCAATACTTTTGCAACCGCTTTTGCTGCACCAGTTGTTGTAGGAATGATAGACATTGCTGCTGCACGAGCACGACGAGGGTCTTTATGACGTGCATCAAGAATTTTTTGGTCATTTGTATAGGAATGAATTGTAGTCATCATACCGCGTTTGATACCGAATTCATCGCATAAAACTTTAGCAAATGGAGCCAAGCAGTTTGTTGTACAAGATGCATTAGAGATAATGTGATGTTTTGCAGGATCATACATATCTTGGTTAACGCCCATAACCATAGTTAAGTCTTCGTTTTTACCAGGTGCAGAAATCAATACTTTTTTTACAGTAGGTTGATTCAAATGAACTTTTGCTTCTTCTGCGTCACGGTATTTACCAGTACATTCCATAACGATTTCAACGCCTTCTTCAGACCAAGGCAATTTAGAAGCATCGCGGTCATGGAATACGCGGATTTTTTTACCGTCAACATAGATATTGTCATCATCAAATGTTACTTCATTAGGAATTGTGCCATGAACAGAGTCATATTTTAACAATAATGCAGTACCTTCATTATCGCCAGTAGCATTGATTGCTACAACTTCTACGTCAGGATTATTAATCGCTGCACGTACTACACATTTACCAATACGACCAAAACCGTTAATACCAACTTTTACTGCCATTGTTAGATCCTCCTAATAACAAAAATATTCTAACAAAATATTTAACTACCAACTTCATTTATAATGCTGAAATTTGTAACAATTGACGCATACCTTCTGCAGCTTGCTCATCGATGATTAGTATGCCTTTTTGACAAGCTCTCATAACACCAATAATGGCACTCGATTTATCTTGTCCACCAGCCACAGCAATCACATTGGGAATTTTTGCAACATCAGGAAGTGATAAACCAATATTATTAGTGGAATAAATCAACTTACCATCTATATCGCGATATTGACCAAGAGCTTCGCCAACAGCATGATTATCTACTAACTGCTTACGCACATCATCAGCTATATGGCGTTGATCCGCCATTCTCATAGCTGTACCAATACCAAACAAGAGTACGTCAGTCCTACTAATAAGATCACCAATTTCCTTGATTTGAGGTTCGCAAGTGATGAGCATATGCAATGAGTCTTGTGAAAGTCCATCAGGCAAATGGAGCATTTTATAGGTACCGCGAAGCCGTTCAGCAAGCACCGAAGCAATTACGTTAGCTTGATATTCTACAACCTCACCAACGCCACCACGGGCCGGTACACCAATAGGATTAAATGGTAATACAGGCATTTCCTCAGCTACTGCAGCCATTGTACTACCACCACTGATGGCAACTACAGAGTTCGGTTCTAATAATTCCTGTAATAACTTTGCTGCTGCAAAGCCTAGTTTTTTTACCATCAACGTTCCTTCAGTAGGAGTGATGATAACCCTATCGATATGAAGTGCTTCAGTCAATCGATGTTCTAGCTCGTTAATACGATCTAATTCATTTAAAAAATTTCGCAACTTTGGAACAATTGCATGTCCCTCATCAGTGAGAAAAATCCCTGGTTTATAAATGTCTACTAGACCATTAGCACGCATTAGCTCAATATGACTTCGTACGGTTCGCTCTGGAAGATCCGTTGCAGTAGCTAATGTTCTACGGCCTATAGGCTCTTCATAAACTAGGTGGTTTAATATTTTGTATCGCTCCTTTAATACACTAACGATTTCAGGAACAATACGTTCACATATCATTAGAAACTCGTTCATCGGGTCCCTCCTTTACCCGTTGGGATTGTATGAATCGTTTTTCGTCCCATGTGAACAAAATTCGTCCCACCTAAAATAAAAAAATACTTTTACATTTGTATTGTATACCCTATGTAGATTTTATTCAAGACTTTATACGTAGAAAACGACATAATTTAGGGATTTTATACAACTTTGTACCTAAATTATGTCGTTTGTATATGTTTATTTTATTTTGTACCGAAGATACGGTCACCAGCATCGCCTAAACCAGGCAAAATGTAACCATGATCATTAAGTTTTTCATCAAGAGCCGCTACGTAAATAGGAACTTCAGGATGTTCCTTATTTACTGCTTCCACACCTTCAGGAGCCGCAACAAGACACATTAATTTAATGTTTTTAGCGCCTTTTTCTTTTAGCAAGGTAATAGCTGCTGCCGCACTACCACCAGTAGCGAGCATTGGGTCTGTTACGATGAAGTCGCGTTCACCTACATCAGAAGGTAACTTGCAGTAGTATTCTACTGGTTTTAATGTTTCTGGATCACGATATAAGCCGATATGACCAACCTTTGCAGTTGGAATCAAGTTAAGCATACCATTTACCATACCTAAACCAGCACGAAGAATTGGAATAATGCCCAATTTTTTACCTGCAATACGTTTGCCAGTCATTTTAGTTAAAGGTGTTTGAACCTCTACATCCTCTAATGGTAAGCTACGTGTAATTTCATAGCCCATCAACATCGTAATTTCATCAAGTAATTGTCTGAAATCTTTAGAGCCTGTTTCTGCATCACGCATCAATGTAACTTTGTGTTGAATCAATGGATGTGTCATAACACTAACTTTCATGACTGTCCTCCTATAAATAATTTATATACCCTATCGGTATCCATTTAATATTCATATTTACTCTATCACAGATTGATAAATCATGCCATAAAAATATTAAAAGGGATGTGATAATACACATCCCTTTTATCGTATTTAAGCCTTATGTAATTTTAATAAGATTAATCCAAAGATTAGTACAATGGATACGCTTCGCAAAGTGCTGCTACGCGTTTGCTTGCTTCTTCATGAACTGCTTTATCTTCAGGATTTCTAAGTACAGTTGCAATGATATCTGCAATTTCTTCCATATCTTTTACTTGTAAGCCACGTGTTGTAAGTGCTGGTGTACCAAGACGGATACCGCTTGTTACAAATGGACTAGCAGGATCGAATGGAATTGTATTTTTATTACAAGTAATACCTACTTCATCAAGTAAATGTTCTGCTTCTTTACCTGTTAAACCAGTATTGCGTACGTCTACCAACATAACGTGAGTATCTGTACCACCAGATACGATTGTTAAGCCTTTTTCTTGCAATGCAGCAGCCAATGCTTTTGCATTATCGATAACTTGTTGTGCATATACTTTGAATTCTGGTTGTAATGCTTCACCAAATGCAACAGCTTTAGCAGCGATAACATGCATCAAAGGGCCACCTTGAATACCAGGGAAGATTGCTTTATCGATTGCTTTAGCATATTTTTCTTTGCAAAGAATCATGCCACCACGAGGGCCACGCAATGTTTTATGAGTTGTGGTAGTAACGATATCAGCATATTCTACTGGGTTTGGATGTAAACCTGCTGCTACAAGACCAGCAAAGTGAGCCATATCTACCATGAAGATAGCATCAACTTCATGAGCTACATCAGCCATTTTTTTGAAGTCGATTTGACGGCTATAAGCACTACCACCAGCGATGATCAATTTAGGTTTAGCTTCTAATACGATTTTACGGAACTCATCATAATCGATTTGTTGAGTTTCTGCATCTACACCGTAAGGTACTACGTTGAAATATGTACCAGATACGTTAACTGGAGAACCATGAGTTAAGTGACCGCCATGGGACAAGTTCATACCCACAATAGTGTCACCAGGTTGTAGTAATGCGAAATACACGCCAAAGTTTGCTTGAGAACCAGAATGAGGTTGTACGTTAGCATGTTCTGCACCGAACAAGCGTTTTGCACGTTCAATAGCTAATGTTTCGATAACATCAACATTTTCACAACCGCCATAATAACGTTTACCAGGATACCCTTCTGCATATTTGTTAGTCAATACGCTACCTTGAGCTTCCATTACTGCTTGAGAAACAAAGTTTTCAGAAGCGATCATTTCTAATTTATCGCGTTGGCGTGCTAATTCTTGATTGATAACAGCTTGAATATTAGGGTCTTGTTTTTCTAAGAAACTCATGAGTATCCTCCTCGTGAAAACGAATATATATAGGTAATGATGTATTACTTCTCTAGTGCTTTAATTTTCTCTACACGGCGTGCGTGACGACCACCTTCGAACTCTGTTTCCATAAAGATGGCTACAATATCGTTAGCTAGACCAGGACCAATAACGCGTTCCCCCATTGTGAGAATATTAGCGTCATTATGTTCACGACATGCATGAGCAGAGAATGTATCATGACAAAGAGCAGCGCGAATACCTGAAATCTTATTTGCTGCAATACCGATACCAATACCAGTACCACAAATCAAAATACCTCGGTCTGCTTGACCAGATACAACTGCATTTGCTACAGGTACAGCAATGTCAGGATAGTCGCAAGAATCAGCTGTATGACAGCCAAAATCCTCTACTTCATGTCCCAATGCATTTAATAATTCCTTAACGGATGCTTTTAAATGTAATCCGCCATGATCACAACCGATTGCAACTTTCATAATTTCATCTCCTACGCCTTCTGAGGCACTGAGCTAAGACCGGCCTCTACTAAGTGATAAATTTGTTCCGCACATTGATTATATACGGTTTGATCAGATCCATATGGGTCAGTAACATCACCATCTTGACCACCCCACTCGGAAATCGTTTTGATTTTACCTTCCTCAAATGGGAATTGGCGAAGTAGTACAGATTTGTGATCTTTCGTCATACCAATGATAAGATCTGCTGCATTCACGAGTTCCATCGTCAATGGTCTCGATTCATGATCAGAAATATCTGCAATGGAACGGACAGCTTCAACGGCTTGTTCAGTTGGCTTTGCTCCATAGGCGGCAAATAGACCAGCTGATACAGTCGTCACATCCTTATGTTGCTCCGCTGCAAGGGCCCGTGTAATACCTTCAGCCATAGGGCTACGGCAAGTATTACCGGTACACACAAATAAAATATTCATAATAACATCCTTACTTAATCACATTTTGTGATTACTTTATACATTATAGCAAATTCATCCAATATGTAAAGACATATTTCTATTATCAGTGGACATTTTTATGCTAGTAAATTTACTTATAAATGATATGGTGACTAGATGCCTTTTCCATACGATTCATAATAGCAACGCCAAAACCATTATCATTAACACCTTCTGCTAAGATTAAGGTAACATGATTTTCGTTAAAATGTAATAGGCTTTTGTAAAAGTCATGGCCTAATGATAAGGCATCACCATGATGACCAAAACAATGACACATAAAACGCATATCGTCTTTAATCAGGTTATACGTTTCATGACTGACCAAACAACCGATAGGACCTTCTATACCTTCTGAAAGCTCCTTAAACGTAGATGCTATGACCTCAGGATTACCTACCACAACTGTCATAGGTGCATCAGGCGCATAATGCGTATACTTCATACCAGGAGCCTTTGGCTTAGTGGTAGCATTAACTAGCGCAGTATCATATTCAACCGTAGACACAACATTTTCAAGTTGTGCTTTTGTAATTCCACCAGGTCTCAATATAATGACCTTATCATCATGCACTTCCACCACAGTAGATTCTACACCAATCGTACATGGACCAGCATCTAAAATATAAGAAATACGGCCCTTCATATCATGGTAAACATCTTGTGCCGTTGTAGGGCTTGGACGACCAGATATATTTGCACTAGGAGCCGCTACAGGTACACCAGCGCGTTCTAATAATGCACGGCATATCTTATGATCAGGACAACGCAATGCTACGCGAGGTAACCCTCCAGTAGCACGATTTGGCACTAAATCAGATTTAGGCAATGTAATCGTTAATGGCCCTGGCCAAAACGTATCCATTAATAGTTGTGCCGTATTTGAAACCTCTGTTACCAAAGGTTTTATACTTTCACTATTAGGAACATGTAAAATCAATGGATTATCTGAAGGACGACCTTTGGCAGCATAAATTTTATCCATCGCCTCTGGATCAAGTCCATTAGCACCGAGTCCATATACAGTTTCTGTGGGAATGGACACCAATTCGCCATTACGTAAAGCGCGAGCGAGCATATCTAGTTCTTGTTCTGATGGATTTGTAATAATTTGAGTATCCATATTATCCCTCATATACTGCGGTTACAACACGATTATTACCACCAAGATCAGCGATACACTGAATGTTAGAGTAATGACCAGCTTCTTTTAATAAAGACTTTACCTCTTCTGCTTGATCGTAACCTATTTCAAAGGCTATACGGCCTTGTGGTTTTAAATATGTACCGCACGCTTTAGCTAAAATACGATAGAATTCTAATCCATCTTCACCACCAAACAAGGCAATATGAGGCTCATTTAATACATCCTGAGACAATAATTTAGCATCTCCTGTACGGATATATGGTGGATTCGATACGATGAGGTCAAACTTTTCAGCTTTACCATCTAAGGCAGAAAACATATCGGACTCTAATAATTGAACACGATCATTTAAGTTAAATCTTTCCCTATTCTCCTCAGCTACTGTTAAGGCATCCGTAGATATTTCAAGGCCTACACCACACGCATTCGGCAAATAGTGTAATAGACTGAGTAATATCGTACCAGGGCCCGTACATACATCAAGGATACGAACCTTACTATCTTTTGGGTACGCACCTAGTACATGCTCAATTAAGGTTTCCGTATCAGGTCGTGGAATCAACACCTTATCATTAACCTTAAAGGTCAATCCCATAAAGTCCTTTTCCCCAATTATAGCCGCTACACAATGACCCTTGGCCCGTTCTTGAACGAGAGGTCTAAAAGCATCGAGTTCCTCTTGAATAAGCGGTTGGTCATAATGAGTATATAGATAAATACGATCCTTGCCTAAAACGTGAGAAAGCAGTACTTCCCCATCAAGTCGAGGTGTATCCATCTCCTTGCTTTGAAAGTACTGCTCTGTCCACTGGAGAATACGACCGATTGTCCAAATCTCCTTATACATTTGTATTAGCCTCCTGCATTTTTGCCGCTTGGTCAGCAGCATTTAAGGCTTGAATGATTTCATCTAGATCGCCATTTAAAATAGCATCTAATTTATACAATGTTAAATTAATACGATGGTCTGTTACGCGGCCTTGAGGGTAGTTATAGGTACGAATACGTTCACTACGGTCACCAGTACCA
Source organism: Veillonella dispar (assembly GCF_900637515.1). NCBI lineage: Bacteria > Bacillati > Bacillota > Negativicutes > Veillonellales > Veillonellaceae > Veillonella > Veillonella dispar. Next base: position 853,482 of record NZ_LR134375.1, on the reverse strand, counting down.
ACTTGGCTCTTACGGTCTGCGGCCATGCTAGAAATAGCCTCTTGTTCAGCTTGGTCTTGCAATTTAGCACGCAATACACGCATAGCTTTTTCACGGTTTTGTAATTGAGAACGTTGGTCTTGGCATGCCACAACAATACCAGAAGGTAAGTGTGTAATACGAACAGCAGATTCTGTTTTATTGATATGCTGACCGCCCGCACCACTGGCACGATAGGTGTCGATTTTCAAGTCTTTTTCATTAACTTCAATATCAACATCTTCCATCTCTGGTAATACAGCTACTGTAACGGTAGATGTATGCACACGGCCTTGTGTTTCTGTAGCAGGTACACGTTGTACGCGATGTACACCAGATTCAAATTTCATCTTAGAATATACATTTTCACCATCTACAGAGAAAATAACCTCTTTAAAGCCACCAAGTTCTGGTTCATTAGCATCGATAATCTCACAACGCCAGCCTTGGCTTTCCGCATATTTTGTGTACATACGGAACAAATCGCCTGCGAATAATGCTGCTTCGTCGCCGCCGGCACCACCGCGAATTTCGATGATGATGTTTTTATCGTCATTAGGGTCTTTAGGCAATAAAAGAATTTGCAATTTCTCTTCTAATTCCTCTTTTTGAGGTTTTAGCTCTTTCAATTCCTCTTGTGCCATTTCGCGGAATTCTTCATCCATGGATTTATCTTCGATAACTTCCATAGCTTCATCAATACCAGCTAATACTTTTTTATAAGTACGGAATGTTTCAACTGTTTCAGATAATTGAGCATGTTGACGTGTTAATTTACGCCATTCATCTTGGCGCGCAATCACTTCAGGGTCACTGATGCGCTGCTCCAGGTCCATAAATTTATCTTCAATAACTTGTAATTTATCTACTAGCATGTTTATTCCTCTTCATAAGCATCACTCTCAGGAGGGCGAACCTCTTCAAGAGCTCGTATAGCTACTTCAATTTGATCATCTTCTGGTTCACGTGTGGTCATGTATTGTAATGCAAGACCAGGTTTGATAAGAGCTTGCACAAAGGAATGCTCACTACGACCAGCAAGACGAATAACCTCGTACGCAATACCTGCCACTACGGGCATGAGAAGTACGCGGCTTACGATACGTTCTAACAAATTAGGCCAACCTAAAAAGGCAAATACAAAGATACTTACAACCATAACGATAAGTAAGAAATTTGTGCCACATCGCGGATGTAAGCGACTTTGTTTGCGAACGTTTTCTACAGTAAGAGGCAAGTCTAATTCATAAGTATGAATCGTTTTATGCTCTGCCCCATGATATTGGAAAACTCGTTGAATATCCTTTGTAAGTCCAATCCCCCAAATATAGAGTAGGAAAAGAACTAAACGAATGACACCTTCAATGAGATTTAATATAACATGATTATCCTGTACACCAGGAATAAATTTCACGATAAATGTAGGCAATGCCAAAAATACAGCTATCGCAAAGATGGTAGAAATAACCATAGTAATGGCAATTTCTCTATTAGACATTTCTTCCTCTTCATCACCAGCGGCCTTAGCAGAGAAGGACAAGGCCTTCATGCCAATTACGAGGGATTCATAAAGAGCTACACAGCCCCGAAGAAATGGTTTTTTCAAAATTGGATATGTGTCAGCAATAGATTTTGTAGGCTCTTTTTGAACTACAATAGTTCCCGCTGGTTCTCGTACAGCTGTTGCTGTAACGCCAGGGCCCCTCATCATGACACCTTCGATCACAGCTTGTCCACCGACAAACTTTTTAATACGTTCTGTGTTCACAAGAGCTCCTCTCATAAACAAATAGAGGCAGAGCTCATAGCCCTGCCCATAGATGCTACATTACATGACAAATTATTTGCCGTAACGTTTGTTAAATTGTTCAATACGACCACGAGCTTGAGCTGCGCGTTGTTGACCAGTGAAGAACGGATGGCATTTGGAGCAAACGTCTACACGAAGGTCTTCTTTTACAGAGCCAGTTTTGAATGTGTTGCCACAACCGCAAGTTACTGTAGCTTCTTTATAGTCTGGATGAATACCTTGTTTCATTCTATACACCTCTTTCCGACAATCAATATTATTCTTATAGATTATAGCATGACACTAGTACAAATGCAAGTTGCCAATACTATTCCTTGGATGCTTGTTTTTCTTCAATAGATTCAGCTAGAATAGTCTCTAAGTCACTTTCATTAAGGATATCACGCAATGCGATGAGCTCCTCTAAAGAAAGGGTAATACCTTTCTTCATGCTTGTATATTCACTATCCCAAGCGCGAAGGTCAAACTTAGGATTATATTTGCCCCAGCTAGTACATGTTAATTGTTTTTTCCAACCGTCTTTATCTTCAGATAAAGTGCCGATAACTTTGAAGATTTCAAAATTAATAACTGCCATGAGTCAGTCCTCCTTTCTTACACATCTGTGTAGTATGGTTCATACCTACTATATTTAGTAGTTCATATTTTTTAGGATACGATATATTTTAAACTAAATATCAGACTTTTACAATTAGTTTTTATAATCGCTATAGTCTTCAATATCAATAGATGTAGTAGGAGGCATTACTTGAGCACCTAATTCATCTACCGTAGATTTCCAATTTGTAGCTGCTTCTGTAACAGCCTTGATATAGGCTTCATCAGCAGCCTGTACAGATGAAATTAATTGAGCTTCATTATTAACATCTAATACGCGGCGACGCACGCTGCTAAGCATATAGCCGAAAGACTCATCTGTTTGAACGAGCATGGAAATCTCTTGAATCAATGTTTGACCCGTAGTACTACAGAAGTATGCATACCACATATATGCCAATTCAGCATCTGGGAACATCCAGTAAATATCCTCTGCTGGTGCCTCTGTAGTAATATCTACATCTACATGATCCGCGTAACGTTTGAATGTTAGGAAATAAGCGCCACTTTCCACAAGAGCATTACGTCCTAATGCAGAAACTCGGCTGTCGATACAGTAAATACCATCTTGACCTAAGGCTACATCAGTTTGACCGCCTGGAAATAAAATAGAGCGTAAAGACAAGCCATAATTTAATACTGTGAATACCGGTAATTGAGCAAATACACCATGAGGCAATGGAATATAATTAATCGTTTTCCACTCATCTCCTACGCGTTCACGCAAGCCAACGCGCATCTTTTTAACATCGTATTTACCATATACAATTTCATAAGCCCCTAATGGAGTCCATTCACGGATTGCTTCCACACGCTTTTGATTCAAGAAGAATTGCAATGCCATATTATTTAAGCCCAATTGGTTTTGTGCCATTGTAGCAGGTAAGAATAATTGTGCAGTCCCTTCTGGAACAAGATTATGTAGTCCATTTGCCACTTCTTCCACAATATCTTCAGAGGATTGGAACATGCCAACCGTTCCTGTAAAGATATGATCAAAATAGCTGCGATGAGGCCATTGATTAATAATTTGTGCCATTGGGTATAAACGTGTCAAAATGCTATAGCACACTGGAGACGCCGTATAAAGAACGACTTTTTTATCTTCATAAGATTGAAGAATCTCTTCAACCATGCCTGCATATTCTTCTACATAAGCGTAAAGAACGAGTTCTCCCGTTTTGCTATGGGCTTCGATACTTTCACGAACAGGAGTTTCCCAAATAGTGCCTACATCTAGACCATCCAAGATACCTGTATCGCTAATGAAATCAAATAATTCAACTCTAAAGGATGGACCATATAGAGCTTGGAATGTATTCAAATCATATGGAACAGGACCAAAAGACTCGACTGTGGATTTTTCTGCTAACGCATATAAATCATCTGCTGTTACACCCCACTCACGGGAGCTAGCATTACTAGAAATCAATTGATCTAGTACTTTAAAACGCATTAACTCATTTACAATATCAATTCCCTCAATGCCATGAGTCGCACAAAGGGCAATAAATTCTTCGTTATTTACTTTCATATTAAACCTTTCCCGCCGAAGGGCATACATGATTTAAAAAACATTCTTCACATAAAGGCTTACGAGCCTTACATAATTTACGGCCATGATAAATCAACCAGTGATGAGCAGCAGCCCAATCCTCTTTAGGGATAGCCTTTTGCAATTTCTTCTCCATCTCTTCTGGAGTTTTAGCAATACCTAGTTTTAATCGATTAGCTACACGGAATACATGGGTATCTACCGCAATGGCAGGTGTACCGAACAATACGGACACAACTACGTTAGCCGTTTTACGACCAACACCAGGTAATTCTACCAGTTGATCAAATTCACGTGGTACCTCACCATGATATTGTTCTACCAAGATTTGACAGGTAGCAATTAAGTTTTTCGCTTTAGACTTATAAAGACCGCAATCTTTAATAAGAGTTTCTAGTTTTGTAACCCCTATTTCAAGCATTTTAGCAGGATGATTTAATTCAGGGAACAATCGTTTCGTAACAATATTAACCCTTTCATCCGTACATTGTGCAGATAAAACAACGGCTACTAATAATTCAAATTCATTTGTATACTCAAGGGCAGGTTTTGCATCAAAATAATGCTCTTGCAATAATTTCAATTGCTCTGCCTTTATCGCTTTTGTTACACGCATACAGCTCTCCTTTCTCACTTGTGAAAGTACAGACGCGTACAACTTATATCTTACCATACGTATTCATTTAGTTCTATGTTATAATAAATCATGTTATTCTAATATAGAATACAGGAGGTCAATATGAGTAATATTAACGATACATTAAAGCGCATAAATGAACTAGCAGCAAAGAAAAAATCTGGACAACCACTCACACCAGAGGAGTTAGCAGAAAAAAAAGAACTTTATGAAATCTACTTATCATTCATTCGAGGTCAAATTACAGATACTTTAGATCGCGTTGAATTTGTAGATCCAGAAACCGGTGAACGAACAGCTCCTAAACGAGCTTTAGAAAATTTAGCTAAAGAAGCTGACCAAGATATTAAAGAACATAAAGATATTCATTAATATATACAGATATATAAAATAAAGCGTACGCATAAATGATACATCAAGTATGCGTACGCTTTTCTATTACCCACAAAAAGTCCGCTTGATATACTTATCAAGCGGACTTTAATATTAGTAAAACTTATGTATTATAGTTTGCCAAGACGTTTCATAGCATTGTAAATTTTTTCAGCAAGGCCTGTCATTTGGAATTTAGGAATACCACATGCTGCAACACGAATACCGTTAGCTAGAGCAATAACATAAATATGTTCTTTCTTCAATTCTTCACAGATATCATTAGCAGAATCTGTAGGAATTGTAATGAAGAAGCCTCCACGGTATGGTAACATTGGAAGGCCAACTTGTGCGGCTTCTTGTTTAAAGATATCTGCACGATCGCGGATCAATTGATAATAGCAATTACGTTCATCTTCATAAGCTTTAAACTTAGCTGGATCAGCCACAATATTTGCCATTGTACGCATTGCTGGACGACAAATATTAGACCATGTAGCACGGCTAGTAGATTTGTTGATTTCTAAAAATTCATCAGCAATTTCTTCGTCATCAGAAATACCAATCAAAGCCCCTACACGTTGACCATACATAGTAAAGCCTTTAGACAAGCTATAGCAAACACATGTAAGAATCTCTTTTGGCAAATGACTAAATTTACTAAAGAATGAACGAACCTCTTCTTTTTCACCAGAGTAATCAAGGTAAGCCACATCAATACCGATGATCACATTATTGCGACCAATAGCAACGAGTTCTTTTAAGAAGTTAAGAATAGATTCCCAGTCTTTATCTTCAATTGAGTAGCCTGTTGGGTTATTACCAGGTGTATTAAACAAAATTACCACATTTGTTTGTTTAGCAGCTAATTCATTTACACGATTTTGGAACGCTTCATGGTTAAAGTTATTATGTTCATCAAATAAAGAATACGTAACAAGTGTACGACCTACATCACTGCAAATGACACGATAGGCACCCCAGTACCAATCAGCAGTCAACACTTCATCACCAGGTTCTGTGTAGTTATGAACTAAGTGATGAATACCGCCAGTACCACCTGCAGTGGCAATACTACGGATATGACCTTCTGGACGAGATTGTCCAAAGCATTCTTTCTCTGCAGCAGCAAGGAACTCAGGTACACCGGCGATTGGTGCATAGCCAATATGTTCAGAGTCAGGAAGGCTTAAATATTCATCTTTAACGGTTTTAAGGAATACTAATTTACCATCTTCATCATGAATCGCACCTAATGTACCGTTAACAACGTTCTCACGACCATTTTCTTTAGCATCAGCTTGGGCTTGGCCAGCAGTTATAAAGATTACATCTTTAAGTTTTTTCCCTTTTGCATGCTTTGCAGCAACACTTGTCATAACTTACACCATCCTATCTAAAATGAATTATTACATATTTATCATACCTAAACTTATTTAATTATACAATGAGTATTTAGAAAATATATTGTATACATAAGAAATAATACTGATTATAAGCTGATTTATTATAAAATTAAGGTATATAGGATATATACAATATCCTATACAAAATAAATTTATAAATAACATCCCTACAGATATCTATTTTTATAAACGTATAAAAAAAGACCACTCATTAGAGTGGTCTTTAGTTATCCTTAGAAGGAGTAGCCTACACCAGCGTGTAAACCTTTTGCAGTTTTATCGTTATCATTTACGCTATATTTATCATAGCCATAGTATACGTTCAAGTCTACATCAGGGCGAACTTCATATTGAGCACCTACTTGGTAAGTTTGCTTAATATCATTACCCCAACCAGCTTTAGCAAAGCCGTTAACTTTTTCTGTTAATGGTACATGACCAATAACACCTGCTTGGAAACCTAATTCAGTATCATTTGTACGAATTGCAGTACCAGCACCATATACATTTACGTTTGGATGCACTTTATAAACCAATGCTAATTGATGATCTTTAATGTCGCCATTTTTTGCATTCAATTTATCATAGGAATATTGTACTGCAGTTTTATCGGAAAGATCGTGTTGTAAAGAAACACCGAAACCATCGTTGCTATTACCGCCACCTTTAGATACATGTTGTTTAAATGCATAATCAGCTTGTACTTTAGTGGAACCATCGCTAATTTTTGTTACAGGTGCTGCTGCAAATGCACTACCTGCCACAACTGTAGCTGCTAGAGTTAATAATACTAATTTCTTCATTTGTACCTCCTATACACATATCTCAAGATATGTCTTACTAAGTTACTTATTTACGAATGTTTTGATTATACACTCTATAAATTAGCGTTTCATGAATACAGGGATATCAGGGATACCGCTGTTTGTTGTTGTAGTGGATGCTGGACGAGATGTTGTAGTTGTTTTACCGAATTCTGGTACGCTTTTAGCGTTATTGCCAAAACCAGTTGCTACAACAGTAACTTGAACTTTATCGCCTAAGCTTTCATCAATAACAGAACCGAAGATGATATTTGCATCAGGATCTGCTGCATCAGAAATAATTTGAGCTGCTTCATTCACTTCAAAAATACCCAAATCGGAGCTACCAGAAATATTAAGCAAGATACCTTTTGCACCATCAATGGAAGTTTCCAACAATGGGCTATTGATAGCCATTTTAGCAGCATCTGCAGCACGGTTTTCACCTGTACCTTCACCAATACCCATCAATGCTTCGCCTTGATTAGTCATGATAGTTTTAACGTCTGCAAAGTCGAGGTTGATTAAACCAGGAATTTGAATCAAATCAGAAATACCTTTGATACCTTGACGAAGAACTTCATCAGCTTTACTAAAAGCATCAGATACGGAACATTTTTTATCTACTACTTGTAATAATTTATCATTAGGAATAACGATGATTGTATCAACTTTTTGAGTCAAGAACTCAATGCCTTTTTCTGCTGCAGCACGACGACGTTTGCCTTCAAATGCGAAAGGTTTAGTTACAACGCCTACTGTTAATGCACCAACTTCTTTAGCACATTCAGCTACGATTGGAGCAGCACCAGTACCAGTACCACCGCCCATACCAGCAGTTACGAATACCATATCAGCACCTTCAAGTGCTTTAGTGATTTCTTCACGACTTTCTTGAGCTGCTTCTTCACCGATTTGTGGATTAGCACCTGCGCCAAGACCTTTAGTAACTTTTTCACCGATTTGAATTGTTACATCCGCTTTAGACAATTCAAGCACTTGGTTTTCTGTATTAACAGCTAAAAATTGAACACCTTTAATTTGGTTATCAACCATACGATTAACAGCGTTATTACCGCCACCACCAACACCGATAACTTTAATATTTGCAAAATCAGACATTGAACTTCCTCCTCTTATCGTTATCTATCGTATCAATATACGTCCCAATGTATCGATTTATATACTGACTATCTTATAACAATTACATTTATTTTACACTAAAATTTAAAAACTTTCCACTATATAGAATGTGATTTATTAGAACCGCTTAGTCATAATTATCTTGCGTATAGCGCCTACATTAATAAATACACGCAACCCAAACCCAATAAGGGCCACATAGTATAGGTTAATGCCTATTAAATCACCAACATATACAAGAATAACAGCTAATACCATATTTGAAAAGAACCCAATGACAAAGTTACTGAGATCAAAGGTTCTTTCCAATGCTGCTCGACTGCCACCAAATACTGCATCTAAAGCTGCTAGAACAGCTACAGAAGTATAATTCGAATAACTAGCGGGGATATGAAGTGGTGCTATCCATCCTAAGATAGCCCCTATAATTAGGCCAATGATGGCAAAGATATAGATATTCATTCTTTACCTCCTAACTCATTAGGCTTCATATGTTCTTCTCTAAAAGTACCTGTGAAAGCAGGAATCGCTACATCCTCTTCTTGCTTTATAGTTACCTTTATTCCCCAATGTTTAAGTGAATCTACTACACCACCGCGCATAGTGAGCGCAGAATTTAATGTCTTTGGATCTCCAATAGCTTTCACCGTAAAGGGAGCTCCAAAGACCTTCCCATTTACAGTAATAGTCGGGCCTGAACATCGTATTTCAGACGTTCCTATGAGGCGTTGATCATTAATAGCGATTGCTTCAGCCCCACCAGCACGTAATTCATTGACAATCCTAAGAATATCTTCATCATGAATTACATACAAATTAGGATTTTCACCACTTTGAACAGGCTTTAAGCTATCTTCAATCAACACGCTAACACCTGGACCTTTAACATTTGTTAAAGCCGCCTTCATCATGAGCTGTTCATCAGCTTTACCGTCACCATTAGCACCAGATTTTTTTAGTGATTCAATTTGCTTTAATAAAGCATCCCGTTCACTCTGGGCCTCTCGCAATTGTACTGCTAAATCACCAGCCCGTTGTAAGCGAATATTTTCTTCTATATTATCTTGCGTCATCTTATATTGGGTTACAACCATAAACCCTAATATACAACTGACTATGGCAATTGCCCACCGTTCGTGTCTCACGACAATCATCTACCTTTTATTTTCAACATGACCTAATTTATCTTGTTTTTGTCTCATCTTTCTTAGTAGATGAATTTTCTGTAGTCGGTGCTCCATTTTGATGTTTTTTGCCTTCTGGCATCACATCGGTTTTAATGTACGGTGACGAAACATTTACATCGATATACTGTACATTACCATGAGTCTTTTTAATATCTTGTAACATCGACTGAGTTAGCTCTGCTTTTTTGGCTAAGTCTTTGCCATCTCCCAGTCGAATCTGTACACCTGAAACAGTATATGCCATTATTGCATCAGGATCTCCGATATTAACCTCCGCAATATTTTTGAACGTCTCCTCATCAAGAGAGTTCAAGTATTCAAGAGCAGCCAATATCGGATTATCTACTACCGTATCTCCTAAGAGTATATTTCCAGCTTTTACACCAGAAATCATAGGCACAGATGTATCTTGAATAGCAGGCTCAGATGCAATCACTTGACCTTTACCATCAAGGGTCAAATATCCAAACTGAGCTGGTACAACGGCAACAGCCTTGCGTTCCACTACATTTACCACCATTGTAAGTGGCAACTGATAGCTAATTTGAGCCTCTTCGACACGTAAGTCTTTCGACAATCTAGTTTTTAATTTTTCTGTACTAATTTGCAATATATTAACAGGTTCATGGATATCACCTGCTACCATTACATCTTGTACAGTTACCTTATCCGATCCAGTAACTTTTAAGGATCCAAAAGGAATAGGTAGTGTAAACAACCCCACCAACACGAGAGTAACTGCACCACCGATTTTTAACACTCGTTTTCTAAATACAGCCCGTTCATCACGAACAGGTGTAGAAGACTGCATCTCCCCAGAGTTGGATGGATGGTTTTGCTTATCATCCATAGTTAACTCCTTATCTTCTATTAGCCCTTAAAATTTCCCTATACTAGCTGTTAATAGAATTTTTTCACATAATGTTGGGAAGTCAATTCCCATTTCTTTAGCTGCTTTTGGTACTAAAGACGTTGCTGTCATACCAGGCACAGTGTTATATTCAAGAACATACATCTTATCGGCATGATCTGTCATAACATCAACACGAACAACCCCACTGCCTTGTACTTCGCGATACACAAGTTCCCCAATGCGTTGCATTTCAGCAGTCATTTCTTCACTAATAGGTGCTGGCACTAAATACTCGGTAGCACCTACAGTATACTTACTCTTGTAGTCGTATTCACCAGAATGTGGACGAATTTCAATAACAGACAATGCTTTACCATCTAAAACAGATACTGTAAATTCACGACCATCAAGGAATTGTTCTACCACGAGAATAGGGTCATATTTAAGAGCTTCTGTTACAGCCGCTTCTAACTGAGCTTCATCGCGAACGATAGTAACCCCAATACTAGAACCTTGAGTGGCAGATTTCACAACTACTGGAATTGTAAAATCTTTACGGATGTGTTCAATAATAGCCTCTGCAGATTCAAGATTGCCATTGAAGGACTCGGAAGCCGCCGTAGGAATATTGGCACCTTTAAACACATCTTTACTTACTTTTTTATTCATCCCTACTGCATGAGCCATAATACCGGACCCAGTGTATGGAATTTCAGCCATTTCTAATAAGCCTTGTAATGCACCGTCTTCACCATAACGGCCGTGAATGGCATTGAATACTACTTCACCACCGAGGGCTTCAATATCTTTTAAAACAGTACGTGGATTAAGTTCTAATGTTTGGGCATTATAACCTTTGCTTTCAAGTGCTTCCGCAATAGCCGCACCAGTACGGCGAGATACTTCCGCCTCTTTGGAAGGACCACCCATCAATACGATTATTTTTTTATCTTTCATTGTAAGCCTTCCTCCAATATAGTTAATAATTTTGGTCCATATTGATTAATAGAACCTGCGCCCATGGTGATAACCAAGTCATTAGGTCTCACTACTTTAGCTAATACTTCAGGTAAATCGTCAACAGACGGCACATAATTTACATCTTGACCTGTGGCCGCTTTAATAGCATTTGGAATCGTATGTCCATCAATTCCAGGGATTGGATCTTCGCCAGAGCTATAAATATCTGTCATATAGACTTCATCAGCGTTTGTGAAAGCAGTGGCAAATTCATCCTTTAGCAAGCTAGTACGAGTAAAGCGATGTGGTTGGAATACACAGATAACACGATGTTTTTCTAACTCTTTTGCAGCTTTCAACGTAGCTTTAATCTCTGTAGGATGATGAGCATAGTCATCAACAACCCATACACCGGCTACATGACCTTTCGTTTCAAAACGACGTTTTGCACCGATAAATTTACCTAAGCCCTTAGTAATGATACGTGTTTCTACACCACAGCAATCATGAGCCACAATAAAGGCAGCCAAGGAGTTCAATACATTATGTTCACCAGGAACACGCAAGCGAATACGCTCAATATTTACACCCTTATGATATACATCATAAACCAATGTAGAATCTACATAATGAATATTTTTAGCTACATAGTCATTATTATCGCTTAAGCCATATGTAATGAAGTTACGATTTACACGACTCATAATGTAGCGAATATTTTCATTATCACCACATACGATTGCTTTGCCAGATTCTGGTAAGGTTTCAACAAACTCACAGAATGCATTTAGCAAATTATCCATTGTTTTGTAATGATCCATATGATCATCTTCAATATTAGTAATAACAATTGTGTGTGGACGTAGTTTCAAGAAAGACCCATCACTTTCATCTGCTTCTACTACAGAAAAATGGCCTTTGCCAAGGCAACTACTGCCTTTTAAATAATCTACTTCACCACCAATAATAACTGTTGGATCAGCATCTGCTTCTACTAAAATTTGACCAATCATTGAAGTAGTAGAAGTTTTACCGTGTGCGCCGGCTACTGCAATGCCATCTGTTACGTCTAACACAGCTTTTACAATATCGGAACGGTGCAAAATTGTAATACCTTGTTCTTTTGCCGCTACAATTTCAGGATTATCTTCACGAATAGCTGTAGAACGAACTACAGCATCAACGCCATTTACATACTCTTTATTATGACCAATATGAACGGTAGCGCCCATATTTCTGAACTTTTCAATAACTGCAGATTCAGTTACATCTGAACCAGATACATCATAACCTTTTTGAATTAAAATATTCGCTATAGCACGCATGCCAGACCCACCTATACCAATAAGGTGAATCTTATGAATACCGTCTAACATAAAACCTCTCCTTGTTACTTTGCAATAGATAATGCTAATTTTGCAATATCATGAGCCGCATTTGGTTTCCCTAATTGCAATGCTCGTTCTCCCATTTGTGACAATAAATCACGATTGGCCATAAACATTTCAATTTCCCCTATCAAATCATGAGCACTTAACATTTGATCAACGATCATATGAGCAGCCCCTTCTTGAACAAAGATACGGGCATTATATGTTTGATGATCTTCCGCTGCATATGGATATGGTACCAACACAGATGGAATACCTCGAACCGCCAGCTCAGCAAGACCGATAGCACCAGATCTAAAGACTGCTAAATCAGCTGCTGCCAAAGCTTTTGGCATATCATGTAGATATGGCAGAATCACTGAAGAATCACCTAAACCATCACCATCGGTAATACCAAGCTGAGATAACACAGATTTGTATTCTCCGTCCCCTGTAATATGGATTAATTTGATTCCTTTTGTTCCTTGAAAATGCTTATGTACATCAATCATAGCATTATTGATAGTTCGCGCCCCCCGAGAGCCACCTGCTATGAGAACTGTAAATGTGTCATCACTTAAATTAAAATAATTACGTCCATCAGCTCTAGTATCGACTAATACATCAGGGCGTACTGGGTTACCAGTATACACTACGCGTTTTGCCTTTGAAAAAGATGCTTCTGCATCCTTGTAGCCCACGGCTACTATATCAACAAAACGGCTTAGAATTTTATTTGTAATACCTGCAATGACATTTTGTTCCTGTATCAATGTTGGAATGTTGCGTAATGCTGCAGCCATGAGAATAGGACCACAGACATAACCACCAGTACCAATAACTACATCCGGCTTAAAGTTAGAAATGATTGTATTGGCTTTCACAAGAGAGAAAGCCGTCTTACCTAACGTCACTAACGTACCAAGAGATAATTTACGTTGCAAACCTTGTACAGGTAATGTAGTAAACTCAATGCCTTCTTTAGGCACTAAGGTTGCCTCTAAGCCCTTTTCAGTTCCTACATATAAAACCTGTGCATCAGGGTTCTGCTTCATAATTTCCTTATATATAGTTATTGCTGGATATATATGTCCACCGGTGCCACCACCTGAAATAATGATACGTTTCATTAATGGTGTCTCCCTTCTTGCAACATATGAACACAATTTTTAAAATCATCGCCACGTTCTTCAAAACAGCTGTACCAATCAAAGCTTGAACAAGCTGGTGATAATAATACAATATCACCTTGGTCAGCCAATTTATAACCTTGTTCAACAGCATCTTTCATGGATGAAGCTCTGTAAATAGGCTGAACGCCAGCCTCTTTTGCAGCAGCTTCAAATCGGTCCGCCGCTTCACCCATAAAAATAACAGCTTTTGTATGATCTTTAACAAGCTGCATAAAATCTTCTAATGGAGTCATTTTATCATGACCACCAGCTAATAAAATAACTGATTGATCAAAGGATTCCAATGCTTTTACAACAGAGTCAACATTAGTAGCTTTAGAGTCATTATAGAATGTAATTCCATCAATCGTTTTAACTCGTTCTAATCGATGTTCAACACCATGGAACTCACTAATAATGCGATGAATAGTTTCTGCCGGTACACCTAACACATAGGTTAAAGCGATAACAGTTAAAATATTTTCAATATTATGGCTACCTGGAATATGGATATCATCGCTTCCAATAACTGGAGTAGCTATACCATCCTTTGTTACATAACATTGCCCTTTATCATAGTAAGCACCATTTGGTACCACTTGATGTTGACTAATTTTAAGGATATGGCTAAGCACACGATGTTCCATATCTGCTACAATTGGATCATCAATATTAAGCACCATAAAATCTGTGCTCAATTGATTTTCAAAGATTCGTTCCTTTGCAGCAATATAATTTTCCATCGTCTTGTGACGAGCTAAATGATCGGCTGTAATATTGAGCATAATAGCACCAATGGGTCTAAAATGCTTAATTGTTTCTAGTTGATAGCTAGATAGTTCAGCTACTAAGAAACCATCTGCTGGCATGGAATAGGCAACTTCACTGAGGGAATCCCCAATGTTGCCACCAACGCGAACTGGTTTCCCAGTTCCTTCCAATACCTTAGTTAATAATGTAGTAGTAGTAGTCTTACCATTTGTACCAGTAACAGCTACAATTGGCGATTTAGATAACTCATAAGCTACTTCAACTTCACTAACTACATCAATCCCTCGCGCTTGAGCAGCTTTTACAATGGGAATATCTAGAGAAATACCTGGAGAAATAACAATACGATCCACGCCATCAAGCAAGGATTCGTCTTGTCGACCTGTAATAATCTTCACACCCGCTGATACTAGTCTTTTTTCCTCATCTGCAGGCAGTGTAACAGGCTTATAATCATTTAACACTACATGGGCCCCAACTTGAGCTAACACCCAAGATGCGCCTATGCCGCTAGCACCAGCGCCCAGAACAAGTATATGTTTGTCTCCGTATTCCATCTGTATCACCTAAATTATCAACAAAAATAATGTATTCCTATCTTATAAGCATACCATTATTTGCGGCTTCCGTTAAGTATTATCTTACAAAGTTATAGTCGCTAAAATGACACCGATAACAGCTAATACAGCGCCACCAAACCAGAAGCGATTAACAACAGTTTGTTCAGCCCAACCAGACAACTCAAAATGATGGTGAATAGGGCTCATTTTAAACACTCGTACACCACGAGTTTTGAACGAAATAACTTGAATAATAACGGACAACGCTTCCATAACAAAAATACCGCCAATGACAACGAGTAATAATTCTGTTTTTGTAAGAATTGCCATTGCTGCAAAAGCGCCACCTAATGCTAAAGAACCTGTATCCCCCATAAATACTTTTGCAGGGTTTACATTGTATACCAAGAAACCAAGGCAAACAGCGGCTACAATGGCACCATAGTAAGCAACGCTTTCAGCGCCAATAGAATTTGTTGTGGATGCAGCCATAAGGCCGATAACGGAGAAGGCAATGGCAGCTACAGCAGATGTACCACTAGCTAAACCATCAAGACCATCTGTAAGGTTTACAGCATTCGTAGCACCTACGATAATTAAAAATGCCAATACATAATAAGCCCAACCTAATTGAAGGTGAATATCTGCTACAGGAATCCACAATGTGGTAGGAATAACCATAATTTCAGTAATACAGTAACAGAATATGGCAGCCAAAATAAATTGACCTAGTAACTTTTGCTTAGCTGTCAAACCAAGATTACGTTTTTTTACAGCTTTTACAAAATCATCAAAAAAGCCCAATAAACAATGACCTAATGTTAGGAATAATAACATACCAGTACCCACATTCCACGGTGCAAATAAAGCAACCCCAATGACGAGGGCTACCATCATGAAAGCGCCACCCATTGTTGGTGTACCAGCTTTCGCTTGATGACTTTCTGGACCTTCTTCACGAATACTTTGTTGTGCGTGCAAAGAACGCAACATAGGAATAGCAAATTTACCTAGCACTACCGTAATAATAAAGGTTACTACGAAGGCTAACAGAATGTGATATATCATACGAATCCTCTACTCATTAATAAACAGATGACGGCTAGATATAACTAGCCGTAACCTTTTATTCACGATCTTTCAATTCTTCAACAACTCGTTCCATCCGCAAACCACGGGAGCCTTTGACAAGGATAACGTCCCCTTTTTCACGAATATCACTATAGGCATTGGCCATTTCCAAATGGCTATTACAACGGAATGTAGTTAAGCCTGCTTTTTTTGCTTCTTTAGCAATAAAGGCGGCAGCATCACCGAAGGTGAAAACAACACTATAACCTTCTTCAGCAAGTAATTGACCAATTTCACGATGCGCTTGTTCCGTATAATCACCAAGTTCAAGCATATCCCCAAGCATAGCGATTTTACGTTTACCTTCTAGCTGACCTAAAGCCTTAATCGCTTCAGCCATAGAAGACGGATTTGCATTATATGCGTCATTTAAAATAACAATATCTTCAAATGGTACGATTTCTTGGCGCATAGGAGTGCCTGTAAATTCACTTAAGCCCTTACGGATCGTATTGGACTTAATGCCTAGCACACGACCAGCTACGATTGCTGCCAATGCGTCATATACATTGTGTTCACCAATCATAGGCAAGAAGATATCAAATACTTCGTCATAACATTTGCATGTAAATTTAATACCATCTTTTTTATAACGCAAATGACTGCCAATACATGTGGCATTACGTTCGATACCATAGGTAATAGTTTTACCTTTGGCAAGACTATCCATAGCTTTAACATATGGATCATCTTCATTGAGAATAGCCACACTATTTTCAGGCAAGCAACGAATTAACTCACCTTTAGCTTGTGCGATGGCTTCACGAGAACCTAATAGCTCAATATGGCTAGTACCAACATTAGTAATAATACCCATAGTTGGTTCTGCAATCAACGCAAGCTCCTCGATTTGACCAAGGCCACGCATACCCATTTCAACAACACAAGCTTGATGGTCTGCAGTTAAACGCAACAATGTTTTTGGCAAACCAATTTCATTGTTAAAGTTTTTCTCAGTTTTCAAAACATTAAATTCAGTGCCGAGTACAGCAGCTACCATTTCCTTTGTTGTAGTCTTACCAGAAGAACCAGTAATAGCGACTACAGGGATATCAAAGCGACGACGATGGTAACGTGCTAAATTTTGATACGCTACCAATGTATTATCTACTTCAATGCATACAATGCCGTCCACCGCACGGCCTTTTTCTACGATTGCACCAGTAGCGCCCTTTTCGATAGCTGTATTAATAAAATCATGACCATCAAAGGCATCGCCTTTCAAGGCTACAAATAAAAAGCCTGATTCGATTGTTCTTGTATCAGTAGATACATCTAAAAACTTAATATTGTCGGTATGTGCACTCGTCCCTTGTGTGGCTTCTACCACTTGAGACAATGTAAATTCTGCCATATTAGATCTCCTTGAGGGCTGCTCGCGCCTCTTCACGATCATCGAAATGAATCGTTTTATCCTTTAAGATTTGGTAATCCTCATGCCCCTTACCTGCAATTAGTACAATATCCCCAGGTTTTGCATTTTGTATTGCATGTTGAATCGCTTCCCGACGATCAACGATAACTTCATAGTGAGAGCCTTCACGAAGTCCTTCTTTAACGCCTACCTCTACATCTTTCACAATTTGCACAGGATCTTCTGTACGAGGATTGTCAGATGTAACATATACTATATCGCCATATTGTGCAGCAATACGGCCCATTATAGGACGTTTTGTAGCATCCCGGTCACCACCACAACCAAAGACTACAATAATGCGATTTTCTTGAATAGCCTTTGCTGTTTGTAGAATATTTTCTAACCCATCTGGTGTATGTGCATAGTCTACAACAACTGCAAATGGTTGACCTTCTTCAATAAGCTCAAAACGGCCAGGCACAGCGCTAAATGTTTTCATCGCCTTATCGATATCTTCCATGGAGATACCTTCTAATAGACAAGCGCCAATAGCAGCCAATGTATTATATACATTAAACAAACCAGTTGTATTCATAGCCACTGTATAGTCATTGCCATCATAGGATACAGTATAACGACTAGATTTAGGCGTCATTTCAACATCATGAGCATTCAACGTTCCTTTACCATCAATACTGTATGTAATGATAGGCGCCGTTGTTTTTTCAATTACACGATGACCATACTCGTCATCGATATTGATGATAGCCCCTTTACCAGATTTAGTTTGGTTTGGCGCGCTAACTTGTTCAAATAATTTACACTTAGCGGCCAAATAATTTTCAAAGGTCTTGTGAAAGTCCAAATGATCTTGTGTTAAGTTCGTGAATACTGCTGTATCATATTCAACACCAGAAACCCGACCTAATGCTAACGCATGGGAAGATACTTCCATGACACAATGGGTAACACCTTCTTCTACCATTTGATGAAGAATATGTTGTAAATCTACTACATCCGGTGTTGTATTGTGAATTGGATAGGATGTATCACCAATCATAATATGAACGGTACCAATAACGCCTACTTTATGGCCTTGGCCTTTCAAAATATGACGAATCATATGAGTTGTAGTCGTTTTACCATTAGTACCAGTAACACCGATCATACGCATAGAATTGGCTGGATAATCAAAGAAATATGGTACACAAGCCATCATAGCTTTTCGAGTATCCTCTACAGTGATAACACAAACATCACCACTTACCTCTACTGGTTTAGATACAAGTACTGCTACAGCACCAGCTTCAACAGCTTTATTTACATAATTATGACCATCTACAGTGGCACCATCTAACGCAATAAATAAGCTACCTGCTTTTACTGCACGAGAATCAGCCGTAATATCTAATACCTCAACAGCTGTATTTCCTTCTATATGCGGTGTTTGCAAAGTTTTTACTATATCTTGTAATTGTTTCATATACAATCTCCTTTACACGCAAAGGAAAGCAGCCCAATACGAGCTGCTTTGCCTGCTAGTCTATAATTTGCTGTTTCTCTTGTACAGTACGTTCAGTAACAGCGCTTTTTGTACTATAAACAAAAGAATCAGGCAAAACCATCCCTAGTTGTTGTTCTGCGATTTGTTGAATACGAACAGGAGACTTCAAAGAAGCCACTTCAACATCCAACGCATCATTATCCTTTGTTAATTGTACTACAGCTTGCTGTGTTTTAACTACTTCGTAGCCTAATTTTGTGCTGTACGCATTCATAACCATCATGATAAGCAAAAATGCAACCAATGCAGCAATACCATATACAACCTGCCACATCATAGGGCTCAAATCTAGAGCCACATTTGCACTACGTTTTCTCCCTTGTGAAGCGACCAACACATCGCTTTTAACTTGGCCCACAACAGCCTTTCTCGCTAACATAAACACTAACCCCTTCCAATTCTACAACTTGACGGCTACGCGTAACTTTGCGCTTCTAGCCCTCGGATTAACCTCAATCTCCCCTGCACTAGGCTCTATAGCCTTATTCTTCGCCTTCACAACTGCCTTGTGGTTACATACGCACATTGGCAATTCTGGAGGACATATACATGCTGTACTCAACTCTTTGAAAGTTTGTTTTGTAATTCGATCTTCCAAGGAGTGGAATGTGATAACCCCAATTTTCCCCTTTGGTTTCAACATGGATACAGCATCTACAAAACTATCATGCAAGATAGCTAATTCTCTATTTACTTCAATGCGAATAGCTTGGAACGTCCGTTTTGCCGGATGCGGTCCATCTTGACGCGCCTTCGCAGGTATTGCTTGCTTAATAATTCTAACTAACTCACCAGTAGTGGTAATTCGTTTTTCTTGACGTGCATTAATGATGAATTCAACAATGCGCTTAGCCCATCGCTCTTCACCATAGTCGCGGATAATTTGCAATAATGCATCAGCATCATATTCATTAACAACCTCTTCTGCCGTTAATGGTGCGTCCTTATCCATACGCATATCGAGTGGGCCATCATTCATATATGAAAAGCCACGCTCCGGTGTATCCAGTTGATAGCTAGATACGCCAAGATCAAAGATAAATCCATCTACTTCATAGATACCCTCATTATGGAGGGCTTCTTTTAAGTTAGAAAAGTTCGTCGGTATTGTTAATACCTGACATGTTAAATCAGATAAACGCTGTCGAGCTACGCTCAACGCATCTTCATCTTGATCCAACCCTATAATCATGCCTTCTGGGTCTAGCATCTCGCCCACAGCATGGGCATGTCCTGCACCGCCCAGAGTACAGTCCACATAGATGCCTTTTGGATTAGTTACGACGGAGTCCACCGTTTCGCGTAAAAGTACGCTGGTATGATTAAATTCCATCATAGCCTCCTATAACATAATCCCTTCTAGACCTTCGACAAGTTCTTCCATACTTTCAGCCACTTGATCATCATAGTAATCATATTTTTC
This sequence comes from Veillonella dispar, assembly GCF_900637515.1. NCBI lineage: Bacteria > Bacillati > Bacillota > Negativicutes > Veillonellales > Veillonellaceae > Veillonella > Veillonella dispar. The sequence continues at coordinate 832,793 of NZ_LR134375.1, read as the reverse complement.
GCGGCTCCAAATTTCAACGTGATCCCCAGCACCGACAATAACGGCCTGTTTATCAAGGCTCGCATATTCACGTAGTGGTACAGGAATGAGGACACGACCTTGTTTATCATATTCAAGCTCAGCGGCACTACCAAAAACAAAACGTTTTAAGGCACGTACGCTAGCTTTAGTGGAGGATTGTGATTGTAAAGCTGCAGAAATTTTCTTCCACGCTTCTTCGGTGTAAATAGCTAAGCAGTTATCTAGGCCCTTAGTAACAATGCATACTTCGCCTAGTTGTTCACGTATTTTCGCGGGTATAATCATCCGCCCTTTTGTATCAATGGTGTGATTATATTCTCCCATGAACATACGTATCACCGCCCTTTACCATTCCTTATCCACCACTATATGGTAAATTCTACCACAATTCCCCACCAATCACAATAAAAAATCCATTTTTATCCCACTTTTTTATATTTTTCTTTCATAATCTCTATTTTTCTCTTCTTTTCTTAGATACATATGTTCGAAATTAAATAATAATCGAATCATAAAAACCACTACCCACCACCAGGTGCCAAATTTTAGTTTTATCTATATCCAATCCCCACCACAATATCCCCATAAGTTCTGTAACACTTAAATCAAACGATATATTGGAATACAATCACCACAAATCCACACAAAAAGAAAACCGCGTAGCATTTCTGCTACGCGGTTTCTATACCTACGATAGATTATAGTGTAACCCATCGGTTGGGAGGCATATTATTTAGTTGTTTTTACAGCTGCTTTTGGAGCTTGTTGTGGTTGTTGTGCAATCACTTTATCAAGAAGTTCACGAATTTCTTTGTTTTGTGCTTGCAAATCAGCCACTTGATCCTCAAGAACTTTTACAGTTGCAGGGGATGCTTTAGGAGCTGTAGGAGCATTGCCAATACCGATTGTTACACCAGCATTTGCCATTACGCTATGGTCACCACCATAAGCGGCACCAGCATGGATTAATAAATCAGGATTTGCATAATGTGCTACACCCAATGCAGTAGATGTTTTACCTTTGTAAGTACCAACAGCCGCCATAATTTGGGCTTTTTGACCTTCGTGGTATTCGATAGGTTTCAATGCTGCTAATGCTGCTGCATTAGCACCTACAACTTTAACATCGCGTTCTACGCTGCTAATGCGGCGAGAGTTTTCTGCGATTTGTGCATCATGTTGAACAAGTGTTGCGTGATCTTGTAATGCAATGTTGGAAGCTTTCAAGCTATAATTTGCAGCTTCTGCTAATGTACTGATATCTTGAGTATTTTTATTTACTTGCAAGCCCAATACATTAACTTTTTCATTGTTTTCTAATGCAATCGCACCAATGTTCTTAGTTAATGTAACATTTTCATCAACTTTAGTGTTTACATCAGCAATGTCTTGAGTATTTTTATTTACTTGTAAACCTAATACACTAACCTTTTCATGATTTTCTAATGCTAGAGTACCAACAGCTTTAGTTAATTGTGCATTTTCATTAACTTGTTTAGCTACTTCAGTTACACGATTATCTACTTTAGTAATATTTGTAACATTAGTATCTACTTTAGCATTTAGAGTGTTGATGTTTGTAGTATTTGTATTAACTTGGTTAGTTACTTTGCTAATATTGCTTGTGTTTGTATTAACTTGGTTAGTTACATTTGTAATATTAGTTGTATTTTGGTTAACAACATTATTGATATTAGCAATATTAGTTGTATTAGTATTAACTTGTTTAGATACGTCGTTAATAACTTTGCTATGTTCATCAACTTTGTTGATTACTTTTTGTACAGTTACATTAGTATTTTGAATTGCTTCAGCATTTTGTTTGATCGCTGCTTTGTTAATATTGATGTTTTCAGTATTATGTTTGATTGCTTCAGTATTAACAGAAACTTGGCTTTGAACATTTTTAATGCGTTCTTCGTTAGCATTTGCTTTTTGAGTATTAGCATTAACTTGTTCTTTCACTTTGTTTACATCAGCGCTTACATTTTGTAAGTTCTTAATTGCTTCAGTATTTTTGCCAACTTGATCTTTCAAGCCAGATACATCAGTTTTGATATTGTTGATTACAGTATTTTGGTTATTAACTTTTACGTCAATATCATTAACTTTAGTATCAATATTAGTTACTTTATTGTTAATATTAGTAACTTTGTTATCAATATTTGTAACTTTGTTATCAATATTTGTAACTTTAGCATCAATATTCTTCACATCGTTTTTAACGTTAGTAATATTGTTGTTCACAATATTGATTTTTTGATCAACTTTAGCATTGATGTTTGTGATATCAGCTTTTACTACTGTTACATCAGCTTTAATATTGTTTACATTCTTTTCAACGTTAACAACATTAGCTTTAATGTTATTAATATTGGAAGTATTATTTTGAATGTTTACAGTATTAGCTTGGATGTTGCTATTTTGAGCGTTAATGTTTTGAGTAATATTTTCTACTTTTTGAGCTACATTAACAATTGTAGTATTGCCTTTACCAACTTGACCTTTCAAGGATTCGATAGCTTGAGAGTTAGCATCAACTTTACCAGTTAAGTTGTTAATAGCAGTTGTATTAGATTCAATACGACCAGTATTAGCATTTACTTTAGCAGTTACATCAGTTATGTTAGCTGTGTTACCAGCAACTTGTTTACTAATGTTTGCAATAGCTGTTGCATTGTTAGAAATGTTAGTTGTGTTATTTTTAACTTGTTTGCTTACATTAGCAATAGCTGCTGTGTTATTAGCAATGTTAGTAGTATTGTTAGTTACATCTGTGCGGATAGCTTTGATATCTGCAGTGTTAACATCTACTTTATTGCTGATATTTGTCACATTAGCTTTAATGTCAGTAATAGCTTTGCTATTATCAACAATTGCTTTTGCGTTAGCATCAACCTTAACATTTACTTCATTAACTTTGCTGTTAATTGTGTTGTTAATTACTGTATTGTTTTCAGCAATCTTAGCATCAATATTTTGATCTACTTTGTTAATGATTGTTTTATTGTTTTCGTTGATTGCAGTTGCAATGTTATTGTTAATAACAGTGTTGTTATTAGTAATTGCAGTGTTGATATCGTTTCTAATTACTGTGTTGTTTGCTTCAATCTTAGCGTTGATTGTATTTTCAACATTAGTAACTGTTGTACCAACTTGGCCCTTTAATGCTTTAATAGCATCTTCATTAGCGCTAATACGTGTAGAGTTATCTACAATGTTACCTTGTAAGTAATCTAAGCGTTGATCATGACGATCTACACGTGCAGTAAGACCAGCTACATCACCTTTAACGCCATCAATCTTAACATTAACATCACCAATCTTAGTATTGATTGTGTTGTTGATTTGCTTATTGTTTTCATTGATTTTCACATCAATGTTTTTATCAACTTTGTTAATGATTGTTGTATTATTTTCATTGATTGCATTAGCAATGTTTTGGTTAATTACAGTGTTATTAGCAGTAATCTTAGCATCAATATTTTGATCTACTTTATTAAGGATTGTAGTGTTGTTAGCTTCAATCTTGTTATTAATAGTAGATTCGATATTAGTGATAGTAGTACCAACTTGACCTTTTAATTCATCGATAGCTTTTTTATTGTCGCCAATGAATTTACGGTTTTCAATTGCAATTGTACCAGCTACGTTGATGTCTTTTTCGTTTTGTTCTACACGTTTAGTAAGACCATTCAAGTCACCTTTAACACCATCAACTTTTACATTTACATTGTTAATAGCTGTAGTGTTATTAGCAATGTTTGTAGTATTGTTTGCGATGTTTGTAGTATTTTCAGTAATACGTTTGCTATTGTCAGTAATTGCCACTACATTAGCTTGAATGTTTGTAGCATTGTTAGCGATGTTAGTGGTATTATTTTCTACTTTACCATTGATATTAGTAATTTGGTTTTTAATATCATTGATCACTGTAGAAGATTTACCTACTTGACCTTTTAATTCATCAATAGCTTTTGCATTAACATTGATATTTGTAGTGTTATTTGCAATAGCAGCTTTGTTGTCGCCAATGAATTTACGGTTTTCAATTGCAATTGTACCAGCTACGTTGATGTCTTTTTCGTTTTGTTCTACACGTTTAGTAAGACCATTCAAGTCGCCTTTAACACCATCAACTTTAACGTTTACATTGTTAATTGCTGTTGTATTGTTAGCAATGTTAGTAGTATTAACATCTACTTTTACATTAGTTGCATCAATACGTTTGCTATTATCTACGATAGCGTTTGCATTAGCATCAACTTTAACGTTTACGTTATTAATTGCTGTAGTATTTTTAGCAATATTAGTTGTGTTATTAGCAATGTTTGTAGTGTTATTTTCTACTTTACCGTTGATATTAGTAATTTGTTTCTTAATATCGTTGATAACTGTAGAGGATTGACCTACTTGACCTTTTAACTCATCGATAGCTTTAGCATTGATGTTGATGTTTTTAGTGTTGTTAGCAATAGCAACTTTATTATCGCCAATGAATTGACGGTTTTCCATTGCAATTGTACCTACTACATTAATATCTTTTGCATTAGCTTTCACACCATCTTCAACTACAGAGATACGTGTAGAGTTATCAGCAATATTATCTTGTAAGTAGTCTAAACGTTGGTCATGACGATCTACACGACCTTTAAGGCCATCTAAATCACCTTTAAGACCATTCAAGTCACCTTTAACGCCATCAATCTTAACATTTACATCACCAATCTTAGTATTGATTGTGTTGTTGATTTGTTTGTTATTTTCATTGATTTTTACATCGATGTTTTTATCAACTTTGTTAAGAATTGTAGTGTTATTAGCATTGATTTTAGCATCAATGTTTTGATCTACTTTATTAATGATTGTTGTATTATTGCTGTTGATTTTATTATCAATATTTTGGTTGATAACAGTGTTGTTAGCTTCAATCTTAGTATCGATATTTTTATTAATAGTTACATTATTTTCTGTAATCTTGTTATTAATTGTAGTTTCGATATTTTTAATTGTAGTACCAACTTGACCTTTTAATGCTTTGATAGCATCTTCATTAGCACTAATACGTGTAGAGTTATCTACAATGTTGCCTTGTAAGTAATCTAAACGTTGATCATGACGATCTACACGTGCAGTAAGACCAGCTACATCACCTTTAACGCCATCAATCTTAACATTTACATCGCCAACTTTTTTGTTGATTGTATTGTTGATTTGAGTGTTATTTTCATTGATCTTTACATCAATATTTTTATCAACTTTGTTAATGATTGTAGTGTTATTAGCATTGATTTTAGCGTCAATGTTTTGATCTACTTTATTAATGATTGTTGTGTTATTGCTATTGATTTTATTATCAATATTTTGGTTGATAACAGTGTTGTTAGCTTCAATCTTATTATCGATAGTTTTATTAATTACGGTATTGTTTTCGTTGATTTTATTAGTAATTGTATTTTCGATATTTGTGATTTGATTGCCAACATGACCTTTTAATTCATCAATAGCTTTTTTATTAGCACCGATAAGTGTACGGTTTTCAATAGCAATTGTGCCAGCTACGTTGATGTCTTTTTCGTTTTGAGCAACGCGTTTAGTAAGACCATCTAAATCGCCTTTAACACCATCAATTTTTTGATCAACTTTAATGTTATTAGCATTAATCTTAACATCGATGTTATTGTCTACTTTATTAAGAATTGTAGTATTATTAGCTTCAATCTTAGCATCGATATTTTTGTTGATTACTGTGTTGTTTTCATTGATCTTATTAGTAATTGTATTTTCGATGTTAGTGATTTGTGTACCAACATGGCCTTTTAACTCGTTGATTGCTTTTTCATTATTGGAAATACGAGCAGAATTAGCATCAATACGTTTACTATTATCTGTAATAGCTTTAGCATTAACTTCAGTCTTAGCATTTACATTGTTAATGTTATTGTTAATAACTGTGTTATTTTTTTCAATCTTAGCATCAATATTACCATCTACTTTGTTGATAATTGTAGTATTATTAGCTTCAATCTTCTTATTGATTGTAGTTTCAATATTGGTAATTTGTGTGCCAACATGACCTTTTAACTCATCGATAGCTTTTTGGTTTGCACCGATAAGTGTGCGGTTTTCCATTGCAATTGTGCCAACTACATTAATGTCTTTTGTATTAGCTTTTACACCATCTTCTACAATAGAGATTCGTGTAGAGTTATCTGCAATGTTGTCTTGCAAGTAGTCCAAACGTTGGTCATGGCGATCAACACGACCTTTAAGGCCATCCAAATCACCTTTAACACCATTAACTTTTACATCAACCTTGTTAATTGCAACTGTGTTTGCTTCAACTTTATTGTTGATATTAGTGATGTTGTTTTTAATATCTTTAATATCTACTTGAACATTACCAATATTTTGACCAACTTTACCTTTCAAATCAGCAATATCTTTAGTATTGATATTAACTTGATTTTGAGTGTTAGCTACATCAGTTTTAATAGTTTTATTGTCTTGTTCAAGCTCCTGGATGCGACCTTCATGATTAACTAAAACTTTACCTTGATTATCAACTTTAGTGTTTAATTCAGTAATTGCAGTCGCATTTTTGTTGATATTTGTAGTGTTATTAGTAATGTTAGTAGTATTAGAATCAACTTTTGCACTTACATTATTAACTGTATTGTTGATATTTGTGATATCAGTTTTAACAGCATTGATCTTAGTATCAACATCATTATTTACTTTATTAATAATAGTTGTGTTGTTAGCTTCAATTTTAGAATTAATTGTTTTGTTAACTTCACTAATAATGTTAGTTTTGCTATCGTTGATTTTAACATCTACATTGTGATTAACTTCGTTGATAATCTTAGTGTTATTTTCATTAATCTTATTATCAATTGTAGTGTTAATATTATTGATTGTTGTGCCAACTTTACCTTTCAATTCATCGATGGCTTTTTTGTTCTCGTTGATAGCTTTTTTGTTATCACCGATAAATTTACGGTTTTCCATGATGAAAGTATTATTAGCATCAATATTTTGGGTGTTATTTTCAACTTTAGCAGTTAAATCAGCAATAGATTTACTATTATTGTTAACATTAACAGTTAAATTATCAATTGCTTTTTTATTGTTGTTAACTTTAATATCAACGTTGTTGATATTTTGATTGAGTTCATTTTTAACATTAGAAATGTTAGTATTCAACTCATTTTTCGTATTATTGATATTTGTTTTAATATCATTAATCTTAACATCTACATCTTTATTAACATTATTAATAATAGTAGTGTTGTTATTTTCAATCTTCTCATCAACTTTGTTCAAAATTGTAGTGTTATTATTTTGAACTGCAGTATTAATATTTTGATTTACTTGATTAATAATATTGGTATTATTAGCTTCAATATGTTTTTTTACACTAGCATCAATGTTAGTATTTACATTATTAACAACATTATTTGTAATGTTAGTAATTTTATTATCGATTTTTACATCAATATCGTTGTTAATTTTAGTAAATTTAGCGTCAATATTATTGTTAATATTTGTGATATCTTGTTGAATGTTAGTGATTTGAGTGCCGACTTTGCCTTTTAATCCTTCAATATCTTTGCTATTTTTATCAACTTTAGCGTTGATATTTGTAATATTAGCATTGATTTTATTAATGTCAGTTTTTACACTCTCAACCTTATTATTAACAGTATTAATATTAGTAGTATTGATATCTACCTTTTTATTTACAACGTTAATGTTATGTGTATTTTTCTTAACATTTTCAACATCAGTAGTTACAACTGTATAGTAGTTATTAATTACGGTATTACCAGTGGAACCGCCTTTTTTAGGGATTTGTTGTTGCTGCTGTTGTTGTGGCACTTGTTGTTGCCATTGTTGTTGCTGTTGTTGCTGTTGTGGCACTTGTTGTTGCCATTGTTGTTGCTGTGGCTCTTGTTGTTGCCATTGTTGTTGCTGCTGTTGTTGTTGCTGTTGCTGTTGGTCTAATTGTTGTGAATCAACTTGATGTTGATCTTGCATATGACCCCAAGCATTTTGATCAGGTGTTAACCATCTTTGGCTACCAATAAGATCAGCTCTAGCCCAATCCTCAGGGCTGGATGCATTAGCAACACCTCCAGAAAAGCTAGCCGCCAAAATAACTGCAGCTACAATTGTAGTTGCAGATTTTTGATGTGACTTAGCCAACTCAGACGTTACGACGTAAGCGTGCTTAGTTGCACTCCAAACAACTTTGAATACCTTATTCATATTAAGTTCCCTCCCAACATTTGTGGCTCTCACCCCACGATGAAGAAATAAATCAAATATTGCACTCTTTTTCACTAAATATTCACAATATTTAACATAATACTACCATATATTATTTTAAACTTCCATAAAAAAATTAATAAGTTAAACTAATGTTTCATTTTTTCCTCATTTAAAAATACCTAAAAATCCGCTTGAATACTAAGTTATTAATAATATTGAATTATGTAAAATGAAATTTTATATTTTAATCTAATTTTATATTTATACGATACTTTTTATTTGCTTCTATAGAAAATATGAAAAAAACCTCATCAATGTATTGGACATACATTGATGAGGTCTTTTTTACTCTATCTATATAGAATTATTCAGATTATTAGAATTTAGATTCAATAGCACCTTGAAGATCGCCTTTTGGCAAGAAACCAATTTTACGATCTACTACTTCGCCATCTTTTAAGATAACAAATGTAGGCAATACTTCAACTTGTAAATTACGTGCTAATTCTGGTTCTTCATCAGCATTTACTTTTACAAAGTTAGCTTTACCTTCAAGCTCACCTGCAATTTCTTCGATGATCGGCATCATACGTACGCAATAACCGCACCATGGAGCCCAGAAATCAATAACAGTTACGCCACCTTGATTTACTAAATCTTGATATTCAGCAGTTTTTAATTCTTTTAATTCGCTCATTATACCCTCCTACGGTAATTGAACTAATACACAATCTTGAATGACATGCAAGTTTAAAGCATGTGCTTTTTCAACAACAGATGGTTTATCCGCTCCTGGTTGTAACCACACAGTTGAAATGCCAAGTTCTTTGCATTCATCAAGTGCAGCTAAACCCGCTGATTCTGGTACAACAAAATCCACAACAGCTGGTACAACAGGAAGTGCAGAAAGACTAGAGTAACATTTGTCTCCATCTACTTCTGCAACATTAGGATTAACTGGATATACTTCATATCCGTGATCTTTAAGACATTTATAAATCTTATAGCCGAACTTTTCGGTTTTATCAGTGGCTCCAATAACGGCCCACACCTTTTGATCTAAAGCTTGTTGAATTGTCATTTCAACCACCTCTTATATACTATTATAAACAAATATCGAATTTTGTCAATATAATGTATCGAATTTTATAGTTAAAGAATTATACGCTTTTAGCAAACATTTCAGAACTAAAATCAATGTATCTATTATCATTCAATGACAATTGTTTTTTGCCTCAAACTAGGAACCGATAGGTCTAAATGAATTAAATCAGAAAGGCTTATTTGTGAATGACTATACTTAGCACCATCTATAAGCCCGCCTGCAACAGCTAACTCTCCTAAAATTCTAGATGCTGACCATTGCTGTTCTCGTAATTCACGGATTGTAATACTCTTTTGGCGTTTAGAAAGTCTATGGCCATCTGTATCTACCAAAAGTGGGGCATGACCATACTTAGGAACCACTATATTCTTATGGGGATAGCATTGTTGTAATGTATTATACAAATATAATTGCTGTCCCGTTGTATCGAGTAAATCATCGCCTCGAATCACTTCAGTTATTCCCATAGCTATATCATCTAATACGACTGCCAAATTATATGCGTACATACCATCACCACGACGTAATACATAATCATCTAGTTCACCTTCCAAATGAATATGCTGCTTACCTTGCCATCGATCATCAAACTCAAGATCACAAGAATCTATAGCAAGGCGCAAGGATGGTTCTTTGCTATTACATAACTCTTGCATTTCAAAATCACGTAAATGTCGACATTTTCCATCATAACGATGCACCACTTCGCCTACATGAGGTGCAGAAGCTATAGATTGTAGTCGCGCTCTATTACAAAAGCAAGGGTAAATTAGTTTTTCTAATGCGAGATATTCTAATATGTCTGCATAATATGTTTGTCTTTCACTTTGCCAATAAGATACTTCTGGACCACCTACACGAGGACCTTCATCCCATTCAAAGCCAAGCCATTCTAAATCATCTAGTAAAGCTTCCCCTAGTTCTCGTTTTGACCGTTGTAGGTCTATATCCTCCATACGTACAACATACGTTCCTTTTTGTTGGCGTGTAGAGATATATGATAAAAGTGCTATCCACACGTTACCAAGATGAATATATCCTGTTGGACTAGGCGCAAATCTACCTTTCATTAGAACTCTCCTATAGCAGAAAACAAGTGGCATATCCATTATGAATATGCCACTTATACATCCGAAGATATGTCAAACTAAAGTTATATCATTTATTGATATAAACTTATTTATCCTAAAGACACAATGTTATCAAACACATTACCAGTATCTTTAATCTTTTGTTCGTTACCCATTGTGCAAATATGATTATCATTCAATACAGGTTCTACCACATCTGCTAATGCAACAATATCTTCTGGCTTACATGCGATTACTTGTTTACGGAACTCTACTTTGTCCTCTAATTTAGCACCGCTGAAGTACATACCCATTGCACGTGGTCCACGCAATGCAGGTGTCATTGGCAAGTCTAAAGAACTCATAGTACCGATAATATACTTACGCATTTCACGGTCAGTCAATGTGAAGTCACGAAGGTATTGAGGCAACTCTTTATATACATTCAAAGTTTCCAACAAGTTAGGATCGCGATAACTGCAGAAAATCATATTGCCATCATCATAGAAATTAGCAAATGCTCCGTAAGCGCCACCTTGTACACGAATACGAATCCAAAGGTATTCATAACGTAGAATCGTTTCTAACACGCTCATTGGACCAACATGTTTGAAACCATGATCGATGAAGTTACCACCTTGAGCTACGTATTGAACCTTACCAGCAGTAACGATACCATCGTTGCCAGATAGACGAGTGATTTGTAATGCATCATCACTCAATTCTGTAGCATCCCAAGTTTCAACGAAAGGTTTCATAAGGTTTTCAAAGGCTTCTAATTCGCCTTCTTCCCCAACAAACATAATATCTACATTGTTAGCGCGGAATATCTTACGAGCCACTTCGGCTAATTTCTCTGGTAAAAGTGGCAATGCTGCAGGATTAGATGCTAGTTCACTAATTTTTTGATAATATCCTAAATTACCATTATCTCTAAACTTACCAACTGCAGATACTTGAGCCATAACGCGTTGACTCACGATGGAATTACCACGGCGGAATGCTTCATTATCCCAAATGGCTTTGCTTTCTTGAACAAGTTCAGTCAAACGTTGATCATCGCTATAATCTGCCTTTTGAACTACTTCATTAATCAAGCGACATAAATCAGGTAATTTAGAATGTAATGCTTTCGCACGTACAATCATAAGAGGCGTAAATTCATCACGCTTACCATCTTTACTAATGGCCGTAATATCAGAACTTAATCCACCTAAATTCATATTAATATCTTTAGCCAGTGCTTCATAACCGCGTTCAGATGTATCAATACGACCGAGGATATCACTTAAAATATCAGCGTAGAATAGTTCTTCCTCAGTGAGGCAGTTCAATTTAAAGTACAAACCCACATAATTGATACCTTTTGTAAAAGTAGGAACAAAGTGAACTGTAGTATTGCCAATTTTACTTTCACGGCGTTCTACGGCTTCAATATTAGGATTTAAATCAGACAACTCGAGCAAAGGAATAGACGCTAGAGCTTCATCGCTATCTGGTGTTTCTTGACGAATTTTTAGGCGTTTTGTTTGCTCTACAATTGCTTCGATTTCTTCAGAGGTCATATTAGCTTTTACTGTAGCTAAATGTTCTTTAACCTCTGCATCTTTACGTTCTTGAAGACCACGTTCAGGATAAATAGATACAAGAACTTTATGGTTATTATTCAAGATGGAATGACGAATTAAATCTTCGAAATATGTGCCAGCTAAACCCTTGCGAATATTTGCTAATGCCTCTTCATAGTGTAATAATTCCAATGGATCGTTATCATATAGCCAATTATCCATCATACGGATAATATAGGCTAAACCAATAGGACGACCACCAAAATCGCTTTCACGAAGAGCAAATTCAATGCTATTTAAAGAAGCCTCTAATAACTCTTTATCTAAGCCCTTATCACATAACTCTTGTAATGTAGACTCTACAATACGTTGCAAGTCAGCTTGTTTATCTAGATTAGAACCTGTAGCTTGTACTGTCCACATAGGTTGACGAATGCTATCTAAGTAATAGCCACTAACATCAGATCCGATACCAGCTTTTACCAACGCCTGTTTAAGAGGTGCTGCAGGAGATGTTAACAAAGCATGTGTTAACACTTCAAATGCCAAGCTATGTTCTGGTGTTACATCCGGCAATACGTAAGCAAAGGAATGCAATGTACGATTATCTGTTGGCTCCTCAGAACCTACGCTATATGGATAGCTCACTACTTTACCTTCTGTAAATGGAGCTTGTAGAGCCACCTCCGTATGAACATCGATAGCATCAAAATGACTTAAGTACTCATCATTCAAGAATGCTAATTGCTCTTCAATATTCATATCACCATACAAAAAGATATAACTGTTAGATGGATGATAGTGAACACGATAGAACTCTTGGAATTCTTCATATGTTAAATCTGTAATATAATCAGGATCCCCACCAGAGTCAACACCATAAGTTGTATCTGGGAAAAGCTCACGCATCATTTGGCGTTCTAATACAGAGTCAGGAGATGAGTAAACACCCTTCATCTCATTGAACACAACACCCTTGTAGGTAAGTTCATCATCTGCATTTTCGAGCTCATAATGCCACCCTTCTTGCATTACGATTTCTGCATCTTCACGAACACGTGGGTAGAATACGGCATCAAGATATACGTCCATCAAATTATGGAAGTCTTTATCGTTCTTACTCGCTACAGGATACATCGTTTTATCCGGATATGTCATAGCGTTTAGGAACGTATTTAAAGAACCTTTTACAAGTTCAACAAATGGCTCTTTTAATGGGAATTTGCGAGAACCACATAGAACGGAGTGCTCCATAATATGTGCTACACCTGTGCTATTATGAGGTGTTGTTCTAAAAGCAATATTGAATACTTTATTAGAATCTGGTGAATCGATATAAATTAAGCGAGCACCAGACTTTTCGTGCTTCATTTCATAAGCGGTACCATTGATCTCATCAATGCGCTCAATGCGGTCAAGGCGAAAGCCAGAATAAACCTTATTTATTTCCATGCTGTCCCTTCTTTCTATATAAATATAATTAATTTCATGCTAATAATTTATTATAACATATCGACGACCCTATATATAGATGTTAAGAATAATTATCGAAATCAGAACCACCCGTAAAACGGGTGGTTTGCTCACGGGCTATAAGCCCGTAGTACTAGGCCAGCGTCTAAAGGCGCTGGCTTTCACTACGTTCAAGCCGCATAGCCATTGACTCGTAACGTTCCCCTTAAAGGGGATGTGTATTACTTGCTACCCTTAAAAGGGTCCTCATATTCTTTTACACTAAGTTTATCTTTCATTTGGTCATGTAACTCTTGCTCACGTATATATTTCTTTACTGTAGCCTCATTTAAACCTACTGTACTAACATAATAACCCTCGGACCAAAAGTGTCTATTTCCAAATTTATACTTTAAGTTTGCGTGTTTATCGAACATCATTAGTGCACTTTTCCCTTTTAAGTATCCCATAAAAGATGATACTGATATTTTAGGCGGGATTAATACTAGCATATGCACATGATCAGCCATAAGCTCCCCCTCTATAATCTTGACGCCCTTATATTCACATAAACGTCTCAATATTTCACGTAAACTATTTCTGTATTGATTATATATAACTTTACGTCTATACTTAGGTGTAAATACTATGTGGTATTTGCATAACCATTTTGTGTGCGCAAGGCTCTGTGTCTTTGTTGCCATATAAAATCACCTTTCTTTTGCATATAATGCGGCTTGAACACCTACATTATACTTAAGCAAGGTGATTTTTTTGTATAACTTTCGTTGCCGCACCCGCATAGCGGGTGGTTTAATGATTCGCGACTACGTCGCGAACCAGTCTAAAGACAATAACGCAAAACCCCATAGGCATTGCCGCCCATGGGGTTCATGTTATTTATTATGTTGCATTTGCCACTTTTGATTGCGGCGCAAGGTTAATAAGCCTTCTAACACTGCTTGGAATTGTACAAAGCTCAATGTATATGGTGGGTACATATCAGGTACCACCTTATAAGAAATAGTAACTTCGGCCTTATCATAATCATAGAATATGCCATGTAAATTACTTACTGTAGTATAACCTGTTTGAGCTTGCTCCAATGTTGGAATAGGCTGATTTTTAAGATTTCCTAGTAGATCGCTAATGAAACCTTCCTTACGACCTTGGTCATTAAGCATTTCATCCATAAAACTACGTAGACTATCCATGAATTAACCTCTTTGGTCTAACAATAAGCCGTTGTGAATTACACGAACAGCATCTTTAACGCGGTCTTCAGCAACAAGGCAAGAAATACTAATTTCAGAAGTAGAAATGATTTCAATATTGATGCCTTCTTGGCTCAAGATATCAAACATTTGAGCAGCTACGCCTGGTTGACCTAACATACCTGCACCAATGATAGAAACCTTTGCCATTTTTTCGTCGATGTTTACAGCTTCGATATCAACAGTTTTTTGTAATTCTGCTAATACTTCACGAGCTAGTACAACATCATCCATAGCTACTGTGAAGATAAGGTCAGTTTTAGGTTCACCTACGGCACGGATAGATTGAACAATCATATCAACGTCCACATTTTTTGCAGCCAATGCTTTAAATACAGTTTCTGCCACACCTGGTTTATTTTCAACGCCTACAAGGGCTACTTTTGCTGTATTAGTATCGTCAGCTACGCCAGTAATTACGTGTTTATTTGCTTCCACAGTATAATCCTCCCGAATAATAGTACCTGTTTTGTCACTAAATGTTGAACGTACGTGAATAGGTACACCATAACGGAAACCCATTTCTACGGCGCGAGGTTGCATTACACCTGCACCAAGACGTGCCATCTCAAGCATTTCGCCATATGTTACTTCTTCTAATTTGAAAGCCTCTTTTGCAACGCGAGGGTCTGTAGAGTAAACACCTTCAACATCTGTGAAGATTTCACACACATCAGCTTTCATAGCACCTGCCAATGCAACAGCAGTTGTATCAGAGCCACCACGGCCTAAAGTAACCATGTCACCATATTCAGTAATACCTTGGAAACCTGCCACAACTACGATATTACCTTCATCCAAAGCTTCAAACACGCGATTTGGATCAACACCCAAAATACGGCCTTTATTAAATGTATCACTACTTGTAATACCTGCTTGGTCACCTGTTAAGGACATCGCTTTATGACCACGTTCGTTGAAAGCCATCGCCATCAATGCAATCGTTACTTGCTCACCTGTAGATAACAAGCGGTCCATTTCACGACCATAAGGCTTAGATGTTACCTCTTTAGCCAATGCTACCAAGTCATCTGTTGTATCACCCATAGCGGATACAACGATAACGACTTTATCGTCTTCTTTCTTCTCACGAAGGACGCGATCAACAATATTAAATATTTTTTCTGGTGTAGCTACGGAACTACCACCAAATTTTTTAACGATTAAGGCCACAATAATCCCTCATTTAACTTATTCTACTAAAAATCAATATGCATATACTTTACCACAAACAAATAGCACTGTAAAGGGATATAAGGCATTTTATCCACCATATAAAAACAAAACTCTTTTGAGTGCGGACAGATTTTTCTCTAAAATAATTATGTTATTATTAAAAATTACATACAAAAAGACCAGCTCTAAGGCTGGTCTTTATTAGTTGATTAAGTTAATTAAGCAACTGTAATTTCTTTTTCGGATTCCCACAAACCGTGGATGTTGCAGTAGGATACAGCAATCAATTTACCAGATTTGTTCAAGGAAACTGCCAAAGAACCTTCAGAGATTGCGTGTACAGGGCCTTCGTTTGCAGTTGCGCCGTCACCATGTACGTTGAAGGAAATTTCACCAACTTCGAATGGCAATTGAGTACCTTCAGCTACGAAGTACAATTTGATCCATTCAATGTGATGTTCTACAGTGTTAGGATGTGCGATGTCTTTACCAACGGACAATGTTACGTGGAAAGTTTCACCTGCTTTTACAGTGTCAACAGTTTCGATAACAGGAACGTGTTTTTCAGTAGCGAAATCGCCGGATTTAATGTAATCATGTACAGCCATAGTTAACCTCCTGGTTAGTCTTATATACATACTTAATGTCAAGAATATTTAGCACCTTGTGCTTATGACTATATTATACATTTTCGATATAGTTTTAGCAAGAACTTTTTCGAAAATTTTAGATTTAATTATTTTTAAGCTCTGCGTATTAGAACTCTATCCCCTTAGCAGCTTTAATGCCTTTCTCATAAGCATGCTTAATTACCTTCATCTCTGTTACCGTATCGGCAATGTCAATGATTTCAGGTTTAGCATAACGACCCGTCAAAATGACGTGTAAGCGCTCGGGTTTATGCTTCAGCATATTTACTACAGAATTTACATCAATAAGCTCATAATTAATGGCATTATTGATTTCATCCATAATGATGAGGTCCCATCGATCTGAATTTACTTCTTCTACTAATGTGTGCCAAGCCTCTTGAGCTGCCTCTTTGTGACGTGCCAATTCAGCCTCGCCTACTTCATCTCGTTTATAGTAAATGAATCCCTTACCCATGGAACGAATTTCTACTTGGTCCCCTAATTTAGCAAGACCTGCTAGTTCGCCATAGCCATTACCACTTTTTATAAATTGTAAGATTAAAACCTTAAGACCTTGGCCAACAGCGCGTAATGCTACACCTAAGGCTGCTGTCGTTTTACCTTTACCATTGCCGGTATTAACTAAAATTAAGCCTCGTTCACTCATAATTAGCTCCTTTTAGCTTTATACTTAGCACATATATCAATAAAATGTTGAGCCCCTTCATCAGAACCAGCAAAGTTTAAATGTAAATACGATGCTAATACATTATCAGTCGCATAGCCACCGTCATAGGATTGAGGTTTGCGGCCCCCTTCTAAGTGGAATGCCCAAGGGAAATTCTCTACAGTCGGCTCCATAGTGGAGAAATGGAACTCATGACCACGAAGAGATGTATCAGTAGCCCCTAACAAGGTATCTCGCTTAGCTGTAGCCGTAACATATCCTACTTTTTGCAGCTTTTGTTGCATAATGCAATTAGCCGGTACAATACCTACCGTATCATATACGGTACCCTCAAAATCGTGGATACTTTCACATAAATACATAAGGCCACCACATTCAGCATAAATAGGCATACCTTTTTCGTTGGCTTGACAGATAGACTCCTTCATTGACTCGTTACTAGAGAGTTGGAACAAGAACATTTCAGGGAATCCACCGCCAAATACTAGACCGTCTACATCAGGAACTTCAAAGTCATTAAGAGGGCTAAAGTATACGAGCTCGGCCCCCTTCTCTTCTAAGGCAGCTAAACTTGCAGGATAGTAGAAAGAGAACGCCTCATCATAGGCTACGCCAATTTTAACTCGCTTTTCAACGGATTTAGCATCTACAGCCTCCGGCAACTCGATAGCAGGTGCACTAGATGCAATATCCAACAATTGACCTAGATTTACCATTTTCTCAACAGCTTCGCGAATCGTGTTGATTGCCTCTGTTGGATCAATCTCAGTAACAGGTGTGAGTCCTAAATGGCGCTCTGGAGAGTGCATACGATCATCGCGATAAATAGCACCAATAACAGGTACACCTATTTTATCCATACCTTCACGAACCATGCGCTCGTGGTTGGCAGAACCTAAGCGGTTTAAGATAACGCCGCCAAAGTTTACCTCTGGATCATAATCACGGAAACCTTTAGCAATAGCTGCCGCACTTTCACCCATGGCCTTGCAATCGATAACAAGCACCACCGGTGCATTCAATTGTTTAGCAATTTGAGCTGTAGAACTAACGCCTTCTCGACCACCATCATAAAGGCCCATAACACCTTCAATAATAGCAAGGTCTACTCCATGCGCCATAGTAGCAAAGAAAGGATTTAATTTGTGAGGTGGCACGAGCCACGTATCTAAATTATAGCTGTCACGGCCGGATGCAATTTTATGAAAGCCCGGATCAATATAATCCGGGCCCACTTTAAAGGATTGCACCGTACGTCCACCATTTGCATAAGCAGCCAATAAGCCCGCTACGATAGTTGTTTTACCTACACCAGAGTTAGTGCCAGCAATGACAACACGTGGAATATGTACTGTGTTCATAAATATTACCTCGTAATACGACGTGTTTGTTAACGGTCCTTACGTTTTGCAAGGATTGTAGACAAGTAGTTGAGTTTAGTATCTTTTGGCATATTATCAAGGCCTACGAATACTTGCTCATCTGGTAAACCTACACGGCTAATCATAACCGCATCATCTGCCATATTGTGTTTAATCAATGTTTCTTGTACTTCATCAAAGTTTTTGTATACTTTCATGATTACTGCATCATCAGCTACGGCTAATACAGCATCAATTTTTTCTTTAGGTGCTGTAGCAGGAACGATAGCTAATACTTCTTCCTTTTCTACGATTGGGTAACCAAGATGAGAACCAATAGCACAGAAAGCAGTAACGCCAGGAATTGTTTCGATTTCATGGCCTGTATTTTCGATCAAGCGATATACATACATGTATGTGCTGTAGAACATAGGATCGCCCAATGTTAAGAATACAACGCTTTTACCTTGATCTAAGTAGGACAAGATAATGCGTTTTGCTTCTTGCCAACCTTCCTCTTGTGTAGCATCATCCAATACCATTGGGAATACTACAGGAACGATTTCTGTATGTTCTTGAATATATGGGGATGCAATATTAAGTGCTACAGAACCATCTTTCTTTTCTGTTTTAGGTGTGATGATAATATCTGCTTCACCTACGATGCGAGCAGCTTTCACAGTCATTAATTCAGAATCGCCAGGGCCTACGCCAATGCCATATAATTTACCTTTCATGGGGTTCTCCTATTCTTATAGTTACATTCTATTTATAAATTTCATTTCTTTTATTATAACTAATTTATGCAAGATATACAAAACTACTATTTAATATTTGGAATTGTTGGACGATGTGAACTACGTTTGCCATACAAATCATCAATACAATCTTGCACATGTTGACGGAAGATATCTTGTATTGCTTCATATTCACCAAGTGCGCTATGGATTGGTTTAACTTCATAACCATAATCGGCAAGTTCATTAATAACGCTATCTTCTTCGTCACCAAAGAGATCGTTTTGTGCATGATCTCCAAGAACTAATAATAATGGGTGCACATAAATTGTATTTGGACGCTTCCCATCAAGCCATTCCCATGGCATAGCTACGTCTGCTACATATGGCGCATTTTCTAGCACCGCAATACGTACATTCGTAAGCCCCTCACGAATTAGTTTAAATTGTAAATTACCATATGAGGAATTACCAGAACCAAGGCCACCATGACCAACTAGTAATAAACCATCGTCCTTAGAAATGTTAAGAGATTTAATGAATCGGTCAATTAAGATTTGGTAATCATCTGGATGCTCTTCTTGGCCAATATAATATACGAGAGGTCTACCTACGCGCAATACTTCTAGCTGTCCTTCCCCTTCATGAGCAAGGATATTATTTTTCAATTTATCAAACTCTTCACCGCCAGTGAAGTGAAGTGGTTGTACATAAATATGTGTATACCCTTCTTGGATGAGTTTTTCTAATGCCCCTTGTTCAGTAGGCACCTCAATACCACGTTCGCGTAAACGCTTAACGATAATACGAGAGGAAAAAGCTAGTTCCACAGTATAGTCCGGATACGCTTTACGGATATATTCTACTACGGAATCAATATTATGTTCACGAGCACTGTCAACAGTGGACCCAAAGGCAACAACTAAAATAGCTTGTTTCATGGAAGTCTCCTTATTTAATTAATACTGTATCTTAATCATACCATAGACGACACCTTAGGGGCATACCATAGGACGTATAAAATGGATATTATAAATATTTTTCATAGTAAAAGTAAAAATCCTCCTCATTGGATTTCCAACAAGGAGGACTTTCACGTATATAAAGGAGTGTGATGAGATGTATGTCGAATTATGTGATAGACTAAATTAAGAAATCATACCTTGTGCTTCTATACGAGAGTTTGTCATTACAGGTTTTACAGATTCACGAGGCATGGGACGCTTCCGATCTGACATGCGGATAGCTTGGCCTAGATGTTTCAAGAATAAATCTTGTACATAAGGGTTTTCACCAAGACCTTCATTCCAAATATCTACATTATACCCTTCTTCAGCGAGCAATGCATAAATGGAGTCAGAACGCTCACCGCCAAGGTAGTCCATTAAATGTGTAGAACCAATAAGAGCTAATGGTACTACTAACAAGTCTTTATGACCCATACGATCTAATAATGTAAGTGCTTGTTTAAATGTAGGGAATCCATTTGTAGTAAATACTACTACATTTGGTGCTGCCCCATACATGGCTTTCAATTGTAATGTACTAAACTCTAATTGGTTTTGACCATTTGCCATGAGCACTATAGATTTATTAAGTGCTTTTGTATTAACATGACGTACGATACTTTCTAATGTTGCTTCATAATCGTCAGCATAGTTTTTTACACCTAATGATGTAAGTAATGGTTTACCAATATTTACTTGATTAAAACCATATTCATTGCTATGTAAAAACTTCAATGCTTGTTTACGCATTTGTTGGTAACACTGATCTGCTACCAATGTAATGGGTTGAATGTATACCTCATCGACACCCAACCGAGCAAAATCCTGCATAGCCTCTGTGAAAGAAGAAATCTTTTCATCATATTTCTCATTCCACTTTTCCACTAATGCATCAGATAAGAATACACGGCGTACCTCCATATCGCTATACATGGAACGTACTTTTTTCTCTATACTGCCGATGGATTTCTCCACAGCATCTTGATAAATTGATCCAAAGGATGCAATAATTATGCCTTTCATATGTGACCTCCATATCTCTCATACATGATACAATCTTCATAACTGAAAATTGTTATCAACTACTATGTAATAATAGTACAAGATTCACGAATATAAGTCAATGAGAAATAATATCAAAATTTATCTAGATGACAAGAAAATAAAATTACTTATATATTCACATATTCATATCCATATAACCAAAAAGAATATAATTATAAAAGCTAATACTATACTATATTCATCACATTAATTTCTTAAAAACACCTTATTTCTCCTATACTTCTAGGGGTATGGGGTTTATTGACACCCCTATTTTCCTTTGTTACGATTGGCGTGAGGTTATATATATGCAATTAATCTATAGTGGTCTATAAACCTATAACGATTTATATAAAATTATCTATACTACTAAGATCATTGCATAGATTTGTAGTTTAATTATAGATAGGAGTATTAAAATGAAAAAACAATTAGCATTAGCATCCGCTATTTTGGGTCTTGCCGTATCCGTTGGTGCACCGGTTGTATCTCATGCAGCATACCAATTGAATGATGAAGTAAAAGATCCTACTCCAGCATTAAAAGAAGCTGCTGCAATTGGTGTTCGTACACACAATACTGAAGCTTTACAAAACTTGCCAAACAAAGATGCTATCGTTGTTATGAGCTTTGGTACAACTTATAAAGATACTCGTGCGAAAACAATCGATGCAACTGTAGATGCTATTAAAGCAGCTCATCCAAACACAAAAGTAATTACAGCTTTCACAAGCCATATTATTCGTGATCGTATCCAACAAAAAGAAGGTATTACTTACCCAACCCCTGAAGAAGCATTGGCTGAACTTAAAAAAGACGGTTACACTCGCGTTGCATTAGCATCCCTTGATGTAATTCCTGGTATGGAATACAACTACGATGCAGCAGTATATAATTTGTACAAAGATAATTTCAAAAAAATGACACTTGGTACATCTCTTATGTACTGGATGGGTCAAGAAAACCAAACTGACCAAGTTATTGAAACATTAAAAGCTGTTCAATCTCAATTCCCTAAATTAGGCAAAGAAGACGCTCTTCTTATCATGGCTCATGGTACTCCAGATCCTTCCAATGCTTACTATTCTGTAATTCAAGACCGTATCCATACTCTTGGTATGAAAAATGTATTTATCTACACAGTAGAAGGTACTCCAAATCTTGAACAAGTTATCCCTCAATTGAAATTACATGGTATTAAACATGTTACATTGATGCCATTCATGATGGTAGCAGGCGACCATGCAAACAACGACATGGCTGGTAAAGAACCAGATTCCCATAAATCCATCCTTGAAAAAGAAGGCTTCAAAGTAGATACTTACCTTCATGGTTTAGGTGAAAACCAAAATATCCGTAACTTATTTGTTGAACGTGCTAACGAATCTTGGGACGCTTTACAAAAATAATCAATCTACAATTTAACTAGTATCGTTATATAACGTACATAGGAGTACATCATGAAAAAATTACTACTCTGTAGTCTAGCTTTGGTCATGATCGTACTAGCAATAGCTGGGTGTGGTAAATCCACATCCAGCTCTTCTGCTACTACGAAGGAACTTACCTTTAATGGTGAAACCTACACTGTACCAAAGGATCCACAACGCATCGCTGTTCTTTCAAACTCCGTATTGTCCATGCTATACGCAGTGGATGGCAAGGCTATCTCCCGTGCTAGCACAACAGATAAGTTAGCTCCAGATTTAGAGGCATTACCTGCATTGGGTCAAACGGCTAACATCAACATGGAACAATTGTTAGGTTTAAAACCGGATGTGGTATTGGGTTTGGAAAATCAACATAAAAAATATGAATCCCAATTACAATCTAACAATATTCCAGCCGTACTTTTCAATTACGATGGCATTAAGGATAATGTGCCAATGCTAACATTCCTTGGAGAGTTAACCAACCATCAAGATAAGGCTAAATCCGTTATTGCCACCTATGAAAGCAACATTCAAAAGGTAAAGGATGCTATTAAAAACCAACAACCTGCACGTGTTGCTGTATTACGTGCTACCGGTAAAGGTGTGACAGCCGAAACCGACGAAGCAGTAACTGCATCTATGGTCAAAGAATTAGGTATGACAAATGTTGTAACATCTCACCTAGATGGTACAACTAAGGATAAAACGGTACCTTATTCTCTTGAAACATTAACCGCAGATAACCCTGATATTATCTTCGTCGTTACCATGGGTAAAGAAGAAGAAATTACAAAGGCCATGAAGAAAGCTATGACAGATAATCCTGCATGGGCAAATCTTAAGGCTGTACAAAACAACCGTGTCATTTACTTACCATCTAAACTATTCCTACTTAACCCAGGTCTACAAACACCTGAGGCTATGGCTCGTTTAGTGAAAGAAGCATATGGCGTCGATGTGACATTTTAACATATCCTAACATACTAAAGAGGGCATTCCCCATTTCGGGAATGCCCTCTTTCACTTATAGTCTAGCTATCTACTCAACTAAACCTTTTACGCGTACATATTGTTTATCATCAAAGATATCGATTTGTACATCTACGGAAAATACATCTCTAAATAGTTCATCCGATACGATTTCTTTCGTTTCTCCAGCTGTCACTAAATGACCATCTTTTATAATGGCCATATGATGCGAGTATTGTACGGCTTGCGTCAATTCATGAAGTACCATCAATACGGTTAACCCTTGTTCATCATTTAATCGTTTTAACAATTCCATAATTTCCAGTTGATGATTAATATCTAAATATGTCGTTGGTTCGTCTAACACTAATAATTTTGGTTGTTGTGCTAACGCCATAGCAATCCATACTCGTTGCCGTTCACCACCAGATAAGGATGGAATTAATTGATTCCGTAAATGATTCGTTTTTGTAATTCCTAATGCATAGTCAACGATTTCTCGGTCTTCTTTAGCCGTATTCTTCCACCACATTTGGTATGGATAGCGTCCACAATATACCAATTCTTCTACGGTCATATCCTTTGGCATATTAGGCACCTGTGGCAGAAACGCCATTTGACGTGCCAATTCATTTTGTGAATACGACTGTAATGGTTTACCTAAAATAGTCACACAGTCACGAGGACTATGAATATATCCAATCATAGACCGTAAGAGTGTACTTTTACCACAACCATTAGGCCCGATTAAAGTCGTTATTTTACCAACAGGGACAGATACATTAATGTCATGTAAAATATGACGATCACCGAGAGTGACGGATAACTGGTTTACATCAATAGCCGTATTCATTAGTTATCCCTCCTCAATAGATATAAGAAGAATGGCGCCCCAAAGAATGCCATGATAATACCAACCGGTACCTCAATTGGGCTCCACATAACACGCCCTACCGTATCACTAACAACGAGGACGAGTGCCCCTAATAATGCAGAGCCGGGGAGTAAATACGCATAATCATTACCGATGATAAGTCGTAACATATGCGGTATAACGAGGCCTACGAAACCGATTAAGCCCGCAATACTAACGGCACCTGCTGCTAATAGAGCCGCAACAGCAGTCATAATAAACCGCGTTTGTTCTACCTTAAGACCTAACCCCTTTGCTGTTTCATCACCTAAACTTAAAATCGTAAGACGTTTAGCACCTAAACAGGCAAAAATAAGACCGACTAACGCGTATGGGAACAGAACCTCTACTTGAGGCCAACTGCGTGCAGCCAAGCCCCCTACCATCCAAAGTAAGGCTCCTTGCACACGATCTCCATAGAATACAAGTAGTGCAGAAATACCAGAGCCTAAAAAAGCAGCCACCGCAACACCAGCCAAGATGATACGGCTTGGACGTACACCATTCTTCCAAGCAAGAGCATATACCATCAACGCCGCAGCCATAGCACCTATAAAGGCG
Organism: Veillonella dispar; assembly: GCF_900637515.1. Lineage (NCBI taxonomy): Bacteria > Bacillati > Bacillota > Negativicutes > Veillonellales > Veillonellaceae > Veillonella > Veillonella dispar. The sequence goes on along the minus strand of NZ_LR134375.1, from coordinate 807,508 downwards.
ACGAGAGGCACAATATGATCATAGCCAGGGAATAGAATAAATATAATAACACCGGCAAGTCCAGCACCGGAGGAAACGCCAACGATTTGAGGATCTGCTAAAGGGTTCTTCATAACTGCCTGTAAAATGGCCCCCGATACAGCTAAACAAGCGCCAACTAATGCGGCAACAATATTACGGGGTAAGCGAATATTCCAAATGATTTGTGATGCTGTATCTGTTAGCTCACTAGCCCACAATGTGTGCCAAATCTCCGATAGCGACACCGGTGTGGAGCCCCAAATCAGCGAGATAATCATACTAGCCACGACAGCAATAATCAAAATAATAATAACTGATATACGAAAGAGTTTTCGTTCATTCAGAGAGTCCATAGTAACCTCTCCTTTCACCAATACATGGTGCTATCAGCACCCGTATTATACATATAAACCTCATACTAGATACAGTAAAACCCGAACCGCCAGCAGTATGCAACGATTCGGGTTACTTTTTATTTAGATTCTTTGCCTTCTACGAAGAGCATATCGTTGCGCTTTACATCTGTGTAAAGCAATGCATTACATACGGATGCTGCAATTGGGCTACCACCCTTGTTACCTTTTACAGTGATATAAGGAACTGGGGATACTTCCATCAAATAATCTTTAGATTCCGCAGCGCCAACAAAGCCTACAGGAATACCGATGATAAGAGCTGGTTTAATACCTTCTTCAAGAGCTAAACGCAATACTTCATACAATGCAGTTGGCGCATTACCGATAGCAACGATTTGGCCTTCTAATTGTTTGCCAAATGTGCGCATAGCAGCGATAGAACGTGTTACGCCCAATTCTTTAGCCATTTTAGCTACATTTTCATCTTTGATTAAGCAATGTACTTCATTACCACGAAGTTTAAGAGCCGGTTTAGAAATACCTGTGCGAACCATTTCTACGTCAGTGTAAATATCTGCACCATTGTCTAATGCTTCTATACCTTTTTGAACAGCGTCAGGGCTCATTTTTACGAGTTGAGCATATTCAACGTCACCAGATGCGTGAACTGTACGAGATACAACGCGTACTTCATCATCGGTTAAACCTAAATCCTTTACATAATCGTAAATGATTTCCATACTTTTATCTTCAATGGCTTTAGGATTTTTAACGTAATCCATTAGTGTCCTCCCATAATTTGAAAAATTCATCATTAGATGATACCACATGTCCTTCAATCTTAACACGTGGACGATCGATAACAATAACATGGATACCAAGATCCATAGCTGCTTGTAATTTCGTATCTGCCCCACCTACAAGACCAGAGTTTTTCATAACTACAACGCTAGCCTTTGTATCGTGGAACATGATGCGGTTCATATCGTAAGAAAATGGACCTTGCACTGCAACGATGCGTTTCGGACTCACATTGAGGTCTTCCATCATCTGTAATACCTCTGCTGTAGGCAAAATACGGGTCCATACTTCGCAATCTTGTAAGGCTTCAGATTTGGCAAAGATGTGCATTGTCTTACTACCAGTCGTCAAATACACATGGCTGTTATTTTCCTTAGCTAATTTGCCTGCTAAATTGGCTGCTTCCACTTCGTCTACTACGATATGTAATTTATCATAGTCTGGCAATGGCACCTCTTTACGTTCAAACCGAACAAAAGGAATATTCATAGCCTTTGCTGCATCTTGAGCCGTAGCTGTAACGATAGCAGCATATGGATGGCTAGCATCAATTAATAAGCGCACATTGTGCTCTGTAATTAAGTTCTGCATAGCCTCTTGATCAAGGCGCCCCGTATGCACAGTGATGCCTTTATGGGCAGCAAGCTCTGCCCCATATTGACTAACTACTGTAACGAGCATATCTTCACCTGTCCGTTTTTGGATATCTACCGCTAGGGTACGGCCATCCAAGGTACCAGCGATGACCCAAATCATAATTTGTAGCCTCGAGGTGTAATCATGCGACCATTTTCAACATAGGTTTGGCTGTTACCGATGATAACAAGTGTTTGCATATCTACTTCTTCGTTAGTGAAGTTTTCAAGGTCAGAAATTACCATATGTTGACCTGGACGACCTGCTTTTTGCACGATACCAACAGGTGTTTTAGGGTCGCGATATTTAAGAACGATTTCGCGAACTTCATCTAAGTGAGTAACGCGTTTTTTACTGCGTGGGTTGTACAAGGAGATAACCATGTCGCCTTGTGCGCAAAGGTCAGCACGTTTTTTGATAAGATCCCATGGAGTCATCAAATCACTCAAAGAAATGACTGCAAAATCATGCATCAAAGGTGCACCCAATACAGATGCTGCTACGTTTACAGCACTAAGACCAGGTACGATGTCTACGGAAGGACGTTTTTCTGCTGGTACTTTATTAGCAAGTTCCAATACGAGGCCTGCCATGCCGTATACGCCAGAGTCACCAGAGGATACTACAACTACTTGATGACCTTCTACCGCTAAATCAACAGCTTGTTGGCAACGATCAACTTCTTGCATCATCGCAGTACCTACAGTTTCTTTACCTACGATAAGGTCTTTGATCAAGTCGAGGTATGTCAAATAACCTACCACGCGGTCAGCCGCTAAGATAGCTTCGCGTGCTTGAGGCGTCATAAACTCTTCATCGCCAGGGCCGATGCCGATTACTTTGATGTTACCTGTGCAATGGCTACCGTTGTTTTGGGATAAATTGTTTTGTGCTGTATTAATGTTCGGCTCTTGGCCGCTAGTAATGCCGTTGTCTCGCATACGTTTCCTACTCCTATAGTTCCTTTTACAAAATTAGATTCTTTTAATTCTTCTTTTTCAATGAGTGGTGCCATCTCGTCCTGTGTATAGAACACGATAGGCCATCCCATAATTTGCATAGCCTCTAAGAGGCCTACTTCGTCTTGTTTAACGATAACCGATGCTGCCGTTACAAGGCTCTTTGGTGAAAGCTTATGCGCTGCTAGCGACTGTTGTATGGCGTCAAGGATTAATTCCTTCGGCGTATCTCGACGACAGCCAATGCCCATCGTATAGGTTCGAGGGCGCAAAATCAATTGATGACCATACTCGGCAATTACTTTGTCCGTAATAACGACGCGAGAAGAACCTTCTTCAGTGCTTTCATTTTTACATGGAATGGAAGCAAGTTCCTCTAGAGAAACAACATGAACCATACCATGCTCACCAATATGAGCTTTCGCAGCTTGTTCTAAATGCTCTGCATTCGGTAAGCTAGCATCGATATAATAATCAACTCGCTCTCCTCCAACGATAGCAGAGTTCACATTGATTAAGGTTTGGAAATCATCCACCAACAGATGCTCATGGCGCGCCAACACGTCAGGCGCTGGCAATCCGTTTACATCCGTAGCGGTTGTAATAACTGGGTCCGCATCGATGGCCAGCGAAATGGACTGCGTCCATTCGTTGGCGCCCCCAAGGTGCCCAGACAATAAGCTAATCACATGATGTCCTACTTCGTCCATTACAACTACAGCAGGATCTTTGGATTTATGCTCAATATACGGTGCAATCATGCGCACTACGATACCGAGTGCCATAATACAAAGTACTTGGTCGTAATCCTTGAAAATCTGTCCAATATGATTTTTCAGAGAATCAAAATAAATAGCCTCTCCACCAGAGGGACGGTTTTCCTTTTCAAAGCAATCTGCATGAGGTGCCACCAAAGACTTGATGCGTTGACCTAGCTTTGCACCTCGTTCAGATACAGAGAGAATAGCCGTTCTATTCTTCTTAGCTCCAGTTGTAGATGCAACAGTTTCTAGTTCTTTCATCATACTAGTCCTTAGCACTGCGGTACATATGAGCAAAGCCTTTGTCGTAAAGTTTAGATAATTCGTATTCACTATCTAATACATGGCTTACTACGATCATAGCTTGGCGCAATACGCCTTCTTTCGCTACGATGTCCGCAATGGTTTCCAATGTGCCGCGGATAATGCGTTGGTCTGGCCAAGACGCTTTTACCACGATTGCCACTGGAGTTGTTTTGTCATAACCGCCCTCGATGAGTTCAGCTACAACCTTATCTAACATTTGAACGCTAAGGAAAATACACATAGTCGCTTCATGAGATGCTAACATGCGCAATTTTTCCTTTGGAGGCATCGGTGTACGGCCTTCCATACGCGTAATAATTACTGTTTGAGATACATTTGGCAATGTATATTCTTGTTTCAAAGCCGCTGCTGTAGCAAGGAAAGAGCTTACACCTGGTACGACTTCATAAGAAATCCCCATGCCAGCTAATGCATCCATTTGCTCTTGAATCGCACCATAAATAGCAGGGTCACCTGTGTGAAGGCGAACTACGCTTTTACCAGCCTCAACGGAAGCTTTCATAACAGCCAACACCTCATCAAGGTTCATAGTAGCACTGTTATGGATTTCACAGCTTGGTTTACAAGCCTCTAAAATGGCAGGGTTTACCAAGGAGCCAGCGTAAATAACAACGTCTGCCTCTTGCACTAAACGATACCCTTTGCGAGTGATTAACTCAGGATCTCCAGGGCCTGCGCCTACGATATGTACATCAACCATATTACTCTCCTTCTGCGATACGCGTTGCAGATACAATGAAAATTGGGCTCAATGGATCTAACAAATGATATGGACCAGCCTTGCGGTAACGGCTGATAGACATTTGGTAACCTTCATAGGTGAAAGGACGACCTTTCAACTCTTTAAGAATTGTGTAGCCAGTTTCCATTGTTACAGCAGTTACAACTAGACGGCCACCAATTTTTAATAGACGTTGCGCCTCATCCATAATGCCTGTCATACCGCCAGCACTGCCGCCGATAATAACTGCATCAAGGTCAGGCAATTCTTCCATGCCTTCAGGAGCTTTGGACTTGATAACCGTCATATTATTTACATTGAATTTCTTCATGTTTTCATTGATAAGGTCGATGCCTTTATCAAAGCGCTCAATCGCATATACATGCCCTTTAGGAGCTGCTAAGGCTGCTTCAATAGAAATAGAGCCTGTACCAGCACCAACGTCAAGGACGATGCTATCTTCCTCGATGCGTGCCTCGTTCATAACGGCTTTGCGAATCTCGCATTTCGTCATCGGCACGTCACCGCGGATAAATTCCTCATCAGGAATTCCGAAAAAATGTCTCATCCTAGTACCACCATTACAGAATGACCAAAACCTTCAAGCTCAGTTAATACCTCTAACGTGGAGTCTACAATTTTTTCATCATCATAGCTCAAACGCTCAAGGGCTGCTGCTCTCGTTTCTTTTGGCCAACCTGCATCTATTAAAATACGCGCAATATGCGCTGGATTATATTCAGGATCCGTTAAGAACCCCATCTTTTTACCTGCTTCATACACGAGTTTTTCAGGTGCCGGTTGGCGACCGTGAAAGCTCATTAAATCCGCATCATGCCACACCTCATTGAGTCGAGCGAAGGCAAAGGTCATAGAACTAATGCCTGGCACAACCTCAATAGGATTGGCAGGAAATTTCTTCTTTAAATATGGCAACAAGCTATAGTAGCCTGTATCACCACTAACCATAACTACAACGTCATGGCTATTGAGTTCATGCTCGATTTGCTCAGCTAACAAGCTAAGCTTTCCTGTTACAGGATATGTAATTTGGCCAGGCTCTTGAAAGTCTTCTAAGGACCGTTCACTGCCAACCAATACTGTAGCATGTTTAATTAAATTAAGGCCTTTAGGTACCACATAATCAGGATTACCTGGACCAATGCCTACGATATACAAGGTATGTGCCATTGTTCAAGCTCTCCTATCTCTTTTGCATGCTTATCCATTGCCAAAATCTCGCCCTTTAAAGTCGTAATAATGATACCTACCTCTGCTTCATTAGCAATATATCGCTCACTACGCAAAGATGCACGATCTACAACGCGTTGGTATACACCAGTCAGTCCTTCGCGCTCCAAAATAGGGAACGTAGACTCCGTGGTTTGGCAATTAAATAACTCTTCACACACTGCTTGGGATGCCCCTTCTAAGGCAGCATAAGCCACGATACTTTCCATGCGACCATCACTCATGCGATTGTGGGTGTGGAAACTACCACTAGCTAATTTGATTAGCTTACCAATATGACCAATGATCAAGATACGTTTGAAGCCAACTTCAACGGCTTTTTCGAGCATAAAGCCAATAAAGTTACTAGTCTCGGCCATTTGGTTCTTATGAATACCCAGAACTTGCTCCGCAAGATCCTGACCAATACGGCCCGGCACGAGAACAGCGGTTTCACAGCCATTGGCCTTCATAACTTTCAACTGAGGCACCAAAGAGTTTTTGAAACCTTCTTCACTCATAGGCTTAACGATACCAGTGGTTCCAATAATAGAAATACCACCTTCGATACCTAGGGTATGATTTAATGTTTTCTTGGCTAAAACCATACCGTTTGGCACGCTCACCGTTACCGTTACACCTTGACCATGTACACAGTGCTCTTCAAAGACGATTTTCATCATCGCTCGAGGCCCTGGATTGATAGCCGGTTCTCCTGGGGGCATAGCAAGACCCGGTTTCGTTACCGTCCCTACACCAAAACCCGCTCGGAATCGTAGTTCACCAGTATCATCGAGTGTTACCGTTGTTTCCACATCATTGCCATGTGTTACATCCGGATCATCGCCACCGTCCTTCATAACGGTTACCTTAGCCTCAGTATCAGATAGTACTTCTACGGCTTTAATAGGCACCTCAATATACTGACCTTGAGGATTTTCAATGACCACTTGGTCCACAATGCTTTTATCTAAGAGGGCCAATAAACCAGCTTTCATACCTGCCGTAGCACATGAACCTGTGGTATAGCCACCCTTCATGTCCTCTACTTTCATAAGGCCTCCTATACCGATAGGGTTAGCGATCCTATGGAATCAAACTAACCCTATCTTATGGACATATGTTATTAGGAACGGAAGTTAACGAATTGCAATTCTACAGGAATATCCAATTGTTTTAACATTTGGATAACGGCTTGCAAATCGTCTTTATCCTTACCAGATACGCGCACTTGATCTTCTTGAATAGATGCTTGTACCTTAATTTTCATGTTTTTAATTGCTTTAACTACTTCTTTAGCATTTTCTTTAGTAATGCCTTTTTTAATAGTAATTACTTGGCGAACTGTGGCACCAGCAGCTGGTTCAACCTTGCCGTAGTCAAGATTTTTAATCGCTACATTACGTTTAATCATCTTGCCTTTTAATACATCGATAATGGCATTCAATTTATATTCATCATCACCGATGATTTTGATAGTGTCGCCTTCAAGACTAATTTCCGCTTTGGAACCACGGAAATCATAACGGGTACCAATCTCTTTTTTTGCTTGGTTTACCGCATTATCTACTTCTTGCATATCCACTTCGGACACAACGTCAAAGGAACAATCTTTAGCCATTTTATACCTCCTACACCTGAACCCGTTGGGCATGGGGCTCATAGTATTACTTTCATCATCCTCATATTCCAAGTAAAAGTGTAAATGTACACCAAATCGGAATATATCTCTATAATTATACCTTATAACAGGCTTATTTTCTAGGTAAATCGAGATTTTTAATTATAACTATTATTAATCATAGAAGGATTATTTAAACTATAAATCGTAGAGTAATACAAGAACTGTATATGTATAAACATAATATATTCCAAAATCAGGACCACCCGTAAAACGGGTGGTTTGCTCACGGGCTATAAGCCCGTAGTACTAGGCCAGCGTCTAAAGGCGCTGGCTTTCACTACGTTCAAGCCGCATAGCCATTGACTCGTAACGGTCCCCTTAAAGGGGATATGTATTACTTGCTACCCTTAAAAGGGTCCTCATATTCTTTTACACTAAGTTTATCTTTCATTTGGTCATGTAATTCTTGCTCACGTATATATTTTTTTACGGTAGCTTCATTTAATCCTACCGTACTTACATAATATCCCTCGGACCAAAAGTGTCTATTTCCAAATTTATACTTTAAGTTTGCGTGTTTATCGAACATCATTAGCGCACTTTTACCCTTTAGATATCCCATAAAAGATGAAACTGATATTTTAGGTGGAATTAACACTAGCATATGCACATGATCTGCCATAAGCTCCCCCTCTATAATCTTGACGCCCTTATATTCACATAAACGTCTCAGTATTTCACGTAAACTATTTCTATATTGATTATATATAACTTTACGTCTATACTTAGGTGTAAATACTATGTGGTATTTGCATAACCATTTTGTGTGCGCAAGGCTCTGTGTCTTTGTTGCCATATAAAATCACCTTTCTTTTGTATATAATGCGGCTTGAACACCTACATTATACTTAAGCAAGGTGATTTTTTTGTATAACTTTCGTTGCCGCACCCGCATAGCGGGTGGTTTTATGATTCGCGACTACGTCGCGAACCAGTCTAAAGACAATAATAGGAAAAGACTGCACTATTACAAGTGCAGCCTTACCATTATCATTATAAAATTGTAATTTCATCATACGTAGGTTGAACTACTAACTCACCTTTAGAGTTGATAATCCCCCATTTACCTTTGATTTTTACAGGGCTGTAACCATGAGAGAAGCTACCAGTACCAGAAATATCTTTCATAACTGGAGTTTCTGTCACTGTACCATCAAGGGATAGAATCTTATAATTACCTTCTTTGTTGTATACCCAAGTATATGTATCACCAAGGAAAGTTTTTACGTTCATAGATTTATCGCCTTTATAGATCACACGACCTGTAGCCATATCTACTACATAACGATTTGTGTCATTAGTAACAGACATTTCATGTTCGCCTACAAACTCGATAGTATCGTATTTAAACGGTACCTCTTGTTTGCCTGTTTCCATATCAAAAATACCATATTTATTAGTATCTTTATTTTTCAATGTTAACAATACATTATTTACATCAATCGTGCCAGCTTCATAATTTCCAGGTTGAATTACATATTGACCTTGACGATTCATAAAACCTAATTTACCATCATTACGAACCAAGGTACCATGCTCTTCCATAGGGTATACATAATCGTTCTTACTATCGATTACAACAGCACCATTACGATCAATATAACCACGCTTCATACCATCATCTACAAGACCACCAAGTCCATCAAGATATACGCCACCATGATTATAGAAGTAACCCATACCTACAAGACCTAGAATACCACCAAGGCCAAAGTGACTTACCTTACGGCGGAATTCAGCCAAGCCATTTTTATATGGATATACTTCATTAGATGGAGCATTAAATAATACAGTGCCTTTACCATCAATAGCAACAGTTTTACCATTAGCTTTTACAAAGGCACGGTCCTCACTAAATTTAGTTTCTACATCAGATAGTGCTTTAAATTGAGGCTGAATTACTACATTGCCATTAGCATCTTTAAATCCTAATTTACCTTTTTCTGTGAAAGCTATATAAGAATCACTTGGATAGCTTTGACTAACAGATTTAGGATCAAAATCATTTAGCTCTTTAACAGCTGTATTCTTCTCATTAAGGCTGCTATATAAAGCTTCTTGCGCTTCTTTACCAGATTCTAATACAGTACCATCGCCTTTAATATGAGAAATTTTATTTTTACCTTCTTCAACAAAGAAAGTACCATCCTTCTTACTAGATGCATCTAAGGATTTATAGGCTGGAGCGAGTACAACTTGACCATTTGTACCTACGATACCCCATTTACCCTTTTCTTTTACAAGACCTAAATAGCCTTGTTGTAATAAGGAATCGTCCTTTAATACCTTCATAGCTTTTTTTACACCTGCTGGTGGCTCCTTAACAGCGCCAGAGATTGGTACAAACGTATCGAGTCGACCAATACCCACACCAACTCCGACAGATGTACTGCTAGAACGGCTAGAAGATTTTTCTGTAGTATTTGTTGTAGATGTAGATACAGTTGAAGTATGTTTCTCACTAGTTACACGCGTACTAGTAGATGTTTTTGTATCTTGATTTGTCACAGTGTTACTACTAGTGGATGTTGTTGTAGTTGCTGCAAAAGCACTTGTAGACATAGTCGCCAACACACAAGCGACTAATAAGGATTTCTTATTCAGTTTCATAAACCTCTCCTTTTACAAAGCAAACCATATACTCATCAATATATGGTGTTAAGATATTGAACGGCCAAAGCATTCAAATAAGTAAAATACCTACACATAAAAAATATATAAAAAACATTAATAAAAATTATACTATATGGTCTCTATAAAGACAACGAATTATGAAAAATTCTTCATCCATTATTTATTTGATATAATATTATGTATGAAAACAGCAACTATTATCGACTTGATTGTAGATTCCAACGTACATACGCAGTCTATGAATCATATTATAAAACAACAGCATATTTCCCAACGTATGCGACGGCGCTTGCGAAATAACGGCATTATAACAGTCAATGACGAACCAGCCTCTTGGAATACCCTTGTCCACGGTGGAGACCATCTCGTTATGAAGTTAACCCCAGAACAAGAATTTAGTTTAAGCCCTATGGATTTAGATATTGTATACGAAGATGAGTATATTTTAGTCATCAATAAAGAGGCAGGTATTCTGATGCATCCCACCTCAACGGTACGAGATCATACCTTAGCAAACGGCGTTCTACATTACTACCAACAGACAAATCAGCATTATGATTTCCATCCTGTTCACCGATTAGATAAGGACACCTCTGGGATTGTTATCATTGCTAAAACCTCTGTAGTACAACATGCTTTCGATAAAAAGCGTACTCATTTTCATAAAAACTACGACGCTATTGTAGAAGGTCAATTACCCACTAATCACATAAGCGTACAGTGGCCTATAGGACGTAAACCAGGTAGTATTATCGAGCGTTGCTGTACGAATGAAGGTAAACCTGCTCATACAGATATAACTGTCATTGAGAGTAATACCATTGTAAAGAATAAGATTGAGCAATGCTTTACCCATGTGCAATGTTTATTACATACAGGTCGAACGCATCAAATTCGGGTCCATCTATCTCAACTAGGATATCCACTTGCTGGAGATGACCTGTATGGTGGGCATTTAGACTATATTGGACGTCAAGCACTCCATGCATCGCGCATTAGCTTTTACCATCCCATGACGGATGAATGGCTAGAAATACAGGCATCCATACCATCGGATATGGAGTCATTACTCACCAATTGAGCTAATGTATTTCTGGTAAATTAATATCGATACATAAAAATTAGCCCACATGGGCTATAAAATTTGACGAATTTTATGCATAAGTTATACAAAAAATATTGGCCCTTTATAGTGTTTCTTGATATACTTAACTTGAATTGATATATGATTGCAATAACACTAGTTTTTTATCTAGCTCATATGCGCTAGAAATACTAGCAGTCACAGTATTAATAACATGATATGACAGGCCCTATGGCCAAGGAGGACAACATGCCATTAGTTACTACTACAGAAATGTTCAAAAAAGCCTATGAAGGCGGCTATGCTGTTGGCGCTTTCAATGTAAACAACATGGAAATCGTACAAGGTATCGTAGACGCTGCAAAAGAGGAACAATCTCCTCTTATCTTGCAAGTATCTGCAGGTGCTCGTAAATATGCTAAACATATTTACCTTGTAAAACTCGTAGAAGCAGCTCTTGAAGACAGCAACTTACCTATCGCTCTTCACCTTGATCACGGCGATTCCTTTGAAATCTGTAAAGACTGTGTCGATGGTGGTTTTACATCCGTTATGATTGACGCATCTCACCATGATTTCGATGAAAACGTAAAAATCACTAAACAAGTTGTTGAATATGCTCATGCTCATGGCGTGGTAGTAGAAGCAGAATTGGGCCGTTTAGCTGGTGTTGAAGATGATGTAAATGTATCCAATGCAGATGCTCGCTTCACCGACCCAGAACAAGCCGCTGAATTCGTACATCTTACAGGTGTAGACTCCTTAGCTATTGCTATTGGTACTAGCCACGGTGCTTATAAATTTAAAGGCGACCCTTACCTTGACTTTGATCGTTTGAAAAAAGTTGGCGAATTGTTGCCTGACTTCCCAATCGTATTACATGGCGCATCCTCCGTATTGCCTGAATTCGTAGCAAAATGTAACGAATTTGGTGGCAACATTCCTGGTGCACAAGGCGTACCTGAAGAAATGCTTCGCAAAGCAGCTCAAATGGCAGTTTGCAAAATCAACATTGATACAGACCTTCGTCTTGCTATGACTGCATCCGTACGTGAATACTTGGCTCAAAATCCATCTGAATTTGACCCTCGTAAATACTTAGGACCTGCTCGTGATGCTATTAAAGGCATGGTAGCTCACAAAATTAAAAATGTATTGGGTTCTTCCAACAAACTATAATCAATGGCTAGTGGATTTTTAAAAGGAACCTTAATTTTAACCATTGCCGGTTTCGTAGTGAAAGCCATCGGTAGTATTAACTGGATTCTTCTGTCCCGCATCTTGGGTGGTGAAGGCATCGGTATCTACCAGATGGCCTTTCCTATCTATTTGTTACTATTACAAATTTCGAGCGCAGGTGTGCCGATTGCCATCTCTATTTTGACGGCAGAACGATTAGCGTTACACGACTTTGGTGGTGCTAAGAGAGTATTCAATATATCTTTTACAATGTTAACCATTACTGGCTTTATCGCCAGCCTCGCCATGTATTTTGGTGCAGATTGGTTGATCTCTAGTGGTCTCATTGCTGAAAGCCGTGCCTACTACTCTATCATCGCGCTCGCTCCGGCAGTATTCTTTGTAACGTGGATTTCCTGCTTCCGCGGGTATATCCAAGGCTATGAAATGATGACGCCAACGGCGGTCAGCCAAATTGTAGAGCAACTGTTACGTGTTATCGTCATGCTCGGTGCCGCAGCAATCTTGTTGCCTTACGGTTTACCAGCTGCTGCAGGTGGTGCTAGCTTAGGTGCTGGCGTAGGTGCCTTTGGCGCCTTTCTAGTCCTTTTGTACTACTACTATAAATTGCCTAAGGCAAGTAGTACTGGTGAAAGCTACGATGGTCCTCGTGAATCAGCTAAAGAAATTTTGTCACGACTCTTAACATTGTCCATTCCAATTTCCTTAGCAAGTATCATGTTGCCATTAACAGCTAACCTCGATTTGCTCATCGTACCACGTCGACTCTTAGATGCTGGTTTCCCGATGAACGAGGTAACAGAACTGTTCGGTTATCTTACAGGTATGGCAGTTCCGCTCATCAACTTGGCTACCATTATTACAGCGGCCCTAGCAACAAGCATTGTACCAGCTATCTCTCATGCCTTTGCAAAACGCGATCATCAAGGTATTTATGAACGTACCTCTGGCTCTATGAGATTGACATTTATGGCTACTGTACCATTTACGGTACTATTATATGTCTTAGCTGCCCCAACAGTTACTTTGATTTACAATGCACCTAAGGCAGAATTAGCTACACAAATCACTGCGTTCTCTATCTTCTTCCTCGGGGTACACCAAGTAACAACAGGTATCTTACAAGGTCTCAACAAACCTCGTATTCCTGTAATTAATATGGGTATTGCTTTAGTAATAAAAGTCATCCTTAACTGGACATTAACGGCCATCCCATGGCTTGGTATCGGCGGTGCTGCGTGGGCAACCGTTGCTGATATTGGCTTTGCAGCGTTACTCAACTTGATTTATATCAAAAAATACACAGGCTACTTCCTCGATATTTCCCTTCTATGGAAAAATGTGGTCAGTGCCGGTGTCATGGGTATACTCATCTTTATGAGTTACCACTACTTAACAGATATCTTACCAATGTGGGTTAACTTCATACTCACAGGTATCGAAGGCTTATTGCTCTACGTCATTATTATGGTTCTTCTAAAAGGACTTAATAAAAACGATGGTGCAAGCATGCCACTCATTGGTAGATTCTTTAGATAATTATATAAAACCAAGAGGACTGACTTATTGAACTGCACCTCCAAAAATTGTGTCCAATTTTTGGGGTGCAGTTCATATTTAAGCCAGTCCTCTTTTTATACTACCTATATAGATACTATTTATTGAAAATTTTTGTATCACCAAAAACATCAGGTGGTACACCTAAACCTAGTTTTATCTTATTGTAGTTTGTTTTATTTCTCTTATTATCCACATATTGTATCATGTCTCTAATTTTATAATTACTTACATGAATATCGTGTGGTTTCTTTACCATATATGTATAACGATGATTTTCGTCATATACCGTCATAGTAAACAATGTGTATTTATCTCCTTCAACCTCTAAATACACACCTGGTGTAGCATCATTCCAAACAGTAGCCGATTGAATTGGATTCCTTTTACTTAACGATTCAGTATAAACAAAATCATTTAAATAGTTAAATAAAACATTTTGCTTTTTCACGTTATCTATAGATGACAAAGGAGTAACAATGATCTCTTCTTTTATATTTCCAGAAGAATAATTTACCTTATAGCCACCATTCTTAAGCGTCTCACGACCAATATGCTTACTATTTTTAAATACTTGGAAAGTAAAGTTTTCTACACGAACTGGAGTCGTATTTTCTAAAATAGCTGATGCAGGTTTGATAGAAGGCAAAATAGTATTAACTAATGGTGCCATAGTTGAATTCATGATTTCTTGTTCATTATCTTTCAAAACATTATGATTTAAACGACCACTCATCTGATAGCCTATGTGGTAACTTCTAGTAGGTGATGTGGGGAGTGTAAAATTTAATGTACCTATTATATTATCTGAATCATATTTGATTACATCCCAAGTTGCCTTCTCGATGCCTTTATATGCAAAAGTGCCACTACCTAACATCTTAGAACCATCAGGACGTATATCTCCTTTGCTTCCTTCAAATTCTTTACGCAATATATCACTATTTAGCTTACTGTATACAATATTGGTATTCTCTCAAAGATTACCCTTTGGTTGAGGACGAACTTCATAGCCTAATTGAGCAATTCGAGAAAAAATACGTCCCATTCTAACGACATCTTTTGTATTATCTAATCTTGCAATTCCTATACCGCTTTCATAAGGGGCTGTAAATTTTATATCTGCCCCATTATCACGCAAAATTAAAACTGTCCTTGAATACATAATCGCATTATTTAATTCTTTAGTAGCATAAATATCAGAATCTAACTTTGACTTATCATAATTAGGGTCTTTTGCTCGAATAGCAGGTATTTCTTTTTCTATACTCTGATCCATTAAGCGCGTTACTTTAGGATCTATCCGATAATGCTGATATGCATCTTCTGGTGCAGGAGGAAAAGCACCTGGAATATTAATATCAATCCCATAAGACGGTCCCACACCTAATGTAATACCTAAAAGACCTAAAGTTATTACTCGTTTCCAATTCATAAATACTCTCCTCTATATACTAGCTCTCAATTTAACAAATATTATATCTAATTATTAATTTTTTATCAATTTTATTTAAAATTTTATTATAAATATATTATTTGATACAGCTAATCATAGAGTGTAGAAGAGTTGTTAAACTTCTTACAGAATATAAACTCTTTATACTTGTATCAATATTGCAGGTACAAAGTTTTATATAGATAAGGTAATACATTAACCATACACAGTATCATAAAAATAAGGAGAAGGAATTTAACCTTCTCCTTATTTTATGTAGTTATTCCTATCATAGTTAGGATTTCCATAATAATTGGTATAGCTACCACAAATAATATAGTACTAATCATGACAAGTCCTGTAGCAAATGGCAGATCAGCTTTGGATTCATTGGCTACAATTGGTAATACTGCAATAACGGGACCCGCCGATTGTACAACAAAGGTAATGATTGCTATTGGTTCTAGGACGATACCGGCGCCATATTGCAAGCCCATAATGACACAGAACATAATAATCGGTGAAATTACAAAACGACCGATAATACCACCAATTGAATCTTTATTAAGACTCATACTTTTTAGCCCCGCATCATGAAGTACGATACCAATATAAATCAATGATAATGGGGTTACCATATCACCTAAGTAATTTAATGTAGTATGTAAAATTGGTGCTAAAGGAATTTCAAAGAATAAGAATATCAATGCTACAAAGAACCCTAACAATGGTGGAGGTAATAACTTCTTCAAATCAAATTTAAACTTCTTACGCTTTGTTTCTGTATCTACTGTGCTATTACTTATACTATCAGTTTTACTATTATCAAAACCTAATTCAGCATTAGGCAGTGGATCTAATTCTATAAGAAATACCCCTACCATCCATACTGAAATAGTGTTACCGATATAATATAACAAGAAATATGGTAGAGCATCTTGACCAAAGAGGGCGATTTGCACTGGCAATCCAATAAATAAGCAGTTATCATTAACTACCATATTTATAAAAATACCACGCCTACCTCGAGGTACTTTCAGTGCTTTCATCATGATAAAAGCAACGATATACGCAATTACATAGGTTAATGTAACAGCTAGCATCCCATATCGAAGGTCCCATAAATCCGATGTATGTAGATGATGCAATACAGATACGAATACACCGGCTGGTAACGCAACAGACATGATAAATCTAGATAGGTTACCACTAAATATAGGATGAAACATCCCTCGCCCTTTTAGTATATACCCTAGCGAGATTAGCAATACAATAGGTATGATGCTCTGTAAGGATGTAAGAAAAACCATAGTAAACCTCCCATACAGTTTATTTGTAATCTATCATACCATGTTTTTAACAAAACATATATGAATATAATTTCCCTACAGGACTAATATGAATGTTAGAAAATGTATCAATCTTAACATATTTTAGTATGTATAAGTTTTATAATTAATTACAATAGTAGTATTATTTATTCACGTATATTTGATATACTAAAATTATACTAATTATACTAATTGTCCAAATTTTTACACATCTGAGGTGATATTATGACAAAACCATTCATTGGTGTATCTGGCAATATCTTACGAGATAACGGCGGAGCTTATGTAGATTTGTTACGTTCTTATGTAAACCATGATTATCCACGCTCTATCGAAGAGGCTGGTGGTATTCCAGTTATTATCCCATTTACTAAAGACCTCGACGTAGCTCGAGAAACAGTGGCAAAACTAGATGCTTTATTATTATCTGGTGGCCATGATGTATCTCCACTTAATTACGGTGAGGAACCATTACAAGGTCTAGGCGATGTATTCCCTGAACGAGATCAATTCGATTTTGCATTATTGAAAGCAGCAGAAGAAAAACAAATTCCTATCTTTTGTATTTGTCGAGGCATTCAAATTTTAAATGTATATCGTGGCGGATCTCTATACCAAGATTTGAAGTATGACGAAAACTGTACGATAAAACATTCACAAAATCAAACCCCTGCACTAGGTACACATACAGTAGATATCGAGTTTGAATCTAAGCTTGCTAGTGCTATTGGTCGTTCCACATGGATTACTAACTCTCACCATCATCAAACAGTAAAACATGTAGGTAAAGGTTTACAAGTAGTAGCAAGAGCTAAGGATGGTACCGTAGAAGGTTTAGAAGACTCTTCCTATCCTTGGTTAGTAGCCTGCCAATTCCATCCAGAAATGATGTCTGAAACAGATGAAAATGCAAAACGTTTATTTGCTGCCTTTGTAACAGCAGCTCGAGAAAATATAACTAAATAGTAGGAAGGTTTTAGTATGAAAGAAATAGGAAAATTTGGCTTCTGGAGTATTGTACTCCTAGGCATCAATGGTATTGTAGGGACAGGTATATTTCTACTACCAAACAAAGCATATTCTATCATTGGTTCCGCTAGTTTAGGCGTCCTATTATTTGATGCCGTAATTGCAGGATGTATCGCCCTTTGCTTTGCTGAAGCGGCAAGCTTATTTACACGTAATGGCGGACCTTACCTATATGCAAAACATGCATTAGGTGACTTTTGGGCCTTTGAAGTAGGCGTTTTAAAATGGATTGTAACCGTTATTGCTTGGGCGGCCATGGCCGTTGGCTTTGCTACCGCATTAGGTGCTGCAGTGCCGGCGTTAAGTGGTGATTTTGCAAAAGATGTTATTTCATTTATCTTGATTGTAGGTCTTACCATTGTAAATATCTTTGGTGTTAACGTATCAAAATTCGTTAACAACTTAATCACTATTTCTAAGTTAGTTCCTCTTGCCCTATTCATTGCAATTGGCATTTTCTTTATAAATGGAGCTAACTTTACGCCAGTCTTCCCGCAAGATACTTATGTAGATGGTTCATTTGCACAAGCCGCAGTTCTTCTATTCTTTGCCTATACAGGATTTGAAGTTATTGCCATTGCTGCAGAAGATATGAAAAATCCTAAAAAGAATTTACCACGTGCTATTATCATGTGTATGCTTCTCGTGTCCGTTCTATATATGGCAATACTCGCCGTATCTATCGGTGTACTCGGCTCTGACTTGGCTAATACAAAAGCACCAGTCCAAGATGCTTTTAACGTAATTGTAGGTCCTATCGGTATGTACGTTGTATTAGTAGGAACACTAATTTCTATGGGTGGTATCAACTTTGCGGAGGCTTACTATGCACCTCGTGTGGCTACCTCTATGGCTGAAGACGGTATGTTACCAAGTGCTCTAGCTAAACGTAATCGTTACAATGCACCATATGTTGCAGCTATCGTTACAGCCATTGCCAGTGTATTACTTGCATGGTCTGGTTCCTTTACTACACTAGCAGCCATCAGTGCAGTATCTCGTTTTACACAATACCTACCAACATGTTTAGCAGTTATTATCTTCCGTCGTAAATGGGCAGACAAAGATCGATCTTATACAATCCCTGGTGGCTATTTAATCCCAGTTATTGCAATCGGCACATCCCTATGGATGCTCGCCCAAGCTCAAACCAACCAATTACTATGGGGTCTAGGCGGCTGTATTGTAATCTTGCCATTCTACTACTCCTATTAGAAAAAGAAAAAAGCGGGTCTCATTAAAGACCATGATGAAATGTAGAAAAGCTTTTAGTTCGCTTACATATATCTATTTTAGAGATACTACCAGTTAAAAATAATTTCAGGCATCCCATATATACTCTTTTTTGAGATACTACCAGTTAAAAATAATTATTTCTAATTAAATTTAAAACTACCAGTTAGTCATGTTGTTTTGTAAACCGATCTTCAATAACAGGAGGTCGATCTACTACAACGTGAAATTAACTGGTAGTTTTTTACATTTCTAGACTAAATATAATACTTTTAACTGGTAGTATCTCATTAATCATATGTAGTTAGACTAAACAATATTCTTTTAACTGGTAGTATCTCATTAATCATATGTAGTTAGACTAAACATAATACTTTTAACTGGTAGTATCTCACTAACCATATATATTTAGACTAAGTATAGTACATTTTACTGATAGAGTTATTTATAATAAATCTTCTTCAGTAGTTGTTGTCTTGGTTAGTTCTTCTTCGATATAGCCAACTTCATCAGTAGCTTCGTCTTCGTCACGTGTGTCGATATAGATACTAATAAGCGCTAGTGCGCCTTCTTCATTGAGGGTTGCAATGGCACTCATAGGACCATAGGTTAAAATAAGACCATCTTCTTCATCGCGAATGATATGAGGTACCGCATCAAAGTGTTGGTTCATTAATTGATCAAAGTAATCTTCTACATCAAGGCCGCTTTCAAGGGTGATGGATTCAGCATCGCCTTTTTGGAATACAACACGTGTGTCTTCATCTATATATTGGTAGAAATCGTCTACATCAACATTCGCGGTTTCAAGCCACATACTGAGGGCTGTAATCCAATCTTTCACAGTAGTTGGTGCAGAAATAAAAGCATACTCGCTTTCATCATCGCCAAAACGAAGATCATCATACTCAATACTATAGTTTTCCTGACTAGATACGATACGGTCTACGAGCCCCTCATCATTTACATCAACAAAAATCATGTACACATAGTTATCGCTGCTTTCATAAGAAACAGTCAAACCATGACGGCCCTCATGGAATAGCGCATCCTCCTCATACACATCGGTAATATGCATCACCTTGCACGTAACAGGCACATTATCAGCCTTAATAGACTCAGTCATAGAGGATAAAAACTCAATACTTTCATTACGATTGCGGCCAATAATACCTCGACCCGTAGACATGTATTCACAATCCTCAGCCAAAATGTTTTCAATACCATGAATATCTGCGGATTCGAGAATAGATTTTATCAATAAAAGAGCTTGTATTTCAGTCATACTACTTCTCCAAATCTTTTTTAACTATATCTTCAATATTAGCAAGATCAACATTGCCCTTGAATTTCTCAGGAATAGTAACTAACTTAACATCAGTTAACATATTACGAAGTTGTTCTTTAGTATAAGACATATTTCTATTATAACTCAATATACTAGTTAAGGCTGTTGTTCCGTCCTGAATATAAAATATCATTCTCCCTTCTTTATTAGCTTTCTCTTGTTCCACTAAAATGCCTGGTATACCATCATTCCATACAATGCGTTTAGAGAAATGGACATAGCCTTCAGGCGATTGAACTGCATTCATAATCACCTCATCTATAAAGCTAGCTAGCGTAATAGAATCAGTTCCCCCTTCCTTAGCTATGAAATCTATAAAGATAGTTTGTGTTATACCAGAAGGACTTTTATAAAATAAACCACTTTTAAAATCTGCTAAAGTGGCACTAACTTTTGCATCATTAAGAATGCGATAGATAAAATTTTCACCGTCTATTTTTGTTGTATGAGAATATACATTGCTATCTGTTAAAGGTTTAATAGATGGTAACACATAATTAACCAGTATTGGACTAATTACCTGCCCCATATCCCGCTTAGCTTCAGTTATACCTACATGATATCGAATAGTCGAATCATTATCAAAAGCAAAGTTTAAATTAGAGTAAAATTGAGCTTTATTATTTTTCTTAATTTTGCCATACAAAGAATCCCAATAGCTATCTATTAAACCAGCATATGAAAAACTCGCTCCATGAATATCTTCTGGCTTATAAGAAAGAGAGTTAAACTCTTTTATATTAATAGGTCGTTTATAATCTTTACGTAAATCATCTTCCGTAATCGAATCAAATGACTTACCCATATAATCAGAACTTTGCCAATTTTGTTTGTTCTCAACAATTAAATTTATCATTATATCATTAGAGAAAATATCATAGGCTGTAAATTTATCAGTTATATTATTTTCCTGTACTTTATAATAACTCATATAAGGTACAAGAAAACGAATTCCTTTTCCACTATGGTCAATAATCTCTGTTTGCCCCTCATACATATTAAGAGGACCTACATAGCTGTCTCGAATGACTGTTTCAGCCTCTTTTTCATTTAGGCCATTATCTATGTACAGTTGCTTAGTTTTATCATACTCTTTGCTTTTTTGAAAATCTCTTAATGCTCCTTCTTGTATGTTTTTAATTGAAGAATCACTATGTATATAACTTTCATAAGCATTTATAGGAATTCTATGAGCAGCACCGGGAATATTAACATCAACAGCCCCTACTAAACCAGTAATTAAGCTAATATATACTGAAAGTGCTATTGTTTTACGAATCATATATCTCTCCAATTTTAAAAGTCCCAACTATAGTACGTTAATTGTAACATAGTCCAATTTTTTATGAAAATTTTCTCTGTCTGTCATATAATAGAATAGTTAATAATTACATTTGGAGGTCCCCATGAAATATACAACCATCGTTTTTGATTGCGACGGCACATTGCTCGATACGGCTAAAGATTTAGCGAGTGCTGTAAATCATGTACTACGTACACATAACTTCCCTGAAAAGTCTCTAGCAGAGGTAAAGGCAGCACTTGGTAATGCTGTAACGTACTTGATGCGTCAATGCTTGCCTAGTACAGTAGCAGATCATGAATTAGAACCATATATCGAGGAGTTCAAAACCTACTATGGGGAACATCTAAAGGATACTACAGCACCGTATCCTGGCATCTTAGATATGCTAGATGCATTGCGTGAAAAAGGTTATAAATTAGCTATTGTATCTAATAAAATCCAAGAAGGCGTTACACCTTTAAATAAAGAATATTTTGGTGATCGCTTACCTGTTGCTATTGGTGAAAGACCGGGCTTACAACGTAAACCAGCACCAGACATGGTACTCCAAGCATTAAAAGAGTTAAACTCTACTCCTGAAGAATCTATTTATGTAGGTGACTCTGAAGTTGACGTTGCTACTGCAGAAAACTCCGGCCTACTATGTATCGGTGTTACCTGGGGCTTTAGAGAAGAATCTCTCCACCAAGAACTAGGCGTAACACACATTGCTCGTAAAGCAGAAGATATTCTAAGCATTGTGGAAAACTTAAATAAATAACATCCTAAATTATAATCATTAATCTATAACAAATTCATATAAAATAAACGATTTACATCTTAAAACCGCACAAAAATGGGAATTAAAATATTAGATTTCTCATTTTTCGCGGTTTTCTTTTATTTTCTCTAATTTATTTCAACTTTCACATTATATTTTTTTACGCATAGATACTATCCCCAATCTATTGCCTTAAAAATGTGATATATGTTACATTTATGAGGCAGTACTTTCACATGTACACGCCGTCAATTCAATAGTTAGTGTATTGAACTTAAGGCCTATAAATAGGTCCATTCTTAGCTAATCTTATAGGGATTGGCAGTAAGATTTCCATCAACTGAATCATTAGTATGATATAATATTATTTTGTATACTAAGTTATGTATTTGAAAGGAGGAAAATATAATGCAACAATCATGGAAAATTGCATTTGCCTACATAGGTGTTATTGTAGGTGCAGGACTCTCGAGTGGACAAGATCTTCTACAATATTTTATAAGTTTTGGCCAAATAGGTCTTATTGGTGTTCTATTACTAGGTCTATTAAATGCCGCATTTGGTAAAATCATGCTTTCTTTGGGGAGCTACTATCGTGCAGACAATCATGAAGAAGTTTTTACACAGATTTCCCATCCTATTATTACAAAAATACTTGATTTTGTACTAATCGCTGGTAGTTTTATTATGGGCTTCGTTATGATAGCCGGTGCAGGATCAAACTTAGAACAACAATTTGGACTTCCTTTTTGGATTGGCGGATTAATTTGCTCACTTTTAATCATAACCGTATCATTTATGGACTTTGATAAAATTACCAATGTTCTAGGTATTTTTACACCTATTATGATTGTAATGATATTCATCATTACAGGTTACTCTTTTATGGGTAAAAGTCATGATTGGGCTGCGTTAGATACTATAGCCCACACAATCAAACCAGCCACAAGCAATGTATGGTTTTCTGTCATTAATTATTATTCTCTATGTGCTATGACAGCTGTTTCTATGGCCTTTATTTTAGGTGGTTCTGTTGTTCGTATTGGTATTGCAGAAAAAGGTGGCACTCGTGGTGGCCTATTAGTCGGATTAGTTGTTTTTATAGCTGCTATCTCTATTTTTGCCAATCTAGATACAGTAAAAGATGCAGATTTGCCGATTCTTGCTATTGCCAATCAAATTCATCCTTGGCTAGCATATATATATGCAATCACAGTCTTTTCACTTATTTTTAATACAGCATTCTCTCTTTTTTATTCTATTGCTAGACGTTTTGCCAACGGCAGCACAAAAAGAATGAGAATTGTTATTATTTCTGTAGTAATCATAGGATATATATGTAGTTTCTTTGGTTTTAAAGATTTGATTAGTATCCTCTACCCAATTCTCGGTTATATGGGACTATTACTCCTAATTATTCTTATTTATGGCTGGCTCCGTGATCGTAAAGATATCATTATGGAAAAACTCTTCCGAAGAAAGATGCTCCATTTATCATTAAAAAAACATAGTCCTCACAAAAATCTTTCAGAAAAAGAACGCGAACTATTCCATACATTAGGTGATATTAGTCAAGCAGATACAAAATCTCTTAAAGAAGATATTCATAATGAAGCAAAAGAAATACTTTCAAATACGGAAACAGTTCAAGAGCTAAAAGACTATGTGGAAGAGCATCTCTCAGTAGACGAAGAAGTTATACATCAAAATATCAATATCCTACAAGAACAACAGGAAGAATCAAAATCAACTGAATCTTCTAAAGATAGACCTATCAAAAAGTCCAATATAAATAACAATGAAGTAAAATGAATAACGAGGAAATAATGACAGGTGTGGAATTAGAAATTATACTAAAAGCTGGAAAAATACTACTTAGCAGTGGCGCCGAAATCAGTCGTACAGAGGATACCATGAACTACATAGCACGAGCTATGAATTTTAAAGATTTAGAAGCCTACGTATCCAATAGAGGTATTTTTGCAACTGCTAAGAAAGCTGATGGAACTGAAATTACTCGTATTTATAACGTTCCTGAAGTCGATATTAACCTCAGTAAAATTGAATCTGTTAATGCTCTCTCCCGACGTATCACACAAAAAAATATTACTATTGAGGAGATTGAAAGTGAACTTAATCAAATTGATACCATGTCAGACTATTCTTTTTTTTGGAGATTAGTAGCTTATACGTTAGGAGCTTCGGGCTTTAGCTATGCAATTGGTAGTTCAATAACAGACTCTATAATTGCAGGTATTATAGGCTTAATATTAGGCGTCTATATGTGTACCATCAAACGCATACTTAGCTCTGATGTATTGATTACCATTTTAGGTAGTATTCTAATAGCCTTATTGGGTAATCTCTTTATCCACTTTGAATTAGGCTCCAACCTATCAGTTATATTACTAGGAGCCATGATTGACATTGTTCCCGGAGTTCCTTTCGTCAATGCTATTAGAGAGTATAGCCAGAATAACTATAATACAGGAATAACCCTTATGATGGGCGCGTTACTTACCTGTATTTCAATGGCTGTAGGGGTCGCAGTAGTACAATCACTACTCTTCAACACACAAATGATTCCTCTTTATACCTCTAATTTAGATACTAATTCCTTAACCTCTATGTTTATGCGTAGTATAATGGCTGGTATTGGTACTACAGCATTTGCAATCTTATTCCGTGTAGCTAAACAACATTTTATCGATTGTACAATATTAGGATTCATCTCATGGTTCTTGTTCTTAACATTATCTTCACTACAGTCTAATGTTATGCTCTCCATATTCATCAGTGGTTTTATCATCGCCATAGCATCAAGAATATTGGCTGTTAAACGAAAATGCCCTGCTATAGTTTTCCTAATGACTAGCTTATTCCCTTTACTACCAGGGCTCAGCTTTTATCGATCCATTTATTATATGCTAATGGGACAAGAAACTATTGCCATTAGCTTCGCAAAAGAATCCTTTTTGATAGCTTTTACAATTGCTATATCTATCGTAATTGTAAAACATATAAAACCACCACGAATCAAAAAACACTTATAAATAATATAACGTTATAACCAATTCATATAAATTACTTGCCCGACAAAAGAGGTTCCTATAAGTCACTACTGTGACCATTAGGAACCTCTTTTATTTATAACTATATTGTGCTAATTAGATATCACTTATTTATAGCTGAACTGCGCATCCATAATCATTTGGCGCAACTGCTCAATGCGAATACCTTCAGGTAGCTTGTCTCTATAAAACTGCAAATTATAATAGTAACGAGTATCTTCATAATCAGTAACTAATACCATATCCGTCCTATTATGTAATGGCCAGCCATACATAAATTCGGCTAGCAAACTACGCACACCATCATTATTGACCCCTATTACATCATGCTTAACAGGCAATACCATCTTTACGGTAGGTTCAGGAACCGTCCTATCTTTAACAATCTCATTAACCTCAGCATCTAACGTGGAACTCGTACTATCAATAGATCTAGCCTTTACATGCATAAATACCCCATCAGAGGTTCTAAACGCCCTACCATCAATGTCCTTCGTTTCACCCTGTGTTTCGATAGCATTCTTTAATACTCGGAATTGATACGGTCCATAAAACTTTGTATCTGTAATAGCATCTAATGCCGCATCATATTGACCATTATGTACATTCGTAACATGCATAAGAGGTTTAATATCGTTAGCTTGTGAAAGCATTGGTAATGCTAAACATAGACCAAGACTTAGTAATGTAATACAACGTTTCATATGAGTCTCCCTCTCCCTAAAAACTATTATCTTATTTGTATTGTAACATAATTAATCTATTCCATTATAATAGTTACAAAACGAAAGAGGTTCCTATTGGTCACCAAGGTGATTATTAGGAACCTCTAATCTATTTACTTTTATTATTGACAGCACTATATTGAACTTGAGGCCTCTAAATGGGTCCAGCCTTTGCTAATCATCTAGAGATTGGCGGTGATCAATATGAGTACATTCAAAGTATTATCATTGATGATTTCCTTTGGCATACTTGTAGCGACCATTATCATGGCAGCAAAGTGATTGACCTCTAGCTGAAAGCTAGCTTTCTAATCGTGGTATGAAAAAAGGCCCGACATAGAAGTCAGACCGTTTCTTCAATTTTACTTACTAGAAGCGAAGTCTGGCGTCCAAACCATTTATGCCTCACTTTGATATAAATTATATCATATCTAAATAGGGAAAGGAATCAAAGGATTTCTTTCCCTATTTTCAATTACAAATGTTTATGGTGCATACGATAGTGACTTATATCATCGACAAGATATCCTCTTAATTGCTATATTTATAATATATTACTACTGGGCTGACGGATTCGTAGAATTGACTACATGCACAGTAGCGCACATCGTGTGATAGCCGACCGTCTGGGCAAGCTTTTGTTCAGGCGGTCTTTTTTTGTTCTCTCATAGCAAATTTGCTATATAAATTTTTAATCATTTCACCGATATGAAAGGAGTTTTCTTATGAGAAATCGTTGGCTTATTGCACTAGCTGCCATTGGTCTGCATATATCCATCGGTAGTGTGTACGCATGGAGCGTGCTCACACGACCTATTATGGCAGATATGGGATTTACTATGTCTCAAACAACATGGACCTTCTCCCTAGCTATCCTGATGCTTGGACTGTCTGCAGGCTTTTTAGGATCCTTTGCAGAAAAAATAGGTCCCAAGAAAAGCGGCCTTCTTGCTATGTTATTCTGGGTGGCAGGCCTATTAGGTACTGCTTATGCACTTAGTGTCCATAATCTTACCTTACTCTATCTATTCTATGGTATCATCGGTGGTATCGGACTAGGTATTGGTTATATAACACCAGTTTCTACACTGGTAAAATACTTTCCAAATCGCCCAGGATTTGCCACCGGGTTAGCCATTATGGGTTTTGGATTTGCTTCACTCATTGCAGGACCACTTATGCAATTCCTCGTAGCTCAAGTGGGATTAGTAAATAACTTCATTATCCTCGGTGTAATCTATCTAGTGGTTATGGGCGCCTCTTCGCTCTATTTGAAAGCACCTCAACAAAAACAACCACCTCGAACTACGAAAGATAAATCCACTATGTACGTTCACAACCATGGCATGCTAGCCAACGAGGCTATGAAAACTTGGCAATTTGGTGCCCTTTGGTGGATTTTCTTTATTAATATTACCTGTGGTATAGGTCTTCTATCCTTAGCATCCCCTATGGCACAAGAAACCATTGGTATGACACCTGCAGCAGCTGCATCACTAGTTGGTATCATCGGTATCTTCAATGGTGGAGGTCGCATTGCATGGTCCACTATCTCCGACTACTTTGGCCGTGCACAAACTTACATACTATTCTTTATTATACAAATCATCGCATTCTACGTACTTGCCGAAACCAATAATGCTCTAACATTCCAAGTTTTAATTCTTCTCATTATCACCTGCTATGGCGGCGGATTCGCCTGTATGCCAGCATATCTTGCAGACCTCTATGGCATACGCCAACTCTCCACTATTCATGGCCGCATTCTAACCGCTTGGGGATTAGCTGGTATAGTTGGTCCTATGCTCGTGTCATACTTTCACGAAGCAGGATATGGATATACTACAGCCTTAGTATGCTTTGCGCTTCTATTTGTATTAAATACAATTATTGCTATAATCTTAAAAATATACGGCAAACGAGGTCTGCATAAAAGATACTGTTAAATCCCCCGAACTAATTACAAAACGAAAGAGGTTCCTATTGGTCACCTAGGTGACTATTAGGAACCTCTAATCTATTTACTTTTATTATTCACAACATTATATTGAACTTGAGGCCTCTAAATGGGTCCAGCCTTTGTTAATCTTCTAGAGATTGGCGGTGATCAATATGAGTACACTCAAAGTGTTATCGTTAATGATTTCCTTTGGCATACTTGTAGCGACCATTATCATGGCAGCAAAGTGATTGACCTCTAGCTGAAAGCTAGCTTTCTAATTGGGGCATGAAAAAAGGCCCGACATAGAAGTCAGACCGTTTCTTCAATTCAATAAATCTAGAAGCGAAGTCTGGCGTCGAAACCATTTATGCCTCACTTTGATATAAATTATATCATATCTAAACAGGGAAAGAAATCGAAGGATTTCTTTCCTTATTTCATTTATAGACAGTTTTAACTAAATAATCCAAACATCACCTGCATATAGATTACCAGTAGACGATAATTTTACATCAGTAATTAATTTACGTAATTGCACTTTACTATATACACCATTATCTAGCGGGTATTGGATTGTATTTACATACTTATGGTTTTCATCATAAGTAATAAACATCAATATCCCCTGTTGATTATCTAACTCAAGATCAAGTAATAACCCTGGTATGCCATCATTCCAAACATAAGTATGGAGTCCCTTAGTTATCATTCTTGCTCCAGGGATACCAAAAAGCTCTGCCGACTTATTATCAATCTTATTTAATATACGAATTTCATCAACTGTACTAAATAAACCTTTTTCAGTTTCATTATTAGGTTCAATACGAATCTGTTGATTTATATTTTTATCAATTGTAAAGGTTACACCCTCTACTCTTTCATTTAGCTTTTTATCTTTTACAGCTGTTTTAGGTACTCTAAAGGAATACGTTTTATATGTCTCAACCTTACTATAGTCAGCTAACTCTTGAAGAGAATGAATTGAAGGCAATATATAATTGGCCATTATTGTATTAATATCATTGGATGTAACTAGCTTCGTTGCACGCGGATAAAGGATAACATTATACTCTTGATTTGGATGTTTACTCAGCTCAAATTTTAAACCAATAATCTCCATCTCAACAGCCCCTCTGAGCGTTGTCTTTCTCAAAGAACTTTTACTTAAGCCGTCATATTGAAAAACCACATCAGTTTTTTCAGTAGTGTTTGGTGTTTTATTTTCAATAATACCTGCAGCAATCATTGGGGAGTCTACTAAATAATGAGCATTTGAATTAGGAAAATCAGTTATAGCCTCTTTCTGTATTGCACTAAATGGAAGTGTAACTGATAGTCCACCATCATTATTATGTAAATTCACAATTGTATTACCGTCAAATTGACGACGCTTGATAGAATATAAATCATTTTTAAAGGATTCAACTTCATCATCATTAACAGCAGTACCAAACCCTTTAGGTATTCCCTTTTTCGATATAATCGAATCTATTATCTTTCTAGTTTCTACATCATAAGCATTCTTAATCTTTTCAGTACTATATACCCCCTGTACATACACATCCTTAGGAATACTTGGATCTGCACCAGGAATATTCACATCAACAGCATAACTAGATACACTAACAGCGCTCAATACAATAGCACTTAATAATAATCGTTTTAACATATACATCTCTCCACAAAATAGTAATATTAAGTGTATTGTAACATAATTAAACAACTTTTTTTGGGGTTACCTAACATACATATAAAATAGATTATTGTATAAACTCATAGATTCTAACTAACATAATCATTCCACGCAAAATCTAATTGATTAATACCAGGTAAATTAATAAAACAATTTTCCTTCTTAGGATACCCATGTGTATTTATACCAGTATTAACAGTAAAAAAAACATTTTTCTTTGCACGTGTTAAAGCAACATAGAGTACACTTAACTCTTCCCTAAACAAAGTTTTCATCTCTGGTAATAACAAACTTGTGCAGGAATCATTATCTAATTTAAAACTATTTAAATTATGACACTTCTTACACATATGTTTCCATGAAGGAAAAACACTTTTATTCATTTGTGGCAAAATTACATAGTCCCATTCTAATCCTTTAGCTGAGTGAATAGTAGTTAATACAACTTTTTCATCAAGATATTCTATCATATGTTTTAAGCCATTATTATTAAGACTAAACTCAATATTTTTATATCTTTCTTTTGTGGTACCCTCCCAATTTTTAGATACTTCAAATAACTTTTCTAACAACTTATATAACGAATCAAATATATATTTTTTTTGGTCATTAGTATAAATTTCATGTTCACGATTCTTAATAGCTTGCAGGCATTTTTTTAATGAACTTTGAACTGCATTACCTGAAACGTTATTATAAAACTCCTCTATTGCAACATTATAAAAATCAATAAATTCACAATCATCTTCCGAATAAAGCCCATTAAAAAAATGAATTGATTCATCTTTTAATTTTTCAGCTATAATGCCACCTTGCCATCCTGCTCGAAGTAGTATAGCAACATTACAATTACTTTCTATTATATTCTTTATTCCTTCACTAATAAAATTAACCTCTTCAGTATCTGATTGTAGTTTTTTTATTAATATAGAAGACTCTAACTTTGGATCTATATATTGATCTACATAAGCTCTTATTAGATGATCTAGTTCTTTTATAGAGGTGTTATTATATCTATAGTTATTCTTGAATGATATAATCTGTGGACTATAGTCAGTTTCTACACGTTGAAACACATCATCTAATGCGCCTAAAAAACCATAAATTCTTTGAATACCATCACCTAGAAAAACTACTTTATTATTATCAATTAATGATTTTATAAAATAGTAACTAAGAATATTAGTATCTTGAAATTCATCTATAATAATCATTGAGTAATAATTAGTATAAAATTTCTTAATATTATCATTAGATAAAAGTTTTTTAGCCGCTATTAAAATACCATTATATGTAATTATTTTTTTATTAATAAGAGTATTATTAATTGTTTCCCAATATTGATCCATAACAGATTCAATTTGAGAAAAATCAAAAGACGTAACTATTTTTATTAACTCTTCGATTATATAGTTATCGGATGAGGAAATTAAGTTTTCCTTTATAACAATACTATCACTAATGATTCTAAACTCTGAAAGATTTATAAATTCCTCATTCAATAAAAATCCATATTTATAAAGTAATCTCATTGCAAAATTATGATAATTAGCGATATCTAACTTCTTTAAAAGTAATTTCGAGTTATCTACCAATGAAGGCAAAAGCTCTTTGACATCTGACTTTATACGAATCGAAGCATTTACACTAAATGACATTGCTAAGACTTTTTTATTACTTTCAATATTACCAAGACTTAACTCTCTAGCAATTTTACTAACCATAGCTGTTGTTTTACCACAACCCGCTGGTGCGTTAACTATCAACCTAGGTTTATCCGAGAAAATAAAACTTAACTGTTCCTCATCACCAGAATGGAATTCTTTTAATCGATCTTCTAATGTCATACTACTTCCCCTTTAACTTTTTCTATCAATTCATCAAAAGCAGAAGGTATTTTAGTTACATACTTTGCTAGTATCGCACCTTTACATGCATTTTTTGAGTCTTTTAACTTCTTCAACTGCGCCTCTTTACATTCACCCACAATAGATTTTGCAGTAGTCTCATCTAACTCAATTATACTAGGATCTTCTTTAAACTTAGATACATCTAAATCACGTTTATATTTTTTTATAATACCAATCATAGACTGTAGTATATCTAGTTCTTTACAACACGTTAAATAATCTTTTAATTCAAATGATGCGAATACATCTTCTTCGTAATCTTTTTCAGTAGTAAAAAATATATTCGCATTATTGTGATATCTCTCTTTCTTATCAGCGTCTATAATTGCATAGGTCTCGATACCAAATAATTTGTATAATTCCATACAATATTTAACACTATCCGCACCATCTAACTTAATTACACCAACCCCATTTTCATCAAGATCAAATTTCTTTTTTTCAGCAAAAATCGGAATTGCTCCATTTTCAGTATCTCCTTCAACAAATATAATTTTCTTACTAAATGTAGCTTCTTTAAGATATAAAAAATTATGCAATAAATGTTTATACAATTTTACATCTAAATCAAATGAATTTCCCGAAGCTACTTTAATTGTTTGTGTCGCATTATCTTTATAAATTCTTAAAAATTGCTTATAGTCATTTAGCAAAATATTAGGAGAATGAGTTGCTATAAAGATTTGTCCTTTCAAACCATCAATGTTAAATAATCCCTTTATTAGTTTGATAAAACTTTCATTTTTATTATTTAATAGATCGTTAATCTTTTTCATTAAACTTCGTTGCCTATATGGGTGCTGATGAATCTCTGGCTCATCCAAAAGCAATATTAATGGGAAATAGTATTTCTCACTACTACATATTAATCGTTCTCTAAACTCCTCTGGTGTTTTTCCTAACATAGACCTATAAATTGCATCAATAATTTGTAGAATTATATTAAAAGCATATTGAATGCCCTCCCCTAAAGATGTCAGCTCCCTTCCATTTTGATCTCCCAATATAAGTAATCGAGCTAATAGTTTTTCATGACTTGAATCTAAAGAGGCATTGACAGAATCACCTGTTATATCATTTATGTAATTAATCGATTTATTTACTTCCCCAATGACATCATTAATCTTTGGGCTATTAATAAGATCTGACTCTTCTAACTTTACTATCTCAAGACTTTTTTTTATCAAGTAATTAAGAGTTTTACTACTCCCATTACTTCCTTTAAAGTCAAGTTCTTTAGATGGTAATCTCTGAGCAAAATAATAAAGAGAATTTATTTTTTTTATAATAGAAAAGCTTATACTCGTTTTATTAGGTGTATCATGGTAATAAGAAATCCTACCATCAATAAGATCTTGTTCTGCAATTATAGTTATACAGTTATCTTCATTTATATCAAAATTATCTTCAAAGAAACCTATGCTTGAATCATCATATGAAATAGTATATTTTACTTCAATTGGGCTCGATAAATCAGCAAAATCAGCTTCTTTAAACTTGCCTTCTGATAGTATTATATTTAACAATTCTAAAATATTAGTTTTTCCTATATTATTCTCACCAATAATGTAGTTTAAATCTTTATCAAAAACCATAGATTGACCACTTAAATTTCTATAATTTGATATCGTCTTAATCTCTTTAATATACATTTTACCCTTCACCTTTCAACGGAATTAGAACACGGCAAAGCTCTATAAGCATTTTTATAATAAAAAAAATTATCGGCTCATCACTACATATATTTAACAAAATATAAAAGTAGTATTACACACCATATAGTGTCTAATACTACTTTTTAACTTTCCTGACCATATATGGACAAAACTAAAATATTTTATTTTTCTAGCTCTTATCCACTAATACTTGAATAATGCTATTTCAACTCATCTCTCAACGGAATAACTTCTTCAAACAAACATACTTCCCATGCTTCTATCATATGTTGAGGGTATGAAAATGGATCGGAATCAGGGTGTTTTTGTACATATACAGGATAGTTAGCACTACCTACTATACGATTTTTGTTATATATATCCTCACCAACTGTAGATTGATTTACAGATACCATAAGTTCATCTACATCAACACACCATGTTGAAGCAAAGTCTTCAACAATAGAGTCATATGCCTTGGTAAAGTATTCTCGTTTAATTTTCAATAAATTACTATCTTTATCTATTACGTGTGTATCAATATCATCAAGGATATTTTTGTAGATAACTCGAACGGATTCACTCTTATTTAATTTAGTTAAGGCATCTTCAATCTTTGCACGAGTATCTTGACTATTCGGCTCATATTCACTTAATAAAGCATCTATATAACTTTTATCAACTGTATAAGTTTGAACTGTATTAGAATCAAAGAAGTCAATAAGTTCAATACCTGGTTCAGTTTTGTCATCAGGTTTTAAAGAGGCCTTTATAGTATTATACAAACCTATATTATCTTCTATAAGTGCAATTTTCTTAGTGAAAGTACCATTCTTGTCACTATCAAGCTCTATATTGAATTCATCATATGAGGCTATAGCACGATATGCTTTATTTAAATCTTGAAAACACTTCACAAAATTAATTCTATCTGATATGGGAGCATGTTCTGTAATAGGGTTATTAGAATTTACTGCATCTAATTTAACCAAAGCCATATAAGCTGCATTAAATTTCTTTTTAGATTCTTCATATGTTGGGTATATTAAACTACTGTTATTATTTGTTTGAGAATATAAACGTGTTGCCGCATATACATGTTCTTTCATAGTAGCAGGTTTTCTAAAGGTCGTAATAAGACCTTTATCTTTCCCTTTATACGTCCTATTTGTTCTAGAAAAAGCTTGTATAAGACCAGCATATTGAAGGTTTCTATCTACAAAAAGCGCCTGACATCTTGGTGCATCAAAGCCAGTAAGTAATCGATCGACAACAATAACTAAATCTAGATGTTTGCCGAACTCTTTAAACTCACCCTTTTTACGAGCTAAACGATTGTTAATATCCCCATTATAACGATTGATACTTTCAACAGACCAAGACGTTCCAAACATCTTATTATACTCAGCAATAATCTCTACCATTTCAGCTTCTTTTTCTGCTGAATCCTTTGTATTTTCCTCTAAAGAGTACGTTATAGCCACACGAGGAAAATCAGGATCATTCATAACGGTACCTTGTCGTAAAGGCTGATTAGGAAATTGTGTTTCTATCCAGTTTTTATCACCTGTAAACTCTTTAATAGCCTTATAATAACGCTTCGCCATATTGATAGAGCTAGTTGTTAAAATAGCCGACATTGTTGGTTTACCATCTTTAAATACAAACTTACGATACGCGTTATTAGGGCTTAAAATCTTACGGATTACTGATAAAATATGTTCATCAGATTCATAGTGAGCACTTTGAAGATATCCTTCCTTATCAATATCTTTCATTGATTCAACTGCAGATACGAGCTCCTCATCAGTAAAACTAATATTTTTCTGATCCGCACGCATAGCACGATATACTACATTAGCAATCTCATCGTCATGAATTGTAGACTCATGCTCCACTTGAAAGCCTAATACAGCACCATCTTCTAATGCATTTTTTATAGTGTACCGATGTAGCACTTCTCCATATTGGTCATGTGTAGTTCGTGCGTATTGTCCATCTGCACTTTTTTTATTTTCTTCAAAAATAGGTGTTCCAGTAAATCCAAACCACGTTGATTTAGGGAATACTTTTTTAATATCATCCATATTTTCAGCACTAATAGCACGATGACATTCATCCACAATAAACACAATATGTTTTCCACGTAACATAGCTAATTTATCGGGCTTATATTCTTGCAGATCTGCAACAGCCTTATTTAACTTTTGGCGTGTAGTAACTATAACTACATTCGTACTTGTATCCGATATAAGTGCTTTTGAAAGTTCTCTTGTACTGCCAGTACCAACAATCAATGTATTATTGTTAGTGTTAACCCCTGTAGAATAAGCAGATGCAAATTTAGTAAACTCAGATGTTGTTTGATTGTCTAAGTCCTTTCGATCTAACAACATAATCGTTCTGTCTACACCCGCTTTTTGAGCCAATAACTTAGTAGATACAAAACTTGTTAATGTTTTACCTGATCCTGTAGCATGCCAGATATAGCCAGACTCATGTTTACCAGCAGCTTTAAATATAGCTTCAATAGCATGAATTTGATATGGATGTAATACCATAAGAACTTTATTACTTGGTTCTTCACTGACTATCATATATTCAGATACCAACTCATGAGCCCTAGGTATATTTAATACCTGTTTAGCAAATTCGTTGATATTCTCAACCTTTGTATTATCTCTTGTGCGCCATGAGAACATAAACTTTTCCTGCAGCTCACCTTTTGGGGCTGCAGCCATATAACGTGTTGTTTGCTCATTAGACATCACAAATAGTTGTAATGTTTGAAAAATAGTATTAGAGAAAGTCCCCTCATCTACATATTTTTCAATCTGATAATAAGCTTGTTTAACTCCATCCTTAGCAATTGCAGTTTTCAACTCAATTTGAATAATTGGTAATCCACTAATCAATAAGGTAACATCAAAACGACGTTCCCTCTCTTCTAATTTAGAGCTACCTTTTGCAATTTGGTTTACAATCTCATAAGAAGAAAAACCGCCATTCTTCTCAAGATTAGAATAAACTACTAGCTCTATACGTCCTAAACCTTTATCACGCTCAAGAACAATAGAACATTTTCCCTTTTCCCCACGCAACCATTTAGCCGCATCAAATGGTGTTTTGGTACTAGCTAGGATTTCAGATTTAATTCTTTCAAATTCACTATCAGTTAAATCATGACCATCTAGTTCACTCTTATTTCGATTTTCAATTTTATCACGTAAATTCCGCCATAAGTCAGCTTCAGATTTTAAATCTGGACGATAAGTCCATTGCCCGTGCCCCTCACAAAGCAATTCAATTAAATTTTGTTCAAGCTGAGCTTCTTTTGTAATTTTCAATTTAACCATATAACACAACCCCACAAAACTATACAAACATCTTTTGAAGCAACCCTTTTTTCACCTCTTGTAACTTATCTAGCTTACGCTGATGAAGGGTAATATACATGTCTAAATCATCAAGTAGATTAGAAATCTTATTTTGCTCATTAATAGTTGGTAATTCTATGGTACCCTTACACAATTTATCATAGTAAAAATATAGTCTAACGCCACCCTCTTGGTACTTTTCAATCAAACGATTAAATTGATTTGATTTAAACCAATGCCATAAGAATTTATCACTGACTATATCTGTAGTCTTAAAAACCTCATATAAAGAACTAACAATAACATTATCAGGCTTATCATAATAACCAATTGATCCAACATTAATTCTAGCTGGATTATAAGCAAAGGAGTTTTGACTAACAATATAATACATGCTTTTATCAGCAGTTTTCATTGTTCCACCATTCTCAAATTGTTCGTCTTGAGGAATAAATCCAAACTCATTAGAAATTGAATAACTTTCATAGGGTTTATTTTCTTTATTTTTTATACCTGATAAATATGTAATATCTGAAAACTTACACTGTTCCCAAGCATCAGTAAAACCTTTAAATCTAATTTCAGGAAATTGACTTCCATTTTTAGGGAATAATTTTTGCAATAACGCTTTTTTAGCTAATTTAAGTTTTTCAAGCTTACGCTGATGAAGGGTAATACATTTATCTAACTTTGAAAAAATCAATCCGATTTTTGATTGCTCATCTTTTGTTGGAATAAATAAATAAAGATTATTCAAAACAGATTGGCTAATATTTTTATTAGCACTATTAGTAGCTTGAGACATAATTTGATTTCTAATCAAGACTGTTATAAATATAAATCTTTTAAAATTATAATCTAATCCATAATTATCTCTAAATCTTATAATAAACCCAGAAAAAGTTGTATCTTTTAAATCTTCAGAAATCAAAGCAGCCTCGCCGACACCTTCTAACTTAACCGAAGATCGAACAAAAAGTACATCTCCTTTCTGAAGATTATAATCTTTTAGTTGAGAGTCTGTTGCTTCAGCTTTTTCTAATTTAGTTAAATCAATAACATTGCTTCCAAATATATTTTGTAAATTTATAAATGGATATCCTTTCCCCATAGCCTCCTTAGAAAAATTCATTCCATTCTTTAAAGTCCCCAAATTTCCCAACTTACACTGTTCCCAATCTTCCGCAAATCCTTTAAATCGTATTCTCGGTTTATTTCTCATGATTAAATACCTCTAGTACGCCATTTAACCATTCTCTATCTTCCTCAGCACATTCTAATTGAAGAAGCATATCATAAATGTCTTGTTCTAATTTTGATTCTTCTTCATTAATGGCTTTCATTTCCGCACCTAGTGTAACCATGTCTATTGGTGCTTCTTCTTCGAATGTATCAACATAGCGCGGAATGTTAAGATTAAAGTCATTTTCTTTAATTTCTTCAAAAGAAGCTAAATAAGCATATTTTTCAATACTTTCACGGTTTTTATATGTATCAACAATACGTTTAATATGCTCAGGTTCTAATTTATTCTGATTTTTAAACTTAGTAAAATCATTACTTGCATCAATGAATAATACATCACGACCTTTACGGTTCTTCTTAAGAATAATAACAGTTGTAGGAATAGATGTGCCAAAGAAAAGGTTTGCAGGCATACCGATAACAGCATAAATGCTACCATCTTCTAATAATTTTTTGCGAATTGTGCCTTCTGCTGCACCTCTAAATAGAACACCATGTGGCAAAACGATAGCCATTGTACCAGATGTTTTTAAGTGGTAAAAACCATGTAAAAGGAAAGCAAAGTCAGCCTTAGACTTAGGGGCAAGTTTTCCGTACCTATTAAAACGTGCGTCATCCATAAAGGTAGGGTCTGCTGACCAGTTAGCAGAGTACGGAGGGTTCATAACAACAGAATCAAACATATATGGCTCATCTGTAGGCCAATCTTTATTCAATGTATCCCCATTATGTAATCGTTGATCTTCGGCACTTACCTCATGAAGAATAAGATTCATACGTGCAAGATTATATGTGGTTACATTTAATTCCTGCCCATGATATTGAACACGATCTGGATTATTTAAATATTTACGTACATTTAACATCAAAGAACCAGAACCCATTGTAGGGTCATATACTGTAAATGATGGTGTATCCTCTTGACCGATAGTTACTATTTGAGCCATCATATCTGATACTTGTTGAGGTGTATAAAACTCACCAGCTTTTTTACCAGATCCAGCGGCAAACTCACCAATTAAATATTCGTAAGCATCACCAATAACATCGCCATCATGACCTAAGACATCAACTTCATCAAGTTTTTTTATCACTTCACTAATTGTAATATTACGTTGGTTAGCATCAACGCCTAATTGTTTTGAATCTAGATCAATATCATCAAATAAACCTTCAAATTGTTTATATGCTGTTTCTAAACGTACAAAAGCATTTTTTAAATGAACTAATTCAAAAGAATTATCTTTAACAGCATTAGCAAGCTCACTAAATAAATATTGAGGCTCTATATGATATCCCAATGTATCAGACATGGTAGCAATAAAGAAATCTTTACTTTTATCATCCAAAATATATGATTTATATAATTCTGTTTGCTTTGCTACAGTATTGTATTCATCAAGAGATTTATAAGCTTTTACAACTGTTGATTCCAATAATTTATCGGATAAATATTTATAGAATATTAACCCTAATAGATAATCTTTATATTGATCAGCACTCATCTTACCGCGTAAACTATCAGCAGCACTAAATAATTTTTGATTTAATTCGGCACCCATAATATCTCCTAACTTTTCATTATTTATTCATAGTAATTAATTTTATTCTACTACAAAAAATACCACATATAAACACTTTACTAAAGTAACAGTGAAAATATGTGGTAAATTTTACATATAACAATAATATGTAATTATTCTTTTATTTTAAATATCAATTTAGCCTAAATGCTCTTACTTCTTCCCCACCAACCGATAGCTCATATCGACTAACATTTTAAGTTTCTCTATATCTTCATATCTTTCAATATCCATCGAGATCCAGTGTTGTTTATTCATATGATACGCAGGGTAGATTCCACTTTCACGAATTAGATTTGGAATTAAATCAGGTTCGCATTTTAGATTGACTACATCCATAGGTTCATTTGTATCTTGACCTAATTGATACCCTTTAATAGCAAAGATTCCAGCAAACCATTTCTGATTATCTCTACGCCGGATAACAACATAGTCTGGGTATTTCTCCCATGGATAATCAACATCACAGATATATTCTTGTTGTAAATAGTTAATAAAATTATTACGATTCATGATTTTCTAGCTTATTTAACAGTTGACCTTTCATACATTCCCTTTGGTATAGCACTCATACCTGCCATTCGTTTGGAATATTGTTCTTTATCATTTGAATTTTCAGCATATTGAACAACATCCCTTAATTCTTTTGATGGAATTTTAATATCTAAGTCTGTCATTATAAAGTGAGTATATAAATATTTATCATCATATAGCGATTGAATATACATTTTCGATGTAGATCGTTCTACTTCCATATAAATAGCTGGAGTAGCATCATTCCATACAGTAGCATATTGGATTGGTTTATATCCAGAATAAGGCTTATACTTCGTAAAGAACTCTATTACTTCAGCAAATAATTTATGTTTATTCGCTATCTCTGTTGGAGTTAATTCTCTTACCATGACGCCCTCACGATACCCTTTACCATCATAACTATAAATAGCATCAGCCTCAGTACCACTATACGTTAAATTACTCGATTTAAGTGTTTGGAATGTAAATCCCTTTATAGTAAAAGGTTTAGTTCTTGAAAGTACTTGTTTTGCTGGTTCAATTGAAGGTAATACATAATTAACTAATGGTGACATTAGCTCTTTATATACATATTCTTGATTATGTTTCTTTAGCAATTCTAGTTCTCTAGACTTACTTAAATCATAAGTAACTTGGTAAGATAATGAAGGATCAGCTTTCATTCTAAAGCTTAGGACTCCTTCTAAAGTTCCCTTTTGATTTTGTCTAACTTCCCATGAACCATTTTTAATGGTCGGATATGAGAATGTATTGGCCTTAGAGTTTCCTTCTTTTTCCTTGTGAATCGAGTATTTTAAATTACCTTCATTAAAGATAAAATTGCCCCGTTTTACTTCTGTAGTCATAGGATCCCCTTTAATAGTTACTCCGAATCGACTACCTGAAGGAATTGTAAACTTTATATTTGCTCCATCATTCTTTAAAATAAACACAGAAGATGAAAAGCCTGCAGAGTGATTTAATTCCTCTGCAAAGTAAACTAATTCATCTATAGACCAGTTTTTAGGCTTATTATCAGCATATTGTTTTCTTATCATAGTATTTACGTCAGACTCCATTTGCTTAGCTGTAGCATCCGACTTACGATAGTTTTGATATGCATCCTTTGAAATTGTAGGATCTGCACCTGGTATATTAATATCAATTGCTTGGCTACCTAATGTCACAAAACTAAAACATAGTGCAGCCATTAACGCACGTTTCATCATAAACTCTCATCCTTTCACATAATGTCTCCCCAATATTATATATATAGAATATCATATTTTATTTGACTCATAGTAGTATAATATAAATATAGGAACAAGGAGGTAATTACTATGAAATTTACAAAACGTATACTCATCATGACTGCTTTAGCCGTAACCGCTGTTGTATCTACTGGATTTGCTTACGATTATGTATGCAATAACTCTCAGTACAATTGCAACACTAACACACAATACAACTCCGATAACAATACGAACAATACTAACTATGCAACATCCAACAATAACAACCAAAATTATTGCGGTCCAAACTCTAATTTTAGAGGATGCGGCGGATATAGAAGATAATTTGGTAAGTATACTAAAAGCCTATAGTACTAAAATGTACTATAGGCTTTTGTCGTATATTACAAGAATACTATTTAATTTATCAAAATACAGTTAGGATCAATATGGCAACATACTTTTATCAGGAGTTCATTCTGTTAAAGTATTCAATGGCTTTTGGTGAGAATTCAACGAATGTATTCCCATAAGAGAATGGTCCTAATTCATATGGTTGGTATACAAGGCCTATAGCGCCTTTACCTTTCAAGTAGTAGTTATCAGAAACATATTCTACATTCCAGTTAGGTAGTAGGTCTGCTTTTTTATGACCTTCACTATAGAAGCGCAAAATACCAGAGTTAATGCCCCGTTCTATTTGTTGTGGATTAGCAATTTTTATATAGTTATATAGTGGAATTCTTTGGCCAGTTATCTTGTTATATACTAAGCCTTTAGTGTTATACATACCATGCGCACTACCCGCATGATAGTGATAGGTAGTTAACAAAATAGATACTACTTGAGCATCTTCATAGGTAACTTTATAATTTTGTTTTACTTGATATGCATGTTGATCGTAATAGACTGATTTTGCATATAAAACATAGTTAGCAATGTCTGTATTAATTGCTTTTTGTGCAAACATATTATTGGTATATACCAATGGATATTTTAATTCCATGTTTACATCGGATTGACTACCTGTAACAACAGTTGCATACGTAGGTACCGCCAACATAACACCTAACATAGAGGTCATACATAGCTTTTTAAAGA
Organism: Veillonella dispar; assembly: GCF_900637515.1. NCBI lineage: Bacteria > Bacillati > Bacillota > Negativicutes > Veillonellales > Veillonellaceae > Veillonella > Veillonella dispar. Next base: position 765,045 of record NZ_LR134375.1, on the reverse strand, counting down.
TCCCCATAATAATGTCTCCTTTTAACAAACACCTTTAAATAGGTTCATTACTGTGTTAGTTCTACAAGCTATGATAAAACTCCTCTTTTATATTTTATTTTTCTGATAATTTATTCATTATATAAAATAACAAGACTATCTAGTCTTTCACACTAAATGTTAGGAAGAATGCCCCCTAATACAGCACTAAGAAGCCCAAGTACAATCATCCAAATTGATATAAACATTAGAACAAAGGATGTATGTGTGTAGATTTGTATAGTAAATTGATTATAATCAATAGCACCTTTAATTACCTTATCGCCTACTTTTTTCATAACTGCATCTAGTACAAAGGGATCTTCTGTAACGGATAGTCTATAGGTGCCTGGACCCGCATCAAAGGTATATAATTCCATTCTTGAGTGAGTAATACCATTAACTCGGGCGCGCATAATAGATAGAAATAAAGGAATTGTCCTTCCCGTTTTTTCATCAACTAAGTTAAAACCAAATTCGCCAATAGGCGCCTTTGTAAACATTTTTCCACTAAGCCATAGGCCATACGTACCTGCTCGCTCTAACGTAAAGGTGCCTTCTTTATTTACATAGGGCATTTCATAGAGCATCTTGGCTCTACCAAAACGAATCGTATTTTTAATACCTAAATAGAACAAACAAAGTCCTAAGGGTATCAATAGATAAAATAATTGTTCCATTGCCTGCGCCTCCTCTATTCGCCCGCTTTTACACAACACGATATGTATTTTCAATATATCATACTTTCACCATACAAAAAAGGACCCTCCAAAGAGAGTCCTTAGTCTGTATTGTTATGCTATTAAGCGTTTTTAGCTACTTCAACAAGTTTAGCGAATGCTGCTGCATCGTTAACTGCCAAGTCAGCCAACATTTTACGGTTAACTTCAACGCCTGCTTTAGCCAAACCAGCGATGAAACGGCTGTAAGTTGTGCCATTGATGCGAGCCGCTGCGTTGATACGAGCGATCCACAATTGACGGAATTCGCGTTTTTTCGCACGACGGTCACGACGAGCGTAGTACAACGCTTTCATTACTGTTTCGTTAGCTTTTTTGAACAAACGAGAACGTGTACCGCGGTAACCTTTAGCTAATTTTAAAATCTTTTTATGACGTGCATGAGCTGTAACGCCCTTTTTCACTCTTGCCATTGTATATTCCTCCTAAATTACGATATATCGATCTAATAGTTAACGATTAAGCGTATGGTAAGCATTTAGCTACGCGTTTGTGGTCAGCTTTTGCAACCAATGTAGCTTTACGCAAATTACGTTTACGAGCTGGAGATTTTTTCTCAAGAATGTGGCTTTTGAAAGCTTTTGCACGCTTGAATTCACCAGTACCAGTTACTGCGAAACGTTTAGCCGCTGCGCGACGAGTTTTAATTTTTGGCATAATTATAATCCTCCCAAAACATTATTTACTTACTAAAATCATGGTCATGTTACGACCTTCTAATTTAGCTGCTTTTTCAATAGACGCTGTTTCTTTGAGTTCTTCAGCGAAACGTGTCAATACTGCCATGCCTAGTTCTGGATGTGAAAGTTCACGACCGCGGAACATGATAGTTACTTTTACTTTATTACCTTCACCCAAGAATTTGGATGCGTTTTTCATTTTTACGTAAAAGTCATGGTCTTCAATATGTGGACGTAACTTAACTTCTTTTAAAGTTACGATTTTTTGTTTCTTCTTCGCTTCTTTCTCGCGTTTTTGTTGTTCGTAACGATATTTACCGTAGTTCATAATGCGAGCTACTGGTGGTTTAGCGTTAGGTGCAATTTCCACAAGATCAAGATGCTTTTCTTCAGCTAATGCCAACGCCTCACGGCCAGACATGATGCCGATTTGTTCGTTTTCAGGACCTACGACACGAAGTTCACGAGCACGAATCTCTTCATTAATGCGTGGTGTATCCTTGCTAATAGCGTTCACCTCCAAGAGAATAAAAAAAACGGACGGCAAACACCATCCGAATAGAGTTCTCTATATTAACCTCATACTTCTTGGTATTAGGTGAGTGGCGGATGGCCTCTGCTTCATAAATTACTTAATTATAATAACAAATCGAATAGTGAAAGTCAATAAGAATATTGATCCTTTCTCAATAAATTTATTATTACAACTCTTATAGTATAACAGACATTAGAATTTCTGTATATAGGTATACTTACTGACACCGTTCTCTCTTTATGTATACAATATTCTTATAAATTATACAACTAATTCTATAGAAAATACGATACAATAATATTTATAGAATAGTCTAGCTTATATAGTTTACCTTATTTATTATTATACAGTAATAGTTATGATACAAATAGAAAGGAGTTTTATTATGAGTGTAACAACCACTGCCCCTCCACAAAAGGCGCGTACAACGGCTCAAAATATTGGACTTATTTTATCCTTTATTGTTTTAGGTGCTATTTTATTATTGCCTACACCGGACACATTATCTACCGGTGGTCATCGTATGATCGGTGTGCTCGCCTTTGCTATCATCCTGTGGATGACATCAGCTGTTTCCTATCCAGTAAGCGCCACCATGATTACAGCGCTTACGGCGCTACTATTAGGTTTCTCACCAAATCCAGAAGCACCTGCTAAGGCTATGGGCACAGCCAATGCGTTAAAACTCATCATTTCTGGTTATTCTTCACCGGCCATGATTCTCGTAGGCGCTGCTATGTTTATCTCTGTAGCTATGCGTAAGACAGGTCTAGATCGTCGTATTGCCATGTTAGTACTGTCTAGCGTTGGTACTAAAGTAAGCCGGATTTATTTAGGTGTTATTATTACAGGCCTTATCCTCGCCTTCTTCGTACCGAGTGCAACAGCCCGTATTGCCTGTTTAGCACCAATTATCATCGGTATTGTTGAGAACTTAGGTATTGAACGTAAAAGCCGCGTAGCAGCACTCCTCATGGTAGGTGCCGTACAGGCCGATACATTCTGGAATATTATGATCCAAACAGCGGCTGCACAAAATCTTGTAGCCGTAGGTTTTATGCAAACTCAGATGAATACTTCTATTAGTTGGATTGATTGGCTAACCGCAGCAGCTCCATTCTCTATTACTATGGTTATCATCGCCTACTTCTTAACACAAGCATTAATTAAACCGGAGTTCAAAGAACTTGTAGGTGGCGATGTACAGCTCGCTAAAATGCTCCAAGAAATCGGCCCTATGAGCAATGATGAAAAGAAACTATTATGTATCTCTATTGGACTACTTGCATTATGGGCTACTGGGGGTAAGCTACATTCCATCGACACAACGACTACAACAATAATTGCCATTGCATTATTCTTCTTCCCTAAAATTGGCATAATGGATTGGAAGTTTGCACAGCCAAACATCGACTGGGGCTCCATCGTTATGTTTGGTGCTGGTATCGGCCTTGGCTCTGTATTACTTAAAACAAAAGCAGCCACTTGGCTTGCTCAAGTATTCGTAAATGCTTTCTCCCTTGAAAGCGCCAGCGTATTTATTTTAATTGCTGTAATGGCTGCCTTCCTCATTGTCATTCACCTAGGCTTTGCCTCTGCTACAGCCCTCTCCTCTGCTATGATTCCTATCGTAATATCCATCGTAGTAGGTCACAATGCAGAAGGTCTTAACCCAATCGGCGTAACCATGCTCATGCAATACGCTATCTGCTTCGGTCTAGTATTACCAGTAAACTCACCACAAGGTATGGTGGCTTACGGTACAGACACATTCGACGTAAAAACATTTATGACTACAGGCATTCCATTAACCATCATCGGCTATGTTATGATGCTCGTATTTGCCCTAACATACTGGCACTGGATTGGTATCGCATAATACTGTACTTTCATAAAAATTATATATAAACCAAAAGGCTCTGTCATAAGACAGAGCCTTTTAAATTCACTATTTTCAATTGATTAATAACCTAAAGAGCACAATATATTTACTCTAAATTAATTCAATACATTATTCTAATTCTTTACCTTTAAGTTCAGGAATTAAGAATACAGTTGCTAGAATATCAAGTACGTAGATAATAGCTAGGAATGCAATTGCTACTTGGTAGGAGTACATAGAGATGATCATGCCTACTACCATTGGGCTAAAGCCGCCTACAGCACGGCCTATGTTAAATAGTACATTTTGAGCTGTTGCACGGGCAGTTGTTGGGTATGCTTCTGCCATCAAGGCACCATAACCACCCATCATACCATTTACAGAGGCCCCTAAAATTGCCCCAGCAAATAGCATAGCTGTTGGATCAGATAGTTGAGAGTAAATCAAAATAGATGCTACAGCACATACTTGGAATAGAATAAATGTAGGTTTACGACCGATTTTATCTGCCAAACGTCCAAATAGCCAAATACCAACCATCATGCCACATACAGTAACAGCTGTCCATAAACCGGATTTTGTAAGGGAGAAACCTAATTGCTTACTTAAGAAATTAGGTAACCAAATCATAATACCGTAATAACCAAAGTTTTGAACTGATGTTAAAATAGCAACACCAATAGATGTCTTTGTTGTTCTTACATCTTTTACTAATAACTTGAAAGAGTTAGTATGTGAATGTTCCTTAGATTCTTTACTTTGTACAAAGATTTCTGGTTCATGTAGTTTAGCTCGGAATACCCAAGCAACCAAGGCAGGAATAATACCGACCATAAACATCCCGCGCCACCCAATAATAGGAATGAGTAACGGTGTTAACAAAGCGGCCGCTAATACGCCTAATTGCCAACCAAGGGCAACATAACTTGTTGCTTTAGCACGGTGCTTAGCAGGCCAAGCTTCGGCAGCTAGTGCCATGCCAATCCCAAATTCACCACCTAGACCAATACCAGCGATTGTACGGTAAATAAGAAGATCCCAATACCCTTGAGCAAAGGCACAAAGACCTGTAAATACCGCAAAAAGTACGATAGTCCAAGTCAATACGCGAACGCGACCAAACTTATCGGACAAGGTACCAAAGATAAAGCCACCTAGTACGGCACCTACCAAGGTCCACGTTACAAGAGAACCGGCTTGACCTGTAGTCAAGCCTAAATCTCCAGAAATTAAGGTTAGCATAAAGCCTAAAATCAAGAGATCAAAACCATCCATTGCATAACCAATGGAAGACCCAATGACTGCTTTCCAGCCGTATGAATTTACTTCTTTCATAATATTTCCTTTCGCTACTCACAGGTAACAATTAAAGAGATAGCCCCCACTATACAAATGGCCAACTCCTAGACTTAAGTCTAATGAAAGGCTTAGTATATGGGGGCTAAATTTATATATGTTTATTTTAACACATATAAGAGATTAGATTATAACCAATTAAATATAACAACTCATCATATCCGCATCAACTATATTGATGGATAAGTCATCTAAATCAATTAGTTACGTTCTTTTATTTCAATTTTAATGGAATTGAAGAATTCATCGAATGGTATGGAACCTAATTCGTCACCACCGTGTTTACGAACGTTAACTGTACCTTCTTCAACTTCTTTATCACCTACAACAAGCATGTAAGGAACTTTTGCCATTTGTGCTTGGCGGATTTTGTAGCCGATTTTTTCGCTACGATCATCCACTTCTACACGTACATAGTCGCGGTGCATTTGTTTTGCCAATTCTTTAGCATATTCAACATGTTTTTCAGAGATAGGCAAGATTTTAACTTGTACAGGAGCCATCCAAGTTGGGAATGCACCTGCATAGTGTTCAGTTAAGATACCGATGAAACGTTCCATAGAGCCGAAGCATGCACGGTGAATCATGATAGGACGATGTTTTTGACCATCTTCACCAACATATTCAATTTGGAAACGTTCAGGCAAGTTCATATCCAATTGGATAGTACCACATTGCCATGTACGACCTAAGGAGTCTTCGATATGGTAGTCAAGTTTAGGACCATAGAAAGCACCGTCGCCAGGGTTGATTACGTAAGGAATACCTTTTGCTTCAATGGCATTGCGCAATGCTTCTGTAGCTGCTTCCCAGATTGCATCATCACCCATTGCATTGTCTGGTTTAGTAGATAATTCTACATGGTATTTCAAGCCGAATTGGCTATAAATACGGTCGAACAATTCGATAACTTTCATCAATTCAGATTGCATTTGATCTGGCAACATGAATACGTGAGCATCATCTTGAGTAAACGCACGTACACGGAATAAGCCATGTAATGCACCGGACAATTCATGACGGTGAACTAAGCCAAGTTCAGCGTAACGCAATGGGAAGTCACGGTAGGAGTGCATTTCGTTTTGGTAAACCAAGATACCGCCTGGGCAGTTCATTGGTTTAATTGCATATTCTTCATCATCAATAATTGTAGTGTACATATTTTCACGGTAATGGAACCAGTGACCAGATGTTTCCCACAATTGTTTATTTAAGATGATTGGTGTACGAATTTCTTCGTAATCAAATTCATGGTGAACTTCACGCCAGAAGTTTTCCAATTCGTTGCGAAGTGCCATACCTTTTGGTAAGAAGAATGGGAATCCAGGACCTTCTTCTTTGATAACGAACAAGCCAAGTTCTTTACCAAGTTTACGATGGTCGCGTTTAGCTGCTTCTTCAAGCAAGTGAAGGTATGCATCAAGTTCTTCTTTCTTTTCAAATGCTGTACCGTAAATACGTTGCAACATTTTGTTCTTTTCATCGCCGCGCCAGTATGCACCTGCAATGCTTTGTAATTTGAAAGCTTTCACCTTACCAGTGGATGCCACGTGAGGACCTGCACAAAGATCGATGAAGTCACCTTGCGCATAGCAAGAGATAACAGCATCTTCAGGAAGATCTTCGATCAATTCTACCTTGTAGTCTTCATTTTTAGATTTGAAGAACTCGATAGCTTCTTGACGAGACATTACGGATTTAGTGATAGGCAAGTTTTCTTTTACAATACGGCTCATTTCCTTTTCGATTTTACCCAAATCTTCAGGAGTCAAAGTATGTTCCATATCGATATCATAGTAGAAGCCTTTATCGATTGCAGGACCGATAGCCAATTTAGCCTCAGGCCATAAGCGTTTAACTGCTTGAGCCAAGATATGAGAAGCTGTGTGGCGCAATGTATGTTTACCACCATCTTCTTCGAATGTTAAGAATGCTACTTCAGAACCATCAACAAGTTCTTCGCGAAGGTCTGTTAATTCGCCATTTACGTTTGCAGCTAGTACTTTTTTAGCCAAGCTGTTAGATAATTGTTTTACTGCTTCCCCAAGAGTAGTGCCAGCAGCGTATTCCTTAGCACTACCATCAGGTAAAATGATTTTTACATCTGCCATTTTAATTTCCTCCAATTATTATCTAGGATAGACTGGATTTTTGTAATAAAAAAAGACCCTCTATCCCTACAAAACAAGGGACGAAGATCATTCGCGGTTCCACCCTAGTTAACTACCTATACGAATATATGTGTATAGTTAATTCACTTCATTAAGCCCGATAACGGTGGCGGCCGTATTTGCCTACTTAGGTTCGACAAATCAGTTTAAAGGGGGTAACTCTGATATATGTGTAAGGCATTTCCAGCATCAGCCTCTCTCTGGTACACAGGGATATGAGAATCATGTCCTTTGCATAACTTTTACTAGATTATAGTATCACAGGGAATTAAAAAATTCAATACGGTTCAATAGTAAATTTCATAAATTCTATAAATTCAACATAACGCCCTTATCTCCTAAAACAAAAAGAAAACGGCCCGTATACCGAGCCGTTTTGTAAGATCTATTAAACTTTGAAGATTTTGTTAGATCTATTAGCGTTTGAAGTTTGTAGACAACATGGCACCAATTACTTTTTCTAATTTGCTATTAGAAAGATCTGGGCCTTTGTAGAGTGTTAAGAGTACATCATTAGAGTTATCTTGTTTAGACACCATCATAACACCGCTACCACGAGCACCATTATCATCGTAATCTTTTGCTACAATAACGAGGTTCAAATAGTGGTCTTTCATGTATGTGTACACTTTGCTTGTACGTGCAGAGGAACCAATCATTTTAGCCATGCTCATGCCACGGTTAAATACGATTGCATTAGCATTGTGTGGGTTTGCCGCTAATTGTTGTTTTTCGTCATTATTTAGAGGCATAAGGTTTACCATGAGGGAGTCACCCATTTTACCACGGAACATAGCTGGCATTGTTTCCCGTACGTCTTCAGGAATACCTGTATCCGCAGTTAATTTCAATTCCTTAGGAACTGTCATATATAGAACGCCCTTGCTATTGCGGCCTACCTCTGTTGTACTGAGATCTACAGCGCTAAGCATAATGGAGTCTTTAATAGTAGCTACTTGGTTTGCCAATGGCTTTTCAGGAATGCCACGGCTTGCCAATTGTACATCGCCAGACTTAGTTTTCTTCAATGTTTCTACATTCCAATTAGCACCTTTTTTATCTGCATCACTAGCTTCTGTAAAAGCATTCGCTCCATCTTTTGTACCTACATACACGTAAGTTTGAGCTGGGATAATTGTATCTGGAGCACCCGTTTTGTTGAAAGCAGCACCGTATACCACATTAGGAATCACAGTGGAACCAATTTGTAAGTTGTTATTAGTTTGACTTTCCACATCAAAGTTAATATTGCCTGTGAAAGTCATATCAGGACCATGATTGATGACTACTACATCCCCTGCTTGAGGAATGATAACAGGACCTACTGGGCCCGCCATAGCTACGCCAGCCATAGATACACTAAGGCAAGCTGTTAATAATGCACGTTTCAAAATAGATTGTTTCATAGATATACTCTCATTTCTCTATAGTGACATAATCAGATAAGCTAGTTAATACTTCAATAGCTAATGGTTTTGTAGATGGTGTGCAGCGCAACATGCACCGACCACTCGTATCTACAGAGGTCATAACACCTAAGTATTCATAGCCTTCAATGATGCGATTGATATAGTTTGTATGCTTCGGCTCAAGATGAAAGAACACATACGCCTCTTCTCCAGAGGTCTCTAAATCTGGTACATCGGGAAATGCACCGATAGATTTACTCGGTTCTAATGGTGTACCACGCATAATTACTCCGCTTTAGGTTTGCACTCACGACGCATCATGGAATATGGTTCAAGTGGTGTATCCATGTAAATGCGCACTTTCATTTGAGCATGTGGTGCTACATCGATTGGGTTACCATCTTCATCTGTCATTTTTTCAATTACAGTCTCAACAAGCTCACCCTTAGGTTGGCAGAATTCTACTTTATCGCCTACCTTAAAGTTATTACGTTGTTCAAGATCAACGTATTTTTCTTCTTCGTTATAACCCAAAACTAAACCGATGAAATCATGGCTTTGCGTATTTGTAGATTTACCATAGTTTTGAGCAGTTTCGTCAGGACGGCCTTCTGCAAAACCATCTGTATATGGACGGTGAGAAATCTTTTCTAATTCTGCAATCCATTCTGGACGAACATACCAGTCTTTACCTTCTTTAAGATATGTATCGATAGCTGTACGGTATACCTTTGCTACTGTTGCACAATAGTGAACGGATTTCATACGGCCTTCAATTTTAAGGCTATCAATACCAGCTTCATATAAATCAGGAATGCGGTGAATCAAGCACAAGTCTTTAGAGTTAAAGATATATGTGCCATGTTCATCTTCTTCAATTGGATAATATTCACCAGGTCGGTTGGATTCAACAAGGGAATATTTCCAACGGCAAGATTGAGAACATTGACCGCGGTTCGCATCACGATTGCCTGTCATGTAGTTAGACAATAGACAACGACCAGAGTAAGAAATACACATGGAGCCATGTACGAAGGATTCGATTTCGATGTCTACATTGTCCTTCATTTCTTTAAGGTCAGCCAAAGACACTTCACGAGCTGCTACTACACGTGTAGCACCCAATTCTTTCCACATTTGAACTGTGTGCCAGTTTGTAGTAGATGCTTGTGTACTTACGTGAAGTTCAAGGCCTGGAGCCACGCGTTTAGCAAGGCTGAAAATACCCATGTCAGCAACGATGATTGCATCAACACCGATACTTTCAAGGAATTTCAAATAATCCTCTAAACCTTCAAAGTCCTCATTATGAGGAATGATATTACATGTTACATGGATTTTTTTACCATGCGCATGTACGAATTCTACAGCTTCCTTTAATTCCTCGTCGGAGAAATTAGAGTTACCTGCGCGCAAGCCAAAACGTTTGCCTGCACAATATACAGCATCCGCACCGTAGCGAATAGCCATTTTAAGCTTGTCCATATTACCGGCTGGACAAAGCAATTCCATAAAATGTTCTGCCATTATTTGTTGTGCCCTTTCCACACACTCACACTCATACCATCCCCCATTGGATAGATGGTGGTGTTAAACAATTCTTTATTTTCAACATACGTTAAGTATTCTTTTAACCGTTTTACGATAGTCTTAAACCGTTTTGGCGGCTCCTTATCGCCTCTTACATAACCTCTAAAAAGTACATTGTCTGCGAGGATAACGCCTCCTTCTTTCACATGAGGCAAAATGAGTTCTAATTGTTTAAGATATTGTCCTTTGGGACCATCTAAAAATACTAGATCATATTCACCGGTGAGTTCCGTTAAGACTTGAGACGCATCGCCTTTCAGCAATGTAATTGTATCGGCATAATCAGATTGGTTAATATAATATTTCGCCATTTCGTAACGCACATCATCTAGTTCAATAGATGTAATATGTCCCTCCTCTTCGTCGAGTAGCGGAGCCATCAACAAAGCAGAGTAACCAATGGCGGTGCCCACCTCTAACACAGAGGTGGGCCGGTACAAACCTATTAATTCTTCAAAGAGATGAACCTCAGATTCTCGTAGAATCGGTACATCATTAATCATCGCGTAAATACGCTGTTCATTTAAAATATCATTTAATGTCATGAAAGTAGATTCAATCTCCTACATTATTTATTGCTATTACCACTAGGAACTACCAACGTAGAACGATCCACAGATTCAGCTGGCTTTACTTCAATATGAGGTTCTTGTTGTGTACTTGGTACAACATTTTGCATAGATTCTGGAGCAGGTGTTGTAGTTGGCACATAAGAGTTAGAACTAGATGATTGAGTTGCTGGTGCAGATTGAGCTGGTGCTTGTGGAGCTGGTGTTGGTGCTGGAATTTCAGCAGCTGGAACCGTTGTTGGTGTATATTTGTACGTAGGTTCCACATTAACATATTGAGAATCTGCTTCCACCGCTTCTTCAGAGCTGTAATTGTAGTTAGGCTCTGTCGTTGCCACAGCCACGTCATAGTTAGGACCTGCTTGTACTGCGGCCTCTGTATTAGAGGATGTAGCCGTATCATTACCATAGATTTTATGAACTTCCGCTAAATGTTCTTCATATGTTTTAGAGAAGTGGTTATGTCCATCTTTATCTGCTACAAAGTATAAATACTCTGTATCTTCAGAATGCAAGACTGCATCTAATGCTTTTTTACCAGGGTTCGCAATTGGTCCTGGTGGCAAGCCTTTAGATACGTATGTATTATACGGGCTTTGTAATTGCGTATCACCAATAGTTACATCTTCTTTTGCATAACCAAGTACATAGGAAATTGTCGCATCAGATTGCAATGGAATACCATGGGCTAACCGTTTTTTAAATACCCCTGCAATTGTTGGACGATCCGCATCAAATAAAGATTCACGTTCAACAATGGATGCCAATGTTACAAAGTCATGAATACTCATGTGTTGAGCTTGAATTTGTTTCTTCACAGCCGGTGTGAGGTAACGATTCATTTCATCAGCCATCATTTGAATCACTTCACGTGGCGTTGCACCTACTGGAATTTCATAAGTACTTGGGAATAAGAAGCCCTCTACCGGATATGTAGCAGGTCTTGTACCTTTCATATATGGATATGGTACAAAGGTCTTTGCTTCTGCTAAGAAATCCTTTGCCTTCATAATTTGATTTTTTTCAAGAACGATAGCTATATCACCAACTGTGTATCCTTCAGGAATTGTAACACGAATAGATTCTACATGACCTTCTTGTAATAAAGAAATGAGTTCTCGCACAGTTACCTTGTTAGGAATTTGATAGTGACCAGTTTGAAGTTTATCATTGGTACCGCTCAAATATAACCAAAGCTTAAAGCCTTGTGTGGAACGAATAAGACCTCGTTCATAGAGCATGTCTGCAATTTCAGTGCCAGTCTGCCCTTTTTCGATGACAAGAACTTGTGTACCATCATCTTGAGCAAAGGTGTTTGGCACTAAATAAATCGCTCCCAAACCACCTGCGATGATTAATACGCCTACAATAATAAGGATTAAAATATATCTTAAGGCTTTTCTCACGACGTCGAGTTCCTTTCAGTAACATAACAGTATTTATCATCTTATTATACCATAAAGTCCATATTTCCCCTATATAAAAGGACATTATCATATTATGGGCATCTTAATATATAACAAATAAAAATAGCGTATTGCCCAAAGACAACACGCTAGATTTATAAAGAAAACAACTACTCGCCATCTTCCATTTCTTCATACAATTTTACTAGAGTCTCAAAAACTTCATCTTCTTCATCTAAAGGTACGTATACTTCTACGCCTTCTTCATTTTTTTCGATGCTAGCCAAGATCATATATGTGTCATCTTGACCTTCGTGGTCTGCCTCTTCGTCTTGTACATGTACAAGAACTGCATACTCACGACCTTCATGGTTTAGAACAACATCTTCTGTGAAGTATTGTTTATTGCCGTTTTCGTCTTCGAATTCTAAATAATACACTTCACCTTCAAAGTTTTGGTCAACCATTGGAAACCCTCCTTGTGGAAAAAAAGATTTATTTATTGAACTGCAAGCGATCTAAGTATCCTTGCAAAATTACAACCGCTGCCATTTTATCAATAACGGATTTACGCTTTTTACGACTTACGTCAGCTGCAATGAGTTGGCGTTCAGCCATAACCGTAGATAACCGCTCATCCCAATATGAAACAGGTAAATCGATGACTTCTTTCATCTTTTCAACGAATTCTTCAGTCTTTTCAGCTCGTTCACCTTTTGTACCATTCATATTCTTCGGCATACCTACTACAAGCTCATGTACTTCATATTCAGCAATGAGTTCTTGTAAGCGATTAAAATCTTTTTCAAGAGATGTTCTACGAATGGTTTCAATACCTTGTGCTGTCATGAGCAGTGCATCACTACAGGCAATACCGATAGTACGGCTGCCCACATCTAATGACATAATTCTCATTATAGTTGTTTTGCCTTTGCGTATTCTTTCAACAATTCCTCAATCAAGTCATCCCGCTCTAAACGACGGATATCAGAACGTGCATTATTATAACTTGTAATGTACGCTGGATCTCCAGAAATAAGATACCCTAAGATTTGATTGATTGGATTGTAACCTTTTTCTTGAATAGATTGATAAACACGAGTAAGAACCTCTTCAGCTGTCATCGGTTCATCGTCTACTTTACGGAATAACATAGTTTCATCAGAAACCTTCATCGTATCCCTCCTTTTTATTACATTGGCAGGTTTCACTGTAAAAGTGAAACCTCGCCTACTATTATACTTGAATTAAAGGTACAAAGTCAGTAACTTTTTATGCATCATAAAATTTTTCTATAACAGATACAAGTATAATTATAAAATTATATGTCTATTGTAACATAGATGTTAAAGCTTCACCACCAGCTTTTAATGCTTCCGCCAATTTAGCTGGTTCCTTACCGCCTGCTTGAGCCATATCTGGACGGCCACCGCCATTACCACCAGCTACTTGAGCTGCTGCTTTTACGATATTACCAGCTTTTGCACCTTTAGCAACAACGTCTTTAGATACTTTACATACAAAGTTAACCTTATCGTCACCCATAGCAGCACCTACGAGGACTACGCCAGAGCCATTTAATTGATCAAGGCCCATATCCGCTAAGTCACGTAATTCATCGATAGAGGATGCTTTTACAGCAGCCGCTACAAATGCTACATCGCCAATCATTACCTTACCAGCAATGATATCTGCCGCACCAGCTGCAGAAACCTCTTTGCGAATTTGTTCTAATTCTTTAGCAGTTTCTTTTGCTTCTGCCAATACTTGATGTAAACGTTCTTCTACTTGAGGTGCTTTAGTTTTAAGTTCGCCTGCCATGCGTTCGATAGTCAAGCGATCATGTTTTGCTGCATTTAGAGCTGCGCGACCTGTAATTGCTTCAATACGACGTACACCAGAGCCGATACCCGCTTCAGATGTTAAGCGGAAGGAACTAATGAAAGCTGTATTGCCTACATGAGAACCGCCACATAATTCAACGGAGAAACCAGGAACCTCTACAACGCGAACTACATCACCATATTTATCGCCAAAGAGTGCCATCGCACCTTTAGCTTTTGCTTCGTCCATAGACATTTCAGCAATAGCTAAATCTGTAGCTTTTAAAATCTCTTCATTTACAAGAGCTTCAATTTGATCAAGTTCCTCTTGTGTTACAGGAGAGAAGTGAGTGAAGTCAAAACGCAAGTAATCTGGAGTTACTAAGGAACCTGCTTGGTTAACATGCTCGCCTAGAACCTTTTTCAATGCTGCATGTAACAAATGTGTTGCTGTATGGTTACGAGCCATAGCAGCACGGCGATTTGTATCTACTTCAAGCGTTACATCATCGCCTTCGGAAATGGAACCTTCCACAACAGTACCGATATGGTATACAGTGCCTTCAGGTAAACGTTTTGTATTATGAACCTCTACCTTACCCATTGGGCCAACGATAAAGCCTGTATCACCTAATTGACCGCCCCCTTCAGCGTGGAATGGTGTGGTGCGCACGATAACAGTAATTTCATCGCCATCAGCAGCTGTTTGCAAACGTTCAGAGCCTTTGCCGATCATTAATACGGAAGAAGCAGTTACAGCTTCATCTTCAAGAAGCTCTTCGTCTTTCAAGAATGTGATGTCAGGTGTTGCTACCTTAGCATCTTCTTTTACACGAGCTTCACGAGCGCGTTCACGTTGTTCCTTCATAGCTGCTTCAAAACCTTCATGGTCGATTGTAAAGCCGCGTTCAGAAGCAATTTCTTCTGTTAATTCCCAAGGGAATCCGTATGTATCATATAATTTGAATACTTCTGTACCAGGCACTACAGTTGCTTTTTCAGCAGCAAGTGTATCAATCAAGGAGTTTAATAACTCAAGACCTTGTTCCAATGTTTGGTTGAAGCGTTCTTCTTCATTTTGTACAACACGTTTAACGAAGTCTTGTTTTTCTGCGATGGATTTAATACCAGGGCCAAGAATGTCTACGACTACATCAATAAGTGGTGTTAAGAAGATGCTTTCAATACCAAGCAAACGGCCATGACGTACAGCACGACGTAAAATACGACGTAATACGTAACCACGACCTTCGTTGGATGGCAATACGCCATCAGAGATCAATGCAGTAACAGCACGAGCGTGGTCAGCAATAACCTTCAAAGAAACATCTGTATTTGGATCTTCGTTATATGTAACACCAGCGCGTTTTGCAGTCGCTTCGATGATTGGGTAAATCAAATCAGTTTCAAAGTTTGTTTTACAACCTTGTAATACGGAAGCCAATCGTTCAAGACCAGCGCCAGTATCGATGTTTTTATGTTGCAATGGTTCGTAGGAACCATCTGGCATTTTATTGAATTGTGTGAATACTAAGTTCCAGATTTCGAGGTAACGGTCGCAGTCACAACCTGGTGCACAGTTAGGATCATCACAACCATGTTCAGGACCTTGATCGAAGAAGATTTCACTATCAGGACCGCATGGGCCTTCACCAATTTCCCAGAAGTTATCTTCAAGGCGTGTAATGTGACTTTCTTCTACGCCACAGTCGTTGTGCCATGTATCATATGCTTCTTGGTCATCCGGATATACAGTTACATATAATCTATTTTTGTCGAGTTTAATAACTTCAGTTAAGAACTCCCATGCCCAGTGAATCGCTTCTTTTTTGAAGTAATCACCGAAGGAGAAGTTACCAAGCATTTCAAAGAATGTATGGTGACGAGCTGTGCGGCCTACGTTTTCAAGGTCACCAGTACGCATACATTTTTGGCTTGTTGTAATACGATGACAAGGAGGTACCAATTTACCTGTAAAGAAAGGCTTTAATGGCGCCATACCTGCCCCGATCAATAATAGAGACGGATCGTTTTCTGGAATAAGAGAAAAACTATCTAATTTTAAATGTCCTTTGCTTTCAAAAAACTGCAAGTATGCTTGACGCAGTTCATTACCCTTCATGTGTATATTCCTCCTAAAATTATTTACTCTTCATTATAACGTAAAACCGATATAAAATCTATCAAAAACATTGAGGTCATGCGGAGTTCCTATACTTTTACAATGAGAAAAAGTTAGGATAAAATTCAAGATTTACATAAACGAAAAAGAGGTTATACAAATCAACAGAACATAATTGATTCGTATAGCCTCTTTTAAAGCTAGTATTGTATTAGCCTATATAACGCGTTTTGCGCCGATATAGCGTTCACCCCAATAGCCAGTATCAAGATCTGCTACTGCTACACCACGACTGGAAGTGGCGCTGATGAACTTGCCATCACCAATATAAATACCGGAGTGAGACGGACCTGGTTCATATGTTTCAAAGAATACCAAATCCCCGGCTTTCAAGTTTGCACGAGAAACTTCAACACCTACGTTATATTGTTCATCTGCCAAACGTGGTAAAGAGATACCTTGTTTCGCAAATACATATTTAACATAACCAGAGCAGTCAAAACCACTTGGAGTAGTACCGCCAAATACATATGGTACACCGCGATATTTGTCCGCTTCTGCCAAGATAGCATGGATGCTATTTGGTGTTTCGCTCTTCGTAATATTATTTAATTTAATATTTTTGCCAGTAATGGATTGACCTGAGATACGACGAGACGTCGCATTGCTGTTTGTGAAAGCGGATTTCGTCGCTACTGCTTTAGTCGCCGCATTTTGAGTCAATACTGCCTTCGTAGAACGAGGAGCGCTCATCAATGCATTATATGTAGCAGGACCTACGATACCGTCCACTGGTAAGCCACGATCTTGTTGGAACAGACGAACTGCCCATTTCGTTTCTTTACCATATACACCATTTTTATCTGTAGCATTATAACCGTGTTTAATTAGTTGTTGTTGAACCGCTGTAACACTTTTGCCCTTATCACCATATTGTAATGTTGTTGCACCTACCATGGCTGTTGTGGCACACACAAAAGTTAATGTTAATGCCGTTATTTTAACCTTACTATATTTTGACTTCATATGCTTCCTTTCCAAAACTTTTAAAGTAAGTTATTTATTCAAAATATACTAACCGTCTATTTATTTGCATTCACAAATACAGCTAGTCTTCTTTGCTTTTGTTAGTATAAGTCTCAGGTGCCATAAACACATCTGCACTACTAGGTCCAAGTAATGGAGCCTCTTCATGCTCATCAAAGTTTATAGCTGACTTAACCCAATACAAAGGCCGTTGCTTCACCTCTTCAAAAATACGACCTACATACTCGCCAATAATTCCCAGTCCGACGAGTTGAATCCCACCAATGAACAAAATTGATACGCCCAAGGTAGTCCATCCATTCAAGGCTTGACCCGTAAGATATACATACAAGAGGTGCAATATAAGCAAGAAGCTCAACCCACCACATAGTACACCGACGTACAAAGCAGCCCGTAAAGGAACTCTTGAAAAGGCGGTTACCCCATCGAGAGCAAATCGTATCATTTTACGCACACTAAACTTTGAGACCCCTGCAAAACGAGGTGGCGCTACAAAGTGCAACTCAGCTTGTCTATACCCTAAGGCACCAACAATACCGCGCAAGAAACGACCATGTTCTCTGAACCGTTTCAATGTGCCCAATGCTTTACTATTCATGAGGCGGAAATCAGATCCCCCTTCAACAATAGGAACATCGGCCATTTTGTTCATTAGTTTGTAATAATACTTAGACGTGAAAGATTTAGCCCAACTAGCATCTTCAGTTGAATCGCGTATGGTGCGCACTACATCATACCCCGATTCCCACAACCGAATGAGTTCAGGAATCAAAGCCGGTGGATGCTGCATGTCACCGTCCATTGTAATAACTGCATCTCCATGAGCATAATCAAGACCACAAGTAAGCGCAGTCTGATGCCCAAAATTACGAGCAAGCAATAACACTTTGACATGTTTATCATTGTAAGCAATTTCACGTAATATCATAGATGACGAATCACTAGAACCGTCGTCTACGAAGATTATTTCATAATCGTACGTGAGTCCTGACATAACATCAGTTACAGCTTTATAAAAATTCGCTATGTTCTCTTCTTCGTTATATACAGGCACTACAATAGAAAGTAACATAAATCCTCCAAAGTATTTTACTCACATATTTTAAGTTAATTAGTAAATTAAGGCAAATCATCAAGGTTAACAATAGGCAAATTTATATCTACAAATTCAGTAAATAAGCGATTTTTTCGCACTCTACCGCTTTTTCTCTTCATTTACCTTATATATAAGTATATCAAATAAGTAAAATATTATTTTATATACAAAACTACTTAATAAACAGTATTATAAAATAAATTTATATCAGTAAAATTATAATAAATGCTGTTATTAACTAGCTAAACCAACAATTAATCAAAAAATCAAATATATTTTCTTAACCAAATACAAGAAATTTAACTGATTTCATTTTATTTTCATAAAACTCATCGTAATTTTACAAATTTTTCTATATATAAACCAATTATATATACCCAAAATATGAATAAAATACTAACATTATAAAAAACAAAGCTAATTTAATGATTCCAACTAACTAAATCACCAAAATATTCTCCTACAGAGAAGAAAGAGACCCTGATAAGGGTCTCTTATATTATAGGCCAGCAGCATCAATCCAAGATTGTAAATCCGCCTCTGCTAGTTCCATATCCTCTTCATATGCACCAGCTATGACTGGATACTTAGCAACCTCTACAGTGTGCAAAATCGAATCATCTCGGCCATTTTTAAAGGTGCCAATCCAAATTCCAGAGAATTGAGATTCATACCACTCTACAGGCTGATCTGTTTCATTGAAGTTAATCGTAATATGACCACGACCAAGTGTTTCTAATACCTCCACTTGCTCTTCTTCTGCAAGACCTGTTTTCTCTATATAAATAGAATAAGTCTCACCTGTTTCACGCAAATTTTTAAGTGCTAAACGCAACTCATTTAAAACGGCGCGAACATTACCATAATTCTCAATCATAAATACTCCTATTAGAGATAATTTTACATCTTATAAACCGATTAGTTTAAGTGTTAGGTTCTGCAGTTACGCCCCATTCTCGTAACACATTGAGTACACGCTCTTTCACCTCTGGTAAAGCTCGTTGTACAGGTGCACTAGGTTCAAAACCAATCTCTAATGATTCTGGTTCTACACCAATAACTACTGCATCCTCTAATGGATCCTCTTGAATGGCGCGGATGCGCAAAATATCTTGCATACCTACTTCGTGTACAGAAATATGTTCTGTGAAATATTGTTCTAATTCCTTATGTGGAAACTCATATATTGTTCCAGGTACTTCCCCACCATTGATAGCATCTACGAGCAGGATTTTCTTCATACCACGCATATACGTAAGCAGTTCCATTCCCATCGTTCCACCATCAATAATAGAAATAGATGGTGTAAATGTGAAAGACTCTTTTAACTCTTTTACTACATGAACCCCTAATCCCTCGTCAGTAAGTAATATATTACCTACACCGAGTAGGACGATTTCATTATTACCATCATCATAAAGGCTATTTAAATCAATACGCGGACCCTCTGAGTCCGCGTATTGTTCCAAGCCACTGATGATTTCAGTACTTGTATTAGTCATTTTCTTGTAATTCTCTTTCTCTAGGATCGTTAGGATCACTTGGACGATATGTTGTACCAGATGGTTTATCGATACGTTCACCACGACGGCGTTTGCCATTGAGATCTTCAATATCGATTGGATCATGCGCATAATACTTCATACCAGAAACCATGGCAGATACTTCGCCAGATTCTTCCATAACGTCTTCTCGGAATGCCATATACACATGAACGATAGTAAAGAACAAGAAACCCCAAGCAATATAGTGATGGATAATATGAACCTTGTATTCACCACCAAATAATGTAATAACTGGAGCAAATAAAGTTCCTAAAATACCATTAGGATTAACCATTGAAAACATGGCAAAACCTGTTAAGATTTCAAAGAAGAACATAATGTACACCATCATGTACGCAGTTCTTGCTAAGGAGTTACGAAGCCAATGATGTTCATGCTTTTGAGGAATCATCAAATAGTGCAATGTAGTTTCTTTAAGACCGTACCAATACCGTTTTTGACGGAATTTAGGTAATAATCTGTCCCCTCGATTCCAAAGAGCACCAGCAAATCGGAAGATGAAGGAGAATGTTAAGATAACACCCGCAATGAAATGGATACGACGCATAGTTTCCATAGAGAACCAACCATCAATAGCAAAGGTTGGCTCTGGATTACCTGTAATAGCTGCAAATCCTGGATCACCAATATATAGGCCAGTCCAGAATAAAGCCGTTACACTAAGCACCATAGTCCAGTGGAATATGCGCAGCCATAAACTAAATACGACATACGCCTTTTTGTCAGTATGTATTAACATAAGCCCACCACCCTTTATTTACACAATGCATCTGTATTGACGGAAACAATTTTTTCGCCTTTTTTATTGTATAAATGGGTTGCACATGCGAGACATGGGTCGAAGGAGTGAATTACCTTCAAGATTTCAAGTGGTTTATCTGCAATTTTTACATGTGTATCAATCATGGAGTCTTCGTAGGCACCATGTTCGTTAGCTGCAGTCTTAGGACATGCATTCCATGTAGATGGTACGATACATTGATAGTTTGCAGAGCGACCATCTTTAATATGAATCCAGTGACCCAAACCACCACGAGGAGCATCTACAAGGCCAACACCTTTAGCATCTTTATCCCATGTATTTGGCTCAAATTTAGTCATATCAGCTACAGTAGTGTCACCATTTTTGATGTTAGCAACGAGTTTATCAAAGAAGTATTGACTCATATTTGCTGCTACTTGTGCATCAAGGCCACGACATGCTGTACGACCAACCATTGTAGTCATCCATACGTGAGCAGGAACGCCAAGTACTTGAGATACTGTATCGATTTGACGAACAATCATGGATTCTGCCCAAGTTGGATCTTTAATGATACCTTGTTTTACTTTTGTATATACAACGATATATTTTGCTAATGGGCCAACTTCTGCAGTTTTGCCTTTGAAAGTTGGGGATTTAATCCAAGAATATTTTTTATCTTCATCAAGGAATTCCCATTTTTCTTTTGTACCAGATTTAGGGCCTGTAAACTCAGGATCTGTAACACCTTCGATAGGATGAAGAGAGCTTTTACCATCTGGATATGTGAACCAGGAGTGATCAACCTCTTCACTGAGGTATTGAGGATCCATGAAGTCTTTACCTTCTAATGGAATAAATGTAGCTTTATCTACGCCCAAAGCAAAGTTTTCTACAACGCCATTAGAACGAACGATACATTTTTTATGGTAATCGCCATTAGAAATGCCAGTATAAGTATCGTCTGGATAATCACCGTAAGACATAACGCGTTTTTTCGCAAGGCCACCGCCATCAATCATGCCTTTTTCTACATACATTTTGCCGATAGCTAATAGATCTGGCACGTAGAAATTATTTACCAAATCTTTAGCCAATGCAATAGATTCTTCTACCGCAGCAAGACGTTGTGTATTAATAGGCGCATTCATATCATTCATAGAAATAGAACATGGCATGCCACCTACAACATAGTGCGGATGAGGGTTTTTACCACCAAATACAACGTGAGGAATTACGATATCACGTTGACGATCAAGAATATTCAAGTAATGGGATACGGCCATCAAATGAACCTCTGGTGGCAACAAATTATAATCAGGATGATCCCACCATTGAGCGGAGAAAATACCCAATTGACCAGATTCTACAATTTTCTTAATCTTTTGTTGTACCGCTGTGAAATAAGCAGTTGTAGCTTTAGGGAACTCTTTAGGATATGCAGAGTCTTTAGACGCAGTTTCAGCAGGCGCTAAACCACTTACATTATAAGTAGCTAATACATCATTTTGTAATTGTGCTGTTTTAGCTGGATCTGCACTAAGAGCTGCTACAGGGCTAACCCAGTCAAGAGCGTGTAAATGATAGAAGTGAACAATATGGTCATGTACATCTAAAGAGCTATGCATGATATTACGAATGTAGTTTGCATTTTTAGGAATAGTAATTCCAAGAGCATCCTCTACAGCACGTAATGCTGCTAAGGCATGTGTTGTAGTACATACACCACAAATACGTTGTACGAACGCCCAAAGGTCACGAGGATCGCGATCTTTAGCAACAAGTTCGATACCGCGCCAAGCAGTACCAGAAGACAATGCGTCCTCTACTTTACCACTCGCTTCATCAACTTTTATTTCTACCCGTAAATGACCTTCAATACGGGAAATCGGATCTACTACTACGCGTTTCATTAGTGACCTCCTCCATTATTATGTTTCTTTTCATCCCATAAGCCTTGTTCTTTTAAGCGTTTTTCTTCTTTCATATCAAGAATTTTATTACGCGTAAGAGTTGCAGCACCATGAACGATAACTGCTGCAGTAGCACCAACAGCAGCCACTGTACCGATTGTATCAGCAGTTGTGATGGTATTAGCTAATGGAATATCTGGTAAACGTTTGTAGAATACGTCATTATCCCAGAAGCCCTTTTCAGAGCAACCAATACAGCCGTGACCGGATTGAATTGGATAGGACAAACCATTCCACCAACGTAAGTTACCACAAGAATTATATGTTTGAGGTCCACGACAACCTACTTTATACAAGCACCAACCAGATTTGGATGCATCGTCGTCGAATTTTTCAACGAAGAGACCAGAGTCAAAGAAGGCACGGCGGTAGCATGTGTCGTGAATACGATTACCATAAAATTGTTTAGGACGGCCTTGAGAATCAAGAGGTGGAATTTGACCAAATAATGCATAATGCATGATTACACCAGTCATAACCTCTGGAATTGGAGGACACCCAGGAACTTTGATAATAGGCTTACCAGATACAACAGAAGATACAGATACTGTATTTGTTGGATTTGGTTTAGCCGCTTGAATACCACCCCAAGATGCGCAGGAACCATATTCAATGATTGCTGCTGCACCTTTAGCCGCTTCGATTAAGGACTCTTTAAATGTACGTCCACCTACTGTACAGTAAACACCATTTTCATCAAGTGGCACACCACCTTCAACAGCCAAGATGTATTTGCCTGCTTTTTCTTTGATGATTTTCTCTAAGTGTTCCTCTAATGGTGCACCAGATGCAGCCGCCAAAGTATCATCATATTCAAGAGAAATCATGTTTAAAATTACATCAGATGTAAACGGAGAAGATGAGCGAATGAATGATTCACTACAACCAGTACATTCATGACCATGTAGCCAAATTACCGTAGGCAATTCAGTTGTTTCAGCTGCCTTAACAACGGTGTCTAACATCGTTGGTGGCAAACCGAGAATAGCGGTGAGTGCTACACAGGATTTCATAAATGTGCGTCGACTCAAACGTCGCTCTTGGAAGAGTGTCCATAAACTGTTTATACGATTCTTCACGGAATATAGCCTCCTTACAACAACTTTGCGCAATATATCAATATTACTTAATGAACTACAACTATTATGATAATAATCATACTATGAAAATTAAATAATATACTATTTAATTCGTCACAGCTATTATGATAACAATCATATTCTTACTACTTTATTATATCACTTAATATTTATGAAAACTATATAATTCAAATAAAAAAGCTGTATACAAGAAATTTTATTTAACTTGCATACAGCCTTGTATTATATATTTTTTGTAAAATTCATTAGTTATCAATAAATTAGATAACTTCCTTGATTAGGGACTCAAGCACATCAGCTTTCTTGTAACCCACAAGGGAATCAAGCATTTTGCCATCGCGATAGAATACCATGGATGGAATACCATCGATATCTTCTTTCAACAAAACGCCACGAAGATTTTTATCTTCTGCATCAACACTAAAGAACTCTACTTGTCCTTTCAAACGTTCTGCTACTGCTTCTACTTCTGGACGCATAACAGTGCAAGGTTCGCACCAGGCAGCCCAGAAATCAACAATAGCTAAACCTTTAGAGCCAAGTACTTTTTCATCAAATTCTTGTACACTAGTAATCGCTGTAATTGCCATGAAGTTCTCCTAACAAAGATCTACAATCTTATATACTATAAATTATATCTTAAATATGGAAGCAAGCAATCAATAAGCCGAGTTCTGTTCCGCTTGCGCGGTGACGATTATCTTTCTAGGCGTACAGTCGCCTGCACGCTCGAGCGACACAACCCGGAAGGTAGGCGGGACCACCCTTAACCCTTCCCTATTCGGTCTTGCTCCGGATGGGGTTTACCGAGCCAGCCTGTTACCAGACTGCTGGTGAGCTCTTACCTCACCTTTCCACCCTTACCACTGACGTGGCGGTTTCCTTTTCTATGGCACTTTCCCTAAGGTTACCCTCGCCAGACGTTATCTGGCATCCTGCCCTATGGAGCTCGGACTTTCCTCGAGTCCTATGGACTCGCAACCGTCTTTCATACTTGCTTCAATTCAGTTTATCATAGCTAGCCTATTTGTTGCAAGAAAATGCAATATTATAAGAAAAAGAAATCATTCTGTTCTGTAAAAGCTTTCACAGGAACAGGTACATCTTTACTAAGTAAATAATCACATAAGCCTCTCGCAACAATAGATTCTGTACCAAAATGTCCCGCATCAACTACGAGCAATCCCAGCTCTTTAGCTAATTGTGCATCATGATACTTCACATCACCTGTAATATATGCATCCACATGTAGATGAGCTGCATCCTTAATAAATTCTGCGCCAGCACCAGAGCAGAGCGCTATAGATTGTATTTCTTGAGGAGCTACCCCAGCAAAACGAATATTAGCCTCTGGCAATGCTTCCTGAACCCATTCACGGAATGTATCTAAATTGAGTGCATTTGGTAAATGACCAATACGACCTAAATATTGAATTGAACATTTTGGCTCAGACAAGGATACCACTTCATAAGCTACCTCTTCATAAGGATGGGCCTCTTTCATTGCCTCTACAACTTGGCTTAAATGTGTACCATCAACGACAGCGTTCACTTGTACCTCAGTTGCGACCGTTAAAGCACCGGCTTCACCGATAACAGGATTAGAGTCTTCGTTACCAATGAAGCGACCTTCACCATGAATACTAAAGCTACAATGCTCGTAGTTACCAATTTTGCCAGCACCAGCAGATCCCATTGCATGACGAACCGCATCAGCTGCATTTTCAGGCACAAATGTAGTTATCTTATATAGCGCATCTTCACCAGTTTTGATAAAGCCCTTAACATCTATAAGACCTAATCGTTCTGCCAACATATCGTTTAAGCCACCAGGTGCAATATCAAGATTCGTATGGGCACTATATACGGCTATCTTATGTTGAATCAATTTATGAATCATGCGCCCTTGAGCCGTATCACAAGATAATTGTTTTAATCCTTTAAAAATTAACGGGTGATGACTAATGATTAAATTACAGTCATGTTCAATAGCATACGAAATAGTTTCCTCTTTTACATCTAATGTAGTTAATACACCTGTAACCATAGCATTTCTGTCGCCTACCATAAGGCCTACATTGTCCCAAGATTCCGCATAGGATCGAGGTGCTAATTGTTCCATTAAGGTAATGACTTGTTGAACAGTTGTCATAAAACTCACTTCTTTCTATCTACTTTCTAAAAGACTACGAAGAAATTCGACTTCGCGCTCTAAATCCCGATATTTGTCAGTATGGCTCAATTTCTCTGTCATACCATCCAAGGCACATTGTCGTTGATATATCAAATACTCAATATATTTTGTCCAAAGTTCTGGTCGTTCTTGTTCAAGAAGAGCCCCAACAAACCATAGTAAGGATTCTTCAGGCAATGTGGCATACACATTTTCATGATTTGCTGTGCCTGTATAGTTTTCCAAGCAATCCTCGCGAATTGCTAAAAACGCAGTATATAATTTACCGGTATCTTCAACAATAATTTCAAGAACAATAACATAGCCTTTTTGCACCATATACTGACGCAATTCTTTTTGCCCATTTTGTGGTTGTAACACGTAGAATTCCAACGGTTCAGGCCCTTCTTCTACGATATCGCGCATCAAGAAACCGCCCATACCACAGCAAATGGCACCATTTAGCTCGCCCTTCTGCGTTACCTTGAGACCATCCCCTAAACGGCAATCTACCTTAGACTCAAGCCCTCGGGACTTAACATATTCTTTTGCAGATTCTAAAGGTCCCTTATGTACATCACCGGCTATAACAAAGTCAGCACGATTACGGTTGATAAGTTCTACTGCTAAATATCCATGATCAGTGCCAATATCAGCTATTGCACGAGCCTTTGGCACAATCGAAAAAACCGCCTCTAAGCGATCCATCATAGGTCTAGGTTCCATAATTCCTCTATTTACTATTTATCTCTTAGGAAACTCATAAATCAGACGACTGATACTCTAGAGTATCATCTACTATCCATCTTAGTAATGACGATTGTATCTAAGAAATAAATGAATTACATATAAAAATAACCGCCCTTGAAATCTCAAGGACGGTAGATATCAACATAATTGGTGGGCCCACCTGGGATCGAACCAGGGACCGACCGGTTATGAGCCGGTTGCTCTACCCCTGAGCTATAGGCCCACAGTTAGTTTCTAGCTCATTAATTATACCGAATAGCCTGACTATTAGTCAAGATATCTGGTCTACGACTGTTTCATCAACATAAAACGGTGAATCATATTATCTTCGTTAAATACGCCCTTTGTAGCTAATGTAGTAGTCTGGCTATCTGTAGATTTAATCCCTCTCGCACTCATACAACTATGAGAAGATGTAATATGAACAATAACATCCTCTGACCCTGTAGCTAGTGAAATAACTTCAGCTATATCTTCTCCAATTTTTTCTTGTAATTGCAATCGTTTGCAACACATTTCAGCAATACGAGGTATTTTAGATAAGCCAATAACACGACCTTTAGGAATATAGCCAATGCTAATACTCATATCATACATTAAAGCCATATGGTGTTCGCAATGGGAAAAACACGTAATATCCTTTACTACAACCATTTGATTTGTATCAACTTCAAAGGTCTTACCATACATCTCTGCAATCTCAGCATTCGTATACTGAATCCCTTCGTATACCTCTGCCATCATTTGAGCTACGCGCTTAGGCGTTTCTACTAAACCTTCACGATTAGGGTCCTCCCCCAAGGCTTCTAGCAATTGATATACAAGTGATTCTATTTTTTCTGTATCCATATATTCCCCTTTATATCAAGGTGTCATCATATCATAATGTATCATACTGCATAAAAAAACACTCGATACTCTACCTACGCCCTAACTATACTATACACCTTTCGCATCAGGATCCCATACAAATTTATGAATCTGTAATTGGAATCGTACATTTTGTAGATTATGTTCATTCATATAATCAATAATAGCAGCTGCCTCTATTTTTCCCCACACTGGTGATACATAGATTTGAGCCTTTGTAGGATATTGATTAATCATATGACGCATACAGTCTAAATCCTCTACGGAACCTACTACAAATTTAATTAAATCCTGTTCCCTAGAAACTTTGAATATATCTAAATTCATAGATTTCTCAGCTAAAGAGGACGGTGTTTTATAATCGTAGGTAAACCACACATTTTCTCGGTGAAAGCTCGGTATAATCGTACCATTTGTTTCAATATTGAAATCGTAAAGACTTTCACTATCTAATACGTCTTGGGCATCTACAGATACGTTAATTCCCGTAGTCGATTTTATATCAGTACACGGTTCATCCTCTAATTTAGCAGATTTACGACGATTTAATTCATCGATTAGTTCCACTACAGCAGCTTCTTGTAATAGTGGCTCACCACCCGTAATGGTAATTCGATGATTGCCTAAACTTTCAATTGCATCAGCCACCTCTCGGACGGTCATGTCTGTGAAAGTACTATCAATACCATAACTATAGGTAGTATCACAATATGAACAGCGTATATTGCAATCATGAAGGCGTAAGAATGTGGTTAATAGCCCTTGACGACTTCCTTCACCATCAATAGAAGCGAAGATTTCAATCACGTTCATAAATAGCTGTGTTCCCTTCAGACTCTTGAACCTCTACTTTGAAACATTTAGGACCCAACTCATCAGCAATCCATTTTGCCATGTTTTCAGCAGTAGGATTAATATCGCCTAATACATCATTGATATGACGATGATCTAAGCGGCCATGAATTTTTTCTTTAATAATGGTAAAGTCGATGACCATGCCATTATGGTCTAACTCTTCAGAACGAGCATGAACCGTAATAATCCAATTATGCCCATGTAGATTTTGACATTTGCTTGGATAATCTAATTTCAATTGGTGAGATGCACTCACCTCTAATCGTTTTGTAACTGTAAACATTATATCTCCTAAATATTATATGAACTTTAATATATTATATGAACTTTAATATTTGCTATGTATTACATTAAAAGGCTTTAACGTACTCTTATTACTTACGTTTACTATCTTTAATTATATCACAAAAGGGTTGCAACACAGCACAATAGCACTGTATTACAACCCTTAAGAGATTCAACATCTTATAAGAAGTCTTTAATTTTATCGCGTTTACCACGATTGCGCAATTTAGTAAGCGCTTTACCTTCGATTTGACGGATACGTTCACGGGTTACATTGAAATGTTGACCTACTTCTTCCAATGTACGTGGTTTACCATCTTTCAAACCAAAACGCAAGATCAATACTTGTTGCTCACGGTCAGTTAAGCATGTAAATACATCTTCAATTTGTTCTTGTAATAAGATGTAGCTAGCTGCATCATCTGGAGCAATAGCATCTTGGTCTTCAATGAAGTCTCCCAAGTGAGAGTCTTCCTCTTCACCAATTGGAGTTTCCAATGATACTGGTTCTTGTGCGATTTTTTGAATTTCACGGACACGCTCCACCGTAATCCCCATACCTTCTGCGATTTCCTCTGGTAATGGTTCACGACCTTTATCTTGCAACAATTGTCGGGAAATACGAATCAATTTATTGATTGTTTCTACCATATGTACTGGAATACGAATTGTACGAGCTTGGTCCGCAATAGCACGAGTAATCGCTTGACGAATCCACCATGTAGCATATGTGGAGAATTTATAACCCTTTGTATAGTCGAACTTATCTACAGCTTTAATAAGGCCCAAGTTACCTTCTTGAATCAAGTCCAAGAATAACATACCACGACCTACATAGCGTTTTGCAATACTTACTACTAGGCGCAAGTTAGCATCTACCAATTTTTTCTTAGCCTTTTTGGCAAGTTGAACGTCTTTATATGTAGCATCTTCTGCTGCGCCAGCTTCAATTTGCTTAGCTAAAACAATTTCCTCATCAGCGGAAAGCAATGGAACACGACCGATTTCTTTGAGGTACATACGCACTGGATCATCAATGTTAACGCCAGAGTCTACGCTTAAATCGATGGAGATATTCTTTTCACTAGAAGTATCCTCTTCATCCTCTTCTTCTGGCTCTATTGGATTAGCATCAGCATCCTCACCGTCGATATCAGCCACTACTTCAATATTTAACTTACCAAATGTAGTATAAATATCATCTAATTGTTCTGCAGTAAGATCAGTCTGCTCATGAAGAGCATCTGAAATCTCTGATTGTGTCAACACACCGGTTTTCCGGCCTTTTTCAAGAAGTTGTTCAACAATCTCCTCTATTTGACTTTTTTGTACTTTCTTAGCCACAGCGCTCTCCTTTTTACATTATATTACTTAGACCATTCTCTAATTAAGTTCTGTATTTCCTGACACTTATGTAATTCGCTAATAAATGTCGAATCTCCTGCCCGTTTTAGTTGATCCGCCATAATTGAATGCGCTTTATACTGTTCACGCAATGAATGAAGCCTTATCTTGCGGATTAATCCAGGCACTTGCACCTTATATTCATCGTCACTCATAACAACCAATCTAGAGTAAATATCATACTCCGATGGCGATAAAACAGACTGAATGGTAGTATCATCTAGACGACCTTCTTGTTTAAATAAGGTGAATATCTTTTCTATTATACCGCGATATTCAATTTTTTCAAAGTCCTCTAATGGCAAGTAGCTCATCATATGTTGTAACACTTCACCATCTGTAAATGCTAAGGACAATAATTTCTCTGCATCACCTTTAGGTAAATCCTGTGTTGGCAAAGGTGCAGATGCAGTATCCACTAATTCAATTTGTCCTTTTTTTACATAGTCTCTGAAATATCTAAAGATACTACTATTATCAAGCCACAAAGGTAATGCCAATGTTTTTAATGCATCATCCCGTTGTGTTTGACTATCTATATTAGCAATATACGGGAATACATCAGCCAATACAGCTTGCTTCCCTTCCGTATCATTTGTATCGTGTTTAATTAGGGACTCACTCAATAAATAATCAAGAGGCTTAACCGCTTTAGTCACTAAATCTTTAAATGCTTGTCCTCCATGATTACGTACATAATCATCTGGATCTTTGCCATCTGGCATAGCGAGGACACGCACCTTGAAGTCCGTATTTTGCAATAATTCTATAGCTCTAGCCGCCGCTTGACGACCTGCTCCATCCATATCATAGGCCAGCACAATTTCATCGGCCTGCCGCATCAAGATATGCCCATGGTCTCGTGTATAAGCTGTTCCCAAAGATGCTACCACATTAGTAACACCATGGTTATGGGCAGAGATAACGTCCATGTAACCTTCCACAAGGATAGCTTGTCGTTCTTGACGAATGGACTTATAAGCCTTATCAAAGGCAAATAATAGTTTCCCCTTTTCAAAGATGGCTGATTCTGGCGAGTTCAAATATTTTGGTGTACTATCATCCATGACACGTCCACCAAAGGCAACTACACGACCTTTCCCATCCATAATGGGAAACATAATACGGTTTCTAAAGAAATCGTAAAACTGCCCCTTTTGATTTTTACGAACTAGATTTAGCTCCAAGAGAATTGAATCATCAATGCCGCGTTCGTGAAAGGCACGATACAACTTATCCCAACCATCTGGGGCAAAGCCTAATTTAAATTTTTCAATCGTCTCTTTTGTAAGGCCCCGTTTTTTTAAGTAATCAAGGCCAACCTTACCAATCGATGTTTGTGTAAGGCAGTTATGGAAAAATGTAGCCGCTAATTCTGACGCTTCATATAGTTTTTTCCGTCGTTCGTCTCGAGCTCGTTGTTCTGGTGAAAGCTTAGCCTCTGGCAATGGAATATTAGCGCGATTAGCAAGGCGCTCTAAGACCTCAACAAAGCTTAAATGCTCAAGTTCCATAAGGAATTTAATGACATTTCCCGATGCATGACAGCCAAAACAATAATAAAAGCCCTTTTCAGGGGCAACACTAAAGGACGGCGTCTTTTCATTATGAAATGGACAACAACCCCAATAGTTCTTGCCCCGTTTCTTTAAGGCTACATGCTC
Source organism: Veillonella dispar (assembly GCF_900637515.1). Classification (NCBI taxonomy): domain Bacteria; kingdom Bacillati; phylum Bacillota; class Negativicutes; order Veillonellales; family Veillonellaceae; genus Veillonella; species Veillonella dispar. The sequence continues at coordinate 733,220 of NZ_LR134375.1, read as the reverse complement.
AGATATTACAGATACAATATCATTTGCATCTTTGATTTGTTCAATCAATTCATTTTCAAAATATCGGCTCATAGCCAACGCCTCCTTCCCTTATATATATTAATTCGATATACAAATAAAAAATCCTCTATTTGTAAAGTAATTTAATCAATTATCAAGTCGACCGATTTAGTAACTGATACGAATCATAGGAATCACCATCTATTTTGGATCAATACATGGTGATTCCTATACGCCGTATTCTTTAATAGGCTGCGAATAAAATTTGATAATAATAGGCTGCAATGAAATCATTGCAGCCTATACTTATCGCTTATAGCATATTATTTTGCGTAATCCACAACGCGAGTTTCACGAATAATTACGACCTTAATTTGGCCTGGATATTCGAGTTCAGACTCGATGCGTTTTACGATATTCCGAACGAGTAATGTAGACTCAGCTTCATCAATCTTATCCGGTTTTACTACAACGCGAATCTCACGACCTGCTTGAATAGCAAAGCATTTTTCAACGCCTTCGAAGGATTCAGCGATTTCTTCCAATTTAGATAAACGTTTCAAGTAGTTTTCTAATGTTTCTCGACGTGCTCCAGGACGAGCCGCAGAGATAGCATCAGCAGCTGCAACTAATACAGCTTCTACAGATTGGAACTCTTCATCACCATGATGAGCGCCAATGCAGTTAATTACTGCTGCACTTTCACGATATTTACGAGCCACATCAACACCGATTTGAACATGAGAACCCTCAAGTTCGCGGTCCAATGCTTTACCAATATCATGGATTAAACCACCTCGTTTAGCCAATGTTACATCACAGCCTAGTTCAGCTGCCATCAAACCTGCTAAATGAGATACTTCAATAGAATGTTTCAAAACGTTTTGACCGTAACTAGTACGATATTTCAAACGACCTAAAATCTTTACAATTTCAGGATGTAAGCCGTGAACATCAGCTTCAAATGTCGCTTGTTCACCAGCCTCTTTAATAGTTTGGTCAACCTCTTTACGAGCTTTACCAACCATTTCTTCAATACGAGCTGGATGGATACGACCGTCAACAATCAATTTTTCCAAAGCAATACGAGCCACTTCACGACGAATTGGATCGAAGCCAGAAAGAATAACTGCTTCTGGGGTATCATCGATAATCAAGTCAATACCTGTTAATGTTTCAAGTGCGCGAATATTACGGCCTTCACGACCAATAATGCGACCTTTCATTTCATCATTAGGTAATGCCACTACGGATACGGTAGTCTCCGCTACATGGTCAGCTGCGCAACGTTGGATAGCAGAGGAGATAATTTCTTTTGCTTTTTTCTCCGCGTCATCCTTAGCTTGCTGCTCCATTTCCTTAACCATAATCGCCGTTTCATGACGAATTTCTTGTTCCACATTCGTTAACAAGATATTCTTAGCTTCTTCAAATGTCATACCGGAAATACGTTCCAATTCTGCCATTTGTTTTTCATACAATGCTTCAATTTTTTCACGGCTTTGGGCTAAGTCAGCTTCTTTGCGATGTAAAGCTTCCTCTTTGTGCTCAATATTGTCTAATTTTTTATCCAAAGATTCTTCTTTTTGAAGAATACGACGTTCCATACGTTGAAGTTCAGAACGGCGATCTTTATTTTCTCGTTCTACATCAGAACGGAGCTTATGAATTTCTTCTTTCGCTTCTAATAAAGCTTCTTTCTTTTTAGACTCAGCTGTGCGTTCACCATTAGCGATGATACGTGCAGCCTCTTGCTCAGCTTGATTCAGTTTTCCTTCAGCAATATTTTTTCTTAAAAAATAGCCTACCCCTAGTCCAATCAGTACCATTACCACTGCAATTAGACTATACTCTAAAATCAGTCTCACCTCCTCTTAAATTCTCAAAATTGAGCTTTCATGCTCCTTTTTATGCCCTTCATGCATTAAATTATCATTTAGCCATATCATCATATAAATAAATAAGGCTATTATTAATTTTAGACTTGAAAGCCCTTTCTGTCAAGATTTTACAAGCCTAGTAAGGCCTCTTAAAAAGCACTTTCTATTCATAAAAATCATTGCACACAACTTGAATAGTGCTCGTTGAGAATCCTCTATATTTGAGAAAATTAAATACTTTTACACGAGGAGTGCGTTCTTCATTGAGAATGGAACCAAACTTTTTCTCCACTACGCGATAGGCGGCTTTCACTTCATCATAATTAGAGATTTCCTGAGGCACTGTAAGACCTCGCAGCTTCATCTTTTGCTTAATCATATACGCACCGTATTTTTGTTCTTTCATCAAGTACGTCAATACTTGCTCAGATAAGCGCTCATCATTGATGTAATCATAGTCTCTAAGGCGTTCAAGGACCCGCTCAATGATTGGGTCCTCGATTTGTTTACGTCTCATTTTTTGTGTCAGTTCATAGGAACTAAGAAATCGTTGAGCTAGGAAGCGATACGCTTGATCCATAGCAGCTTGCATCGTTTCTTCACTCATAATTATACTTCTTCAGTTACTTCTTCACCGATTACATCAATTTCTTCTGTACCAACAGCTAATGTATCGCGAATAATACGATCGATTTCATCAGCGATTTGTGGATTATCTAACAAATATTGTTTAGCTGCTTCTTTACCTTGGCCCATGCGTTCACCATTATAGGAATACCATGCACCAGATTTATTGATGATTTCCATATTTGTGCCGATATCAATAAGTGTACCAGCTTTAGAGATACCTTCACCGTACATCAAATCAAACTCAGCCGTTTTGAATGGAGGTGCTACTTTATTTTTAACAACTTTAACTTTAGTGCGAGCACCAACATTTTCGTTATTAGCTTTAATTAATTCACCCTTACGAACATCAAGACGTACAGAGGAATAGAATTTCAACGCACGACCACCTGTTGTAGTTTCAGGATTACCAAACATTACGCCTACTTTTTCACGCAATTGGTTGATAAAGATAACAACAGTTTTAGATTTGCTGATAATACCAGTCAATTTACGCAATGCTTTACTCATCAAACGAGCTTGTAGACCTACGTGAGCATCGCCCATCTCGCCATCGATTTCGGCTTTAGGAACTAAAGCTGCAACGGAGTCAACTACGACGATATCTACAGCGCCACTGCGAACTAAAGCTTCTGTAATTTCAAGAGCTTGCTCACCATTATCTGGTTGAGAAATCAATAGATTATTAATATCTACACCTAAGTTACGAGCATATACAGGATCCATCGCATGTTCTGCATCAATAAAAGCTGCAATGCCACCTTGTTTTTGCGCTTCTGCTACAGCGTGAAGCGCTACTGTTGTTTTACCAGAAGATTCTGGACCGTAAATTTCAATTACACGGCCGCGAGGGAAGCCCCCTACACCAACAGCGATATCGATAGCAAGGGAACCAGAGGAGATAACCTCTACATTCATGCGATCTGCTGCTTCACCAAGGCGCATAATAGCGCCTTTACCAAAGTCTTTTTCAATTTGTTTTAACGCGTTATCCAACGCTGCTTGTCTGCCATCTACAGCCATTCTTTTATTTCCCCTTTTCTGTTATATAAGTATACACATAATATAGTGCTAGCTCTGCTGCACTTTGTCGAATATCTTCGCGATTACCAATTAAATTAGCCTTATGAGCCACCGTTCCATGAGGTCCAGTAACCCCAAACCATACAAGACCAACTGGCTTTTCAGGGCTACCGCCGCCGGGACCAGCTATACCAGTCGTAGAAACGGCATATGTTGTTTGACCCACAGTTCGTGCCCCCTCGGCCATAGCCTTCGCGACTTGCTCACTTACGGCACCATATGTATCGAGCATGTCTTGTGGTACCCCTAATACACGATGTTTTACATCATTACTATAGGAAATGACACCACCCATATAGTATTCACTACTACCGCTGACATTAGTCAATAACTTACCAACTAATCCAGAAGTACAGGATTCAGCAGTACTAATAGTGCTATGATCTTCAAGTAATACATGACCAAGTGTTTCCTCCATAGAAACAGTCAAGTCACGTCCTACACGAGCTCCTAATCGGTCTCGAACGATAGCATCCCAAGGATTGAGAAGCTCATGAGCAGCCTCCAAGGTGTCAGCCTTAGCAGTAATACGAACCTCTATGTAACCCTTTTTAATGAGCAAAGCAATAGTTGGATTCGATTGGTTCTTAATGAGATCCATTAAGGTATTTTCTAAATCGATTTCACGGATATCATATATACCATATCGATAGGAGGTAACAACACCTTGTGAACCAAATCGACTCATTAAATAAGGTACCACACTATCGTGGAACATACCCTTCATCTCACCAGGAGGTCCTGGCAAAAGTATGTATGTAGTATCTCCATCTTCCACTACAACACCAGGCGCTACACCTACCGGATTATGTAATACGTTTGCGCCTTCAGGCAACTCAGCTTCTCGACGACTTGCATCCGGCACGGTACGTTTTACACGGTCAAAGAAATGTTTAACCTCATCCATTGCCTCTTGATTAAATACAATAGGTCGTCCAATAGAATCGGCTAATACATTTCGTGTAATATCTCCTTGCGTGGGTCCTAATCCGCCAGTACTAATAACGATGTCCGCTCTAGTGCTAGCTAATTGAAAGACCTCTGCCATGCGCTTAGGATTATCCCCCACTACAGATTGATGAGCAATAGTATAGCCTAGTTTATTTAATTCTTGTGCTAGCCAAGATACATTTGTATTTACTGTATCGCCTAGCAATAATTCTGAACCTGTAGAAATAAGTTCTACAATCATCAGATCACCTCCACAATCGAAAGAATCGAAGTGTTTTATTCTACAACCGTAGCTACTACATCGTACGCAAAGCCTTGCTCTACCTGTACCTTAAGAATATCACCAGGTTGAACCTCTTCACCGCAGTCCTCAATGTACATATTACCGTCTACATCAGGTGCTTGAGATTTCAAGCGTCCTTTAGCTAGTAATGTTCCATTCTCGCCGTCCTCGATTTCTTCCACCATTGCATAGTCAACAGTACCTTCTAAATCGCGATTATTCTCTTCAGAGATAGCAGCTTGGATGGACATAAGAACGTGGTAACGTTCTTCTTTCACCTCTTCTGGCACTTGATCTTCACGGGCACCAGCTGGTGTGCCTTCCTCTTGAGAGTAAGTAAATACGCCCATATTATCGAATTTTATTTCTTTTACAAAGTCGCAAAGTTCTTCAAATTGTTCATCTGTTTCACCAGGGAACCCAACGATGATAGATGTGCGCAATGTAATATGAGTCGGTGCATTTCTAATCTTCTTAAGCAAACGTTCAATATCATTACGATCATCACGACGATTCATTTGTTTTAAAATATCGTTATTCACATGTTGCAATGGAATATCTACATATTTACAAAGTTTTGGCTCATTAACGATAATATCTAACAATTCATCGGAGAAGAAAGTTGGATATAAGTATAACATGCGAATCCATTCGATACCTTCTACGGCAGTTAATTCCTTAAGCAATGTAGTCAACAATGGTTTACCATCATTTAAATCAATACCGTAACTAGTCGTATCTTGAGCGATAAGAACGACCTCTTTAACACCGGATGCAGCCAATCGTTCTACTTCGGCCTTAATAGACTCAATAGTACGACTGCGGAATGCACCACGCACCTTTGGAATAATACAGAAGGTACAACCATTGTTACAGCCTTCCGCAATTTTTACATATGCACTGTAACGAGGTGTTGTTTGAATACGTGGCATACGCTCATCATAAATATTTGTAATATTTTCCATGATACAACTGCGATTGCCATGCTCAATAGCATCAACAGCTACCATAATCTGGTCCCATGCACCTGTACCGATTAAAGCATCAATTTCAGGAATTTCTTGGAATAATTCATCTTGATATTGTTGGCTTAAGCAACCTGCTACAATAAGTCCTTTACATTTACCATCCTCTTTATATTGAGCCACCTCAAGAATAGTATTAATAGACTCGGCTTTTGCTTTCTCAATAAAGGTACAGGTATTTACAACGATAAGATCTGCTTCGCTTAGGTCCTCTGTAATCGTATAGCCATTATCTTTTAATAAGCCTAACATTACCTCTGTATCTACTAAGTTTTTAGCACAACCTAGGCTAACATACCCTAATTTCTTACCCATTCTATATCCTTTCATAACTAGTTTATTTCTCAATTTACTTCCTGTAATAGGATCTATATAACTGAGTTACTCCTTGCGGAAGCGCACTTGGCTAACCCAGTGATTTAACAATAACTTTTTGCCATCTATAGTGTAACCACCATTAACAGGCCATAAAATTAGCTCATGTCCCAATGAGTCTTTTGGCTCATCCATTTCTGGGTTTGTAAATATATAGGTGAAGTTATTTTCAACCATATACTTTGCAGTCTTTGTAGACAACAACCAATTAATAAATTCGACACTATCTGCTTTATGTTTTGAATTTTTTAATACGGCCGCCCCAGTTACATAATAAGAGGTCCCATCTGTTGGATAAATGACCTTAATTGGATATCCATGACGCGTATATTGGGCCGCATCAGATAAATTACCAATGCCGATATTAGACTCTCCAAGCGCTGTTAAACGAACTGGGGTAGACAAGAACTTAGCATGTTGTATTACATGAGGTTTTAAGCTATATAAATAGTTTAACGCCTCAGGCTCCCCTCTATATTCCACCATGTTATATAACAAGTTCGCCGCATTTTGGGATGCTACAAAATCGGTCATTACAATGGTCCAATCTCCTTGTTTTGCCAAGGTATCCCATGTAGTAATATATTTACCAACCCCATTGTAGAAGGTATCATTTTGAACAAATACGATAGGATCATACCAAAGACCTACCCAATATCCATTAGGATCCTTTAAATTGTCACGAACTTCGTCGATTCTCTCATTAACAATAGGTGCATATTTTCCAGTATTGGCACCTACAACGAGGTTATCCTCAGAGGTAAGTACAATATCACCAGATGTATCAGCTACATTAGAGGCCGAACGTTGTGCCATTTGCTCCTCTGTAAGAGGCATAACTGTAACCTTTACATTCTTCTCCTCTTCATAACGATCGGCAAGCAATGTAGTTATATTATTTGGTAAGTCTGTATAAACTGTAATCTCACCACGAACAGGCTCTTTTGCATGTTCTAATTGTTCTTGATGGTAAAAGTTTACGCCATAGGTTAACATTCCTACCACAAAAAGGGCTAAAATGCCCGGAGCAATCCATCGTTTCATATATGCCTCCTATAAGACATAAAGTATCCCCAAATGAGATTAGTAAAACTCATCTCTATAATTAACGACCACCACGGCTTTTATTAGATGGGCGACTTTTGGTCATGCCATTACGAGAGGGTCTACCCTTACTACTTTTCTCACTAGACTGACGTCCGTTGCGACGATCATTATTCTTCCCACTATTACGAGAACCACTAGATTGACTAGGACGATTAGTCCGACCAATTGGGCGTGGTGGAATCAAACATTCAGGTCCAAACCCTATCAAGTCACGTCGATTAGCTTCAATGAGTGCCTCTTTTACAAGGTTGTAATTTTCAATATTTTTATATTGCATTAAGGCCCGCTGCTTAGCTTTATCTCTACCTTTTTTGGCAACATATACAGGTTTTCCATCCAGTGGGTTAATGCCCGTATAGTACATACATGTCGATAAGCTCCCCGGCGTAGGAATAAAGTCTTGCACTTGTTCTGGATACATATGTTGATCACGTAAGAACTCGGCTAATTCAATAGCATCTTCCAAGGCACAACCTGGATGAGAGCTCATAAAATATGGTACTAAATATTGCTTCTTACCAAGCTTTTTATTGGCCTCTTCAAACCAAGATTTGAAGGTGAGGAACTCTTCCTTACCAGCTTTGCCCATCATATTGGTAACGCGTTTAGAAACATGTTCTGGCGCTACTTTTAATTGTCCACTTACATGAAATTCACAAAGCTCGCGGACAAAATCTTTATTGTTATCCGCTAGAACATAGTCATAACGCAAGCCAGAACGAACAAATACCTTTTTTACGCCTTTTAGCTTACGTAATTTACGGAGTAAAGCAATATAGTCATCATGGTTTGTATTTAGATTTTCACAAGGCTCTGGAGCAGCACAAGTACGACCTTTACAAGCACCATATACAGCTTGTTTGTCACAAGCTAAATGACGGAAATTCGCCGTAGGGCCCCCAACATCATGAATATATCCTTTAAAGTTATCCATATTAATCATAGTTTGAGCTTCATCAAGTAAAGACTCATGGCTACGATTTTGGATGATACGACCTTGATGATTTGTTATTGCACAGAATGAACAGCTCCCAAAGCATCCCCGTTGACTTACAAGGCTAAACTGTACTTCGCTTAATGCTGGTACGCCACCCTTATCGTCATATTTAGGATGCCACTTGCGAGTATACGGCAAGTTATATACGCCATCCATTTCCTCCTGCGTAAGTGGCAATGCAGGTGTGTTTTGAACAAGATATCTATCGCCATGTTTTTGTACTACTATACGACCATAGAATGGATCTTGTTCATCATACTGCATACGGAATGCATCAGCAAAAGCCATCTTATCCGCTTTAATTTCCTCAAAAGATGGACACTCAACATAGTCTATGGTAGGGATTTCCTTGGCCATATAACAAATACCACGAATAGATGGCAAGGATTCTTTAAATCTACCTTGATCTAACGCATCAGCTAATTCTACAATTTGAAGTTCACCCATACCATAAATGAGTACATCCGCCTTTGAATCAACTAAAATAGAACGACGCACAGTATCCGACCAATAATCATAATGACCAAATCGGCGTAAGGACGCCTCTATGCCACCGATAATAAGAGGCACATCACTGTAAGCCTCTTTCATACGATTCGCATATACCAAGGTAGCTCGATCTGGGCGATGGCCCGCTTCACCACCTGGAGAATAGTCATCTTGTCGACGAATTTTCTTTGCCGCCGTAAATTTATTGAGCATTGAATCTAGATTCCCTGCCGTAACAAGGGATGCTAGACGCGGTTTACCAAGTTTTTTGAAAGCCTCTACATCATTCCAATCTGGTTGATCTATAATGCCTACACGATAGCCTTTGGATTCTAAGTATCTGCCGATAACTGCAGGTGCAAAGGAAGGATGGTCAACATAGGCGTCCCCACTAATGAGGACAAAATCTAATTCGGCCCAACCTCGTTCCTTCATCTCCGAAGGTTCTGTTACTAAAAATCTATCCATTGATTGTGTAAATGCCTTTCTATCATTCCTAATCAACTATTAGAAAAGGAATAACCACAGTAAAAATAATGCCATACAGAATAAAATAATGCCTAAAATAATACGTTCCTGAACGATAGAACGTTGGCGTTTTCGTTGACGCGTTTCTAAGGACATACGCTTTTTAGAGGTTTGGTATTCAACGAATTCACTTTGCACCAAATTTGGCGCAGCTTGTGCCTTCTGACGCGTCACAGAACGCAAAGAAAACGTATCTATATCACCTACTTGACTTTGGTAGGCTTTTACCAAGCGATCCCCATCAAGATCTAAATAATTACCGTAATTACGAATAAAGCCTTTTACGTAGACCTGACCAGGAATGATGTCATACTTACCATCTTCGATAGCTTCCAAATAGGTTGTTTTAATGTGCAGTACTTGCTCCACATCTTTAAAGGTTAAATTACGTCTTACTCGTTCACGTCGTAATTCTTCGCCTAATTCAGCCATTTTCGTTCCTCTCTTAATCTACATAATACTCATATCGTAATCATTTAATTATTGTTCATCATTGGAGTCTGAGAAATATCGTGCCTTTGCTTGTTCAGGACTCATTAAAATTTCTCGAGCTTTACTGCCCATGCTAGGGCCAACGATTTTAAGATCTTCCATCGTATCTACTAGACGAGCCGCACGAGTATAACCTATGCGGAATCGACGTTGCAACATGGATACAGAAGCTTGACCAGATTCCATTACAAGGTTAACAGCACGCTCTAATAATTCATCGCGGTAAATATCATTTTCTTCAGATGATTCTTTCTCTGTTTCCTTTTCAGCCTCTTGCGTAACAGTATCATCATATTCTGGTTCTCGTTGAGCTTTTACAAATTCTACAAGATGTTCCACCTCATCATCAGAGATAAATGCACCTTGTACACGAATTGGTTTATTCGCCCCGATTGGAGCAAACAACATATCCCCTTTACCGAGTAATTTTTCTGCTCCCGCCATATCGAGGATGGTACGGGAGTCAATTTGAGAACCTACGGCAAAGGAAATACGGCTCGGTACATTGGCCTTAATAGAACCTGTAATAACGTTAACAGATGGACGTTGTGTAGCAAGTACCATATGAATACCCGCAGCACGCGCCATTTGTGCTAAGCGGCTAATAGATTCTTCAATATCATCAGGAGCTGTCATCATAAGGTCAGCTAACTCATCGATGATTAATACAATCAACGGCATAGCCGCCTTAGGATGCGCTTCGTTATAACTCTTGATATCACGCTTACCAGATGCTGCAAAGGCTTTATAACGAGCCTCCATTTCACGAACGGCCCAACGCAATACAGCAGCTGCTTTTTTCATGTCTGTTACAACTGGCGCCATCAAATGAGGAATGCCGTTATAAATAGACAACTCAACCATCTTAGGGTCGATTAATAGTAACTTAACCTCTTCCGGTTTACGACTAAATAGAATACTGGAAATCAATGTGTTAACACATACAGACTTACCAGAACCCGTAGTACCTGCTACGAGCAAGTGAGGCATCTTCGCAAGGTCTGTAATGACAGGCTTACCTGCAATATCTTTACCAAGACCAACTGGAATACCACCACGAGCATCTTTGAAGTCACTGCAATCAAGAACATCGCGCAAATGCACGGCCTCTGTTGTCTTATTAGGAACCTCAATACCAATAGCGGATTTACCAGGAATTGGAGCCTCCATACGAATATGTTGAGCCGCTAAATTAAGGGCAATATCATCTGTTAAATTAACGATTCGGCTAACCTTTACACCCGGTGCAGGTTCAATTTCATAACGCGTAACGGTTGGACCTTGCGTTGCATTAACAACCTTAGCAGTAATACCAAAGTTACTTAATACATTTTCAAGCATCATTGCATTTTGAGCTACTTCTTCACCATTGCTTTGACTCCCCTTCCCTTTCGCCAAAATATCAAGGCTTGGGAAATGGTAAGGTCTATCATAGGTACGGTGAATTTGACCTTCTTTAGACACTGCCACTTGTGCCGTATCTTCTGTAGTACTAATGGTAGACGGCACTTGTAAGCTCATGCCATTCATGCCTGCACCAGCACTTACAGAACTTGCAGCAGCACCTGTTCCAGGTACAGCAGAAGCTATAGCAGCGTGATTAGTTTCCAACGGACCAATCGTTGTATTTTGATATGTAAACTCTGGTTGTTCCTCATGGTTATTGTCTACTGATTCAGAGTCATCTGTATATCCTTCGTCTGGAGTATATGTATAATCCTCATCTGGAGTATATACATAGTCATCACCTGTAGATCTACTAGCATCAGAGAATTGATCGAAATCATCTGCATCATAAGACTTCGCATCACCAGAAGCTTCAGAAATATTCGCCAATTGTTCCGCCGCTCGATTGCGGGCCTCTATCTCAGCTAATTCTTTCCAAGATGTAGGGGCCTTTGGTGTTTCCACAGTTGTTACTGTATTTACCATAGGTTCATGGTCTACAACCGTACTAGGTTCGACATTATCTCTATCGGTAGATATACCGCGTTTTTCCAATATATCTAGCGCTTGATCGGCAGCATCAGCAAAGCGTGTATCCTTTTCCCTGTTATACGCTTTACGTTGCTCTGCTGCTTCTTTGCGTTGTTCATTCCAATCGTCAAAGACCTCTTTAGCTACAGCTACCTTCTCAGCAGCCACTTCTTTAGCTACATCTAATCCTACTTGAGTTTTATCCGCCGCTTTTTGCAAGCCACTGCGCAAGGATAAACGGGTAATTAGAATACCAAAGGCTAATAATAAGAACACATCTAAAATGATAGCCCCAAGTTCACCTAATAATGTGCGAAGGAATGTAGCGATGGCGCCACCTACAACACCCCCTTGATTGGCCAGTTGTGTTGTGATAAGTTCCTGCCCCTCAGGAACGCGCCACAATGGAACAAGAGCTAGCAAAAATAGGAAGAACAAGGTCATTACAACACCTCGTTTAGTAATGGAAATAAATGTTCCCTTATACAATAATCGCCAGCCTACCCAGAAAACACCAAGACATGGAATAATACCGCCCAAGCCAAAGCCATAACGGAATATACCTGTTAAAATTTGTCCTACAAGACCGAGTTCAAAACCAAAGAACCCAAGCAAGGAAATAACTGCAAAGGCAATTACAATTAAACCTTTAACTTCGCTACGCAAGGAAAAACCTTGAGATTTAGTTTGCTGTTTTGTACTTGTTCGCTTTCGTCGTGTATTTCGTTTTTTGGTGGAAGTTTTTTCTTCTGCCATAAATCTATACAAACCCCTTACTATATAACACTACTGTAAATTAACTTATCATTATATTATAGCATATATCGAAGTATTTAGTTAACTTTTACGACGTTCTTCCCAATCGTGAAGCAACTGTTCTTCTCTACCTCTTTTTATGCCATTGTAGTATGTAGCATCCACAAGAGGTGTTGGTAAATACTGCTGTTTTACATAGCCATTTGGATAGTTATGAGCATATTTATAGGTGTTCCCATGGCCTAGTTTGCTAGCACCACTATAATGACTATCTTTTAAATGATCTGGCACCTGGCCACAATCCTTGTGGCGCACATCAGCAATAGCTGCATCAATCGCCATATAAGCAGAATTACTTTTCGGCGCTAAGGCTACATAGCAAGCCGCCTCAGATAATATAATGCGCGCTTCAGGGAAGCCTACCATATGAGCGGCTTGAGCGGCTGCATTGGCGAGAATCAAAGCTTGAGGATCTGCTAGCCCTACATCTTCAGCAGCACAAATTACGATACGGCGAGCGATAAAGTTTGGGTCTTCGCCAGCTTCAATCATGCGCGCTAGATAATGAACTGTTGCTTGCACATCGGAGCCGCGCATACTTTTAATAAACGCAGAAATCGTATCATAATGGCTATCACCTTTTTTGTCATATGTATAAATACGACGGCCTACAACCTTTTCGAGAACCTCAATAGATATGGTCCCTTCATCAGGCACCATAGCCGCTGCTTGTTCTAAAATATTAAGGGCCATCCGACCATCACCGTTGACGAAGATGCCTACATCTTCAAGAACCTCATCTGTCACCTGTAGATGACGTTTACCAAGGCCCACCTCTTCATCTGTAATAGCACGGCGCAAAATTTGGCCTATAGCCTTTGGTGTAAGCGCTTCTAGAGTAATTAACCTTAGACGAGATAGAAGCGGTCTATTTACCTCAAAAAATGGATTTTCTGTGGTAGCGCCAATGAGGATGATTGTACCATCCTCTACACAAGGTAATAACACATCTTGTTGGCTTTTATTAAAGCGGTGAATTTCATCGAGGAATAAAATGGTTCGTTGTTGTAAAGATCGCACCCGCTTACGAGCATCCTCTATGATATTACGCAGCTCACCTATGCCCGCATTAGTAGCATTTAAATTTACAAAATGACTATTGCTAACCTTCGCAATAATACCTGCTAATGTAGTTTTACCCGTTCCACATGGGCCATAAAAAAGCATAGACGGAATTGTATCCTTTTCAACCATGGCGCGCAAGAAAGTCCCCTTCCCTACCGCTTTTTCTTGACCATATAAATGGTCTAATGTGGTAGGACGCATACGCACCGGTAACGGTTCATACGTATTGGTAGGCGTCATATCAAATAAACTATCCATTCTATCACCTCAATCCATAACATCTTATTTATTAACTCTAAAATTTTATTAATCGTACAGTCCAGCAAATTCTATTCATAAAGAATAGAATTTATATATCAATAACCCATAATAGCGATATTGACTGCTCTTTTCTATATATAGTATATGACATTACATGCCATTTTTACACGCAAAAAAGCCCCACCATGCCGTAATGTACCGCGTTTTGATCCTGCTTAGGGCAGGTGGGTGTCCTCCTCATCCTTCAGTTGTCCCGTAAGGGCGTAACGTTCAGACGAGAGTTCGGACTCCCGAAGTAAATGTGTTGGCTCAAAACTGCGATATCACACGCACATGGCAGGGATATCTTATACATAAATAGTATCAGAAAGATTCGTAATTAACAAGTCTTGACATTTCAAATTTAATCAATTCTTGCCTATGTTTTTACACCAAAGATTGCTCTTCTTCTTCCTCGATATCTGGTTTAATATGCAACTCTTTTAATTGCTTAGGTTCTACTTCGGATGGAGCTTGGCTCATGATATCAGAAGCAGATTGAGTTTTAGGGAATGCGATTACGTCGCGGATAGATTGACGTTTTGCCATCAACATAACAAGACGATCAAGGCCGAATGCACAACCAGCATGAGGAGGTGCACCGTATTGGAATGCATCAAGCATGAAGCCGAATTTAGATTTAGCTTCTTCTTCAGATAAACCAATAGCTTTGAATACTTTTTCTTGTACATCGGATTGGTAAATACGCAAGGAACCGCCACCGATTTCAACACCGTTCAATACCATATCGTAAGCAATCGCTTTTACGCTGCCAGGATCAGATTCCAATTTATCAAGATCTTCATGACGAGGCATTGTGAACGGATGGTGCATTGCAACATAACGTTTTTCATCTTCGTTATATTCAAACATAGGGAAATCAGTTACCCATGTGAATGCCAATTTATCTTGGTCAATCATGTTCATGCGGCGTGCCATTTCCAGGCGCAATTCACCTAATGCACGTGCCACAGTAGCAGGTTTATCAGCAATCATCAATACAAGGTCACCACCTTTAGCGCCCATTTTTTCACCGATATTGCGAATTGTATCTTCACCTAAGAACTTCATGATTTGAGACTTGATAGAACCATCTTCATTGAAGCAAGCCCATGCAAGACCTTTTGCACCGTAACGGTTAACATATTCAACGAGGTCATCAAGTTCACGACGTGGAATACCAGCATCGCCAGGTACAACGATACCTTTAACTACACCACCGTTGTCAATTACAGAACGGAATACTTTGAACTCTGTATCTTTTACAAGATCAGTTACATCAGTAAATGCCATGTCGAAACGAAGGTCTGGTTTGTCAGAACCGTATTTATCCATTGCTTCATCCCATGTAATACGAGGCATAGACAATGGAATTTCTTTGCCCAATGTAGTTTTAAATACATGAGCAATCATTTCTTCAAGCATGGAGTAAATGTCTTCTTCATCTACGAAGGACATTTCCAAGTCGAGTTGAGTGAACTCAGGTTGACGGTCTGCACGCAAATCTTCATCGCGGAAGCAACGAACGATTTGGAAGTATTTTTCATAACCAGCAACCATCAAGATTTGTTTGAAAATTTGTGGAGATTGTGGCAATGCATAGAATGTACCAGCATTTACACGAGAAGGTACTAAATAATCACGAGCGCCTTCTGGTGTAGATTTAGTAAGCATTGGAGTTTCAATTTCCAAGAAATCGCGGCTATCGAAGAAGTCGCGCATTGCTTTCGTTACTTTGTGACGCAAAATCAAGTTGCGTTGCATTTCTGGACGACGCAAGTCAAGGTAACGATATTTTAAACGAATATTTTCATCTACATCGATATCATCTTGAATATAGAATGGAGGAGTTTTAGCGGAGTTCAATACGCGCAACTCTTCACAGAACATTTCGTATGCACCTGTAGGAAGGTTTGGATTAATAGCGGCTTCATCACGTTTTGTAATTTTACCACGTACACAAAGTACATATTCATTACGAACATCCTCTGCTTTATGGAAAGATTCCACGTTATGATCTGGAGATGCTACTACTTGTACTACGCCAGAACGATCGCGTAAATCCAAGAAAATCAAACCACCGTGGTCACGACGGCGTTCAACCCAACCACATAATACGACCTCTTTACCTACCTCTTGTTCAGAGATGGTGCCACAACCGTGCGTACGGTGTAAGCCTTGCATTGTTTCCATTCTAATTGTCATCCTTTCACCAAAGAAGTTATACGTTCAGAAACTGTATCAAGTGGTACAGTTTCTTGTTCACTAGTTTCCATGAATCGGATTATGGCTTCCCCACGAGCCAATTCATCATCACCCAATATGATAACATATTTTGCATTAATTTTGTTAGCATATTTTAATTGTGCCTTCATACTCTTGCCCTGTCCGTCCATTTCAACGGTTACATATGCATCATGTAATGCTTGGCAAATTTTGAAAGCCTCTACCTTAGCCACATCACCAAGAGCCACTACAAATGCAGATGGTTCAACAGTTGGTTCAGGCAATAAGTTTTGTTTTTCAAGGGCTAATAACAAACGTTCCATGCCCATGGCAAAGCCAATTGCTGGTGTATGAGGACCATCAAGTTCCTCTACAAGGCCATCGTAACGTCCACCACCTGCTACGGCACTTTGTGCGCCTAATGGAGTGTATTGTACTTCGAATGCTGTTTTTGTGTAATAATCAAGACCACGTACAAGGCGAGGGTTCAATGTATATTGCACATTAGCAGCTGTTAAATATGTTTTTAACTCTTCGAAGTGATCATGACACTCTTCACATAAATGTTCGTGAATTTCAGGAGCACCTACGGACAAGGATTTACAGGTTTCATTTTTGCAATCCAAGATACGCAACGGATTTTTATATAAACGTTCTTGGCAATCACTGCATAATTGTTCTTTTTTAGGTTCAAAGAATTCAATTAATTTTTCACGATATACAGGGCGGCATGTTGGGCAACCTACAGAGTTCACCTCTACATTAAGGTCTTTAAGGCCAAAGTCTTTCAACAATTGTACAACCATACAGATAACTTCACTATCTACCACTGGAGATTGAGAGCCTAGTACCTCTGCACCAAATTGATGGAATTGACGGTAACGACCTGCTTGTGGTTTATCATGACGGAACATAGGTCCCATGTAATACCATTTTGTAAGGCCTTCTTTACCATATACTTTATTTTCTAAGTAGGCCCGTACAGCAGAAGCCGTATTTTCAGGACGCAATGTGAAGCTAGAGCCACCATCATCGCCTGTAGTAAATGTATACATTTCCTTTTGTACTACATCTGTAGTTTCACCGATACCGCGCAAGAATAATTTAGTATCTTCAAAGGCAGGTGTGCGAATTTCATTGAACCCGTATACTTTACAAATTTCACGCATACGTTGTTCAATATAGTGCCAATTTATCATTTGCTCTGGCAAAAAGTCTTGTGTACCTCTTGGTTTTCTAATAGCCATTACACAACCTCCCAAAATTTCTCACAAATTCTATGTCGTTTCTCTAATAGTGCATCTATCGTTGCGTGGTAAACATCAACATCCTTTGGCATGTGCTGTTTCAATTGACGATATTCAGGGGCGCGCATCCACTTAGATGAGCTACCAGGTCCCATGGATAGAATACTTTGTCGCTCTTCCATGATCTGAATATTATATTCGCACGCTTTACCTGGCAAGGTATAGCCAATATTCTCTAATTGCCCTCTCATATATTGTTGGCGATATAGATAATATGGCACATAGCCAGCTGCTTCAAGACGCTCTTTACCATATTGTACCATTTCTGCTACGAGATGTTCTTCAGGAATATCATCTTGCATATTTAAATCATACAATGGGCTACCACGTTTTAATGCTAACGTATGAATTGTAACATTTTCCGGCAAATTTTGACATACGTAATCCATATTCTCTACCATGTTTTGCATCGTTTGATGCGGTAAACCTGCAATAAAATCCATATTTACAGCAAATGGTGTATTAACTTTTACATATTGTAACAATTCATCAATATCTTGCGCACTATGTCCACGCCCAATGCGCCGCAAAATATCGTCTTGCATCGTTTGTGGATTAATACTGATACGATTTACACCAAAATCGAGCATAGATCGTATCTTCCGAGGATTAACAGAATCTGGACGCCCCGCCTCTACAGTAAACTCATGACCTTCTGGCACTAGTATAGATAACTGTTTTAGGATTTGGTGAAAGTCTTCATCACCTAATACCGTTGGTGTACCGCCACCCATATAGAGGGTATCTACCGATAAGCCATAAGACTGAGCAATAGTTTTCATATCCTCTATATCACGGCCTAAAGCTACTAAGAATTGACTTTTATCAGTGTAATCCTGATAGAGCCCATAAGGAAAGGAGCAGTACACACAGCGGGTGTCACAGAAAGGAATGCCACAATAGAGACTTACCTTTTTATGGTCTGTATCAGCTAAAAATGGCCGTTGATACTCACCGATAGCCCCCAAGGTTGCAAGCTTTTCCATAGACACAGAAAACTCGTCCCTAATGTGACGAGTTGCTGCGTGGACAGAGCCATATGTATCTATATATTTATGTAGTAGCTTTGTAGGGCGCACCCCTACCATAGTCCCCCAAGGAGCCTCAGCTGGTAGTCCTTGATATTCACGCAAGTAGCGCAATAAAGCTTGACCAATTTGACGTCGTCCCATAGAGGAAACAGGGCCTTCAAAATTTCGAACTGTATCGCCAATGGTAACAGTTAGTGCATAATTCCCATCCACTTCACGAGCTTCAAGGAGTACGTCTGGATTTACCTTGTCAGAAAAGAGTCCCGCCGCACCACAATTATGAGCTACTACGGAGCCAAGTGGTAATGGCCCCGTATATAGATATGTATTAACCATGGTGATGAGCCATACGCTCTACTTTTTCAAGCTCTGCTTCTGTCATATGGTTTTGGCAATCGCTGCAGTAACCATATACTTTTAATTGATGGTCAATAGTACGGAAGTTCAATTTTTTAGCAATGATGGACTCTAATGTTTCGAGCATATCATCTTCGAACTCAGATACTTTACCACATTTTACGCAAATCAAATGATGATGGAAATGAGCGAATTCTTCATCGTTCAACTCGTAACGGTTACGACCATCACCGAAATCAAGGCGTTTTAACAAATCAAGTTCAGTGAATAGATCAAGTGTTCTGTAAATAGTAGCTAAGCCGATATCAGGAGCTACTTCTTTTACAAGTACATATACGTCTTCAGCGCTCAAATGGTTTTCATCTGCATCGATGAAGGCTTGTAAAATTGTTTGACGTTGTGTAGTCAATTTGTATTTTTTATCTTTAATGCGTTCTTTTAATTTCTCTAATGTTGTGTTCATGATAACTATCCCCTTTACTTCTTACAAAAGTTTTATAAAACCTACGCCCCAACGAATGGGTTGTATTGTTTTTCATAACCTATATTTGTTTCTGGTCCATGACCAGGATATACCATTGTATTGTCAGGCAATTTATAAAGCTGAGTTTTAATGGATTCCATTAATGTCTCATATGATCCATTTGGAAAATCTGTACGACCTACGGAATCTCTAAAGAGAGTATCCCCTACAAATACAAGGCCTTCCATGTAATAACATACCCCACCTGGCGTATGACCCGGTGTTTCAAGTACTTCTAAGTCAATAGCACCACAGGTAATGTGGTCACCTTGTTTAACCTCAATAATGTCAGCCTTTACCTTGATTGGTGTTGGATTACTATAAGCGCTGAGATTGAGTTCAGGATCTAACAGATACGGTATATCACCCTTTTGAATATATACAGGCACATGATATGTATCTACAATCTCTTGAACGCCACCAATATGGTCGCCATGACCATGGGTTAGTAAAACAGCCTTTGGTTTCAAGTCGTGCTTCTTTAGAGACTCTAATACTTCTGGTGTAGCAGGATCAATAATGAAAGCTTCTCCTACTGCTTTATCGCCTATGACATAGCAATTAGTCCCCAGTGGACCTAATGGCATGCGCATAAGCACTAGTTGTTGTTCACTCATTAAGCCCCTCCTTTACTACGCTGTACTGTATATACTTCACGAATACGGCGCAACTTAGTCATAACAAAATCAAGTTGTGAAATATCACGGATATCGACAACTACATTGATACTTACAGTTTTAGTATCTTCTTGAACCTTAGCATTGATGTTTGTAATGGTGATTTTTAACTCTGAAAGTACCGCCATAACCTCCATCAACAGACCATTTCGATCGTATGCTTG
Source organism: Veillonella dispar (assembly GCF_900637515.1). Taxonomy (NCBI): domain Bacteria; kingdom Bacillati; phylum Bacillota; class Negativicutes; order Veillonellales; family Veillonellaceae; genus Veillonella; species Veillonella dispar. Next base: position 712,940 of record NZ_LR134375.1, on the reverse strand, counting down.
AATATCGATACCTACATGGAAGGATTCACCAGAGGAACCATCCCAAGAGACTTCAATCATACGTTCTAAATCTTCTGGCGTATGGCCTAGGCTCGTACAATCGGAGCGATGGATGGATACACCACGACCACGCGTGATGTAACCGATGATATCATCACCAGGAACTGGGCTACAGCATTTCGCCATACGTACCATAACACCAGCTTCCCCTTTTACGAGAACGCCCGTACCATTCTTGGTCGTTTTTGGCCCTTGAGCTATTAACTTCTCAATGATTTGTTCAGTGCTGTGCTTAGACTCTTCTGCTTCTTTAGATTTTTTATAGAGTTCAATTAACCGCAAGAGAACAGTGCTGACAGGAATGCCGCCATAGCCACAAGCGGCAAACATTTCCTCTTCAGTACCTGCTTTCAGCTGTTTTGTAACTTGTTGGAGACGATTATCACCGATCAATTCTTTCCAACTATAGTTTAATCGTTTCGCTTCTTTTTCAAGCGCCTCTAGGCCTTTTTCTATATTTTCAGCTTTATTTTCACGCTTGAACCAGTTGCGAATTTTGCTCTTACTTTCAGAAGAGCCTACTATATTGAGCCAATCAAGACTTGGACGACCTGTTTTAGATGTAATGATATCTACAATATCGCCATTTTGTAAGGTGTAATCTAGCGGTACAATTTTACCGTTTACCTTAGCCCCTACACAGCGATGACCTACATCGGTATGAACACGGTACGCAAAATCGAGCGGAACCGAACCAATTGGCAATTTAACAACATCGCCCTTTGGTGTGAATACAAATACCTCACCAGAGAAAACGTCTAATTTTAACGCATTAACCAGTTCTGTTGGATTACTTGTATCTTGCCATTCAAGGACTTGGCGTAACCAGGCAACCTTTTGGTCGAAATCCTTATCGCCATTTTTATTGCCTTCTTTATAGCGCCAGTGAGCAGCAACACCATACTCAGATACACGGTGCATTTCCCAGGTACGAATTTGGATTTCTACAGGTTGCCCCATGGTACCGATAACCGTTGTATGCAAGGATTGATACATATTAGATTTCGGCATAGAAATATAATCCTTGAAACGATACGGCAATGGTTTCCACAAGCTATGTGCAATACCTAGAACGGCATAGCAATCTGGAATTGTATCAACAATAACGCGAACAGCAAGCAAGTCGTAAATTTGAGATAAATCACGATTGTCCTTTTTCATCTTCTTGTAAATGCTGTAGAAGTGTTTTGGACGACCTTTAATATCCGCCTTAATATGAGCTTCCCCTAACGCTTTTGTAAGTTGGCTCATTGTATCATTTACAATGTCCTCACGAGCTTGGCGTTTTTGTTTCATTTGATCTACAAGATCATAATATTTTTCCGGCTCTAAATAGCGGAATGATAAATCTTCTAGTTCCCATTTCACATTAAAGATACCAAGGCGATGTGCTAAAGGGGCAAAGATTTCTAATGTTTCCTTTGCAATACGCTTTTGTTTGTCGCTACGCATATGCTTTAAGGTACGCATATTATGTAAGCGGTCAGCTAATTTAATAACAACGACGCGCACATCCTTCGCCATAGCTAAAATCATCTTCCGATAATTTTCCATTTGGCGATCTTCTTTTGTTTCATATTGGAACTGGTTTAATTTCGTTACACCATCAACGAGGAAAGCCACCTCAGAGCCAAACATTTTCTCCAAGTCTTCCTTCGAATACGATGTATCTTCAACCACATCATGCATAAGCGCAGCCATAAGCGTAATATGGTCGATTTGTAAGTGTGCCAAAATTTCAGCTACTGCTAGTGGGTGCATGATATATGGCTCACCAGAAGCTCTCAATTGACCTTCATGAGCCTTATCAGCAAGTTCAAAAGCCTTCAATACTTGGTTACACTCATCATCTGTTAAATAGGTATGGATATATTCCATGAATTCAGCTAAAGCTTTTTCTTTGTTAAATGTACCTTGTTCTACCAAAGCTTTGCCTTCTTCATTTACAGTTGTCATGGTGTCACCTCCTATACACTATAGGTAAGAAATGTTACGGATGTGACAAGATCTAATTTTCCTTCAACGGCATTCCATCTTAGCATTAATTGACCATCATCACTTGTATATTCTTCTATGATGCCCAACTCCTTAAAAACATCTAAGGATGTAAGGGCACTACGATTATTTTGATCTGCCGGCTTACGGCGCAAAATTTCTTGCTCCACATTATAAACCGATTGACTACGACCACGCATAGCTTGTTTGACTATGACATACATTGCTCTAAGCCCTTCCGCGGAAAGTGTAATCGGCTCTTCAGTCAGCGGTTCAATAGCTTGGATCATAAGCTGTGGAGAGACCATCCCTTGCCATTCATTCTTTTGCAATGAAAATGCTACTTTCACCACAGTTCCCACAAATATTGTTTTAAACAAATCAGGCCGATTCCAAGCAATGGCATCTAAGGTACCACTAGAGGTTTCTAAAATCACCTTGCAGTGATTTTTTAATTGCCCCATAAGCATAATGTCTTGTACGGTTGCTTCCATAACGGCAAAGACAGGCGTACTGTTAGCCATGCCATATGGCTCAAGCGCTGATACGCGGTCAATAATATCTACATCGATATCATCAACGGGTAGTTCCGCATCAATAGCAACAACAGGAATGTATTCCTCCGGTGTTACATGCTCCTTACAATACGCAGTTAAACGGTCCCGTAATTCATCTATACGATTTGCATCAATACTAAAGCCTGCTGCTGCAGCATGGCCACCGAATTGAAGCAAAACATCTTCACAAGACTTCAGTGCATCGTAGATATTAAAACCATCGATACTACGGCAGGAGCCTTTGCCAACGCCATCGTGGATACTAATAACCAAGGTTGGCTTATAAAACTCCTCAACCAAGCGAGATGCTACAATACCGATAACGCCAGGATGCCACTCTTCACCGGCCACAACGGTTACATAGTCAGCCTTATGGCCTTGGTTAGCCACATCAATACGAGCTAGTTCGTGAATATTCCACTCTAGTTCTTGACGCTCACGATTTGTTTCGTTTAATTCTTCAGCAATCGCTTCAGCCATATCAGCATCATCGGTAACAAGTAACTCAACAGCACGTGTTGCATGAGTTACGCGACCTGCTGCATTAAGGCGAGGTGCCAAAGTAAAACCGATATGTCCAGATGTTATAGTTCGATCATGGAGACCCGCCACATCGATAAGCTTTTTAATGCCCAAATTAGGATGACTATTCATCTTCTCTAGGCCTGCTTTTACAATGATGCGGTTCTCACCTACTAACGGTACTACGTCTGCCACAGTACCTAGTGCGACAATATCTAAATCATCTAAATACCATTCACCATATTTTGTGAGCCATAAAGCTTGGCATAATTTAAAAGCAACCCCAACGCCGGACAAGTTTTTATCCTTATAAGGACAATCCTTCTGCTTGTGGTTAATAACAGCCTTTGCTCGTGGAATCAAATCTGGTGCCGTATGATGATCCGTAATAATCATATCAATACGGTCACGTACAGCCTCTACAATATCGTAAGAACTGATACCGCAGTCTACAGTAATAACTAGAGATGTTCCCTGCTCTATAAGGTGCTCTAAAGCCTCAAAATTGAGGCCATACCCTTCGCTTTGACGCTCTGGTATGTAATAGGTAACATCAGCACCTAGTTTCTTTAAAAAGCGATATAAAACAGATGTTGCAGTAATACCATCTACATCATAATCACCATAAATAACGATTGGTTTATGATTTTCAATTGTCTCCTGAACTAGCGAAACAGCCACATCCATATCTTTTAATGCGAATGGATCTAACAAATCTGACAAAGAGCCTTGTAAAAACTTCCGCCCTTCGTCAACATCTATGTGGCGATTTACCATTAATTTTGCCACAATAGGATTTACACCAAGTTCACGGATTAAGATATTTTCTTGTTCTTTGTCGCTTGTAGAAATGCGCCAACGTTTTTTCTTAATCATCATATCCCTCAGTAGTTTATAATCAATATTATTATAATAATTCAACGTATTATCATTATCATTTTTATTTATTATACATCAAAAAGTGAATAAAATAAACCATTTTATATATTTTATTCTCATTTAAACCTTGTCTTTTTCTCAACAAAAAAGAACCTCCCATTATCAATAGGAGGTTCTAGATCAGTGAATTACTTAGAACCGGAAGTCTCGTTCGCCGTCTTTCATCTGTGCAATATAAGCTTTCGCTTTATCTTTAACTAAGTCATTTTTGATATTTTCTAACTGTTCTTCAATAACTTTAGCGCCATGAGCTTTAGTTTTTTCATCACCATAATCCATGATGTATTCGTTTAATGTCATCAATGCATTTGGTTGGCAACAATTGTGGATTTGACCGGATTTAGCAAGGGCCATGAATCTATCCCCTGTTCTACCTGCACGGTAGCATGCAGTACAGAAACTTGGTACATAGCCAAGGTCTAGTAACCAATCTACAATTTCATCTAATGTACGTGTATCACTGCGATCAAATTGAGCAGAATTATCTTCTGGTTTTTCTTCTTCTTTGTAGCCACCTACACTAGTACGAGAGCCACCACTAATTTGGGAGATACCTAATGCCAAGCCACGTTCACGCATAGATTGGCTTTCACGGGTAGACATAATCATACCTGTATACGGTGTGGATACGCGAATAAGAGCAACGATTTTCTCAAAGATATCGTCAGGTACAGCATTACTGAAATCATCTACATCGATATCATCAGCTGGACAAATACGAGGTACAGAAATTGTATGTGGACCTACGCCAAATACAGCCTCTAAGTGTTCAGCATGCATTAATAAGCCTACAAAATCGTATTTATAGTGTTCTAAACCATATAAAACACCGATGCCTACATCATCAATACCACCTTGCATAGCGCGGTCCATCGCCTCTGTATGGTAGGCGTAGTCGCTCTTAGGGCCTGTTGGATGAAGTGCTTCGTAGTTTTCTTTATTGTATGTTTCTTGGAATAATGTATATGTACCAATACCAGCTTCATGTAATTTCTTGTAATCCTCAACGGAACAAGCTGCAATATTTACGTTTACACGGCGAATTTCGCCATTTTTGTTTTTAATACCGTAAATAGTCTTAATAGATTCCAAAATATATTCAAGAGGGTTATTAAGAGGATCTTCACCAGACTCAATAACAATGCGCTTATGCCCCATTGCTTCTAAGGCAATAACCTCTTCTCTAATTTGGTTTTGAGTCAACTTTTTACGTTTAATATCGCGATTTTTAGAATGGTACGGACAGTATACACAACCATTAATGCAATAGTTAGACAAATATAATGGTGCAAATAGAACGATACGATCGCCATAAATAGCTTTCTTGATTTCTTTAGCTAACGCATAAAGCTTTTCCTTATATTCAGGTAACGGACATTCTAATAGAACAGCTGCTTCTCTGTGGTTTAACCCCTTAAATGTAGCAGCTTTTGCTAAAATAGCATCTAACAACTCCCGATTTTCCTTGTTTTCCTCTGCATAGGCAAGGGTGTCAAGGATTTCCTGATGGGAAATAAATTCCTCCGCCTTTGGAGATTTTACATCATACATAGTACTTACCTCAAATCTTTCTAGTGGCAACGCCACCCCTCTTTAGGTATATGAAAGTATATGACAACCAGTCTTCTGGTATTTCACTGATACTGTACATAGTATACCACTATTCCTACTAAAAAACATAGGAATTTGACACACAATAATAAAAGGTTACTCCCTCATAAGAGGAAGCAACCTTTATAGTATGGGAATTTCTAATTTATATCGATTATCTATATCGAATATGATTAAAATGTATATAGAATATTAATTTAATTATATGCGTCAGTTAAAACAAAAAATCCCTAGTGGAAAACCACTAGGGATTAATAGTCTTTGTAAAATTAAGCTTCTACAGGGTATACGCTAACTTTACGGTTATAACGACCAGCACGTTCAAATGCTACTTTACCAGGCACAAGTGCGAATAAAGTATCATCTTTACCGATACCTACGTTAGTACCAGGGTGGAAGTGAGTACCACGTTGACGAACGATGATGTTACCGCTCTTTACGATGGAACCATCATGGCATTTAACACCAAGACGTTTAGATTCACTGTCACGACCGTTACGAGTACTGGACACACCTTTTTTATGTGCGAACAATTGCAAATCAAAAGTAAACATTAAGTTCACCTCCTATATTTCGTGTATTTGGACAAACTCTGGATATTGACGGCTAATTTCCTTTAAACCAAGGATCATAGTCCCCAGAATATCCTGTCCACTCTGGTTAATCGTACCAGAGAGAACCATATCACATTGACCTTCGCTATTCGTATATTCCCCTTCTTGCTGAGCAATTTGGGTAAGTCCTAACATTGCCGTTGCCGATAAGACAGACACTGCAGCACATACGATATCGAAGCCATGATCATCATATCCTGCATGACCGGACATGTGACAACCAATTACTTGACCATCACTATTCCGCTGGATTCCAATGGAAACCATAATTAAGCTTGGATAGATTCAATACGAACTTTTGTGAACGGTTGACGATGGCCTTGACGACGACGGTAGTTGGATTTAGCTTTGTATTTGAATACTAAGATTTTTTTACCTTTACCATGCTCAAGAACTGTACCTGTAACTTTTGCACCGTTTACAAGAGGAGCGCCAACTTTAACGTCGCCGTCATTCACTACAGTCAAAACTTCTTCGAATGTAACGGATTCGTTAGCAGCTGCTTCCAATTTTTCGATAGTAATTATATCGCCTTCAGCAACGCGATATTGTTTACCACCAGTTTTAATAATTGCGTACATGAGAACACCTCCTTGTTATCGAACTCGCTGAATTCGGTATCCCGACCCGAACATCGGTCGGGCGTTTAAACCTGCTTCACGCGGATTGCAAAGTTCAGTAAACCGAACTAATACTGATATAGTATATCGTATTTACCTATCTATGTCAAACAAATTTCACCATAAATAGCTCAGTTTACGATACATTCATATCTATACAAACCTCTAAACTTCTCCGATAATACCGAGGTGTTGTAAGAGTATTTTTGTACCGATGAGGATTAATACACCCCCACCTAATATGTCTGCATATTTTCCTACAAACTGGCCCATAAATTTACCTAAGTAAACGCCAATGAGAGAAATACCAAAGGTAATGACCCCAATCATAGTGGAAGCTTCCCATACATTAATAGGTAAAAAGGCAAAGGTTAAACCTACCGCCATAGCATCAAGGCTAGTTGCTACGGAAAGCATAATCATTTCCCAAGCACCTAAAAACTGTTTATCATCGTCTTCATCATCGTCATCACTAAGACCTTCACGAATCATAGCAATACCTAAATAGCCAAGAAGTCCAAAGATAATCCAATGATCCCATTCAGATATGACATCGATAAACTGGCGTCCAATGAGCCAACCAATAACAGGCATGAGAAATTGGAATAACCCGAATAAGAATGCTAATGTCACCTTTCGTCCATTTTCACCCACCGGCATAGATAAACCTTTACCAATAGATACACCAAAGGCATCCATGGCTAGGCCAACACTAATTAATATAATTTCAAATACAGACACTATACTCACCTATAATAAACTACTTACTTATTCTGCTACAGCCATTAATGAATATCCTTCACGGCTGATTTGTGGATTCACTACAATAGAAATCTTACGACCTATAGAGTCACCTAATTCTTCAAGAACAGCCTTTGTTAAATATTCGGCTACCTCTGGATGAACTTCAATTTCCAGGTTCGATTTAATTCGACCAGACTTAAATAACTCACGGATGCGTCGAATGATCTGCATATATACAGTTCTACCTGACAACATGTAACCAGTGCCTCCACATTGAGGGCATGTATCAAACATCAAGGTTTGCAAACCTTGACGAGCACGCTTCCGGGTCATCTCAACGAGGCCAAGGGAACTAATACCACATACGACGGTTTTCATCTTGTCTAACTTAGCTTGTGCACTCAATAGTTGTAGCAACTCTTGTTGATGTGATTTATCCTTCATATCGATAAAATCGACGACGATAATACCACCAATATCACGCAATCGCAGTTGACGACAGATTTCTTTTGCCGCCTCTTTATTGACTGTAAAAGCTAAATCTTCTAACTTATTAGATTTTCCAGTGTAATGAGCAGAGTTAACATCAAATACGGTAAGTGCTTCTGTATGATCGATACGGATAGAACCACCGGAAGGTAGATTGATATCACGAGAGATAAGATCCTCTAATTGTGGTTCAATATGATTGGCTTTAAAGATAGGTGTGCTGCCACGGTGACGTGTCACTTTAATTTGTTGAGATGTTGGGCCATGACCTAAGAGATCCAGTAATCGAGATTCACCCATATCGGAATCAACAATGATTTCCTCTACATTGCGGTGCGCATAGTCTCGTACAAGGCGGAACCAAAAATCCGCATCACTATACAAATCTGTTCCACTCTTAGCCACCTTAAAGCGTTTTAAAACATGTTGCCATGTGCGCCATAGATATTCCATATCACGACCGATTTCATCGGCACTAGCCTTAGCAGCCGCAGTACGAATAATAAATCCACAGCCTTCCTGCACATAAGGTGCTGCTAATTCTTGTAATTTAGAACGCACTGCTTCATCAGTAATCTTCTTAGAAATATGCATGCCTTCAGAATATGGTAACAGTACCATAAAGCGCCCTGCCAAGCTCACATCAGCCGTAACACGAGCTCCTTTACCAAGCATTTCCTCTTTTACCACTTGTACGAGAATTTGTTGCCCTACAGATAGGCGAGGCAAGATTTTCTGTTCTTTTCCCTGTTGAAGATTCAAATACGCATTTTGAGAGCCCCCAATATCAATAAAGGCAGCTTGCATACCGTTTAACACATTTTTTACAGTCCCTTTGTACATATGATTTGCCATATGGCTCTCATCGGTACGTTCTAACACGAAATCTATTAACTGACCTTCTTCATCGACAACAGCCATGCGAATTTCTTCGCGCATAACATTGACCAAAATTTTATGCATCCTATCCCTCCCTTCGTTCAATATAAAATATATAGGTCTTTTAAAGCACTAAAGCATATATAAACCGCTTAAAATTTATGTAAAGATATTAGTAGTTAAGATGTATATAACGAGTATTAGTAGTTAATTTCCAATGGAGTGTAGCGACCTTCTTCGTTTTCCACCATAATCGCTTTACGATGAATTTCATAGCCACTTGTAATAGGCCAATTATATTGGTCTTTACCAAGATTCCACACTTCACTAGGTTTAATAGTACCTTGCGGATAAATACCGATGCCCATTGTAAGAGTAACCATGCCATCTTTAACAGATGCAACGATGGGCTCCTTTACAAATTCTTTTACATCGATAATACGAGTTTTCTTCGGTGTTACCTTTTCATAAGAAATTTCCGGAGCCTCATTGAAAGGTTTTAGTAATGCATTCCAATCAGCGTTTTCATCCGTTACAGGGCCTGTCACTTCATAGATGGCAAAGTTACAAATAGCCATCATCTTTTTAACCTTGTCAGGCATTTCTTTACCACCTAATACTTCAAGGCCTGGCGGTGCTACACGATTAAGGCGTTCAATAATGGACTCTAAACTATCATCTTCAATGACATCCATATCAATATATTCAGCCGCTGCTGTTACACCAAGAGCCAATGCAGAGGAAAAGCTAATCTTCATATGAGGATTAAAACCTTCTGAAAATGCCATTTTTATTTCAGCACGGCGAATCATACGCTCTACAGCTTGTGCATAATCAAGGTGCGACAGGAATCGCAATTTTTCGCCCTTATTTAAGGCCAAACGTAACTTTTTCAACTCTGCCACCCTCCTTATAGTCAATAATTGCAGTATTAAGCTCTGGACATACATTACAGCCCTTACATGGACCGCGACGGCAATCACTTGTAAGATTTGCCTCTACCGCCTGTTCCCACTCCCGTTTTAAGAAAGCTTTACTTACAGTGCAATCCAAGTGATCCCAAGGTAATGGTTCATCAAAGTCACGAGTACGTCTTGCAAAATATGCTGGATCCAAACCACAATCAGCGAAGGCTTTCAACCAAGTTTCATAGTTAAAGTACTCAGTCCAACCATCAAATTTACAACCTGCTTCCCATGCTTTCACAAGAACTTTAGATAATCTACGGTCCCCACGAGCAAAAGCGGCCTCCATATAGCCAGTATAACCATCATGGTAATGGTAGGAAATATTGCGGTTATTGATGAGAGATTTTAAATACCGTTGTTTGCGATGGATTTCCTCTACATCTTGTTGACCATACCATTGGTATGGAGAATGTGTTTTTGGTACGAAGAAGGATACGCTGACTGTGACAGAGCCATTTCGTTTACCTGTAATATCTCGATGTAAATCAAGCACCTTATACGCAAGATCAGCAATGCCTGCTAAATCTTCATCTGTTTCAGTTGGAAGGCCCATCATGAAGTACAATTTAACTGTATTCCAACCAGATTTAAAGGCATTTGTACACGCTGCCAATAAATCTTCTTCGCTAACGCCTTTGTTGATAACATCGCGCATGCGCTGTGTCCCTGCTTCAGGAGCAAAAGTAAGACCGCTCTTACGTACTTGTTGCACCTTTTTCGCAATATCGATGGAAAAACTATCGATGCGCAAGGATGGCAAGCTTACGCTCACTTGTTTGTCTTTGAACTCCTCCATAAGCATATCTACTAATTCTGGCAATTTAGAATAGTCCGCAGAGCTCAAGCTCATCAAGGAAATTTCATTATACCCAGTGTTTGCAATCGTATCCTTAGCGATTTGTAACAAACGTTCTGGCGTCTTTTCACGGACAGGACGGTATAACATACCCGCCTGACAGAAACGACAACCACGAGTACAACCGCGGAATAATTCTAGTACTGCACGGTCATGCACAATATCTAAGAAAGGCACAACCGGTTTTGTAGGATAAAATATATTCTCTACGTCCTCTACGATGCGTTTTTCTACAGCAGCCGGTACATCTTTAAAGCGTGGTGTTATAGATTTAAAATCGCCTTGCTCTGTATATTCCACATCATATAAGGCAGGACAATAGGTACCAGGAATTTGAGCCGCTTTACGCAAAAACGCCTCTTTACCACCTGGGAAACCTTTCGCCTTTTCAGCCTTATAGAGGTCGATAAATTCATCGCCCCATTCTTCGGATTCACCGAGGGAGACAATATCAAAGAAATCTGCAATAGGCTCTACATTAAAGGCACATGGACCACCACATACGAGTAATGGGAAATCCATATCGCGGTCCTTAGCATACATTGGAATACCTGCCAAATCGAGCATATTCAAGATATTAGTAAAGCTCATCTCATATTGGAGTGTAAAGGCTAACACATCAAAATCTTTAATAGGCGTACGAGTTTCCAAAGAGAATAAAGGGATGTTACGCTTACGCATTTCCTCTTCCATATCGTGCCACGGAGCAAACACACGTTCCGCTGCTGCATCTTCACGACGGTTTACAAGACCATATAAAATTTTGATGCCCAAATGGCTCATAGCCACTTCGTATACATCTGGAAAGGCTAAAGCCATTGTTACATCAACCGTACTGTGATCTTTTACAATACTGTTATATTCACCGCCCGTATAACGAGCCGGCTTTTGGACATGTTGTAACCATGACGTATCTAATTGAATCATACATCCTCCGTCTTTTCTGAAAGACTTCTTTCACAATCAATCCTAAATACATAGGGTTTTAAAAAATATATTTCGTTCGTTGCATAGCGATATTTAACAAAATACCGATACTCAACATATTGGTGGTCAACGCACTGACACCATAACTAAGGAATGGTAATGGAATACCTGTAACAGGCATAATACCAATGGTCATACCTACATTAACGAGTACCTCGAAGGTAAACATAGTGGCAATCCCTGTAGCTAGTAACATACCAAAATTATCATTACACATATAGGCTACTTTAATGCTGCGATAAATCAGCATAAAGAGCAAAAACAACACGATAATACAGCCTACAAAACCAAATTCTTCACCAATAACGGAGAAAATAAAGTCCGTATGGTTTTCTGGTAAGAAGTTCAACTGACTTTGCGTACCATTAAAGATACCTTTACCAAAAATCAAACCTGAACCAATGGCAATCTTAGACTGAATAATATGATAGCCAGATCCAAAAGGATCAATATCTGGATTTAAAAATACGAGAATACGTTGTTTTTGGTATTCTTTCAGTACAAACCAACCTAAAGGCATCAATAATAAACCAGTACCGGCAATAATTTTTATAAGTCTTGTTCTAATACCAGAAATAAATAACATGCCCACAAAAATGGCAATATACACAAGAGATGTACCTAGGTCAGGCTGTAAGAATACGAGTGCAATAGGTACCCCAACATATAATACAGGCAATATTAATGATTTAAATGTATCTAACTTGCCAATACGAGGCTCTAGCATTTTAGCCATGCAAATAATCATGAGCAATTTAGAAAACTCTGATGGTTGAATCGTAATAGGTCCCAATTGAATCCAGCGTTGGGCCCCCAATGCAGAGGTACCAACGGCCATAACGGCAATCAACATCAAAAGGGTAATGGCGTAAATGATATTACCCCAATCCTTTAGACGATGGTAGTTAAGAAACTGCATACCTATCACAACGGCTACATTAGCTAGGAAAAATATGAGTTGTTTTACTACTAAACTACCAAATCCAATAGGCTCTTGATTAACATGCGTTGCACTGCCAATGGCTGCTAAACCAATACAAACAAGTAAGAAAGTACATATGATAATAGCCCAGTCGCTATCGTTCCATAGTTTCCGCCACATCATATCACCTATTTCAATTTACGACGGCGCCATAAGCTTTGCTTACCTTGCACTAATAAGCGCTGAGTAGTCCAACCGCCGCGATTAATATAGAGAACATTATTCGAGTCTTCAAAGATAGACTCACCAGCTGAAGCAAGAGTCGGTGTACTTGCTTCTTCTTTAGCCGCTTTTTTCTTAGTTACATAGGCATCAAATTGTTTTTGTACATCATAATCTTCCCAACAATCGCCTGTCACAACATAGTCTACAAGAGGTGCTAATACATTACGAAACTCATGAGAAGCAAGGTCTAACAAATGACCATCTTGTGTATATGTTAGGATATCTTCATCATAAGGAATCATAGCCCCTACATATTCGGCACGAAGAACTTCTAGCATATCGTATAAGTCTATGTCTTCACCATCTGTAGGTACTGCATTAAAAGCAATAGCAAAATCGCGAATATTATGTTCCTCACACACTTGAATCATGCGCGCTCCATTACGTAAGGATACCCATAACGGATGTGTTACAACAATACAGCGATTTACTAAGTCTAAAATAGATTCTATGCCCTTACCAATACCGGCTGGAGCATCAATCAAAATATAGTCATATACATCACAAAGTCGACGAACTAATTTCTTATACTTCTTACGACCTATATCTTCCCAACGCGCACTTTGACTAGCCGGTAAGAAATCTAGATTTTCTGCAATTGATACAATAGCATCATCTGTATATTCTTTATCTTCACTCGCATCTAGTGCATCATAGATGATTTCATCTGCTACACCTAACACAAGATCCAAATCGCGCAATCCAAAGTCCCCATCACAGAGCAATACGCGGTGCCCTGCATGACTTAAGGCTGCACCCAAGCATGCAGTGACAGTTGTTTTACCTACGCCACCCTTGCCGGATACAACACCAATGATTTCGCCCATACTAATCCTTTCTTGGTTGCCCACTAGTTACTGCCTTCTCCGGTTTTTGACCATTCGTCGTATTGCCTACAGTGGCAGCATCTTTATTACTTTTAGTATTTGTATCATTCGTTTTTTTATTCAACGGTACATTGAAATATGCAGCTAACACATCTCGTACGATTGGGCCTGCAGAACCGGCACCAAAGCTACCTTGTTCAACGAGTGCAACCACAACAATTTGCGGTTTATCATATGGTGCATAGGCTACGAACCAGCCATGATCTCGGCCATGTGCGTTTTCCGCAGTACCAGTTTTACCCGCTACATTTATAGGGAATCCTTTAAATAAATCCCCTGCTGTACCGCCCTCATTCGTTACATCACGCAAGCCTTCTCGAATGAGATCCATAATATTTTTAGGAACTGGTAGAATTCCTAATTTATCAGGTCCAAAAATTTCTTTTGGCGTGCCATCTTTATTATCGATGCGGCTTACCACATACGGTCTATATTTAATGCCTCCATTAGCCACTTCACTGAGCATTACAGCCATTTGTAATGGCGTAACCAATGTGAAAGATTGACCAATTGCAGCATCAAAGGTTTCCCCTAAGTACCAATCTTCATCATATACTTTTCGTTTATACTCAGGGCTTGCCATAATGCCAGCGGCCTCACCCGGTAAATTAATACCCGTCTTTTCACCTATGCCAAAATACGCAGCATATTTATCGAGATTTTCTATGCCTACACGATTACCCATTTCATAGAAGTAAACATTGTCAGACTTAGCAAGTGCTTTATTAAAATTAAGCCAACCTAATGCTTCACCTTCCGCATTTCGTTTATCGATCAACCAGTGCTTACCACTATCAAAGATCATCTCTTCAGGAGTAACCTTTTTAAGGTCTAATGCGGCCGTACCAGTAATAATCTTAAACGGTGAACCTGGAGGATATTCACCAGAAATAACCTTATTATCAAATGGATGATTTTTATCATTGTTTAACTGATTCCATTGAGCCGTTGTAATGCCTTTCGCAAACCAGTTTGGATTGAATTCAGGAGCGCTAACCATAGCTAAAATAGCTCCTGTATTAGGATCCATTGCTACCACTGCGGCCCCTTGTGCTGGAATACCTTGAGCACGCAACTGATTAAGCTGGTTCTTAACAGCCTCTTCTGCAGCCTTTTGAAGGTTTACATCAATGGTTAAATGAATATTAGAGCCTGGTACCGTATGCTTTCTATCTACCTCGGCTACAGGACGACCTGTAGCATCTACTTCAACTTGCTTACCACCATCAGTGCCACGCAAGATAGAATCATATAATTTCTCAAGGCCAGAACGACCTAAAATGGTACCACCACTTACCAGTGTATTAGGATCTTGCTGTTTCAGCTCTTCTAATTCCTCTTCACTCACTTCACCAACATAACCAAATAGTTGAGAAGCCATCGTTTCATATGGATAGTATCGAAGTGGCTCAACATCAATCGTTACCCCCGGTAATTCATGTCGATGCTCTTCAATGGTTGTTACTACGTCCATTGAAATATCGTTAGCGATACGTATTGGCTCATAGCCATACTTGTGATCATTAACCTTCTTTTTAATATCTTCAGGCTTCATTTTCAATAAAACTGCTAATTTAGCCACTTCACCATCATCCAAAGCCTTCCCTGTAGGCATGATAGATATTGTATAAGCAGGTCTAGAGCCTACAAGAATTTGACCATTGCGATCATACATAATGCCCCGTGCTGCAGTCATCGGTACCATGCGTAGACGGTTACCCTCCGCCTTAGCTTGATAATAACCGCCAGCCAAGATTTGTAGCATAAATAAACGCAATGCCAATACTATGAATATGCCCGCTACAATGTAAAAGAGTACATCAAAGCGACTCGTTTTTCTTCGTTTATAGAGGCCTTCAAGCACTCTTTCACCCCCTTACTAATTTATTACCAAATATAATCTTGCTGTTCGTCCTTACGCCACAATAATCCGTGTACGATGGCCGCCAATAAACCGTTCCAAAATAGTACCGGTATAACCATATGCCACATATATAACCCTATATGTAAATCCCCGCCACTGGCTAATATCATTAAGCTCCGGATAAATCCATCAAGCAATGTACAAATGGCTACAATAGCACTGGACCAATACCAACGTTCTTCATAGAGTCGATGTTTCACTGCAGATAATAGGTAAACCACAAGAACGTAAGGGAATAAATGGAGCCCAAAGAAGTTAGATATCAATACATCATGTACAATACCACCCATAACAGCTGCCATCAGCCCCATATAACGACCTTTAAATAGTGTGACTATAACAATGGTGGTCAAAATTAAATTTGGCAACCAATTCGTATGAAAAATAGCAGGCAATAATTGCGCCTGTATAAAATAAATTAAGAATCCACAGAGGACTAAAGCTAGACGCGTCATGGTTTAACGGCCCCCTTTGCCCCTTCTACTTGATCTCGTTGTGTTTGCGGTACAAGCTTAGGCTCAAGCCCTGGTTTTTGTGGTGCACTAACAGAAGATGCTGTAAGAACAAACACCTCTTCCAGACGGTAAAAGTCTACACTAGGTGTGATAACGGCATTCTTAACAAAGCCTTCTGTATCATTTTCGATAGACTGTACATTGCCAACAGGCAATCCTTTTGGATAGATACCACCGTACCCAGAGGTTATTAATTTATCCCCTACTAATACATCGCCATCACGAGCAATATTTACCATTGATGGTGTACGAGGTGAATCTCCATCGCCCTTTACAACACCAGATAAACGGGATTCAGGACGCTGTACGATAACACCAATTGCACTACGCGGGTCAAGAATAGTTTGCACACGAGAGGAATGAGGATATACATCGGTAATAAAACCAACTACCCCACTTGGTACAACGACAGCCATATTAACGGCCATCCCATCTTCACTACCCTTATCGATAGTGAAAGTATTTGTCCATGTACCGTAATCCTTTGTAATAATACCGGCCAATGTCATGGAAAATTCTGGATGACTACTCTTATAGTTAAGAAGCTGACGGAGTCGAATATTTTCTGCCACTACCTCGTCATAGTTAACTACCTTTTGTTCTAATGCAGCTTTACGAGATGCTTCCTCATCACTTTCAATAGTTGCAGAAATAGCATTATTGAGCACTGTGAAGCCAGTTTGCACACCATCAAGTAAACGGGCAGATCCATAAGCAAACGGTGTTGTAATGCCTTCAAGAGTAACAGTAACAAAAGGAATACTAGTTCGTTGTTTCCATGCAAATCCAAGCAAAGCCAATAGGATACAGCTAATAACAACGACGATAATTAACTTTTTATCTGACTGTATCATATTAGTCTTGGCCCTTTCTATTTTTAGAATTTACAATAAATCGCGATAAACTCACTAAGTCCGATGAAGCCCCATTAAGGCCTACAACAACTTTCGTCTCAGGTGCGTCCGGAACGTGTACAGGCACACCTAATTCGCCACCAATACGCTCTGCCAGGCCAGATAATTGCGCTGTACCACCAGTGAGGTAGATTCCATATTGCATAATATCGGCTACAATTTCAGGTTCAGCGGAACGAATCATTTGTTTTAATTCATCCAAAAGGCCTCCGATACAGTCATTAACAACTTGGTATACTTCAGACTGATGAATGACACAACGTCTACCTAAACCATTCATCATATCACGGCCTTGAAAGGCATATTCCGCATCTTCTAGTGGTGCCACAGCAGTACCTACAGTATGTTTAATATCCTCTATAATTTCATCAGAAACGATAACACCAAAACACTCGCGTACATAGCGTAGCAATGCATTGTTAATATCTGAACCACCAAAGCGTATAGTTTTGCTATCTACAATACCGCCCAATGAAACAATACCCATATCTACGGTACCACCACCAATATCAATGACCATGGATCCACGAGCTTCAAAGATAGGTGCACCGCAACCAATAGCTGCAGCCACAGGACGTTCAATAAGAAATACTTCGCGGGCTCCCGCCTGAATAACGGCATCCATCATAGCTCTTTGCTCAACATCAGTCATCCCGCACGGAACACCAACAAGAACTCGAGCACGACGCAATGCATTAGATACCTTATTCAGAAAATAGTTAAGCATCGTATGCATAACGCGATAATCCACAATAAAGCCATCTTTCAACGGTGTCAAAGGTCGCCACATATCCGGCATACGCAATACAAGGCGAGCAGCTTCATCGCCAACGGCTACTACTTTTTCTTGTTTCGTATCAGTGGCTATAATAGATGGCTCGCTTATAACGGTTCCTCGCGTCCCTCCCATGAGGCGCGTCTGTATGGACCCAATATCTATACTTACATCTTTTCCTAGAGTAGGTAAAATGGAACTCATAGTAAAATCTCCTTCATTACATCATCATTCCATTTTACCACATATAATACGACTTTTTCTATTAATATCAAGGCTTTTACCATTGTTAAAAGCTCAGAAAATGCATAATTCAAGTACCCTTAAGTCATACATAATTTACACACTCACAAGTGATACATTACAAAGCTACCTATAGGTCGAACAAAATAGAAAAAGCACCCATATCATGATGCATTCTCTATTTACTAGACATAATAAAGAACGCATCATTATGAGTGCTTATTTACTGATACAACAAACTATAAAGCCATTATTATACAGTTTTAAAACTTATCATATAAGGATAACTTAACTGAGTTTACCGATTTCACTAAGGCTAGTGAATTCATTATCACCAATGACGATATGATCTAACACAGGTATCCCCATGAACTGACCTGCACTGACAAACAACTTGGTTAGTCGTATATCTTCATCACTAGGACGACTATCGCCGGATGGATGATTATGTATTAAAATAATGGCCGCCGCATTACACGCTATGGCCTTCTTAAAAACAGCACGCTGCTCTACAAGGCTAGATACTAACCCTCCATTAGAAATATGTTCTAACTGAATCAATTTATTTCGTGACGTCAACATAGCTGCCCATACATGCTCTACCTCTTCGTGGCGCAAACGCTCCATTACATATTGGGCTATAACAAAGGGCTGTGAAAAATCTTCGTAAGTTTCCTTGATTTTAAGCTCTCCCAAGCGCCGCCCCATCTCAAGAGCTGCACATAAGGTCACCGCTTTATCTGTACCAATACCCTTGATTTTAACGAGTTCTTCAACGGTCATTCGATTTAAACCATATACGCCATCATCAAAGGATTGTACGATATCGTTAGCTAAGGAAATGGCGGACTGCCCCTTTACCCCTGTTCGTAATAAAATAGCTAATAGTTCCTCCAT
This sequence comes from Veillonella dispar, assembly GCF_900637515.1. NCBI lineage: Bacteria > Bacillati > Bacillota > Negativicutes > Veillonellales > Veillonellaceae > Veillonella > Veillonella dispar. Next base: position 693,737 of record NZ_LR134375.1, on the reverse strand, counting down.
CGCCATATGGGATGGCCCTAGGGTAAGAAACTTCTCTCGCGGCCGTTGAAACGGCAACATGTCTTTTACACTTACTGTTGGTACTTCCATAGAATCTCTCCATTCAAATAGATAACACCATCTATCTATCAAGCAACCAACACATCTACTCTCTTTATATATTACTTGCACAGCACAGCACAGCACAGCACAGCACAGCACAGCACAGCACAGCACAGCACAGCACAGCCAATTATAACACTATCACTATAAAGCGATAGTATTATTTAGCGCCTAACGCTTTACATAGTTCATCATACACATGCTCTACAGGCAAGCCAACCACATTGGTATAAGAGCCTTCAATCTTTTCTACCCATAAAGCGCCTTTACCTTGTATACCATAGGCGCCAGCCTTATCCATAGGCTCACCACTACCGATATAGGATTCAATTTCAAAAGGAGCTAACTTTTTAAAATATACCTTTGTTTCATTATGAAAAACTATTTCTTGACCTTTAATAAGCAAGGCTACACCAGTAATTACAGAATGAACTTGGCCTGATAAACGCTCTAGCATATGACGGGCCTCAGATTCATCATGAGGTTTACCTAGCACTTGATTGTCTAATACGACAATCGTATCAGCACCTAGTACGATGCTCCCTTCAGGTACGCCTACAGCCGCACGAGCCTTACCTAAAGCTTGTTCTTTCACCATTTCAATAGGATTATCATAACCCTTATTAGCCTCTTCATAGGCACTTGATACAACAATATGATCAATACCAACTTGTGTTAATAATTCAGTTCTTCGTGGTGATTGGCTCGCCAAATATAATCCAGCCATTTGCACTCCTTTATCGTATATGAATTTTAGTTAATTTCACCGTTTTATAAATAAAACCATTCCAACCAATTTAGATAATATAAATTAGAAAATATCTGTAAATTAAACAAGAATATCAGGGTCATCCTTTTCAGGTGTTGTTAACTTTTTATAGTACTCTTGTACATCTTCACCATGTTTTACCGCATCAGCACGGACTGCAGCATAGAACACAATGTCCGCTTGAGGCACACGGATACGACCTGGTACATGTTCCTCTAAGATGTCAAAAAATTTATCATCCGCTTTCAATAAAAGGCGACCATTTTGAACCTTATCACCCTTTACAATCGCATATACTAGAGACCAAATAGGACGTGGATCAGAAGTTGAGCATTTTCTATATTTATATCGATATTTAATATTTGTCAATAACTCACGTTCAAACTTAAAGACGCCATCAATCATATCGTAATCTACCTCAAAATGGCGCTTTCTAAATATAGAAGATTCTTCAATTACTAACTTTGTATCTGTCAAAATATAGGTATATCGACTAACAGCTTGTTTAACAATTACGATGATAGCCATAATTTCAATAAAATATTCTGCTATTAGTATAGTATGCAAGTTAATACTACGATATGTAGTGTACCCAACACCACATAATAATAGAATAACAAAACATAATACTAGCCACTCTGCACTTTTAGCACGCTGAGATTTTTCTTCATATAATACTGTCATGTGTTACCCCTTTAAAAGAACTACTACTTTATAACTATACATTCTATTATAAGGTATTCTAAGTATAAAAACTACAAAAACCCCGCCTATATCTATGATATAGACGGGGTTTTATGACTCTATTAGTCACCTAGTTCAGATACGAACTATATTATTTTTTCAAGGATGCTGTAATACGTTGAGTATCGCGAGCAATCATGATTTCTTCGTTTGTAGGGATTACGAAGATTTTAACTCTGGAGCCTTCAGCACTAATTTCTTGTTCTTTACCGCGGATGTTGTTGCGTTCAGAGTCAATGCGAGTACCCAAGTATTCTAAACCATTGCAGATTGCATCACGGTTACCGATACCGTTTTCACCGATACCAGCTGTGAATACGATAGCATCAACACCACCCATAACTGCTGCGAATGCACCAATTACACGGCGAACTTTGTAATGGAACATGTTCAATGCTAATTGAGCACGTTTGTTACCATTAGCTGCTGCTTCTTCGATAACACGGAAGTCATTAGACACGCCGGAAATACCAAGTACACCAGATTTTTTATTCATAACAGTGTCTACTTCATCGTAGTTCATGCCAGTTTTGTTCATCAAGAATGGAACGATAGCTGGATCAATATCACCAGTACGAGTACCCATGATCAAACCAGACAATGGAGTAAAGCCCATTGTAGTATCGATAGAGCGACCACCTTTAATAGCGGATACGGAAGAACCATTACCTAAGTGACATGTGATGATGCGAGGATCAGACATGTGTTTGCCCATCAATTCAGCGCAACGTTGTGCAACATATTTGTGGGATGTACCATGGAAACCGTAACGACGGATGCCATAATCTTCATAGTATTCGTAAGGAAGCGCATACATGTAAGCTTCTTTAGGCATTGTTTGGTGGAATGCAGTATCGAATACAGCAACTTGTGGTACGTTAGGCATGATAGCTTGGCAAGCTTCGATACCTTGAATGTTTGGTGGGTTATGCAATGGAGCCAATGCGCAGCATTCTTCTAATGCTTCCATAACAGCTGGAGTGATCAATACGGAGTCAGCGAATTTTTCACCGCCATGTACTACACGGTGACCAACAGCGTCGATTTCGTCCATAGACTTAATTACACCATATTCAGCATCAACTAAAATATCAAGTAAAATACGAAGAGCTTCTTTATGATTCAAAATTGGTTCAACGCGTTCTAATTTATCTGCGTTAGGACGTTTATGAGTAAAGATAGCGTCTTGATCACCAATCTTCTCAAAAAGACCTTTTGCCAATTCTGTTTCAGTTGTCATATCAAGTAATTGATATTTCAAGGAAGAACTACCGCAGTTAACTACTAATACATTCATCGATTAACCCTCTTTCTGTTGTGTAACTTGAATCTTGTTTTGAATTTCTTTGCTGATATCAGCACCTACCTGATCCTTTTCAGGATATTGGTAGACTATATTCCACAATACGCCATGATCTAAGAATACGTATTGAGAAAATCTAAATGTTTGTCCTTGAGTTGTATAGGTCACATCAAGCTTTTTAGCAGACGCGCCTTCTAAAGCTACAGACTCTTCTTTGATGGTGCCGCCAATTTTAGTAAACTCAGATTTGCTGCGGTTTACATACTCATCCACTGTTGGCAATGGTTTGTTTTCACCAGCACGCAAAGCCTCAACCTCAATTACCATATGGTCTGTAACAGATCCATAAATATCAATTGGATACCCATCATCAGACATATTTTTTGTACTTTTACCCATTTCATAAGGCAAAGCAATGGTAATTTCAGATTGACCAGCACGGATAACTTGATGGCCAAAACTATATGTATCCATTACATTTGTAGAGCCACATCCCGCCATTGCTAGTAGCGCAGCACCGAGCAGAGCCCCTTGTAATGTACGTTTCCAATTTTGTTTCATCATATACCTCACATCAATTCAGCATTTACAGTTAATTATAGCCTATAGAACAAATAAAATCTACAAAAAACTTTAGTTTTACACACATTTTTTACATCTATTTCTTTACTATACGGCCTCTTAAGTTCAAAATTTATTTACAGTCTTTCTATGCTTTGTTACACTAACACTAATGAAAGGAGTCACTATGAAAACCATCGGTATTATTTGCGAATACAATCCATTTCACAATGGTCATGCACATCAACTACATACATTAGCTACAAAATACCCTGATGTATTGCGCATCTGTATTATGAGTGGCTCCTTTGTACAACGTGGCGAACCAGCTCTTTTCTCAAAATTCGATCGCGCTCGATGGGCTATTCTAGGTGGTACAGATATCGTTATCGAACTTCCTACGCTTTATTCGTTAGGTAGTGCCCAACTATTTTCTTCAGGTGCCATTCAATTAATTAAATCTTTATCTATTGATATGCTGTCCTTTGGTTCTGAAACAACTGATTTAGACCAACTCATCCATACGGCTAAACGTATGGATTGTGAAAGCACTCAAAATGAATTACGCGGTTATTTAATTGAAGGTCTATCCTATGGCACAGCCTTCCGTAAAGCACTAGGCTCCGAAATGCTTAACACACCTAATGCCTTGTTAGGGCTTGAATATATACGAGCTGGGTTAAAATATCACTCAAACTTAGAATATATCCCTATTCAGCGTACATCTGATCACCATAATCAAAACATCGATCAAGAGTTGCCATCAGGTACCGCGTTGCGCCAATTCATCACTATTGCTAATCCCTTAGATATATATTCAACGCTCCAAACTGCTATTCCAACACCTATTCTAGATGATATGAAGCATAGAATCACAAGCGGTCACTATGTCGACTACAGTAGATATTACAATACGGTACACATGTTGAGTCGCCGCATGACCATCAATGAATTAGAGCGTTTTGTTGATTTTACTGAAGGTATTGAACACTTGTGGTTGAAAGCAGCTCAACAACCAACATGGGAATCTGCTATCAATCAAATAAAATCCAAGCGCTACACCTATGCACGATTACAACGAATGGGTGCCTACCTCACATTAGGAATTACAAAAGACTTGATAAACGTCGCTATGGACGAAGGCCCTCAATACGCTAGATTACTAGCCTTCAATGACAGAGGTCGTAAATGGCTTCGAACTGAACATGATATTCCAGTCATTCAGAAATGGGCTAAAGCACCTACTCAACTCAACAATCTTGGAAAATCTATGCACCACATCGACACGCTAGCTACAGATATACAAGCCTTATGTTTCCATAATGAAGCTAACCGTATAGGCCATACAGACTATACATATACACCACAATATATTAAATAAATAGCATAATTTTAATTTAAACAAACCAAAAGAAGGGGTTACAATACAGGTTATTCCTGTATTGTAACCCCTTCTTCGCCATCTAGATCAGCAACGGCAACGCGTACACTTTCAAGATGAGATGTAGGAATATTTTTACCTACATAATCTGCACGAATTGGCAATTCACGGTGACCACGATCCACAAGAACTGCTAACTGAATTGATTTAGGTCTACCAGATGTCATCAATGCATTTAAAGCTGCACGAATGGTGCGTCCTGTGTAAAGCACATCATCAACAAGGATAATTGTTTTTTCTGTAGTATCAATCGTACATGGTTCGCCTTCTTTTTGACGAGCATCACGATCATCACGATACATAGCCACATTAAGAGACTCACATTCAATATGAATCCCTTCAATGCGCTCAATTTCAGCTTGTAAACGTTTTGCCAAAATAACACCACGTCGTTCAATCCCTACAATGAGAGCATTGGATAAGCCTTTATTACGTTCTAGAATTTCATGACTAATACGACGGATAGCACGCATAATAGCATCTTGATCCATCAATAAGCGTTTCTTTTCCATATATACGCCCTTATAGCACAGAGACCTCTATGCCCTTTCAACAAATATAGTTAGAAGATTATTTAGTAAACCACAATATAAGACAGCTATTTTATTTACATGTATTTACATTTGTCTACATTTGTTTACGTTTCTTTTCGTTTTTTCGTTTATTTACGCTTATCTTCTCGATATGTTTTAGCAAACTCTAAACATGCTTTGAAGTCATCTGGAAGAGGCGCCTCAAAATGCATACTTTCACCTGTAATAGGATGTTTTACATCTAAAGATCTAGAGTGTAACGCTTGTCCTTCAATAGGGAAATCCATACGACGGTAACCATAGAATGGATCATTGACAACAGGATGTCCAATATGAGCAAAATGTACACGAATTTGATGTGTGCGCCCAGTCTCTAGATTACATTCAACCAAGGTTTGATGACCAAATCGTTCAACTACATTAAAGTGAGTGACTGCATCCTTACTATTTTCAAAGACAACTGCCATTTTCATGCGATCCTTAGGATGTCTCCCAATAGGAGCCTTAATAGTGCCCTTCTCTTCTACAATATTGCCTTGTACTAGTGCTAAATACGTACGTTTAGCAGAATGTTCTTTTACCTGCTCAGCTAAACCTATATGAGCTGCATCATTCTTAGCAGCCATCATAACACCAGATGTATCCTTATCTAAACGGTGAACAATACCAGGTCTAATCTCACCATTAATACCGGACAAATCCTTACAATGATATAGCAATGCATTAACAAGTGTACCCGAATAATTGCCCACCGCAGGATGAACAACCATACCACGTTGTTTATTTACAATGATAATATCATGATCTTCATACAATACATCTAAAGGAATATCCTCTGGTTTTACCTCTACAGATTCAGGCTCCGGTATCTCTACACGTACAACAGCATTTGGTGTAAGTCTAAGATTTGCTTTCCCTACCTTAGCACCTACTGTAATGTGACCACCTTTAATTAAACTTTGAATATAACTACGAGACCCTTCCATATGTTCTGTTAAGAATACATCCAGTCTCATACCGTCTTGCTCAGCATTTACAATATATTCGTTCATCCTCTACCTCTCTATGAGTTAAGTATCATATATTAATTAATTATATGTCATAATATATGAATTATTTATCATCATCTTTTAATGTAAATAAATAGTAGACTACTAAAGCTACGCCTACACAGATACCAATATCAGCAACATTAAAAATAGGCCATATACGGAAATCAAAAAAATCTACCACACCATGAATCATGTAACGATCAATGCCATTACCAATAGCACCAGACACTAATAAAGCAGATCCAATCTGTAAAGTCCACGGACCTTTTGATAAGCGCTTCCAATAATATGCACATGCGCCTAGCAAAATAACCGCTACCAGTAAGAAAAACCATCGCTGATTAGCAAGCATACCAAATGCTGCACCGCGATTAATAATATATGTTAAATGAAATACATTGGGTATAACCACTAAAGACTCACCTAACATAAAATGATTCATAATGTAATATTTAGTCCATTGATCTAAGAGTAACCAAAGAATTAGTATAATATAAAACAAGCTGTACTCCCTTATAATAATATATATCTTAATAGTCCTATTATACTAAGTTAAGCAAATTTAGGCAAAATAAAAAGCCCCTCAATGAGGGGCCGTTTAATTTGTGATTACTCAGCGGAAATTACAGATACTGGGCAAACGGATTCGCAAGAACCGCAATCGATGCAAGTATCGTTGATTTCATATTTAGTTTCGCCTTCAGAAATAGCAGAAACTGGGCAAACAGATGCGCAAGAACCACATTTAATGCAACCATCAGCAATAACTCTCATAATTAGGACCTCCATAAAAATATAGATCAGAACTTTTTATTATCATTTAGAAAGGCACTTGCCTCAACTTATGTTCTCATTATCACACAGTTCTTTTTGAAAGTCAAATGAAAATGATAAAAAACTGTATATATTTTTGCATATTACTTTTTCATTTTTATCATACAAAGCCTATGTTTATAGGTATTTTGATATTACTTTTCATTTAATTAATTGAATATGATATTCAACAAATGAGAATGTTGTAATTATCAATTTTATAAAATTCTAATCATTATAATAGGAATTTAATTATCAATATTTATTATCATAAAAACTATTTTTTTATTACAACAGATTTAACGCTTATCTATATTTTAATCTAACATATAAACTTCACTCTAAAAAAGGCCGAATCATACGATTCGACCTCATTTATATTTATAAAGTAAAGTAATATCTTTACTATTATTCACTATATAACAATAATACTATTTTTTTCTTATAGCACTTAGAAAGATGTTAAGAATGTTAGTGTACCTAAAATAACGCCTGCAAGGTTTGGTACGATTAAAATATAATCACGTTTAGGTGATTTTGTCCAACCATATAATACCCAGATCAAACAGGATACTGCTGCAAATAATGGTTGCCATGGTTGACTAGGTTGACCATGAAGATTAGCAATTATTTGTGGGATATAGGCTAAAAATACAAATACACCAATAAATGCACCAATAGAACCAACTAACATATTAAATCTTTCTTTTGTCATAGATGACCTCCTTATTCAACATTAAGTTATTATATCTTACACAATATACTATATCATATTTTTTTCGATGTAGTCAATTGTGTAAAATTAATCATGCAAATTAGTTTAATTCATATTGCTTTTGATTACACTTATATGTAATCTATATTAAAATCATATAGGCTAAAATCATAAAAAACGAGGCCGAATCTTACGATTCGACCTCGTATGTGCTTTATAGTAGAGTAACCTATCCCCTATTATTTACCAGGGAAGAATGGCCATACCATTGGAATGATAATTAAGCTTACTACGAAGCAAACTAAACTCAATGGAACGCCGGCTTTTACATAGTCTGTAAATTTGTATTGACCAGGGCCAAGTACTAATGTATTTGGAGGTGTACCTACAGGTGTACCGAATGCACAAGATGCAGCAACGCCGATAGCCATCAATACAGCATGAGGGTCAGCGCCCATACCTTGAGCAATGGAGATACCGATAGGAGCCAACAATGCACAAGATGCTGTGTTAGACATAAATTGAGTCATAACACAAGACAATGCGAATAATACTGCTGTTGCAAAGTAAGGGCTAGGGTCAGAACCCATAACACCGATTACTGCATTAGCAATCATTTTACCTGCACCAGATTGGTCAAGTGCAGTTGCTACTGGCATCATACCAGCAAATAAGAAGATTGTTACCCAGTCAATAGATGTGTAAGCTTGTTTTTCGTTCAAGCAACCAGTTAATACGCAAAGCATTGCGCCAATAACTGCAACCATGCTCAATGGTAAGTTGATACCATAACCTTTTAGGAAGTCACCTAAAATCATAGCAATGATTACACCTAAAAGAATAAGACCAGAGTATAATTGTTTCTTAGGATCGTTAGAAATATCTTCAGCAGCTACTTCTTGTTCAACGTCGCCAGCATCTTGAATTTCATGTTTAGGCAATAAATGTTTACCAATAAGCATCATGAATGCGATTGTGGCGATAGTCAAAGGAATACCGATCCAAGCAAATTCGAAGAAACCAAATGGTTGTTCACCAAATTTAGTTAATGTACCACTTACAATAATGTTTGGAGGTGTACCAACCATTGTAATGATACCACCAATACCTGCAGCGAATGCTAAAGGCATCAATTGGCGAGATGCAGGAATCTTAGCAACAGCACAGATACCAACAACTACAGGAAGTAAAGCAGCTGTAGTACCAGTGTTAGATAAGAATGCGGACATAGTTGCTGTAACAACCATGATTGCTAGCATTAAGCCATTTTCGCTAGTACCAGCATGAGATACTACTGTTTCCCCAATTTTTTGAGCCAAACCAGTGTAGAACAATGCTGCACCAACAACGAACATGCCAGCAAACAACACAACTGTACTATCAGATAAACCAGAGAATACAACCTTAGGAGTAATAATACCCATAAGGCCAAGTGTAATAGCGCCGCCTAAAGAAGTAATAGCTAAAGGAATAATTTCCGTAACAAATAAAACAGCCATGACTGCGAGGACGATTAAGGTTTGTTCTGCAGTACCCATACATCATCATCTCCCTTCAGAGAAATGCACTGATATAGTTATAAGAGGTATAAAATATAACCTACGATACCAATGGCGGAAGCCATCAAAAAAGTAATCCCATATCCCTCTCTTGTTTTAGGATACCCAAAGAATAAGGTTTCACCTAAAAATCCTCGGCGATTAAACCAAGTATATTTAGTTCTGCGTTGAAACCATTTAGCTTTGCCTTCAACACCGATAATCAGTGCCGTAATAAAAAATACAATAAATGCCCAGATAAAACAAATCAGTATTTTTAATTCTACAGATAACAAGTGACCACCTCTACTATATTTAAAGCACTAGAAGGTTATTGTGTGAATGCTTGTATCACCTAATGACCGATCTGAAAAGCATTTATTGCAAATATACCCTATTTATGCATGAATACATAGATTTGAAGGGTTTTTATATTCACCAATAGGTGTACCTAATTAGGCACACCTTGGTGAATAATTATTAAATTACTAGTGGCTGGACAACATAGCAAGCATTGTACCTGCTGCTACTGCTGTACCGATAACGCCAGCTACGTTTGGACCCATAGCATGCATGAGCAAGAAGTTAGCTGGGTTAGCTTTCGCACCTACAACTTGAGATACGCGAGCCGCCATTGGAACCGCGGATACACCAGCAGAACCAATAAGTGGATTTGTTTTACCACCATCTACTAAGCTCATCAATTTACCGAATAATACGCCACCAGCAGTACCACCGATGAATGCAACCAAACCTAAGCAAATGATAAGGAGTGTTTGCACGCTTAAGAAGTGTTCCGCACTCATTGTTAAACCAGTACCAGTTGCTAAGAAGATAGTAACAGTATTGATCAAAGCATTTTGAGATGTATCGGACAAACGATCAGTTACGCCAGATTCACGGAACAAGTTACCTAACATCAACATACCTAAAAGGGATGTAATGGAAGGAAGCAATAAGGAAATGAAGATCGTAGAAATAATTGGGAATACGATTTTTTCAAAACGTGTAACTTCACGCAATTGTTCCATAACAATTTCGCGTTCTTTTTGCGTAGTAAATAATTTCATTACAGGTGGTTGAATCAACGGTACCAAGGACATATAGGAATATGCGGCAACCGCGATAGCACCTAATAAATGAGGAGCTAGCTTAGTAGCTAAGTAAATGGATGTAGGGCCGTCAGCACCACCGATGATACCGATAGCAGCTGCTTCTTGAGCTGTGAAGCCAAGCATCATTGCGCCACCTAAAGCAACGAATACGCCGATTTGAGCAGCAGCACCTAAAAGCAATGTTTTAGGATTAGCAATGAGTGGACCAAAGTCAGTCATTGCACCTACACCAAGGAAAATTAAAGGTGGGAAGATTTCTTGGGAGATACCTGCGCTAATAAGTGCCATAACGCCTTCTTCGAAACCATTACGAGGAATATTAGCAAGTACACAACCAAACGCAATCGGACCCAACAATAAAGGTTCAAACTCTTTAGCAAATGCCAAGTACAATAGGATCAAACCTACAAGAATCATAATAGCATTGCCTGTTGTAAATGCGAGGAACCCGCTATCTGTAATAACGGATTGAATCGCAACAGCAAAAGCCTCCATATGCGTTCCCCTTTCACAAATATAAAATTGTTATATGACGCGGCTCAGCCGCGCCACACACAACTTGGTATTAACCAAGAACAACCATGTCGTCGCCAGTGGATACAGTTTGGTTAGCTGCTACGCGAACTTCAGAAACTACAGCATCATGAGGAGCTGCGATTTCGTTTTGCATTTTCATAGCTTCAAGGATCAACAAAGTTTCGCCTTTTTTAACTGCTTGACCAGCGGATACTGCTACAGATAAGATTTTACCAGGCATTGGAGCTTTTACAGTTTCAGCACCTGCTGGAACTGGAGCTGCTGCTGCAGCTGGAGCTGGAGCTGGTGCAGGAGCTGCTTTAGGAGCTGCTGCTGGAGCTGCTTTAGGAGCTGCTGCAGGAGCTGCACCTTTTACTTCATTAACTTCTACATCATATGCTGTGCCGTTTACTGTAATGTTGAATTGTTTCATTTTAAATTCCTCCAAAATGTGTAGTGTCTACACAATACTTATAAATTTTCTTTACACATATAAATTGGATAATCTATTAGATTATCTAACTGCCAATAATCTTATCGATTACCGCGCAAACGTCCTTCCATTTTCCAATTATAGCTTACGATTGGACGGATATGCGCGATTTGATCAGCGGAATAACCCATTGCCGCTAATGCACCAACGATTACTGCTACTACATCTTGAGATGGAGCTTTACCGTTAGTTGTTGTAGCATTGCTCATTACAAATGCCTCCTAAAATATTATTAACCTCTACCGCTTAAACGACCTTCCAAGCGCCATTTAGCACTGGTTGCTGTAGGTCGAATAGATGCAATTTGTTCAGATGAATACCCCATCGCCACAATGGCACCTACGATAGCTGCTACTACTTCACCTTCATTTTGAGCAGATGCATTTGGTGCAGCCACCGGTGTAGCTGCGGGAGCCGCAACAGGTGCACTTGGTGGTACGTCTTTTTTCTTCTTAGTAGGGTCAATCAAATGAACGATTGACATCAAAATACCTAAAAGAATCAACACAACGAATACAACTGTCATATTAATGGCCATGATTAACCAAGGATTGGTAGTAACTGCTTGTCCTTCCATAATCATTCCCCTTTCTAAAAAAGTAGTAAAGAAAGGTATCTCCCAAATTCGATGATCTTGTTATCGAATCGAATTATAATGGAATATTACCATGTTTCTTTGGAGCACGGTTTTCGCGTTTGCTTGCAAGCATAGCCAAAGCGTTGATAACTGCTGGACGAGTTTGTTTTGGTTCGATTACAACATCTACGAAGCCACGTTCTGCAGCTTTGTATGGAGTTGCGAACTCTTCTACGTATTTAGCTGTTTTAGCGTCTTTGTCTTCATCTTTCTTGAAGATAATGTTAGCTGCACCAGCAGGACCCATTACAGCGATTTCGGATGTAGGCCAAGCGTATACTTGGTCAGCGCCCAAATCTTGGGAACACATAGCGAGGTAAGAACCGCCGTATGCTTTACGAGTGATAACAGTAATTTTTGGTACTGTAGCTTCAGAGTAAGCATACAACATTTTAGCACCATGACGAATGATACCGCCCCATTCTTGATTTGTGCCAGGCAAGAAACCAGGAACGTCAACGAAGTTAACGATTGGAATATTGAAAGCATCACAGAAACGGATGAAACGGGAAGATTTGTCGGATGCATTGATGTCCAAGCAACCAGCCATTACTTTTGGTTGGTTAGCAATGATACCAACGGATTGACCGTCAAAACGTGCGAAACAAGTGATAATGTTTGTAGCATAGAATGGTTGTACTTCATAGTATTCGCCATTATCTACAGTAGCTGCGATAACATCTTTCATGTCGTATGGCATGTTACTGTTATCAGGCAACAAGCTGTTCAAGCCTTCGTCTTCGCGAGTTGGATCATCGCCAGTGTCTACTAATGGAGCATCTTCCATGTTATTGGATGGCAAGAAGCCTAATAAGTAGCGAATTTGAGCGATGCAATCATCTTCGTCTTCAGCTGCAAAGTGAGCAACACCAGATACGGAGTTGTGAGCCATTGCACCACCAAGGTCTTCAGCTGTTACTTCTTCACCAGTTACAGATTTGATAACTGCAGGACCAGTGATGAACATTTGAGATGTGTGTTTAACCATGTAGATGAAGTCAGTTAATGCTGGAGAATATACAGCACCGCCTGCGCATGGGCCCATGATTACGGAAATTTGTGGAATAACGCCAGATGCATTTGTATTTTCAAAGAAAATTTTACCGTAACCAGCAAGAGCATCTACAGCTTCTTGAATACGAGCACCGCCGGAATCATTGATACCAATGATAGGAGCACCCATTTTCATTGCTAAACGTTGTACTTTAACGATTTTAGCAGCATGCATTTCACCAAGGGAACCACCTTCTACAGTGAAATCTTGTGCGAATGCATATACTAAACGACCGTCAATAGTACCATAACCAGTTACTACACCTTCGCCTGGTAATTCTTTCTTGTCTTGACCGAAGTTAACACAACGATGTTTAACAAATTGATCAAGTTCAACGAAAGAGTTATCATCGAACAATTTAGCCAAACGTTCACGAGCAGTCATTTTGCCTTGAGCATGTTGTTTCTCAACGCGTTTTTCACCGCCACCAGCTTTAACTTTAGCTAGTTTTTCGTGCAATAACTCGATTTTTTCTTGCACTGTTGCCATTATAGCACCTCCAAATAAAACTTGTTACAGTATCATTTTATTTCATTAATAATTAAAGTTCAAGCATGCATACATATTTAATATATAACTCATGATTATATGAATATGTATATCTATTACTCATACATAATGATGTGAATTGGATACTGTATTATTTCATACGTTGACATAATTCAAGCAATACGCCGCCTGTTGCTTTTGGATGTAAGAAAGCAATGGAGGAACCGCCTGCACCGTAACGAGGTTTTTCGTCAATCATACGAACGCCTTTAGCCATCAAATCAGCAATAGCATTTTCAATATTATCAACGCGCAATGCAACGTGTTGGATACCATCACGACCGCCATTTTTTTCGATGAATTTACCAATAGGGCCATCTGGAGTTGTAGTTTCTAAGAATTCAAGTTCAGCATCGCCACATGGGAAGAAGGATACTTTTACTTTTTGTTCTTCAACCACTTCATCTTCAGGAAGATGTTCAATCCCCAATGCATTTTTATAGAATTCTTTAGTTGCTGCTAAATCATTAACACCAATACCGATGTGATCCACTTGTAATACTTTAAAAGCCATTTCGATTATCTCCTTTATAAGGCTAAATCTCTAATGCTATGTAGTCGCCGTCTACTTTAGCACGCTTGTCATTACGCCGTTAACAACTGTGTATGGATCGCTTTCGCGTTCATTAACAGCTGCCACTTGGCTATTAAATTCGTCGCTTGTAACGATTTTGTCAGCTACATAACGACCAATTTGTTCATTAATCATTGCGATGATTTCATCACGAGTACGTTCTGCCCGACGAGATTCCAATTCACCAGAATCTTCAAGATACTCAAAATGTTCATCTAAAGCGTCGATGAGTTCATCTACGCCTTGGTCTTTACTAGCAATTGTGCGCTTAATCGGTGGGCGCCATTTTACTTCACGAGAGTCTAGGTCAAGCATCATTTCAATTTCTACATTCAAACGATCACAACCATCTCGGTCAGCTTTATTGATAGCAAATACATCGCCAATTTCAAGAATACCTGCCTTGATAGCTTGGATATCATCACCGAGACCAGGAACAAGTACAACCAATGTAGTATCTGCATTTTTTACGATATCTACTTCAGATTGACCTACACCTACTGTTTCAATGATTACTAAATCCATGCCAAAGGCATCCATGAGTTTTACAACGTCTGCAGTCTTTTTGGACAAACCACCAAGACTACCACGCGTGCCCATGCTTCGAATAAATACATTTTCATTTAATGTCAAATCATTCATTCGAATACGGTCCCCCAAGATAGCACCACCAGAGAATGGGCTAGTTGGGTCGATGGCAACGATGCCGATTTTCTTACCTTGATCTAGATAATGTTTAACAACTTTATCTGTCAATGTACTTTTACCAGCACCAGGGGCCCCTGTAATACCGAGAATACGTGCATTCCCTGTTTTAGGGTAAATAGCCTTCATAATATCAATGGCATTATCATACTCGTTTTCTACAGCTGTTATGGACCGTGCTAAGGCTAGTCGAGAACCTTCGAAAAGTTCTTTAACTAAATCCACTCGCCTCACCACCTATCTTAAAATATGGGAATAGAGGGGAGCCAACTATGCAGTTGTGCTCCTCTCTTGCCCAATTAATTATTTAACGTTTTCGTTGATGAATTTAACGATATCGCCAGTTGGTGTACCAGGTGTGAATACTTCTGCTACGCCAGCTTTTTTCAAGCCAGGGATATCAGCGTCAGGAATAACGCCACCACCGATTACAAGTACATCGCCCATGCCTTTTTCTTTCAAAAGTTCAACAATTTTAGGGAACAATGTGTTATGAGCACCAGATAGAAGGGATAATGCAACTACATTAACGTCTTCAGAAAGAGCTGCTTCAACGATTTGTTCTGGAGTTTGACGAAGACCTGTGTAGATTACTTCGAAACCAGCATCGCGAAGTGCGCGTGCTACTACTTTTGCACCACGGTCATGACCATCAAGACCTGGTTTTGCTACGATTACTCTAATACGTTTTTCTGCCATGATTAATTACCTCCGAAATTAGCCGATATTATAATGTGGAATGAGCTTCGTATTCACCGAATACTTCGCGCAATACATTACAAATTTCACCCAAAGTAGCATATGTTTTAACTGCATCAAGAATTAATGGCATCAAGTTAACGTTTTCATCAGCTGCACCAGCTTTAAGAGCTGCTAATGCTTTATCAACTGCTGCTTGATCGCGGTTAGCGCGAACTGCTTGAGTTTTCTTGGATTGGTTAACACCAACGGAAGCGTCTACGCGAAGTAAGTCTTTTGGAGCTTCTTCTTCAACTTGGAATTTGTTTACGCCAACGATTGTGCGCAAGCCAGATTCAACTTCCATTTGCCATTTGTAAGCAGATTCTTGAATTTCTTTTTGGATGTAGCCTTTTTCGATTGCTACTACAGCGCCGCCCATTTCATCAATTTTCTTGATGTATGCCATAGCTTCGTCATAGATAGCGTTAGTCATAGCTTCTACATAGTAGGAACCACCCAATGGGTCAACTACGTCAGCCAAACCAGATTCGTAAGCCACGATTTGTTGTGTACGAAGAGCTACTTGTACAGATGCTTCTGTAGGAAGAGCCAAAGCTTCGTCACGGGAGTTTGTATGTAAGGATTGAGTACCGCCCATTACAGCAGCTGCAGTTTGAAGAGCAACACGAACGATGTTGTTATCAACTTGTTGTGCAGTCAACATGGAACCAGCTGTTTGAGTATGTACACGAAGCATCATGGATTTTGGTTTTTTAGCACCAAAACGTTCTTTCATGATTGTTGCCCATAAACGGCGGGATGCACGGAATTTAGCAACTTCTTCAAGTACGTTGTTATGAGCATTCCAGAAGAAGGAAAGACGACCAGCGAATGTATCAACATCAAGACCAGCTTTCAAAGCTGCTTCTACGTATGCGATACCATCAGCAATTGTGAATGCGATTTCTTGAGCTGCTGTGGAACCTGCTTCACGGATGTGGTAACCGGAGATGGAAATTGTGTTCCATTTTGGAACGTTTTGAGAACAATATTCGAAGATATTAGTGATCAAACGCATGGATGGTTTTGGTGGGAAAATGTAAGTACCACGAGCTGCGTATTCTTTCAAAATATCATTTTGAATTGTACCTTTCAATTCTGTGGAAGGTACGCCTTGTTTTTCAGCTACTGCGATGTACATTGCCAACAAAACGGATGCTGGAGCGTTGATTGTCATGGATGTGGATACTTTACCAAGATCGATGCCGTCGAACAAGATTTCCATATCTGCCAAGGAGTCAATCGCTACACCTACTTTACCAACTTCGCCTTCTGCAACTGCATCGTCGGAGTCGTAACCGATTTGTGTAGGTAAGTCGAATGCGCAGGAAAGACCAGTTGCACCAGACTCGATTAAGTAGCGGTAACGTTTGTTAGATTCTTCTGCTGTAGCGAAGCCTGCATACATACGCATTGTCCAGAAACGACCACGGTACATAGTAGGTTGTACGCCACGAGTGTAAGGGAATTCGCCAGGCATACCCAAATCACGTTCATAGTCAAAACCTTCGATATCAACTGGTGTGTATACACGGTTGTATTTTAAATTTTGACGTTCTGGAGTTTTTGCACTTTTTTCGTCACAAAGTTTGTTGTACTCAGCAATTTGGGCTTTTAAGTTTTCGTAAGCCATGTTTTCATCATCCTCCTAAAAAAACAGGTTATTTTTTCATGCTTCCAGTTTCTGTGAAGCGTTTATGCCAAGAAAGAGCTTCATCAAGCAACATAGGTGTATGGGCATTCTTTGTTGCAGCTAATGCTTTTTCTAGGTATTCAGTTAACATAGGTTTGTAGTCTGGGTGAGCACATTTTTCAATGATTAAACGAGCTCTTTCCACTGGGCTCAAACCACGGCAGTCAGCAACACCTTGTTCTGTACAGAAAATCATAGTGTCATGTTCTGGATGATCCACATGAGATACATATGGAACGATAGAACTGATGTCGCCATTTTTAGCAACGGAGTTAGTGCAGAAAATAGTGAGATATGCACTACGTGCAAAGTCACCAGAACCACCAACACCATTCATCATTTTGCTACCCATAATATGAGTAGAGTTTACATTGCCAAAAATATCAAATTCGATAGCGGTATTCATGGCAATGACACCAATACGGCGAGCAATACCAGGGTTGTTGGAAATTTCTTGCGGACGAAGAATGATTTTTTTACGATATTCATCAATATTCGCATAGAAACGTTTCAACCCATCTGGAGAAGGACTTAATGCAGTACCGGAACATACAGTTACTTTACCAGCATCGATCAAGTCGAACATACCATCTTGGATTACTTCTGTATAGATGGACAAATCTGTGAATGGGCCTTTAGCAAGACCACTGATTACCGCATTTGCTACGGAACCTACACCAGATTGTAATGGAAGCAAGTTCTTAGGCAAACGACCTTCTGCAATTTCTTGTTCGAAGAATTTGATAAGGTGTTGACTCATTGCTTTTGCATCATCATCGATAGGTGCCAAAGGTCTTGTTGTATCAGGAACATCACAAGGTACTACTGCAACAATTTTACTTGGGTCACAAGGAATTGCTTCAGTACCAATACGATCACCAGGTGTTTCCAATGGAATTGGTTTACGATGTGGTGGATCGAGTGGTTCATAGATATCATGCATACCTACCAAGGAAAGTGGTTGGGATACGTTTACTTCTACGATAACCTTTTTAGCTTGACTAACAAATGTTGGAGAGTTACCAACAGATGTTGTAGGTACTAAAGAGCCATCTTCGTTGATTTGACAAACTTCTACGATAGCTACGTCTAAATCGCCAAAGAAACCATAGCGAACATTTTGTGCCATTGTGCTTAAATGCATATCGATGTATTTAACAGCACCGCTATTTAAGGCTTTACGTGTATCCCCATTTGTTTGATATGGGAAACGACGATTGATACCGTTAGCACGAGTTAACGCGCCATCAGCTTCATCACCTACGGAAGCACCTGTCCACAAATCAATTTTGAATGGTTCTTTTTCCATTCTTTCTGCCAATGCCAATGGCACTGCTTTTGCATAACCAGATGGAGTAAAGCCGGAAATACCAACTTTATCGTTAGGGTTAATCAAAAGAGCTGCATCATAAGCAGTGACAATTTTACCTTGGAGGGCCGCACATTTAACGCGGTCTTTGATGTCTATCACCATTACCATCTCCTTTAAGAGTAACATTGTATAAACGACAGTTTGATCTCTTGGTCGTTCCTTAAACCGACTTCATCGTAGTCCACATCCAATGTATTGTCAACTTATATGACTAAAATGTATTTTTCTTCACACTTTATGGGTGCATTATGATTAAAATGCATAGATTTTCACATTTCCACATAAGTTTTATTCACATCGTTATAACTCACAGGAATTATCGATATACGGCATATATTGATGTTTTTCAATTAAATCGAACTCTCTCTATACAATATATAGATCCTTTTCAATATAAAACAACATCTCATATACAAGAACTAGACCATACACCTCCCTATAAAGATACAATGATATACAAAAACCGGCTTTCAAATGCCAACGATAATGTTCAATTATGTCTAACATTAGAAAACCGGTTATACTACTTAATACGTACCTACCCAAGGTATGTATTAATTATACCATATTATGAAATTATATATCTACCATAAAACATGCTAATTATACAAGATATTACAATTATGCAGATTTATCAGCAGATAACTGAACTTTTACAAAAGCCCCTACCCAGCCAAACAATTGCCAAAATACGATGGTTACTTGATGACTATATAGCTCAAAATCGGATAAGCCACTAAATAAAACACCTATAGCTAACGCACCTACACCAATTTGTGCAGCTTGGCGGAATATATCCCCTTTAAGTCTTATAGATGTAATAACATGACCAATAATAACTGCTAGGAATGATATCAATCCGGGGATACCTGTTTCAGCTAATATATTGAGATACAAATTATGAGCATGATACATCAAGACGTGAGGTCCTTGAATATAATAGTTATAATCTGGATATACTAAGTAAAATGTATTCCACCCAATACCAAAGATAGGATTTTCACGTACGATATACATGGTACTATCCCACAAAGCCCATCGAAGATCAGCTGATGTATCATGGCCTTGGAATATAGACCATAGTCTCGAGGCAATTTCACCATCATAAAAGTACAAGATAATTGGCACTACTAATAGGGATAAGAATAATCTTCGCTCTACAAAGATAGCCCAGTAGAGGATCATCGCCGCAAAGCTAATCCAAATGCCTCTAGAATAAGTTAATAGCATTGTTAAGAATAATATAATACCTATAATGAGCATCGTAACCACTTCGCGGGTACGATTTTCTTTCATATATACCAAAATATAGCTGATACATACGCTGAGTACCATCAATAGATAAGCGCCCAATAAATTAGGGTTTTGTAATGTAGATGACATACGTCGCATCAATTTTGGGAACTGTGCTGCATCTACCCACTCTTTTATATGAATATTAGGAACAAATACATATTGATAAGCTCCTATGATACACACTAGTACAGCAGTACCTAATAGAGCACGAAGAAAATAATTCCACTGTTTAGGTGTTTGAATGTATGTGCGAACTAGATAATACATTCCTCCGCTGGCTACGATTTGATAAAACCAACTTTGAATTGACCAATCCCAATTTTCTGATACTAGTGCAGATATGCCAGTCCATACTACAAATATCATAACGGACCACGATAAATAGCCCGTTGGTAAGCTTAGTGATTTACTAGATATCAAATCATATAAAGCAAGCCCTATCGCTAGCCATAGAAGTACATCCCCCACCATAGGTTGTAATGGCATAGCAACCACCACACCATAAATTAGACGCTCAATATAGAACGTGATTCTCTTCTGATTAGGAATAAGTGAGAGTTCCATAGGCTCACCTTAGTGACTCATCTCATGGTTAAACCACTGACGAGCATCTCCTAAAATATATAAAGAACCACAAACAGCGATAATATCACCATTCTTTGTATGTTTATAGGCTAAAGCCAATGCATCTTTAACAGAATCAGCTGTTTGAGCTACAGCTTTTGGAACAATGTGACGTATTTTTTCAACTAAAACCTCTGGCACTTCTGTTCTATCTGTAGGTGCAGGTACTACAAGTACCGTATCCCCTGCCTTAACGACTTCACGAATAATAGCATCTTGATTTTTATCTTTAAGAATTGCCATCACAATCGTTTTTGGGGCGTCCTTAAATAGTTCAGCATAGGTCATACTGAAGGATTCTGCGCCAGCCGCATTATGCGCGCCGTCAAAGATAAAGGTGCGATCTAAGCCGCGTTTAACTTCAAAACGCCCTGCCCACGTAGTACGGGCAAATCCTTCACGCATCGTTTCTTCACTGATGCTCTTATCTTCTTTCATCAATAAACGTACAGCCATCAATGCACATGCGAGGTTTACAGATTGATGAATACCTGCCATTGTCGTAAAGAGCATCGCAGGAGCGGCATCATTAGTACTCACAGTAATCATTTGACCACCTGTTACAGCACTACGGCTATCGATACCAAAATCTTTATTGAAAGCATATACTTTAGCATGCTTCTCTTTAGCCACATCTTCAATAATACGAAGAGGCGCATCCTGTGCTGCTGTTACAACAGGGACTTTGGATTTAATAATCCCTGCCTTGTGACGTGCAATTTCCTCAACAGTATCACCACAGTAGGCTTGATGATCGATTGTCACATTTGTAATAACAGATACTTTTGGAGTCACAATATTTGTGGAATCTAGAAGTCCACCTAAGCCAACTTCTACCACTGCATAGTCTACAGCTTGATCTTTGAAAAACAAAAAGGCTGCAGCCGTCAAAATTTCAAATTGCGTTGGCGCTTCTATGCCGTTACTAATGATAGTATCAACTGCCACTTTTACACGGCTAATTAGATTACCGAAGGCTTCCTCCGTAATATTTCCATCATTGATTTGAATTCGCTCCGT
This sequence comes from Veillonella dispar, assembly GCF_900637515.1. Classification (NCBI taxonomy): domain Bacteria; kingdom Bacillati; phylum Bacillota; class Negativicutes; order Veillonellales; family Veillonellaceae; genus Veillonella; species Veillonella dispar. The sequence goes on along the minus strand of NZ_LR134375.1, from coordinate 671,777 downwards.
ATAGGATTGAAGGTGAGGCGATGTAAATCGCCCCACCCGTAATCCACTTGTAAACAGTGCGTAGGAAATATATGAGGTAACCGAGCCCTTACCATTCGTCCCTGTAACATGAACAATTTTATAGTCCTCTTGTGGATTCCCTAAGGCTTCCATAAGGGCTGTTATTCGTTCAAGGCCAGGCTTAATACCGAATGAAGATGCCTGTTCTAAATAGGCTAAGGCCTCTTGATATGTCATATAAACCTCCTATTATAAGGTTTCAAGGAACGCTTCACGTTCCAATAACGCTTGTTGTTTTTGTTTATATTCTTCTAACTTTTCTTTTTCTTTTGCTACTACAGCTTCAGGAGCTTTTGCTAGGAAGCCTTGGTTAGACAATTTGCCTTCCAAACGAGAAATTTCTTTTTCCATTTGGATTTTTTCCTTTGCAATACGCTCTCTTTCTTTTTCGCCATCGATTAAGTCTTTAAGCAAGAGATATACTTCCATACCATTTACAACTGTAACAGTTGCATTTTCTGGTTTTGGATCATCAGAACCAAGAATAGTCACCTTCTCAGCCCAAGCTAATGTTACGAAGTAATCGCTATGATCGGCTACAGTTTGAGCCAATGCTTCATCTGTTGGCGCCACAATAACCTCAGCTTTTTTACCTAAAGGCACATTCATTTCAGCACGCATGTTACGAATACCTTTGATGGCATCCATCATAACTTCCATTTGACGTGCTGCACCTTCAAGATTATCAAACTTCAATGCTTCTGGCCATTTAGTGACAACGATGCTATCCCCTTCATGAGGCAAGTGTTGCCAAATATGTTCTGTTACGAACGGCATGAATGGATGTAATAATTCAAGCATGTGACGCAAGATTGTTACAAGTAAGTATTGAACTGTACGACGATCGCGTTCATTACCATCGTTATATAAACGAGGTTTAGCTAACTCAATATACCAGTCACAGTATGTATTCCAAATGAAGTCATATACGGAGCTTGCTGCTTCACCAAGTTCGAATTTATCTAGGTTAGAAGTTACACTTTGTACTGTTTCATTGTACTTTTGAACAATCCATTGGTCTGCTAATGTCAAATCATCTGCTGTTGGAACAAAGCTTTCATCATAATTTGTAAGATTCATCAATACAAATTTGGATGCATTCCAAATCTTATTAGCAAAGTTACGATTTGCTTCAACCCGTTCCATATAGAAGCGCATATCGTTACCAGGTGTATTGCCAGTTACGAGAGTAAAACGCAATGCATCAGCACCATATTGGTCGATAACTTCAAGAGGGTTAATACCATTGCCCAAGGATTTACTCATTTTACGACCTTGGCTATCGCGAACAAGACCATGAATAAATACATGTTTAAATGGAATTTCATGTTCAAACTCAAGAGCCATGAAAATCATACGAGCAACCCAGAAGAAGATGATATCGTAACCAGTTACAAGAACACTTGTTGGATACCATTGTTTAAGTTCTGGTGTTTGTTCAGGCCACCCCATAGTAGCAAATGGCCATAAACCAGAGCTAAACCATGTATCAAGAACGTCTGGATCTTGTGTAACATGACCGTGGCAATGAGGACATTCATTAATATCTTCACGGCTTACGATTGTTTCACCGCAGTCATCACAGTACCATGCAGGAATGCGATGGCCCCACCACAATTGACGGGAAATGGTCCAGTCGCGGATGTTTTCAAGCCAGTTTACATAAGTTTTTGTAAAACGTTCAGGAACAAACTCTACTTCGTGGTCTTTAACAACCTTAAGAGCTGGCTCTGCTAATGGTTTCATATCTACGAACCATTGTTTAGATACCATTGGCTCGATAATTGTATTACAACGAGAGCAATGACCTACTGCATGGTCATGATCATCGATTTTTTCAAGTAAACCTAATTCTTTGAGTTCTGCTACTACTTGTTTACGAGCTTCTTCACGAGTCATGCCATTAAACTTGCCAGCACCTTCATTCATTGTGGCATCATTGTTCATAACAACGATGGATTCCAAATTATGACGTTGGCCCATTTCAAAGTCATTAGGGTCATGAGCAGGAGTAATTTTTACACAACCTGTACCGAAGCTAGCATCTACATAGTCATCGGCAATAACAGGAATTTCACGATTAACAAATGGCAAAATCAATGTTTTGCCGATGAGATCTTTATAGCGATCATCATCAGGATTTACTGCTACGGCTACGTCACCAAACATTGTTTCTGGACGAGTTGTAGCAACAACTACAAAGCGATTTTCTTCACCCTTTACAGGATATTTAATATGCCATAAGTGGCCATGTTCATCTTCATGTTCAACTTCAACATCAGATAAAGCAGTAGCACAGCGAGGGCACCAGTTGATAATACGTTCACCACGATAGATTAAACCTTTTTCATAAAGGCTTACAAATACTTCACGCACTGCATGATAGTATCCTTCATCCAATGTAAAGCGTTCGCGAGACCAGTCACAAGATGCGCCTAAGCTACGGATTTGTTTTACGATAGTATCACCGTATTCTTTTTTCCATTCCCATACGCGTTCTACAAATTTTTCACGGCCTAAATCATAGCGAGATTTCCCCTCTTCTTTAGCGAGCATTTCTTCTACCTTGATTTGTGTAGCAATACCAGCATGGTCAGTACCAGGCATCCACAACACATTGTAGCCTTGCATGCGTTTGAAACGGATAAGAATATCTTGCAATGTATTATCTAAAGCATGGCCCATGTGCAACATACCAGTTACATTAGGAGGCGGCAACACGATACTAAATGGTTCTTTATTTGTGTCTACTTCTTCGTGAAAGTATCCTTGGTTTTCCCAATATGAATACCATTTCCCTTCTATTTCACCGGGGTTATAAGTGGTTAAATTTTCGTAGGTTTTCATCGTTCCTCCTAAATAAACTCCTTAGCGCTTCATAATCTTAGCCAATACAAATAGGCTCGTTTCATATAGCAATATCATAGGCAATGCAATCATCGTTTGAGAGAACATATCCGGTGTTGGTGAAATGACAGCACCTATGATAAAGGATATAAGAATAAATATCTTTCGCTTCGTTTTTAAAAAACGCGATGTAATTAAGTTGAAATATCCCAAGATGATTAAAATCAACGGCAACTCAAAGATAAATCCAAAGGGTAGTACAAAGGATAATACAAAGTCCATGTACTGACCAATGGAAAATAGCGGTTGTAATTCGTCTGTAGCAAAGCCCATAAAGAACTTAACGGCTGCAGGTAGCACGAGAAAATAAGAAAATACAATACCGATGCCAAATAGTCCTATGGCAACCGGTAAAATCCAGTTAGATAACTGCTTTTCTCGTACAGTAAGGGCTGGCTTAACAAATAGCCAAATCTGATGCAATATAATAGGCGCCCCTATAATAAGACCACCTACTATAGACACCTTCATATATGTAAAGAAGGCTTCAGTTGGTTTCATATAATAGAGCTTACCAGCTGGTTTTAGGAGTATTTCCAATAAAAAGTCTACATAATAATAAGAAATACAAGTTCCTATAACAACTGCAACAGCCATTATAATCAGACGCTTTCGCAATTCAGATAGATGGCCCACAAGGGATAGTTCCCGCGCTTCGTCCATCATTTTCTGTTCCATCTCAGTATAAATAGGTTCATCTTCTGGTTCCTCAGGAACCCGCTGATTTGCCACCTTATACCGCTCTTGCTCAGCCTTTAATTCAGCTTCGCGACGCTTTTGACGAACTACACTATCAAAAGAAGGTTTTTGTATGGGATATTCGAAGTCCGGTTTTGGTTCGAATGGTTCCATATTATACCTTTCTATCAGCTAAATTTTCTACTGCCATCACAAGGAATTCCTTGCCTGGGAAATCGCGTACAGCATCGAGTGCCGCCAAAGCATCTTTGCAATATTGATCAGCTACAGCTAATGTATTATCAATACCACCTTGACTGATAACATAGTCGATAATAGTCTGCTCATCACCGCCATTATGTAAGGCCTTAATGTCTGCAAGCAATTTATCTTTATTATCATCATTGACGATGCTTAACAACGGATATGTCAATAAACCTTCGCGAAGATCATTCCCCACTGGTTTACCAGTCGTCTCTGTTGTTTCACGATAATCCATAATATCATCAGTAATTTGGAAGGCCATGCCCAACGCATGACCATATTTTTTCAACTCAACGATTTCAGATTCGCTCCAGCCCCCTAATAGGCCCCCCAATTCCATACAGCCTTCCATAAAGTCGGCTGTTTTCTTTTGGGTCTTAGTCATATAGCGATCAATACCTTGATCGATGCGGTATACATCTTCCATTTGCATGAACTCACCTTCCACAAGGCAAGTAATAATATGGGAGAAAATTTGTAAATACTTCATATTAGGCATTTCAGACACGATTTGGAATGCTTTAGCAAATAAGTAGTCCCCACTAAGGATGGCTACCTTATTGCCTTTGTGCATATGAATCGTTTCTTCACCGCGACGAATCTCAGCTTGATCTAATACATCATCGTGAATCAGTGTCGCTAAATGAAGCATTTCTACAGCTTCAGCAATTCTAATACGCTGACGTTCTACAGATGTGCCTGCATTGGCAATCAATAGACATAGTTGAGCGCGTAAACGCTTGCCACCTGCAGCAGATAATGGTCGAATTAGTGCATTAAAGTCTTCTGCACCTGTATTAAAAGATGATGCAAGAGACTCTTCCACACCCTCTAAATCTAGAGCAATGCGTTCCATAATCTCTAATTCATTGGTTTGACTCATGCTTCATCTCCTACTAGAACTTTATTGATGCGTTGTTGTAAAAGCTCACGGCCTGTATGCTTCAAAGAGCTATACAGAATTGGCGGCGTTGCAGTTGGGTACATTTCCTTAATGATCGCTAAATTAGCAGACTTTTCTTTAGCTGTTAATTTATCGACCTTAGTCACTACGATTTGTAATGGTACACCAGCTTCAACGAGCCAGTCATAAGCGACCTTATCGATAGGCATCTCTGGATGACGACCATCAATTAATAAACATAACAACATCAATCGTTCAGAATGTAAAATATAATCGGCAATAAAGGAAGACCACAAATTGCGGTTTCCTTTATTTGTCTTTGCAAATCCATACCCAGGAAGGTCAACGAGGAACCAATGATAACGGCGCTCCTCTGTTTCAGAAATATCCTCTTTTGACTCCACATCAAAATAGTTTATCGTCTTTGTCTTACCTGGTTGACCACTAACGAGGGCTAACCCACGATAATTACACAACGAGTTAATCAACGAAGATTTGCCCACATTAGAGCGTCCGATGAAAGCAATTTCTACAGTATCCCCTTCAGGATATTGATCCGCCTTCACACAGGAAGTATTATATTTTGCTGCTATAATACGAGGCCCCTTCGGTTCTTTTCGCGTATATTGTGGTTTTGGGCCCATAGGTTTAGTGGATTTTTTCTGTTTTTGCATTACACAAGTGCCTTTGCTAATACTTCATCCATTGTCTTAACTGGCGTAATAATGAGACCTTCTTTTACAATGTCAGGTAATTCTGCAATATCCTTTTCATTGCCTTTAGGAATCAATACTTCTTTAATGCCATTAGACAAGGCTGCTAATAACTTTTCTTTTAAACCGCCGATTGGTAATACACGGCCACGCAATGTAATTTCACCAGTCATAGCAATATCAGAACGAACCTTGCGGTTTGTTAAGATAGATACCATAGCCAATGTCATTGTAATACCTGCAGAAGGGCCATCTTTTGGTGTCGCCCCTTCTGGCAAGTGCACATGAATATCGAGTTTCTTATAGAAATCATCTTCAATTTTCAAGGCTTTAGCATTGTGGCGAATATAGCTCATCGCTGCTTGACCAGACTCTTGCATAACCTTGCCTAGGCTACCTGTTAATGCAAGTTTACCTGTACCATTCATCGTTGTTGCTTCGCATGGCAATACTACGCCACCTACAGAAGTCCACGCTAAACCATTTACATAGCCAATTTGCGGTTTCTTTTCACGCTCTTGGTCAACAAAGATTGGAGCACCCAAGAATTCGTGAAGATTTTTTGTCGTTACTTTCGGTGCATCTCCACCTTCTTCAACGACTTTATAAGCAATTTTACGACAAATCTTAGCAATCGTTTTTTCTAAGGTACGAACACCCGCTTCACGAGTATATTCGGAAACTACCTTTTTCAACACTGCATCAGATAATTTAACCTTGTAATCTTCAAGGCCATTTTTCTTGATTTGTTTAGGTACTAAATAGCGCTTAGCAATCTCTAACTTCTCTTGTTCCATATAGCTAGATAATTCAATGATTTCCATACGATCTAACAATGGACCAGGAATATTGGATGCAACGTTAGCCGTTGTAATCCAGAATACTTCAGAGAAATCGAATGGCACTTCGATAAAGTGATCGCTAAATGTACTATTTTGTTCTGGATCCAATACCTCTAATAATGCAGAGGATGGATCACCTTTATAGTCAGATGCTAATTTATCAATTTCATCCAGCAAGAATACAGGGTTCTTAGTACCTACATTCTTAAGTCCTTGAATCATACGACCAGGCAATGCGCCAATATACGTACGACGATGGCCACGAATTTCAGCTTCATCGCGAACACCACCTAAGGATGCACGGATGAACTTGCGGTTCATCGCTTTAGCGATAGACGTAGCCAAGGATGTTTTACCAACCCCTGGTGGGCCTACTAAGCAAAGAATAGAACCACTATTCTTACCAGTTAACTTACGAACAGCCAAGAATTCAAGGATACGTTTCTTAACCTTTTCAAGGCCATAATGATCCGCCTCAAGCATAGCATGAGCTTCCTTGATATCCAAGCGATCCTCAGTTAATTCATTCCAAGGTAACGCCAATACCCAATCTAGGTAATTGCGCAAAATGGTTGCTTCTGGCATCAATTGTGGCATGCGGCTATAACGAGAAATTTCTTTATCGATACGTTCATGTACATCTTCGCTAAGGTTAAGTGCTTTTAGTTTAACACGTAACTCTTCAGCTTCTTCCTCTGGATCCCCTTTGTCACCCAATTCATCGTGGATAACACGGATTTTTTCGCGTAAGAAATATTCTTTTTGCGCTTTTTCCATAGATTGACGTACTTGATTATTAATGGAGTTTTCCAAATCAGAGATTTGTAATTCCATATTCAAAATGCCTACAATCATATTTAAACGACGAGCTACAGATAACTCTTCAAGTAACTCTTGGCGTTTAGTGTTATTAATAGGCAATAAGAACGCAACTTGGTCAGCCAATTCACATGGGTCGCGTAACTCCATTACGCGTGTAACGCCTTCATCTGTAACAGATTTAGCCTCTTCAGCCCATTCGCCGAATTTAGACTGAACCAAACGACGATACGCTTCTAGCTCAACATCGTCTTCAAATTCAGAGGCTACCCGTTCGTAGTCCCCTACATAGTACGGATCCATACTTGTAATATTCATTACGCGAATACGTGTAATGCCCTCTACAAGAACACGTACAATACCACCTGGTAAGCGTAACATTTGCTTAATTTTTACTAATGTACCCATTTGGGCTAAGTCATGAACAGTTGGCGCATCAACAGCATCATCCTTTTGGCTGACAACTGCTAAAATGCGATCCTCGTTCATTGCGGCTTCCACCGCTTTAATGGATTTGTCTCGACCGATATCGAGGTGAATCACGATATTCGGATATACAACCATGCCTCTAAGAGGTACAGTTGGAATCCCAACTTCGAGTAAATTCATACTTCCTCCAGGTATTTATATTATGAAAAGAAACTCATTCCTACACAGAAATGAGTTTCTACGAATTACGATTTCAACTGGATGTCTTGGTCTGCCTCATTTTTGAGTATAGGTTCACCTGTGCTCAACACGGATTCACGATTTACTATGCACTTAGCTACTTCCGGCATGGAAGGAACCTCGAACATAACGCGTTTCATCACCTTTTCAATGATAGCACGCAAACCACGAGCACCTGTTTTTCGCTGTAATGCTTCATCAGCGATTTCTTCTAATGCATCTTCAGTGAAAGTTAACTCTACACCATCAAGGGATAGAATTTTTTCATATTGTTTTGTTAATGCATTTTTAGGCTTTGTCAAAATTTGAATTAATGCCTCTCTATCCAATTGATCCAATGTTACCACAACAGGTAAACGACCAATGAATTCTGGAATTAAACCAAATTTCAATAAATCTTCAGGTACAACATCTTTTAAGATAGCTGATACATTACGTTCTTCTTTGCGCTGTACGTCTGCACCAAAACCAAGGGTTTTCTTAGCGGTACGCTTAGTAATAACCTTGTCCATACCATCAAATGCACCACCACAAATAAAGAGAATATTTGTAGTATCGATTTGAAGCATTTCTTGATTTGGATGCTTTCTGCCACCTTGAGGTGGAACAGAAGCTACGGTACCTTCTAAGATTTTAAGCAATGCTTGTTGTACACCTTCACCAGACACGTCACGTGTAATGGAAGGGTTCTCAGACTTACGAGCGATCTTATCGATTTCATCGATATAGATAATACCACGTTCAGCCCGAGCTATATCATAATCTGCAGCTTGGATAATTTTAAGCAAGATATTTTCCACATCTTCCCCTACATAACCAGCTTCAGTTAAGCTTGTAGCATCTGCAATAGCAAATGGTACTTCTAGCATTTTCGCTAAGGTTTGAGCCAATAGTGTTTTACCACTACCAGTAGGACCAATGAATAAAACATTAGCCTTTTGTAATTCTACATCATCAACTACATTATCTGTTTGTAAACGTTTGTAGTGATTATATACAGCCACGGCTAAAGAGATTTTAGCATCATCTTGACCAATAACATATTCGTCAAGATGAGCTTTAATTTCTCTCGGCGTTGGCAATTCTTTTAAGTTGAAGTCATCCGCCTCTACGTCACCTAACTCATCAGCGATAATACGTTCACATACTTCAACGCATTCATCACAAATATATACGTTAGGACCCGCTACTAATTTGCGGACTTCTTCGCTTGTGCGTCCACAAAAACTGCAGCGCATAGTGTCTTTATCTTTTGCCAAGGGGCGCCTCCATTACTTGCTTTCTACAGGTTCTCTTGTGAGTACCTCATCGATTAAGCCGTATTCAACGGCATCCTGAGCACTCATGAAGTTATCGCGATCTGTATCGCGCGCTACAACCTCAATATCTTGTCCACTGCGAGAAGCTAAGATACCATTTAATTCTTCACGCATACGAAGAATCTCACGGGCATGGATTTCAATTTCAGATGCTTGCCCTTGTACACCACCTAATGGTTGGTGAATCATAACGCGCGCATGAGGTAACGCATAGCGTTTACCTTTAGCACCTGCTGTTAAAAGCACAGCACCCATGCTCGCCGCAGAGCCTACACAAATGGTAGACACATCTGGTTTGATATATTGCATCGTATCATAAATAGCCATGCCCGCAGTTACAACACCGCCGGGGCTATTAATGTACAAATGGATATCCTTATCAGGATCCTCTGCTTCTAGGAACAGCATTTGCGCAATAACCGCATTTGCTACATTATCGTCGATAGGTCCACCTAGGAAGATAATGCGATCCTTTAACAAGCGAGAGTAAATATCATAGGAACGCTCGCCGCGTTCACTTTGTTCAACTACGATTGGTACATACATATATTCACCTTTTCATGTACCTAGTTGAGCAAACTATTATTTAGCCGCTTCAGCGCCTTTTGCATTATCAATAATGAATCGAGCTGCTTTTTTGCGAGCTACAGAGCCTGCCAACATAGCTACACGACCTTCTTTTGCAATAATATCCCAAACTTCTTTAGGATCTGCCCCAAAGTTTTGAGCCATAATGAAGATTTCACGGTTCATATCATCTGGAGTTACTTCGATACCTTCAGCAGTTGCGATAGCGTCTAATACTAAATCAGCGCGTACGTTTTCAGCTGCGGAATCTTTGTATTCAGAGCGTAAATCTTCGATAGTTTTGTTGGAGAATTTCAAGTAGTCATCAAGTTTCAAGCCACGGCCTTCCATGTTCATAGCCAATTCTTGAATCATTTGTTCTACGCGATCTTCGATCATTACTTCTGGGATGTCTACAGTTGCATTTTTAACAGCTGTTTGAATCAAGTCAGCATTGTAAGTATCGATTGCGCGACGGGAAGCTTCTTCTTCCATTTTAGCGCGAAGATCTTTTTTCAATTCTTCAATAGTTTCGTAAGAGCTTGCTTCTTTTGCGAACTCATCGTTCAATTCAGGCAACTCTTTACGTTTAATGTCATGGATATGAGTTTTGAATTCTGCTTCTTTACCAGCAAGTTCTGCTACGAAGTAGTCTTCAGGGAATGTTACTTTTACAGTTACATCATCGCCAGCTTTAGCGCCAATCAATTGATCTTCAAAGCCAGGAATGAAGCTACCAGAACCGATTTGTAATGGGTAAGATTTACCTTCACCACCATCGAATGGTTTGCCATCAACAGAACCAGCGAAGTCGATTACTGCGAAGTCGTCTTTTTGAATTGTAGCGCCTTCTTCAGCAACAACCATTTTTGCTTGTTGTTCACGGATGTTGTTCAATTGTTCTTCGATTTGTTCATCAGTTACTGTAGCATCTTGTTTTTCAGCTTCTAAGCCTTTATAGTCGCCAAGTTTAACTTCAGGGCGTTTAGTTACAGTAGCTTTGAAAATCAAGTCTTTACCTTCTTCGAATTGTTCACGTTCGATTTCTGGGTCAGTTACAGGAACGATATCATTTTCACGAAGTGCAGCACTGTAGTTTTGGCTAGCCAATACTTCGAATGCTTCTTCCAAGATAGCGTCTTTGCCGAAGTTCATTTCTAAAACACGGCGAGGCGCATGGCCTTTACGGAAGCCAGGAATGTTTACTTGACCTGCAATGCGTTTTACAGCTTGTTTAATGCCTTTATCTACTTCTGCTGCAGGTACTTCAATAGTTAACGTTACTACGTGTTGATCAACAGGATTTACAGTTGCTTTCATTTAAAATATGTCCTCCTCGAAGGGCAATACGCCCAAATTTCTGTAGTATATTATGCACTCCTAATAATAACATAAATGCAAGGTCAATGCAATTCTTCTCAATTTACACTAAAAGACCACCCCAAAACGGGTGGTCTTTATATGTATTACATAATTATGCAAATTAGTTATCTTTAGCGATCAATTTGATGATGTCACGGCGAGATAAGATACCAATCAAATGGTAATCCTTGTCTACTACAGGAACATTCTTTAAATGTTGATCAAGCATAACAGATACAATTTCTTCTACATCTTTATCCGGTGTAGTTGTAATGACTTCTTCAGTCATCAACTCATGAACATGAGACGCTAACAATTTTTTAAATTGAGCATTATATTCGCCAATGCCATTGTAATAGATACTAGCACCTAATACATTTACATAGTGAGGTACATGAGGACGTACTTTTTTGTAAAGCAAATCGCCTTCAGAAATAATACCTAATAATTTATTGTTGTCATCCACTACGGAAACAGCTGTTAAATTATATTTTACCAACAAATCAGCTACATCAGAAATTGGCGCATCTTTGCCAACAGTAACAGGGTATTTATTCATTACTTCTTGGATTTTCATAGTGAATTCCTCCTTACAAATACATCTTGCTTTATTATACTATTCGACATAATATAATAAAACTCCTTTTTTCATAAGAACATTATATAAATAATTTGTAAGTCTATTCTAATAGTGTTTCTTATACTGATACTAAATCAATCTACCATCATCATAATTATATTATTTATTCAAGCGATACGATCTATTGAAATTAAATACATCACCAATGATATGGTTCATTTCGATTAATTTTAGACGCCCTATAAATTTGCTCTACTAGCAGCAAGCGCACCATTTGATGGGTAAATGTCATAGGACTAAAGGATAATTTATAATTCACAGACTTGCGCAACTCATCGCTTACGCCAAAAGCACCGCCAACGATGAACGCCATATCACTTATACCATCGACTTCTAGTTTAGCTATTGTTTTAGCTAACTCTTCAGAGGACATCGTTTTACCATACACATCAAGCAAAACGGTATAGGCATTCTTAGGAACCGCTTTTAATAAACGTTCCCCCTCTTCTACAACGACTTGTTTGCGATCCGCATCACTTGGTTTATCTCCAATTTTACTTTCATTTAGTTCTGTAATCGTAATGCCCCCGTATGGACGCATACGTTTTACAAATTCCGCTACCCCATCGCGCAAGTAAGCATCTTTTAACTTACCAATACAAACTACATAAAATCTCATACTCTACCTCTTTACAGATTGCATAGACACAATTTCATTAGGTTGTCCATGTTGCAATTTCATTTCCGGCCCAATGCGAACGCCTCCATCTACAAGCATCTGTCCTATCGTTTGCGTAACAAGGACGGCATTATTGTTATTTTCAGAACGATGGGCCAAAATAACTTGCATAAAGTCAGGTCGCTTCATCATGAGTAAAGCTCGGGCAGCCATTTCATTGCTTAAATGACCTTCATCACTAGCAACACGTTGTTTTAAAAATGGTTGATAAGGACCAAAGCGCAGCATATGAGGGTCATAATTGGCTTCTAGTACTAGCAGAGTTGTATCATCCATACGATGTAAGATACTATCAGAAATTACACCCGTATCGGTAACGACAGTAGCCTTATCTTTTCCAGCAAATACATTAATACCTATTGGATCAGCCGCATCATGACTAACGCCAAATGACTCGACTACAAGATTGCCAAGAGAGAGGCTACCCTTAGTCAATTCGATTAATTGGTTCTTTGGCACAATTAACTTATCTTGAATTTCACGCCACGTTCCTTGTTTTGTATACACAGGAATATCAAAACGTTTCAACAATTGTTGAAGCCCTGCAATATGATCACTATGTTCATGACTGATAAAAATGCCCTCTACCTGTGCCATATCGATATGCAATTCTTTTAAACCATTGACGATGCGCCGGCAACTAATGCCCACATCGTGCAATATGACGGAGTTCCCTTTTTTTATTACTGTACAATTGCCCTTACTACCACTAGCAAGGACATGGACCTCCAACGGTGAGGATTCACTCATCAAAACACTCCATATACTTAATCATAATTCTTTACATATTTTTGTGAAAGTCAGTGACTTAGTTATTCGATATAACTATTGTATTAAGTTATGTACGCCTAAACTATTATGACTTACTTTCAGATAAGTCAGTCAAACGCTCTACAAAGTAAGCCATATTAGACTCGATATCCGGACCTCTACGGAACATATCGCCCCCAACGAGGAACATCGTATCATTGCCATACAACTTAACTAGTTCATTAAGACGAGCATCTGTTACACCACCACCTGGAGCTGGGCAAGCCGCTTTCATCAATGCCATAGGTTGTTTAATATAATTCGAAATTCTCTTACATTGCTCCTCTGTGAAAGTAAATCGTCCACCATAGGATACAAAGATTGGCATATCAGCCCCAAAAATACGAGGTAACAAGCCTAATTGTAGATAATCAGCTATACCAGATGTGCCAGGACTTACAAATCCACCTGAATAAGCGGGATGGTGTATAATGGGCAATTGTAATTTTTCATCACTAGCTAGTTTATGTAGCCAACCAAACCCAACGAGCCCTGAGGCCACCATAAGAGCCGTTGCGCCAGCTTCCTTAGCAAAATAAGCACGTTCTATTACGTCTGTACCATCGCCAGACACATTAGCTGCATATAAGGTATGTGTGCCGTGTTTATCATTCATTTCACGCACTATAGCAGCACATCGCTTTACCCGATCTTTAAATTGAGAGAATGACTGATTAGAAATACCATGGTCATCCTTAATGACATCTGCCCCACCACGTGTATAAGCACCACACATACGAGCTAGCTCTTCATTAGGTGTCCCCATAGGTTTTACAACGGCTTGAATCATAGGACGCGTTGGTGTTTCCACTAGTTGGCGAATCCCATGCAAACCAAAACGTGGTCCTTTAAACACATCGTAAAGAGTTGGGCATAATTCAACATCTACCACCCAAATATGAGGTTGTAAGGACGAGTTTCCAAAGACAACATTTAAAAATTGCGTTGCTTCTAAGGCAGTACTATCTACAAGATATGAAATACGAGCCACATAGTAACGAGATATATCGATAACAGCATTTGGCATGACACCAACATTAACATATGCAGAATCCTGTTTCATCGGTTCAAGAGATTCTAATCGACCAGTAATGGTTCCTTTAATATATGGATCTGTGACAAACTCATAAGGAAACTCTATGGTTTGTTCTACTTGAACAGCCCACGCAATAGCTTTTGCCTCTTCATATGAACTTGCTTCTATTCGATACGTAACTATAAATCGCTCGTCTTTCATAATGCGTCTCCTTTGCAATAATATTATTTAATTATATACCAAAGTAGTACACGATTCCACACAAAAAAGGGCTCACTCTAAAACTAGAGTGAGCCCTTTTAAAATCGAAAACATGTATATAGATGTTTTACCTATACAAACAAGGTTTCTATTGTGAAAGACAATACATGTAATCGTATGAGAATAAACTCGTCTAACTATATATTATTGATAGAAATGTTTAGGATAGCCTTTGAATCGTGTGAAGTGACGGTATTTATGTATTGCACGATTAGGTTCGTTAACAGTTTTGTAACCAAAGCCATTGAATACAACGTTTAGAAGAACGGCAATGATACTACCAGCTGTGATACCAGATTTCAAAAGAATTTGAGCCCAATCTGGGAAATGAGCGTAGAAGTTAGGCGCAGCTAGAGGAATCATGGATACACCAATACTGATTGCTACTAACATCAAGTTGTAGTTACCATCAAAGCTAACTTTACCAAGGGAACGGATACCGCTGGCAATAATCATACCAAACATTGCGATACCTGCACCGCCTAAAACGGCATTTGGGATACAAGCTACGATAGCAGCTAATTTAGGGAAAAGACCTAATAAAATAAGAATAACACCAGATGCTGCTACAACGAAGCGGCTCTTAACACGTGTTACAGCGATAAGACCAACGTTTTGAGCGAACGCTGTGTAAGGGAAGCTGTTAAGAATACCACCGATAAGAGTAGATAAGCCATCAGCACGAAGTACTGCAGCCAACTCTTTTTGACCGATAGGTTTATCAACGATTTCGCCTACTGCGATACTGTCACCAGTTGTTTCAACCATAACTACGAGCATTACAATGATCATAGAAATGATAGAAGCAAAGTCAAAGGTTGGAAGACCAAAATATAACGGTGTTACAATGGATACCCATTGAGAACGACCTACTTCGGAGAAGTCAGTAACACCACAAAGCATAGCAAGGGCTGTACCGAGGATAAGACCTACTAAGATTGCTAGATTACCAATAAATCCTTTACCAAATCGATAGGTTATAATAACAATAACAAATGTAGCTACACCAAGGGCAATGTTAAGCGGATCACCAAAGTTTGGACTGCCTGCACCGCCGCCCATCCATTTAACTGCTACTGGCATCAAGTTGATACCAATAATAGTAATGATAGTGCCTGTTACTACAGGTGGGAATAGACGAATCAAACGACTAAAGAATGGAGCCACAAGGAATGTAAAGATACCGGCTACGATAATCGCACCGTAGATAGTTGTAATATCATGCTGCTGACCAATCATAATCATTGGACCTACAGAAGCAAATGTTACACCTTGAATAAGAGGAATACGACCACCGATAGGACCAAAGCCTAATGTTTGAATCAATGTAGCAACACCACATGTGAACAAGTCGGCCGTAATCAAACGAATTAAGTCTTCAATAGGTAAGTTCATCGCTTGTGCGATGATGATTGGTACCGCTACTGCACCTGCGTACATAGCTAGTACGTGCTGTAAGCCATAAGCAAACAATTGCGGGATTGGCAGCATACCATCTACATGGTCGACGCCAGATATAGCTTTACTCATAAGAATCACCTCATATCTTACGTTTTAGTTACTAGTAAATAATATAGTCATACTATCGTACATGATAGAGTTTAGAGAAATCTCATCGACTTCACGTGGGAACCTTGATGGTCAGGGGCTAAGGCCCCTAACCACTAAGCAAATATTCTATTTTTTATAACCTGTATGTTGAATCGGCAAGGATCTACGTGGTTCTCCGTCAATACGACGATACGCATTTGCAATAGCTGGTGCAATTGGAATACTGGAAATTTCACCAATACCTTTAGCGCCGTATGCATATTGTTCTGGTGTCCCCTTTTCAATCAAACTCACATGAATTGGTGGACATTGTGTCGCTCTAAGAAGACCTAGAGTGCCGTATTTAGCTGTTACATAGCCATCTTTATAAGGGAAGTCTTCTGTTACAGCAAAGCCCATACCCATGATAGCGCCGCCTTCAGCTTGACCAGCACAGGATTGTGGGTTAACTACACGACCTACGTCGTATGCTACATGTAAATCAGCAATTTTATTATCTTCACCAATTGTTGCTACACAAGCACCGTAACCATAGGCAACGTGATTTTTTGGATGTGGTTTATCAGAGTTGAATGGATCTGTTTCACCAAGGAACTCTTCATAAATTTCTACGCCATTCAGTTCCTCTAATGTCTTAGTTTCTAACATTTCTTTCAAGCGAAGACTTGCTTTACGCGTTGCTTCACCAGTGAATACTGTTTGACGAGATGCAGTAGTTGTACCAGAGTCTGGTGTACGTACTGTGTCAGGGCGTTCTACAAATACTTTGTCAGCTGTTAAACCAGTTGTTTCACAAAGAACTTGAGTAGCCATAGTAGCCATACCTTGACCGATACAAGCTGCGCCAGTACGGATGCGAACCACACCGTCACGCACTTCTAAGATAATGCGGCCAGTATCAGGTAACCCTACACCGATACCACTGTTTTTCAAGCATACAGCAAGACCTGTACGGTCAGATGCGTAGTATGCATCTTTTACTGCTTCCAAACATTCTGCTAATGCAGTTTCTTCGGAGCAAATTTGGCCATTTGGTAAGGAGTCACCAGGGCGAACAACGTTTTTATAACGGAACTCCCAAGGATCCATGCCTACCAATGCTGCTAATTCATCAATATTTTGTTCTTGACCAAAGATAGTTTGTGTTACACCGAACCCGCGGAATGCACCACCAGGAACAGTATTTGTGTAAACGCAAACGCCATCAAAGGCAAAGTTATCAAATTTGTAAGGACCACAAGAGTGTGTACCTGCACGTTGAAGTACAGGACCACCTAAGGATGCATATGCACCACAATTAGATACGATGTTTACCTTACTTGCTACCAAGTTGCCTTCTGCGTCACAAGCAGTAGTAATATCCATTTCCATCGCATGGCGTTTAGGATGAATATTAAGACTTTCTTGACGAGAGAAGAGAACCTTAGTTGGTTTGCCTGTAAGCCAAGCTACAAGAGATGCATGATGCTGTACGCTCATGTCCTCTTTACCACCAAAGCCGCCACCTACGAGCATGCTATGAACTTGTACAGATTCCTCAGGGATGCCAAGCATACGAGACACTTCATGACGATCATCGTAAACATTTTGGCTACCGGAATGTAAATGAATTACATCGCCTTCACGATATGCTACAGCACATTCAGGTTCCATGAATGCATGGTCGGTTTGAGGTGTGGAATAGTGATTCGTCACTACAAATGCGGCCTCAGCAATAGCCTTATCTACATCACCACGAGATAATGTTTGACGAGTCAATATATTTCCGTTTGGATGTAATTGAGGTGCATCTGGTTTCAATGCTTCTAATGGGTCTACTACAGGCTCTAACTCTGTATAATCAACTTCAACAAGAGCAAGAACTTCGTCCAAGTATTTTTTCTCTGTAGTTGCTACGAGCGCAATTGCATCGCCAACATAGCGAGTATTATCACCTTCTGCGATGAGTACATCCCAGTCTGGCACTAAGTGACCAGTCTTATTGAATGGTACATCTTTAGCAGTCAAAGCCGTTACACACTTAGGATGTGCAAGTGCTTTAGACACATCAACGCGATCGACTCTAGCACGAGGGTATTTAGAACGCAACGCTTTTGCGTAAATCATGCCATCCATCTGGATATCATCAGCATATTGTCCAGTACCAAGTGCTTTTTCCTCCGCATCAACGCGGTGTAAACGAGCACCTACATTACCAGTTGTATCCTTTTCAGGAACTGGTAAGTTCTCACGGAACATTTTTGCTGCCAGCATAATGCCTTCTTCGATTTTCACATAACCAGTACAACGACAGATATTGCCTAAAATAGCTTTTTTAACATCGTCAGGTGTAGGGTCATTATTTTCATCAATCAAAACTTTTGCACTAATAATCATACCTGGGATACAGAAACCACACTGCACCGCTCCGCATTCACCAAAAGCATAGGTGTATACCGCTTTTTCCCGTTCAGATAAGCCCTCAATTGTTACGACTGATTTACCATCTAATTGGGATAATTTAGTTACACAAGCCTTTGCTTTTTTTCCGTCTATAATTACTGTACACGTACCACAAGCACCAGCACTACAACCTTCTTTAGTGCCCGTCAATTTCAAATCAGCTCTCAAGAAATCAATTAAACGTTGATCCTCTTGAACCTCATGTTGGGTGCCATTCACTTGAAAGCGGTACATATATAGCCCTCCTCTCATTAAGGAATACATTCACCAAGATATGATTCTAATAAGGATCCATCTTGTACCACATGGTGACCTCTAAGGATAACATCTCGAACTTTGCCTGTTACGGATATGCCCTCATAAGGTATATAGTCAGCCTTTGTATGGGCAGACTCTTTTGAAAGCACATGCTCAATGCGCTTATCAACAATTGTAATATCCCCATCGCTACCTATGGATAATGTTCCCTTCTTAGGGTACATACCATAAAGTTTTGCAGGGTTTTCACTAACTAATTTCATAAAATCTACAGCGCTCATATTGCATTGGTTTACCAACACATCATAAGCGACAATCCCTCGTTCCTCAGCACCTGGGATGCCACCAGGAATCCGGGTAAAGTCATGTCGACTCTTTAATTTTTGATCATTAAAGGTAAAGCTACAATGATCCGAACCAATCGTTTGGAATAGACCATTTACTAATGCATCCTTTAATGCCATTTGATCTTGTATCGTTCTCAGCGGTGGACTCATCACATATTTAACACCTTCAAAATCAGGTAAATTATATCGTGATTCATCAAGCACCAAATATTGTGGGCAAGTTTCACAAGTTACTTTATGTCCAAGGTCTCGTTCCCGAATAACCTCTTCTATCCCCTCTTTAGAACTTACATGAACAATATGTACGGGATACTCTAATGCAGCACCTATTGTACTAAAACGCTTAATCGCTTCCGATTCAATCATGGCCGGTCTTGTGAGTGGATGATTGCTTACATCTAATTCACCGCGCTTACGTTTATCAGCTACGAGAGCGTCAATTAAATCACCATTTTCACAGTGTGCTCCAACAAGAGCTCCTGTAGGTTTGATTGCCTCTATAGCATCATAAATTTCTCGATCTGTTAAACGGAAACCATACGCTAAGTACACTTTAAAGGATGACACACCAGCCTCTACGACCTGTGGTATCTCACGGGCTACATCTTCATTCATTTCTACAAGTTCCATATGGAATTTGTAGTCACAGGAGCAATGCCCTGCAGCACGCTCCTTGTGAACCTCTAAACCTTTACAAAGGGATCCTTCCTCAGGAGAAGCAAAATTGATGATTGATGTTGTCCCACCAAGAATAGCGGCTTTTGTACCACTATCAAAATCATCCGCAGTAGACGCTAAGGCATTTGTCATCTGAAAGTGTGTATGAGGATCTATAAATCCTGGGAACACATAGCAACCTTTTGCATTAATAACTTCAGCACCTTCTGGAACAGAAATGTGTTCATCGATGGCGACAATTTTGTCGCCATCGATAAGTAAATCTCCGGTAAGAATTCGATCAGTTAAGACCAAGTCCCCTTGTTGTATGATAATCATGATACATAGTACACATGCTCTTTACAGAAGGCATGTACGACTCCTTTCAATTCTTCAGGTAATGCATCGATGTCACATACGGCTTCTTCACCTTTGAAGCGATAACCACAGCTAGTGCCTGTGATGTAGAAACCATCATTTGTACTATCTGCTAAAGCTTCAGCATTGTGGAAGAATGTAATGCGATCCTTGTATGGTTGACAAGGTTCTACGCAATGACATGCACAGTTACCACACTCATTACAGCTTTGATCTACATGAACGATCAATTTAGCATCATTTACAGTAACGACTTCATTACATCTATTAGGACATACGCGAACACAAGATCCACATGTTACACGGCAGTGATAATCAGAACTACGTGTACCTGGGAAGGATGGCATTGCTTCACGTTTTTTCTTCATTGCATCGCTCTTCTTGAAGATTTTATTTTCACTAATGTCTTTAGCAAGTTTAGCGATTAGATCTTTATGTACTTTCAAAGCAGCGTTGTAATCAGTAGATTCTACTTCATCGGCTAAACCTTTAAATGTATTGTAGCCTTCACCTTGAAGAAGAATTGTACATACTGTTACAGGCCAGATACCACAATCAAAGATAGCTTTGATATTTTGTTTTACAGCACCACCGCTGTAAGACATTGGTAAACGTTCGCCGAATTGAGCACTTAAGAGCTCAGCTACACCAATTGTTACAGGTAACAAGGATTTACCAGACATGTACATTTGCTCACCTGGCAATTCATTGTTGTGAATTTGTACAGGGAATGTATTTGTCAATTTAACGCCAAAGATCTTGTTGTGTTTTTCACCAAGAGCGATAAGACGTTCTAACATTGGAACAGCTTTGTCAAATTGAAGGTCAACTTCGAATTGATGATCTTCAAAGTCAATGTATTCAAAGCCTGCATTATCTAATAACTCTCTAATGCGTTTTGGACCTAACAATGTAGGATTGCATTTCAAGTATAAATGAAGGCCTTTTTCACTGATAAGGTAAGAACAAATAGATTCGATTTCTTCTGCTGGGCAACCGTGCATTGTGGACAATGTAATTGCTTGGCAAAGTTCATCGCTGATAGAGTTGATATAATCAGCATCGATATGTTCAAATTCATCTACATGGTCAAGGCACCATTGTTTACAAGTATCCCACATAGGAGATTGAGATGCACTGCGCATTGTGTTGATGAATTTATCAACCATAGGGCTCTTGATACCAGCCAAGTTGTAACCAACACTCATGATGAATAGGAAACCATCTGGATCGCCTAAGCCTAATTCTTTAGAGATTAATTTTAATGCGAACCATGCTTTGATATATTCATCAGCAGCTTCATCACAGCTATATTCAGAAGACCATTCTACGTTGTATGCTTCGTCTACAGAGTAGATACAAGGTCTAGGAATACCTAGTTCTTCACCGTACATAATTTGTACAGTTTTTAATTCGATGCAACGAGCACCTGCGACATAAGATGCCACAATATTTTGTGCCAACTGTGTATTAGGACCTGCTGCTGGACCTACAGGATTTTCAATAGATTTACCAAACATTGGTAAACGTTGTTCATGATTGATACGATGAATTTTATTTACATTATAAATACGATTGTACATCTTGTACTCAGTCATAATGTGGTTCATCAATTTTCCGAAACTTACCGGATACATAATGTCACTCATAATGTCACACTCCTTTAAAGCGTTTGTGTTATGGGTTTAGTCGTTTCCATAAACCTTTAGATGTTGCTAATACTTCATTCATTACTTCAGCTTTGTCAATGCCTTGTAATTTGCGATCAATCATACGTGGTACACCATCACTAATAGTTGTTACTACATACATACCATTAGCACCGAATAATAAATGACCATTGATGTTATTTTCATCAAGTGGTGTTGGTGCTGCGTAATCAAGAACGATTACGTCAGCGGCAGCACCTTTTTTAAGGATGCCTACTGTGGTGTCGAAGAATTCATTCGCCATTTTGCGGTTGTTTTCAAATAGCATATGAGGAACTTCGCCCCAGCCTACATATGGTTTATGTTGCTCATGTTTTACAAGGCAGTTTGCTACTTTGTAAGATTCTAGCATGTCATTTGTGTAACCATCTGTACCTAGACCAACTGTGATACCTTCACCTAATAGCTTCAAGATATCTGTTGTGCCTACTGCATTACCCATGTTACTTTCTGGGTTATGTACAACCTTAGCTTGAGATTTCTTCAACAATTCTACATCTTCATCAGTTACGTGTACGCAGTGACCGGCGATGCTCTTAGGACCTAAAATGCCAGCTTCAACAAGTCGTCTAACAGGTGTCATGCCATATTTTTCTTTACTATCTGCCACATCTTCTGGCCCTTCTGCAACATGAACATGATAACCTAATTTATCTTCATTGTGAGCTTTCACATAGTCTAATGTATCAGAGCTTAGTGTGAAAGATGCATGCAAGCCCATCATAGCAGCGAGTCTAGATGGATCTTTTATCGCTTCTTTACCAAAACGTACATTTTCTGCAACGGCTGCTTTCATTTGATCTACGCCGTTACGGTCAGATACTTCATAGCATAAGCAAGAGCGAACACCAAACTGTTTAGCCACATCAGCAATTACAGATAAACTATTGGCAGTTTCACCATAACTTGCATGATGATCGAAGATAGTGGTAACGCCATTTTCGATACAACCTAAATATGTAAGTAATGCGCTAGCCTTCACATCTGGAGCTGTCAATTTATTATCTAAATAGAACCATAGTCCTTCTAAAATTTCACCAAAGTTAGTTGGTGCTGGACCAGGCAAGGATAAGCCGCGTGCAAGAGCAGAGTAAATATGATGATGTGCATTGATAAAGCCTGGCATAATCAAGCCGCCATGAGCATCAATAACTTCTGCTTCTTTATATGTTTTGCATAATTCATCATATGCGCCAATATCAATAATCTGAGTTCCGTCAATAACAACAGCGCCATCATAAATGATAGGTCTATCAGTATCGCGAGTAATTACAGTACCTTTTCCTAATAAAATCATAGGGCACCTCCCCAACGAATCGTTGGATGCATACTTATAAATCTATATATTATTATAATACGATACGCGTGCCGGTTTTTCCTGCTATACCATCCTTAGATTTTTCTAATAATGTGATAATAGAAACACGGCCTTTTTTAGATTCTGCAAATGCAATGGCAGCTTCTACT
Source organism: Veillonella dispar (assembly GCF_900637515.1). Taxonomy (NCBI): domain Bacteria; kingdom Bacillati; phylum Bacillota; class Negativicutes; order Veillonellales; family Veillonellaceae; genus Veillonella; species Veillonella dispar. Next base: position 648,438 of record NZ_LR134375.1, on the reverse strand, counting down.
TTTGGTTTCATAGATCCTTCTGCAAACTCACCTGCTGCTGCATATTTTTTCGCATCTGCTACAGTGATTTCATCAAGCCATTGTTCATTTTCTTTACCAAAATTAATGGCTACTTTTTCAACTGCTGTTAAGATAACAAGTACATCAGCATCAATTTCTTGTGCTAATAAGCTACTAGTCCAATCTTTATCAATAACGGCTGCTGCACCATGAAGTTCATTACCTTCTCTAGTTACAGGGATACCGCCACCGCCACAAGCAACGATTAATTGTTTACCTACTAAGCCTTTAATCGCTTCGATTTCGATAATTTCTTTAGGTGCTGGAGATGCTACTACACGGCGATAACCGCGGCCAGAATCTTCTTTTACAACGTAATCGTAATTTTTTTCTGCGTATTCAGCTTCTTCTTTAGTCATAAAGTGACCAATTGGTTTTGTAGGATTTTTAAAACCAGGGTCATTTTGATCAACCAGTACTTGTGTAACCATTGTCATGGTTGGTAAATGTTCAATACCACGATTTAGCAACTCTTCATGGAGCGCATTTTGTAAGTCATATCCAATATATGCTTGGCTCATTGCTACACATACAGATAATGGAGTATTTGGTTGACCTTCTACTTCACGTGTCAACGCAGCCATCGCATTGTTGATCATACCAATTTGAGGGCCATTACCATGAGTTACTACTACATCACAATTGGCTTCTACTAAATCAATAATTGTTTTAGCTGTACTTTTTACGGCAATCTTTTGTTCTGGAAGGGAATTGCCCAATGCATTCCCACCTAGTGCTACTACAACTCTTTTTTTCATGTTATGCCTCATAACAAACTAATAAGAATAAAAAGGAGCCATCACCGCGGATGGCCCCTAAACTTTACTTTACGGTTGAACTCGATCAGTTCCCTTCCGCTCTAATTCTTTTAAAGTTTCTACAGGATTCTTAAATTTGCTTAAGAAGATCATCGCTGCAATAACATATGGTTTGTAGCTTGCTTCTTTATAAAGAGGTACGCGATAGCGATCAAATACTGTTGCGTCAACTTCGCCTTCTTCACAACTTACACCTGTAATATCTGCTGGTAAGCAATGTAAGTAAAGAGCTTTGCCGTCTTTAGTGAGACTCATCATCTCTTCAGTACATGCCCAATCTTTATGTTTACCATTTTCTTCAAGGAGAACTTTCTCTAATGCTTTAATACCTTCATGATCATTTTCACCATATAATTTAGTACGTTTTTCCATTGCACCAAATGGAGCCCAGCTCTTAGGATATACGATATCTGCATCTTTGAAAGCTTCTTTCATATCGTTAGTTCTGCGGAAGGAACCGCCACTTTCTTCAGCTTGTTTTTTAGCGATTTCTTCAACTTCCGGCATTACTTCGTAGCCTTCTGGATGTGCTAATACAACTTCCATACCTAGACGAGTGAATAAACCAATAGCACCTTGAGGTACGGATAAAGGTTTACCATAAGATGGGGAGTATGCCCAAGTCATAGCAAGTTTTTTACCTTTAAGATTTTCAATACCGCCGAATTCTTTAATGATATGAGCTGCGTCAGCCATGATTTGTGTAGGATGGTCGATATCACATTGTAAGTTTACAAGTGTAGGGCGTTGTTCTAATACGCCATCTTCATGACCTTCTTTAACTGCATTGGATACTTCACGCATGTAAGCATTACCTTTACCGATGTACATGTCATCGCGAATACCGATAACGTCAGCCATAAAGGAGATCATGTTAGCTGTTTCACGAACTGTTTCACCGTGAGCGATTTGGGATTTACCTTCATCCAAGTCTTGTACTTCAAGACCTAAGAGGTTACAAGCAGAAGCGAAGGAGAAGCGAGTTCTTGTGGAGTTATCACGGAATAAAGAAATGCCAAGACCACTGTCGAATACTTTAGTGGAAATATTGCGTTCTCTAAGAGCACGTAACGCATCAGCTACTGCCCAAACACCTTTTAATTCATCTTCAGATTTTTCCCATGTAAGGAAGAAATCTTCGCCGTACATTTTGCTAACGTCTAAGCCTTTTAAAGTTTCAATACTTTTATTGAAGTCTGTCATCTGTAAGTCCTCTCTTTCAATTCCCTAAAGGGCTACTTAGAATCTAACTTTATACGGTACCTCATCAAATGGTAAGGTACCGTATTAAATTTTTAGTTATGAGCTATGTTCTAGTGATTTCCATTTTAAAAAGATCTAATTCAATGTATGTGATATTAGTCTTTGCAGTATACGGATGGTAATAATGCATATACAGCTGCACATGTAACAAGGTCTTGTTTCCATGTGATTTCGTTAGGAGCATGTGCTTGAGCTTCTGCGCCAGGACCGAAGCCGATGCAAGGGATGCCGTTACGACCCATGATGGATACGCCGTTAGTGGAGAATGTCCATTTGTCAGTCAATGGGCGAGCTTTACGCATTTCAACTGTGTCTTCTGCACCGATACGTTCGTTGCCATACAAGCTAGTGTATGCTTCTTCCAAAGCTTCTGTTACTTTGTGATCTTTTGGAATTACCCAAGTTGGGAAGTAACATTCGATTGGATAAGTTAAACCAGTCCAGGATGGACGAGCATATTCGTACATGGATACTTTCGCACCATATTTTTGAACATGTGGTAATGCTTCGATTTCTGCCAAACAGGATTGCCATGTTTCACCAGAAGTCATACGACGGTCCAAGGAAATAGCGCAAGAGTCAGCAACTGCACAACGGCTTGGGGAAGTGTAGAAGATTTGGGAAGCAGTTACAGTACCGCGACCTAAGAAGCGAGCTTCTTCATAGTGGTCAGGGTTGAATTTAGGATCAAGCATTTTAACGAGACCTTTGATTTTTGTGCTTTCATCAGCAGAGTTAGCATTCAATTCACGGATATCTTGAAGAATGTCTGCCATTTTGTAGATAGCGTTGTCACCGCGTTCTGGAGCAGAACCGTGGCAAGATACGCCTTGTACGTCTACGCGGATTTCCATACGACCACGTTGACCACGGTAGATACCGCCGTCAGTTGGCTCAGTGGATACTACGAATTCAGGACGAATATTTCGTTCTTTAATCATGTATTCCCAGCAAAGACCATCGCAGTCTTCTTCTTGAACTGTACCTACAACAAGCACGCGATATTTATCACTTAAAAGACCTAAGTCTTTCATGATTTTAGCGCCGTATACAGCGGATACGATACCACCTAATTGGTCGGATACGCCACGACCACCGATTTTAGTTTCATCTTCGAAACCTTCATAAGGATCGAAGTTCCAGTTATCGCGGTTACCAATACCTACAGTATCGATATGAGCGTCGAAGGCAATTAGAGTTTTACCAGTACCCATGTAACCAAGAATGTTACCCATTGGGTCTACTTCAACTTCGTCGAAGCCAAGGTCTTTCATTTCTTTTTCAATGCGTTGAACGTGTTCTTTTTCTTCTGCACTTTCACCAGGGAATGCTACGATTTCACGTAAGAACTTGGTCATCGCTGGTCCATAAGTTGCTGCTGCTTGTTTAATTGCTTGTAAATCCATAATTAATGCCTCCTAACGATCTTCACCGTACCACATAATGTTTTTATATCTTTCAGGGTCTGTATCACCTTCAGTGGAGAAGCAGAGCACCTTTGAAGACGCATCTAATTCTAATTCCTTGCGTAAGTCTTCATATTCTGGCATTGTCATAATTGCCGTTACAAGACCTAGTGGAACTGCACCAGATTCACCGGTCGTAATTGGTGTATCACCTTTAATTGGTGCCCCACCAACGCGCATCCCAAGTCTTGCTACCCAATCAGGAGCAGATACGAACACATCCGCATGGTTTCTTAAAATATCCCAAGAAACTGTATTTGGTTCGCCACATGCAAGCCCTGCCATGATTGTATCTAAATCACCCTCAACGATACGAGGATTACCATCATCAGCTACAGCCCCTTTGTATAAGCAAGCTGCTGCTTGAGCTTCTACAACTACTAATTTAGGCTTCTTAGCTGCATTGCTATATAAATTAGTGAAGTAGCCCACTACAGAACCTGCTAAAGAACCTACACCAGCTTGTACAACTACGTGAGTTGGTACCTTGCAGTTTGCAGCTTCTAACTGTTCTGCTGTTTCCATAGCCATTGTGCCATAACCTTGCATGATCCAGTTTGGAATTTCTTCGTAACCTTCCCAAGCTGTATCTTGAACTACAACACCATTTGGAACCTCTTTAGATTTTTTAGTTGCTAACCGTACACATTCATCGTAGTTAAATTCTTCGATTGTTACGGTAGCACCTTCATTTTCAATTTGTTTTCTACGATATTCTGTAGAGCCTTTAGGCATAAATACTACAGCTTTTTGACCTAATTTATTAGCAGCCCATGCTACGCCACGACCGTGGTTACCATCAGTAGCAGTAAAGAATGTAGCTTGACCAAATTCTTCTTTTAATTGCGGAGATGTTAACACATCGTATGGTACATCTTCAACATTTTTACCGGTTTGTTGTGCTACATATTTTGCCATCGCATAGGAGCCACCTAATACCTTAAAAGCATTAAGGCCAAAGCGGTAAGACTCATCTTTCACAAAGAGAGAATCAACTCCGATATGAGATGCTAATTTTTCTAGTGATACTAGTGGAGTTACACTATATTGTGGAAAACTTTCATGAAACGCTTTAGCTTTCTTGATTTCTCTAACATCCATAACGGACAAGAACTTGTCACTAGATGGTGCCATCGTATTACGTTTCCACTGAATTCGGTCCATATTTGCCTCCTAGGATTCTTCCTTTACAGTATTTAAATCACTATAAAGAGTAAACTTAGAAATATTGAAATACTCCGCAATCTTTTCTGAAGATTTCGAGATAAGAAAAGCCCCTTTTTCATTTAAGTAGCTAATAGCCTTTAGCCGTTCTACTTTATTCATAAGTGGTCCAGGTTTACCAACCAACCGTTCTGCTTCTAGTAGTAAATCATCTAATAGTTCCGATACACTTGTAGTAATTTTTTCAACAGTGCCAGCCTCAGCTTGGCCTATGCCTATAAGACTTTCGAGTGATCGATGCATCATAACAAACTCTGTTATATCCTGATTGATTCCTAACAAGTATGCAATATTGCCATCATCATCACGGATATACATGGTAGAGGATTTTAATATCCGTCCATCCTTAGTTTTTGTTAGATACCCAAATCTACCTTCACTACCATCATCATAGTTGAGTACATCTAAAACTACATGTGATGGACCATCGCCAACATGGCGATTCGTTATTGTACCATTTTCTATATATACAAGTGATGTATCAAGATCACCTTGTAAGTCATGTATTAGTACTTCACAAGATGGTCCAAATTGTATGGCCAATCCATGGGCTATAACTTTTAGCCGTTCCAATGTACTCATTGAGATAACCTCCCTCTCATCGGTATCGGTTAGTCTTTATGGTCTAAATAACTTCAGTCCGTTTACATAATTAGTATTATGAGAATAATTCTAACTAATTTTGTATTAACCTAATTTTTTGTTAGGTTCCTTACTTAAATTATAGGTCTATGTATACAAAAATGCAACGCTATCATGCATTAAAGTTATTAATAATTATTCAACTATATACGTACATTGATATAAACACATATAAACACTATGATTTTTATCACATAATTTTATTGTTATAAAAAATTTTGATGACCTATTCATCATCATATCTACATAAATAAATATAGTAACATTCTATAGAGACAAGTGTATATCTATATTCTTATATCTACAAAACGGACCCAGTATATCAGTATGTATCTATACCTTTCATAAATATTCCTATCACTCATGACTACCCAAATTTTCTATTATATATAGAGATACACCCTTATAATTAATACCAATACAAACAAAAAAGGCTGTAATAACGAATTATCGTTATTACAGCCTTTGTATATTGTTGAGATTAATTAAGCATTTGCTAAAGTTTTACCTAATTCTTGGCATTGTGCTTTACCATCATCATCAGGTTCACCCAAGATTGCCACGCCATCAGCTACTAATTCGCCACCAGCATCTTTAATGCGAGTGCCCCAGTCTTCCAACCAAGTACCACCCCAACCATAGGAGCCAAAGATTGCTACTTTTTTGCCACCCAATTTAGCTTCTAATTCTGTATAGAATGGTTCAAATTCGCCTTCTTCTAATTGTTCTGCACCCATGTCAGCGCAGCCAAGAGCTAGTTTTTCGTAAGCTGCTGCGTCATCTACGGATACTTCAGAAACAGATTTTACTTCAACTTCTTGACCTGCAGCCTTAATACCTTCAGCTACTTCATAAGCCATTTTTTCTGTATTGCCTGTACCGGACCAAAAAATTACACCAATCATCTTGTACCTCCTAGGCCGTTCTTGCGACCAATGAACTAAATGTTTTTCCCAACATCAATTGAGTTTGACAAAAATCACGACATGCTTTGTAACATAAGAAAGAGCGCTGTGCGTTTACCACATCATGGTATACTTTCCACTCTCCACACATATGATATCCATTGCCACGAAGAGAAATGAAGCATTTCACATCTTTTAATGGATAACCTAGAAATACGCCAATTTCATGTGGAAAATCAACACTCGCTTCCATACGGTATCTTAAATGCTCAAGCATCTCCATAATGCTCATGCGATCATGATAACCGTAGGCTTTCAAAAATGTCATCACTGCAGGTTGCCGTACATAGTCTCGTAATTGCTTCTCGCGGAATACCAATAACAGTCTACGCGCTTTACAGCGACATAATTCAAAGAAGAACAATCCTTTTTCATTGAACTCTTTATTATATTCTGTCAATACAAATTGGATTTGTTCATTCATGTCCCGTGGAATAGAAACCAAATTCGAAAGCTTAATACCTCGAATTGCCGGTGCACAATGATATCCAATGATATGGTCAATTGAATTCATCATAATAGTACCTGCCTGTTGCACATCATTAGAACCCTCTCTAATGAGAATAATTCCTATATGCTCATAGTACTCTTGATGAGAAAAATTGTCAAGAATAATTGATATATATTTTCAATAATTATTTATTTTTTGGCATTAAGCAAACCTTTTACTTTAGGGTAAATTGCAGCATCATTAGCTTCATCAATGGCGATGAAACGTGCGTTTGGGCCTGTATATTTATCTTCAGAAAGATTAATATGCAAGATTTCATTATAAGAATTATTATTAGCTACACTTTTATATTTTAATGTACCCTCATAGGCATTACCTTGTTTTACTAATGATTTTACCACTGTAAAAGTACCAAGTACCGGGCTATCCCCCTTATTAATAGCAGCTGCTAATGCACCAAGGGCAGATGGATCAGTATTTACATGTTTTGTTTCACTCATGCGACTAGATAACTGTTTCCCTAATACTACATTAGCATACACTGCATAATGCATTTCATTTTCGTTTTTAACATTTAATGTATATACATCTGCAGAAGTTGCACCGGCTTCAACAAGAACAGACTTTATATCCTTTTTAGCATCTCCAGCAAATAGCGCTTTAGGATTGTTCGGATACATGGCAACACCTTCAGGCAATTTAACACCTTGGTATGTTACAGTTTGACTTTTATTCAAAACGGACTTAATGTTTGCTGCAGAACCTATTGCTGGAACAGATACTAATACAGCAGCTGCAGTAGCAAGTAATACTAATTTTTTCATATGTCTCCTCTAATGAAATGTTAATGTCACAAACGCTCAACATTATAGTAACAACACAGTAGTAAAGAACCGCCCTTAATGGAGCGGTTCTTTATCATTATCTTAGCAACGTATATGCCTGACTAAATTATTTTTTTTGTGCCTTAGCCCAGCTATCGCGTAAACCAACAATACGGTTCATTACGATATGATTTGGTGTACTATCTTTATCAGTTACAAAGTAACCTTGGCGCAAGAATTGGAAATGGTCTCCTGGTACAGTATTAGCAAGACATGCTTCCCCTTTACTATGGAATACTTGTAGGGACTCATGATTGAAGTCGCCTAAGAAGTCTTTACCATCAGAGTCTTCTTTAAGCAAGTAATCATACAAGCGGGACTCGATATCTACTGCAGTAGATGCTTCAACCCAATGCAATGTACCTTTTACCTTACGAGTGCAACCGCTGCCGCTCTTAGTTTCTGGATCATATGTACAGTGTATTTCTGTAATATTGCCATTTTCATCTTTGATAACATCAGTACATGTAATGAAGTATGCACCTTTTAAGCGTACTTCTTTACCTGGTGCCAAGCGGAAGAATTTCTTAACTGGCTCTTCCATAAAGTCATTGCGTTCAATGTAGATTTCACGACCGAATACAACTTCACGATTACCCAACTCTTCATTTTCTGGATTATTTTCAACTGTGCATAGTTCAGCTTGACCTTCTGGATAGTTCGTAATAACAACTTTCACAGGATCAATAACTACCATAGGGCGTGTAGCTTTGAGTTTCAAATCTTCACGGATACAGAACTCAAGCAAAGCAATATCAACAACGCTATCTGCTTTAGCGACGCCAATGCGATCACAGAAATCACGAATCGCTTCTGGCGTGTAACCACGACGACGCAAGCCAGAAATAGTAGGCATACGAGGATCATCCCAGCCAGCTACGAGACCAGCTTCCACAAGTGCACGTAATTTACGTTTGGACATAACCATTTTAGTTACATTTAAACGAGCAAATTCAATTTGTTGCGGAATTTCAGTATCATCCCAATCCTCAAGTACCCAATCATACAATGGACGATGAACTTCAAACTCTAAAGTACAGATAGAGTGTGTAACACGTTCGATAGCATCTTCAATAGGATGAGCAAAGTCATACATAGGGTAAATCTTCCACTCATTGCCTGTGTTATGATGTTCTGCATTTACAATACGATAAAGAACAGGGTCACGCATAACGATATTAGGATAGCCCATGTCGATTTTTGCACGCAATACCTTTTCACCATCAGCGTATTGACCATCTTTCATTTCTTCGAAGAGTTTCAAGTTTTCTTCTACGCTACGATCGCGGTATGGGCTATTAACACCAGGTGTAGAGAAATCGCCACGGGTTTGTTTAATTTCATCAGCCGTTTGATCATCTACATACGCTTTGCCAAGAGTAATTAATTTCTTAGCATATTCGTACATTTGACCAAAATAGTCAGATGCATAACGTGGTTCATCAGCCCAATCAAAGCCGAGCCATTTTACATCTTCCATGATGGAGTTTACGTATTCAACATCTTCTTTTGCAGGATTCGTATCATCAAAACGAAGATTTGTTAAGCCATTGTACTGTTTGCCAATACCAAAGTTAAGACAAATAGATTTAGCATGACCAATATGTAAGTAACCATTTGGTTCTGGTGGGAAGCGAGTTAACACACGACCACCGTATTTGCCAGTTTCGTTATCTTTGTTGATGATAGCTTCGATAAAGTTAACAGATACAACTTCTTCAGGAGCTACAGTTTTTTCAATATCTTTATGTTCCAACGTTCTAACCTCCATAGGATAAATATTCTTTTATTTTACCATATTTTGCATAATACCGCATATCTTTTGAGGTCTTGTGATATTAGTCGAAATCAGCTAAGTCTACACCAGCTTTTTTAAGCTCTTCTAAGGCAGACTCTACATCCATTTCTGGTTTCTTATAGTTAACTTCTTCATTAACACAGGTCTTTAATGGTTTCTTATGAACGCCAGCAATAATATTGTCAGCTGTCAAAATAGACATATCATAACGCGTACGATCAGTATAAGAACCAATATGTGGTACGATAAGACAGTTCTCAACATCCAATAATGGATGATCTGCTGGCAATGGCTCTGGATCAGTTACGTCAAGTGCTGCGTAATCGATTTCACCTGTTTTTAAGGCACTAATCAAAGCATCTGTATCAACGATAGGTCCACGGCCAACATTAACAAACAAAGCAGTATTCTTCATTTTTTTGAAGAATGCTTCATCACACATGTGATATGTTTCATCTGTTAGTGGAGCCATCACACAAACTACATCACTAGTAGCTAATAAGTCATCTAATTCCATATACGTAGTTTTATGAATCTTGTCATCAATACGCTGATTACGATTATGGTATACCACGGTCATACCGAATGCACGAGCACGACGAGAAATAGATACACCAATAGCCCCCATCCCAATAATACCAAGGGTACGGCGACTCAAATCAAAGCCTTTAATATTAGATGGTCTTTGAGCCCAACGTCCTTCTTTTACGAAATTAGCATTTTCCAGAATACGACGACTAGCAGTGGCAATTAATGTAAAAGCAAGCTCTGCTACGGTTTCATTAAGAACACCTGGCGTATTGCCATAAGGAATGCCTGCTGCTGTTAATTCATCAATTTTTACATTATCATACCCCACAGCTGCTTGAGCAATAACCTTTAAATTAGGTGCATTTTTTACAAGATTACCATCTACATCTAAAGGGCGAACACACCACAAACCATCCGCATCAACGAGCCATTCCTTTAATGTCTCACGAGGCATTACAGTCTTTTCAGTCCATTGGCGCACATCTACGTGCTCTTTTAAATAAGCAATTGCATCTTTACGGACTAAACCATTTACAACAACTAGAGGTTTTTTTTCCATATATATAAGTCCTCCAAAAACATCTTATAATACACGCACAAGAATTTCGCGTTAAAGTTAATATTATATATTTCTATTATATACTTATATTTTATACTAGAAAGCTGGCGTAATACAACAAAAAGGAGTAAGGCCTAGGCCTTACTCCTTTTATGTAGCTTTAAATTTGAATTATTTCAAATCTGCTGTACAGTTAGGACATTTAACTGCATCAATATGAATTTCTGTTTTACAGAATGGACATTCTTTAGTTGTAGGTGCTTCAGCAGCTTCTTCTTCTTTCGCGTTTTTCATCATTTTAGCTAATGCGCGAACCATCAAGAATACAACGAATGCCAAGATCAAGAATTGGATCAAGTCGGTAATGAATGTACCGTATGGCAATACAGAACCAGCTGCACGAGCTGTATTAATATCAGCACCAGCCATGAATGCATCTTTAGATGCAGCATTTAATGGCAAGTATAAGTTACTGAAATCAATACCGCCTGTGAACAAACTGATAATAGGCATGAACAAGTTGCTTACAACGGAGTTAACCAACGCTGTGAAAGCAGCCCCAATAATCATACCAATAGCTAGGTCCATCATGTTACCTTTGAATGCAAAAGCTTTAAAATCGTTCAAAAAATCTTTCATGTTCTCACTACTCCTAGATACACTTAATTGAGAATGCGTTAATAACTGTACTAATCATAAAAGAAAGATGAAGAGATGTCAATATTTTTCGATGTAGTTTTTCGAATTTATTTAATATAGTTTTTCATAGGTCAATCTAAAATTGTAATAAATCAGTATTTATGCGTACTTTTCGCACCATGTTAAAAGGTGCCAATCACGAATGTGATTAGCACCTCTACTGTCATACAACGTCTATTATTGTATAGATTCGACAATTATTTAATTTTATCCTCTATAACCTTTCCTTCTTGTAAAGGTCCACTTTGTTCTTTGAGGCGAGCCAACATAACAGAAGATACGAACATCGCCACACCAGCGCCTATCGTTTCAATAGATAAGCTTTCACCAAAGAACAAGAAGCCATAGAAGGAACTGATGAATACACCAACATATTGTAAGAATTGTGCCACTACAGCATTTGTGGTAACAAAGGCACCAGTCAAGAAGAACTGAGCCACTACACTAATACCACCAATCGCCAAGATGATAAGCCAATCTGTCCCCTGCGGCATAACGAGTTTATCAGTTGTAACAAGTCCTGCAATCATACCTGTAATCATAAAATACGCCATAATTTCGAAATTACTATGCTTACCTCGCTTAGATATAAGGCGAATCGTTGTATACGCAGCCGCAGATAAAGCAGCCCCTAAAATAGCTACTAAGGCAAACCAAGTAAAGCCGGTAAAGCTAAATGGATTTACCATAACCATTACAGCTACAAAGATCAAAAGAAGCCATTTACCAGCCCCTTTAGGTACCCGTTCTTTAAGAAATAAGGCGCTAAATATCAATACAAATATACCTGATGTTTGAAATAAAATTGTTGCATCAGATAACTTTAAATGCACTAAGGCAATAAAGTTACAAACCATGCCAAAGCCGCCATATAAGCCACGCATAACAAGATGTCCTCTATCCTCTTTCGAGAATCGGATACCTCGGGTATACATAACGATGAGAACAGCTATGGTTCCAAATAAACCACGGAAAAAGGCAATTTCCCCAGATGGAATGTTAGAGCCTAGCATCTTTACAAATAAATTCATCGTACTCAATAAGAGTGCCGACAATAATGCATACATAAGACCTTTTTTAGCCATACTACCTCCCTATACAAATACACTATAGTACAACTAAATAGTTACTATCCCTGTATTATCTATCTTAGCAATCTATTATACAGGAGATACGGAATATATAAAACCAAAATATATGCCGCCCTTCTAGCGAAAGGCGGCATCCTATTATTTAGAGAATGTATCTACAAAATCAAGAATTTCTTGTTTCATATTCTCTTTATCGATTGCTTTTGTGAAACGCAATGGTTTAGATTTCAATGCTTCCAATTGTTTAGGGAATGCTACACCCGTTACAGCAGAAATATTATCTAAGCTTTCATATGGTGTATCACCAACTTTAATATCTAAAGCTTCACAAATAGCTGTAGGAAATTTAAATGGATGTGCAGTAGATGCAATAATTGTATGACGCGCACCATCTTCTGGGTGTTTCTCTAATTCCTTCATGTATGCACCCATAGCTACCGCTGTATGAGGATCCATTACATAACCATAGGAGTTGTACACTTGCTCAATGATGGCTTTTGTTTCTTCGTCATCTACATAAGCACCTGCAAAATTAGCTTTAACGCGGTTGAATTCTTCTTCGTTTACAGTCAATTTACCTGTAGATTTAAGATCTTTCATCCAACCAGCTGTGCGTTCACTATCCTCACCAGAGATATAGTATAAGAAACGTTCAAAGTTGGAAGACTCAAGAATATCCATAGACGGAGAAATCGTTGTATAGAATGGGCGGTTCATATCGTATGTACCACTTTCAAAGAAATCAGTAAGCACGTTATTTTGGTTAGATGCACAAATCAATTTACCAATAGGAATACCCATTTTTTTAGCATAATAAGCAGCTAAAATATTACCGAAGTTACCAGTTGGCACCACAACGTTGAATGCTTCATCTTCATGAATGGCACCTTGTGCAACAAGTTCTGCATAGGCATTCACATAGTACACCACTTGAGGTGCCAAGCGACCAATGTTAATAGAGTTCGCACTAGAGAACATAACACCTTTTGCAGCAACCTCTTCTGCAGTATCTTTATCAACGAATAAGCGTTTCAAGAATTGTTGCGCATCGTCGAAGTTACCGTGAATCGCAGTAACATTAACGTTGTCCCCTTCTTGCTTTTGCATTTGCTCAGCTTGCATTGGACTTACGCCATCAGTTGGGTAGAATACTTGAATGTGAGTACCAGGTACATCTTTAAAGCCTTCAAGGGCAGCTTTACCTGTATCACCAGATGTAGCCGTTAAGATAAGAACCTCTTTTTTCTCACCTTCAGCCTCTTTTGCCGCTACTAATAGATATGGGAATAAAGACAATGCCATATCTTTGAAAGCTTGTGTACGGCCATGGAATAATTCTAGGACAGAAACCTTTTCTAATAAGGAATGTAACGGTGCAATATCACGAGTGCTGAAATTAGCATCACTGTATGCAGAGTTGATCATTTCTTTTAAATGAGCTTCTGAGAAACATGGGAACAACTTGGATAATACAACAGCTGCTACCTCTTGATAGTTTTTATCTTTCACATCATTGTAAGTTAAGCAGTTTGTAGGGAATAAAGATGGTACATATAGACCACCATCCTCTGCTAAGCCGTGCAACAATGCATATGTTTCATTTACCGCAACGGTACCGCGGGTGCTAGTATAATTCATGAAATACCTCATTCATAACTACAATGGATTTTACGAGTTTAATAGATTTATTATAGCATAAAAGCGCCCCTAAAAGGAGCGCTTCTATAGAATTAAATGATATTTTTACTCGAATTGTTTACTGCTAACAAAATAGAGCATCACGAACTATAAAAATATACATCAAATAGCTATGTCGATTATAACTCGCCTTCTGCAATAGCATCCAATGTATCAAGGGATGGAATGAAGAAAAGCATACCTGTAATAGGTTTGGAATAATCAAGCAATTTATCGTTTTGCGTAAACATATTAGTAAGCATTGTTTTAGTTACATCCCAGTAACGAGCATAACCGATAAAGTATGTGCCACGTACACCTTGTCCAGGTTGAGCAAACGGTACGTTCATACGAACGATTTTATGTTCTTCATCATCGCGATTATCTTGAGCCACTACATTATGAGCTGCTGGATCTTTTTCATCATCTTCTAATTCAATATCACTGAATTTACGACGGCCAATGAATTTTTCTTGCATTTCCGTAGGAAGTGCACGCCATGCATCAAGATCATGTTCATATTTTTGAGCAAATGCATAAGAACCATTAGTGAATTCAGGATCTTCATCGCCAATAACCCCCCACTCAACAGCCTCTTGACCAACAGGGTTTTCAGTACCATCAACGAAATCGATGATAGCACGACCTTGTTCATAGTGGAAACCATGAGTTTCATCGACTACAGATGTAATAGGACGTAAGAATCCCATAATTTGATCTACTACAGTATACGTAACGGATTCATCATTAGAACGTACATGTAAAAATAAATCTGCTGCTACAGCTGGTACGTCTTGTTTATCCCCTTTAATACCTTGGAAATCTTCTAACTCTTTTGGTACCGGTGCATTAGGGAACAAATAATCCCATGCTTTGCGGCTAAAACCAAAGGCAATACCCAATCCTTCACCATTCGCACGAATACTAACAGAACGTTTAATGGCTTGGATACGGTCTGCCATATCTTGGATAACTTCAAGTTCTGCGTCACGATCTTTGCGATTTAATAATAAGGTTGTAAAGTTAACACTTTGGCCTGCATCTTTATATACATCTTGTGTTCTAGAAACATCTACTGCCATTGGGTACCTCCTAATGAGAAAAATTATTATATAGCAATCATAAGCTATTACATCTTTATTGTCTATAATATATACATTATTTAATTTCATTACAATATACAAATAGATTACAAATAGATAATCAGAACCACCCGTAAAACGGGTGGTTTGCTCACGGGCTATAAGCCCGTAGTACTAGGCCAGCGTCTAAAGGCGCTGGCTTTCACTACGTTCAAGCCGCATAGCCATTGACTCGTAACGTTCCCCTTAAAGGGGATGTGTATTACTTGCTACCCTTAAAAGGGTCCTCATATTCTTTTACACTAAGTTTATCTTTCATTTGGTCATGTAACTCTTGCTCACGTATATATTTCTTTACTGTAGCCTCATTTAAACCTACTGTACTAACATAATAACCCTCGGACCAAAAGTGTCTATTTCCAAATTTATACTTTAAGTTTGCGTGTTTATCGAACATCATTAGTGCACTTTTCCCTTTTAAGTATCCCATAAAAGATGATACTGATATTTTAGGCGGGATTAATACTAGCATATGCACATGATCAGCCATAAGCTCCCCCTCTATAATCTTGACGCCCTTATATTCACATAAACGTCTCAATATTTCACGTAAACTATTTCTGTATTGATTATATATAACTTTACGTCTATACTTAGGTGTAAATACTATGTGGTATTTGCATAACCATTTTGTGTGCGCAAGGCTCTGTGTCTTTGTTGCCATATAAAATCACCTTTCTTTTGTATATAATGCGGCTTGAACACCTACATTATACTTAAGCAAGGTGATTTTTTTGTATAACTTTCGTTGCCGCACCCGCATAGCGGGTGGTTTTATGATTCGCGACTACGTCGCGAACCAGTCTAAAGACAATAATAAGAAAACCCGCACTACTGTGCGGGTTATTTTGGTGGACCACCAGGGGTTCGAACCCTGGACACCCTGATTAAGAGTTAATTATATAGGTAATGACAAATTCTATAAACACAGTATTTTACTGCATTTCATAGTATCACATTTAACTATATTTCTATATATTTTTTAATAAAATGATGTCAAAATGATGTCAAATAAAAAAAAAGCCCCAGGTACTATTTACCTGGGGCTTGCCTTACGTCCACCCTCGCAGGGCTAGGGAGATATTTGGATCACCTCTTTACCGATGAATCACTACTCCGATTATTGCTCCCGCTCCCACCATCTGAGATAGGTTGCGTTGCGTCCGTAGTCGCTTGATAGTTCGTTTGTCGTTGTTGATTTGCCCTTTCAATTCGGTCAATGAGTTCTGCATTTCTGATAAGGTAACTTCTTGCTTCATGGATAGCATTTTGGCTTTCACTAATTCGGTTTCCAATGTCGAGATTGTATTGTGTGCTTCGTTCAATTCTTCCCTTTGCTTCATGACTAAGGACTGTGCCTCGGTCAATGGCAGACTGGATGTCTCTATTAAGCTTAATGCTTTCTCGTTGTTGGCTTTCAATTCGTTCCACTGTGTTAAGGGAATCGTTATGGTTGGCTCCGCTTGGCTCGTGGAAGATATACCAGAGGCAAAAGATGGAGAGGAGCACAATACCACCGATAACAGCATGGCGGTAACTAAGGCTATTAAGTAAAACTTTGATTTTGTCATACATTATATTCCTCCTGCGTAGTCAGTAATCCCCCTAGCAATGGCACGAACGATAGTATCTAAATCATTAGTCAGCATAGTATGATCTTCTTCATTATCAATGAACGCCATTTCAACTAATACAGCAGTTGCGTCCGTACCATTTAGCACCCAAAGGTCATCACGTTTCTTAACTCCACGGTCTACCGTATTAATGCTGCGGATTATTTGACTTTGAATGTCGTTTGCTAATCGTTGCCCGTTAAAAGACTTATACAAAGTCTCAGTGCCACGGGCTTCTGTGTTAAACGCATTACAATGAAGCGATACGAAGATATCTGCGCCCCAAGAATTAGCTTCGGAACATACAAGCCCTAAATCATCATCTTGTAGGGTGCGCACATCGCATCCAGCTGTTTCCAAGTAACACGCTAACATCTTGCCCGCATCACGTGCCACGTCACATTCGCGTGTTCCATATACAGGATTAACTGCGCCACTATCTAAGTTGATATCGTGGCCAGGATTAATAAATACTTTCATCGTTTATCCTCCTCTTCTAATCTATCGGGAATACCATTATTATTTTGGTCTACCCAAAGCCCTAAGAAGCCTACAATGGCTGTTAAGACACTAGGTATGAATATGTGGTCAATAATATTGATGCCTACATTAATCAGCTTATTCGCTTCGTCTGACACGTACCCACTAATAAAGGACATAACATATTGAGTGACCACCAATAAAATAGGCACTAGCATAATAAACACTAGCGCCCGAGTAGCTAAAATACCTGTTGGGTGGATGTTAGCCACCCTCACAGATTTATAAGATTGTTTAATTGAATTAATGAGCTTTTGAGGTATGTTCATGAAGTTCATCCTTAATATCCTCAACACGTACTTCTAATGCTTCAACTTTTGCAGATAGTAATACTTGCTTGCTCTCAGCTTTTATTCGCTCTGCACGTGATAATTTAATTTCATCTTTCAAATCTTTTAGTGTATCAGTTAATACACCCCATTTTTCTTGAAAGATAAGATTATCTTGCATCCGTTGTGAGTCTAATTGTTGTAACAACGGAATAATCAATAATCTATATCCTGCACCTGCAACCACACCTACAATCGTAAGAGTGGTTAAGATGTCATTCAATTCAAATTGCCAAGTCCACATCTATTACACCTTTCTCCAATAACCAATAATATCAATAATATACCGCATGTTCGCCGGTACACCCCAACCCTTAATTATACGGCTATTTCGTTCAACATAAATGCTATTGTTACTTGCATCAACGCTTCTTTCAATTAGCCTTACTGCAACTGGCGCATTTGGTGGAAGCGATGCTACCATATTGCCATTACCAGAAGGGGTTTTCAATTTAAAATCAAAATGTAAGTATCCCCAACCAGTTAAGGGGTCAAACGCTAAGTAACCTCTATCAGCACCAGGGTTACTGGCTATAGCATTACCCCAAACAACTTCATATATTTCGACTGGTTGTGAAGTTACTTGTCCCCCACCGCTCCCAGGGGCTCCTTTAGGCCCTCTTAATGCTAGTAATTGTTCCGCCGTAAAATCAGAATACTTGAACGGCTCGCCTTTATCACCCTTTGGCCCTTTAAGTGCATTAAGTTGGTCTTGCGTGAAGTCAGAATATTTGAACGGCTCTCCTTTAGGCCCTGGCGGCCCTTGTGTACTTGATGTATACTGATTAATTTCAGTTTTCTTAACATAATCACTTAATTCAGATTTTTGAGCGAAGGACTGCCCCTCTAATTTATTGACGTAACGACTAGAAGCATCACCAGGTGTTAATGCATATTGACCGATTTCGGATTTCTTAATATAGACACCTAAATCACCTTTATATGCAAACGTTTGAGTTGCCCAGCCTTTTTGAGCATAATTATTAGCCGCATCTGTGTTAGATAAATAATTATTTAACTCTGTTTTAAGTGCATATTTAGGGTCACCGAGCATAGTAAGATAAGCTCTTAGGTCTACTTTCTTAAGATAAAGATTTTCGGCGTCAGCTTTCTTAGTATAATCCGACAAGTCTGCTCCACCTGTGCCACCAGTACCAGGAGGACCGGGAGGTCCTTGTTCGCCCTTATCACCTTTCGGTCCTTTAAGTGCATTAAGTTGCTCCTGTGTGAAGTCAGAGAACTTAAACGGTTCGCCTTTCGGTCCAGGTGGCCCCTGTGGCCCTCGTTCGCCATCCGCTCCACGTTGTCCAGGAGTTCCGGGTTCACCTTTAAGACCATCTTTACCAGGAGGTCCTTGAATACCAGGCGGGCCTTGAATGCCCTGTATCCCTTGTTCTCCGTTTATTCCGTCAATACCATTTCGACCAGGTTCACCCTGTGGACCTGGAGGACCAGGAGGGCCCTGTGGCCCAGGGTCTCCTTTCGGTCCTTGCAGTTTAACGATTTGAGTATTGTCTTTAACTTTGATCGTTTCGTTATTTTCGTGAATGTGTAGTTCGTCCATCATTTCCCCCTATTGCTAACGCCTTCGACTATAGTAATTTGTCCTTTAACTAGACATTTGATAGGGTGGTCGCCATTCCAAATAAATAAGTCCCATTGGTATTTACCGACTGCTAGGGCATTTGTATCCAACGAAAGAGTGATTTTAGATGCTTCATCGTTTTCTAGCTCGTCGGTAGACACGTCAATATCGAACTTAGCTTTATATTCTTCGTCCGGAGAATATTTACGAACACAGGCGAACAAACTTTCACTTGCAACAACATTGTTATAACCAATGCTAAGAGAAATCACTTCCCCTTTAATTGCATTAAAGTTGTGTAGGACTGGTAGTTTCATCTTCGTGTACCTCGTCCATTAAATCATTATGGACACAGCCCTCTGTTGGGCATGTTCCGTCTTCGTTAAGCACTTCCCAGCAGTACTCACAAAATTCCATAACAGGTACTTTACTTTCTCCGATATATTTAGGCATATTATTGTACCTCCTTAATACGTGTTACCATTTCGGTATTTAATTTGATATATTGTGCACTAATGGCCCCAGTAGGTTTTCCCATTAATAACAATCTGCGCTGAGCCTCTTCTAAGGATTTGAAGCGCGGCTCGTATTCAGATTTAATCGCATTAATCTTATCCTCCTTGGTAGGAACATACGGAGCAGGTTCGACAAACTTGCCGTTTACATAGAATTTACCTTTCATAAATTCATCTAGCATACTATCGCCGTCTGTAGAGTAAATATAATCCTTTGCATCTGGCCATTCTTGTTTTGCAGTTGCTAACAACTGCTCTTGCGTTACTGTATTATCAACATAGGACGTAATTCGTTCGCCCATTTCGTTCAATACAAATACATATTGATTCATAGTAGTATCCTTTCGGAGGTGAAATTATGCGCCGTTACGCAGTTATACTAAAACGTAGACAACGCAATACCATTACATTAAGGCAACTATTTAACGAGTGGTTGCCTATTCACTCTCAGACTATTTCTAATAGCGCTGTTAAGTCTTATCACATTGCTTTTAAACACATATCCAACATAGCGGATATGTCTATCACGGATATTCATTTTCAGCACCTTCAAAATGTGATTGATTCCATGCGCGTAAAAGGACTTTCCTACTCATCTTGTAAGAAAGTCCGTACATTACTTAATCAATTATTCAATTACGCAATCATTAGAGATTACTCTGTCACTAATTACGCCCTGCACCTAAATCTAGGGCCCAATAGACCGACGATTAAGAGAAGAGTATTCACTCGCCAACAAATCAACAAATTATGGGCAATAGATACATCTTATTCCCGCATGATTTTAATACTGCTCTACACCGGACTACGCATAGGTGAGCTCCTTAACTTACGTAGGCAAGATATCAATAGACGATCATCATACCTTATCGTAAGACACGCCAAAACTAAAGCCGGTGAAGGTCGTATCATTCCCATTCATCACCGCATCATGCCTATAATAGAGCAACTACATACTAGCGATTACCTATTCACTATCAGCTATACAACGTTCCGTAAGCATTTCCATAATATTATGAAACAGCTTAACTGCAAGCATACTATCCACGATACCCGGCACACATTTGCAAGTCTACTTGATGCGGTAGCGCCACCTAACGCATTACGCTCCTTGCTAGGCCATAAACAAGGTGATATCACTACTAGGGTATACACACATAAGACCATTCGTGAGCTACGCAAGTCCATAGAATTATTAAAGTAACTCCCCAGTGGGGGATAACTTGGTTTGATTCTAATAGATACTATAAAGATGTTTCGCTACCGATTAGCAGCACTGTGCTAATTGCATTAGCCACCGATGACTCTGTTAGTGTTGATACTTCCGGCGCAAAATGTTTTATTACTTGGAACAGTGGGTTCTCTCAAGCTAATAGAAACACCATCCGATTCTTAACCGACAGAGCGGACACAGGTAGTTTTGTTTGGATGGCCGTAGGGAAGAATTAATATCCAGTGGGTATTATTTAACGCCTATAATCAACCTAAGCCTTGGACTGTGCGCTACCCGGTAGAGTTCAGTAACAAGACTATCGCCGTTTCTACCGCAAGATATAACGGTGATTATTCATTTTCTGAAATCATTTTATCGACTTCTAGAAATCAGCTAACATATAAGGATAGTGACTATAGAGGACAGCAAGGCGTTGGTGATCAGATTATGTTCATTATCATAGGTAACTAGATAATCCCTAGAGCAAACCAGTAATAAGAAGCAGCGTATCTATCGCTTGCCGAAAATACGGCTTTAGTGGAGTTGCTCTCCGACACGGAGTTAGCGAAATACCTAGGCGTGTCAGAACCTGACCAGTATGCATCAATAGCGTTGGCCATAAATAGCGTTGTGAATTTGATTGGGAATCTTACTTCACTTTTGGTCACGTTATCCTGCCCTCCTATTCCCCACTGGATAGTGAAACCATTAGCGAACTTTACAAACCCCGCATTAGCGTCGAGCTTAGATGCCACGATAGCGCCTTGTCCTAATAAGTTTTTAATTGTAACAAGTGTACTGGCCGGGGAGTCGTTCCAGTTCGCACTTCCGAGAATCGCCTTAATTTGGTCTGTGATATTTGAGTGTGCGCTTGTATCACGGTTATGAGAATCTAATGCCCCTCGTGTGAGGTATGCCGCATCAATCTTCTTAACTGTTACATTCGTAGAGTTACCGATTACTACATCTAAAGAAAACACTTTAGAATTAATCGGTGTTTCCTTAGACGGAATATAGGAAGCATAGTTTCCGCCGTTGCTATATGCAATTAGTTTAGCAGCGGAATCAGATTCACCCTCAAGGTTAGCATATACGCCTAACTCTCTAGCGAAGAACCCGCTATTCACTGTGCTGTTACTAACCGCAAATTCGATTCTAAATTGGCCGTCGCCTACGAATTCACCGCCCGAAGTGAACGGGCACTCTAATTTTGGGGCTAGTACAGAGGTCATAGTATCGATATTTTGATTATCAAGCTGACCGTCACCAGTAACTAGCTTAATGTATTGCAACTTCTTGCCGGTTGCTTGCGATCTTGCGATTAACTCACGGCCATAATTGGTTAATCGTGTATTTGGATAAATAGAAGCCATGTGTTCTCCTTATACTTTAATTGTTTCTAATACGTCGAAGCTCATGCCTATGTTAATGTCAGAGCCTACTTTGAAATCAAACTTATCTAATGCCGCTCCGACATGGAAGGACTCGTATACATCAGATATAGCGCCTACATATATTTCGCCGTTAATGTTTGTAGTACTTTTTGTCTTGATGATTAAGTTCTTAGGTATTAACGGCTCCACATAATCGACAATATTGTTGAGCTGTGATTCAAATCCATCGACTACATCTAGCCAGTACTCGTATCTATCAGATACAACAGAGTGCTTTACTACATGATTGCCAAACTTGAAGTTAAGCATTTCTTGCACTTTTGGCATAGTAAAAGGACGCTGTCCGATTAATACTGATAGTATTTCACTTCTGCGTCCTTCTGTGTCTGTCAAATCCGGAGGATTGATGCCTAATATTTGTTCCCATGCTTCAAGCCCGTAATCTGCTGCAGTATAGATGTATTCTTCTTTAAAGATATCTAGCATGATATCCCATAGCAGTTGTAGTTCTGCAGATTCTACTCGATAGACTTCTTGGATATCCCGAGAATCTCGAGTTAACGGAACGGCGAATTGTGAGATATCAATATCCCGTTTAAAAATCCCAAAGTCTGTAATCATACTGCCACCAAAGTAATCGTCCCTACTACTGGGATTTGATTATCCTTCAATTCGAGTTTTGAAACAGAAGCACCGTTTATAGTAATCCTACCTACGTCAAGAACACTAGGAAGCTCAACCATTAAAGCCGTTACAAGACTAGTCCGAAGAATAACATGTTCCTTCTCGTCTTGATTACACCATTCCTTAGCGCGGAGAAGTAGTCGTTGCTTGATAGCGTTCTCGGCAAGAGTTTGGATTTCATTGACGTTGTGCCCGCTCATCATGGTGACTTCAATTCGGTAGTTGATCGTTACCGGGTCAGCCTTTTCGATTGTTACGGTGTGGCCGATAGGAGCAAGCCCGTACCCTTTGCCTTTTGGCGCTGGGTCTATAACGTTCTCTACTTCCTTAATCAGTTCATCTGCTGCAGGCTTGTAGTCGCTATTCAATACAACTAGCTTAACGGTACCACCGCCATTCCAACAGCGGTATACTTTAACACCGCCAACGCCAGGGATAGCTAATACCTTTTCCTTGTAATCCGCACCATTACCGCCATAGGCTTTTGATTTCAAAGCATCAAAGTACCGTTTTCGGAATACTTCTGTGTCTTCTTCATCTTCGCCAGGCGTGATATTCTTCAATATCTTAGCAGAGGTAAGGCCATTAATACCTTGGATTGGCGTAATATCACCTGTGGTCGCATTAGGAGTGCGTCCGTACTGTTCGCATTTAAGTTTGTACTTATGTTCCGCGTCGTCGATTACCTCTGTTACAACAAAGTTGTATTCATTGTAATTAAACCTGGAGCCAATCGGTACTTCCATATTGAACTGAGCTTCAAATTCGCCTTGCGTTGCAGGTTCCGGGTAAATATTAAACTCCGCAGCACGAAGTATTAGGAATTCCCGGTCTGCGGTCGTTGCAAACGCTTGTTTCAGAATCACATCGGCTAGGATATATAGTTCTGCAAACTCAACGCTTGCCGGAGCTGTAGCATCGTATATAACACTACCTTCGCGCCGATCGAATTCATCTTTAACTCTATCGAGCATTCGTTTTTCAATTCGATTGGCCGTCATATGCTCATACAATACCTTTCACCCCTTTCTTGATTTTTTGTAGCGTACCATAGATGGTATCTACATCAAACTCAACCATGACGTCGCCACCTTCGTGGCTAAAATCAAAGTTATATACTTTAGTTATTCTGTCGTCATTCAGTAAAGCCTCTTCTATGCGTCGCTGTAACTCAGCGTACACATACGGAATTGGCTGTCCGAATAAGTCTTGTAGTTCGATGCCGTAATTCCAACTGTAAATGATATATTGGTATCGCTCCGTATTGATGATTTTATAAATTGCTTGCTCCATAGCTCGCAACTTATCTGCATAGCCCCTAATTTGGCTGTCCGTTCTAAAATCAACATCATACGTATGCGACGGTTCAATGTAATTCACTGTATCAGGAATAAGGGCATCGTTATTTTGTTTTGGTAATAGTAAATTATCTGCCATTACTTAGTCGTGCACCCCCTATTCGGGTTATACCATCGGTCTAACGCTATGTAACGCTGTCCGCCGGTTTCCTTCAGCATAATGACCTTATCGCCCATCACTAATTGGTTATGAACAAGATACTTCTTACGCCCTTTGTACTCATGGTTATGGCTTGCGTATTCAGCCATACCACCGCCACCTGCTCGGTTTTCTGTAACATGATCAACGCTCATCTCCATAGTCCATTCGCAGGTGTTTTTGGTAAGAATAATATTCTCTTCAGGTACTGTTAACTTAGGGTCAATCTTAATAGCAAGCGGTGATATACTGACAACTTCGCCGACGATTACTTCCATAGGCTCGCCGTTTGATATGACGGTGCTCGCTATTTCTTTAATCGTATTAACGATTTTCATGTACTCGCTATCCATTATTTAGCCCCCATTCGAATAATCTTAGATGGCGCTTCGTCATTATGCCATGCATAATTTGCGTTGCCATACTTCATAGCATAACCTCGGCTCGAAGAGTTACCGAAGCACCCGCCTGCACCATCGGCAATAACAACGTGCTCATCATCACCATAAATCAACAAGTCGCCTTTATTAGCGTATCCGTTGAATTGTTCCGTTGTATAACCTTTAGCCTCGAGATTTTGACGAAGTGTATCAACCCTTGCCGTGCCTTTGTTGTACTCATCTTTCAAATCTGAATTGTACCAAGACCCAGTAGCACATACTGTGTCCGCACAACCCTGTTTACCATATTGGGATACTCGGCCATCATTAGAACTGAAAGCTGTGTCAACTTGGCCAGCTGTACCGCCTGCACCAGTAGCGACTGCGGAGCTTTTGGTCTTTTTAGCAGCTTCGATTTTCTTAACTGCTTCTGCGTCTTCGTCTTTTGCAACTTCATAAGCCGCATCATTATCAACGTATCGTAAATCTAAATCCATTCCGTGAAATCCTGTTTTAAACGTATGAGTAACAGATGATACCATCATGTAATTATTAACAATCATATCGCCAAAGTTTCGATTGATGTACACCAAGGATCCACCACGCACACGCACATCGCCAATGACATTTTTTAACTTAATCTCACGGCTCTTTTTGTTTTTGTGAGCCATGATTGCCTTGGCTTGCGCTACTGCGTTGATGTCCTTCTCTTTAGGAATGAGCAGATACTGTAATCTGCCCCATTTCTCGATGTTCTTGTCGTCCTTGGCGATGAATGTGTTCTCCAATTTACTTGATGCACCGTTCGGGACTGTACGGACGATTTTTACATAGTTGTATGTCTCCTTGTCTATGGAAGTTGTGTACTGCACGTCTTCCATGCACTCATCATCAATGTAAATATCGGTCTTCATAGTCTCAAACGATGCTAGCCGTAACTCACCCGCATCATCGTACAAATGATAGAACGCATGATTAGGCGTGTATATAGCCGTTTTATCGAGTAATTGGCATATCATTTCTTGCAACGACTTATCTTTGAATATGGTTTGCGGTTTCTCCGGAGTTTTCCATACGGTATCGTCCATATAACCACATTTCAATCCAAAGTCTTCTGCCACCATTTTGATGAACTCAGTCGCAGTCATAGCTCCGATAACATAACAATCTTTATTCTTGAGATAGCGTATCTGATCATAGCAAGTTACTGATATAGAGTTCTTGCCGTCACGCTGTTTCTCAAAGACATACCCAAAGAACACCGCTCCTCCGTTTAGGGTGAACTTAACAGTATCACCCTCTTCAAAATTGAGGTTAGGGTCTTTAGGTACTTTGAATGTCATCTTACTTGGAACGCAGTCAACTGCTCTCGTAATTTGTACGCCGTCTTCAGGTTCTATGAGCCATAAATCACCAGTGCTTTTGTTTCTGATGGTTAGCTCATAGTGTAGTTGCACCGGCATGGGTAACGGAATGATAGTGCCTTTGATTTGAGATTTTTCGACTGTTTTCTTTTCATCTATAGCCATTCGTTATTACCCTCTCGTTTAAGCTGGACGACTTGGCCAACTCCCAAGATAGCAGGCACAGCGATTTTGTTAAGTGCTGCGATTTGGAATAGGTTATCCGTATTACCTAGTTGCTTCTTAACGATTTGCTGCAATGTCTGCCCTTTGGATACCTTAGCAGTTGATGCGGCCACCTTGCCGTCTGTAGGCCTATCCGACTTAACGCTACCTTTTGCAGTACCGTCCTTATCAGTTTTTACTTCGATGCGTTTGGCACCCCAAGGCTTCCACTGCTTCAAAGTAACGCTAGCGTAGGAGTCAAAGCCATTGTCCGCATCTTCTTCTATGACGTAGTTTTCGAGCGTACACTTCATGTTAGTCATGGCTAGCATCTGTCCGCCTGGTTTCATTCGTACCACGATAAATTGGAAGATCGTCTTTGTAGTCTTAAGCTTTTCGAGTTCATCGATATAGTACTTAGCCTTCTTAGATTTAAACAGCAAGGACTCATTAAATGGATAATCGGAGTTAGGCAATAAGAATTTGAAAGCAAGGTCTGTAAGCCCTGCCGGCTTAATAACGTTAACTTCGCCTTTCCCCAATAACTCCATTGTTTCGTTCTTGCCGTTGATAGTAGTGGTTAATTCTTTAGGGGGAATCGGTATCTGCATCGTCCCCATATAGAAGTAATACATTTAGATTCCCTCCCTTTGAATTGCGAACGCGTCTTTCAAGCCTTTCGAGATTTGACTTGTAAAGCCGTCTAAATCAGTACCGTTGTTTATTTCCACATCGTTATTCATTTGAATGTGAATCACGTTGGCATCTTGCCATTTCTTCAACGATTTATTGATAGCGCTTTCACGGAGTGCCTTGATTTCCTCATTTGTCATGTCGATAGACTTGGCAATCTTGCCTGTGTTCTTGGCAGTCTTGCCTGTGTTTTTCTTAGTCTTATCAGCCGCATCATGATCCGCGCCTGGAGTAATTTTGCTAGCGTCAAACTCTTGAGGAGTTTTAATGTTAGGCATGTTAGGCATCAAATCGCCAAGGCTAAGGTTAGCCCCAATGTTATAGCCTTCCCCGAAAGCCCCTGTAACGCTAGAATAATCCATTTTGCCCATGACAGTGGTTTCACCGCCGGCAATCTCAAATCGTTCTAATACGCCAGTAGACCCGCCTACCTTATCGATATTTACGCCTGGGATTTTATTAATCGCATCTATGATGTCGTTAATTCTAGCTTTCACGAATTGCCAAATACCGTTCCATATATCGATAAACAAGTTAGCGACGGCATGTAATGGGTCTTTAAATACGTTGGCCAAGAAATTAACAAATGCTGCGATAATGTTCCATCCCAATGCGAACACATTGAAAATAGCGGAACCGAACGCCCAAAAAGCACCAACTACGATTCCCAGCACGCTGATATTCGCATCACAGAAATAGTTAATAGCTTCTACAGCTAAGTAGATTATGACTATAACTGCAACAATCAAGCCGATTACCCATGTTAACGGACACGCATATAATGCGGCGTTCAATCCTTCTTGAGCTACAATCATTGCCAAAAGGGCAGCAGTTTCAGCCCAGTCTGCTACGGCCTTAATCGCCATAGCACCGGCAGCGAGAATCGTTCTTCCGGCTGCTATACCGGCCTGGATTGCATAAAACGCCATTACACCGCCCAGTATTATCATTGCTGTATACATGATAGACGAGTGCTGTCTAACAAAGTTAGATAATGTGTTAAATGCCCATACTGCAGTATTAATCGTTTCACCGATAACACCTACGAGCCAATAGAATACCGGTGCTACCATTTGGATAGCTCCCGTTACGTTGTCCACTAACTCACGGATACCCTCGCTGTTAGCAAGGTCAGATATTCGTTGGAACACAGGTTCGAACGCCCGAATAGCTTTATTCTTAATCGACTGCATATGATCGCCCCATGTTTTAGGAAGCGATTCAAACTGCTTTTCAATCTCAGGCAAGTTATTCATAATAGCGTTTTTAATTACTTCAGCGGTAATCTTGCCTTCCGATGCCAGCTTCTTAAGTTCGCCACGAGATACGCCCATAGATTTCGCAATGATGTTTTCAATCATAGGCGCGTTTTCAGCAATAGACCTGAATTCGTCACCTTGTAATTGACCAGATGCTAGACCTTGTGTCAACTGAAGCATGGCGTTCTTTTGTGCTTCTTTCGATGCACCGCCAATAGCGAATACCTTTTGGATACCCTCCATAAATTCTACGGCTTTTCTTGGGTCCGGGAACGCATCATGTGCGGATTGAGATACCTGGATTACGGCGTCTGCCATTTCCAAATACCCACCTCTTGCACGCTGTGCGGATTCAAATATCTGCTTATTTAGGTAAATGGCATTTTCCTGGCTTCCGGCTACCAATTTAAGGCGAGCTTGCACCTGTGCCCATTCTGTAGCAGTATCTTGAATCGATTCAATGGCGCCTTTTATAGCGCCAATGCCATTCATCACGGTACTAGCCAACAGGTTACCGGCGAAGCTGTTCATGATACCGCCCATGCTAGCCTTTAGTGTTTCACTAGCGTTCGATACACCGTTCATCTTATTGTGAAGTGTGTTCATGGATTGATAGGCTTTAGTTGTTGCGTTTGCGGCTGCGTTCATAGCATTAGGAATATTAGTAGAGAGGCTTATATAGTTAGAAAGTGTAGCCATTCATTACCCCCTTTTTGCCTTATTCATTTCATCTTGCTCATCTTTAGCATGTTGCTGAATAAAGGCAATTACTACAGCCTTTTCATTCATGTCCATATCCGCAAAAACAGAAGGTCGCATATGGTATTTAACAAATGCCAAATATGCGAACATCGTTTCTGTTTCATTGGATTCTAGGAGTTTTTTACTTCTTTTACCTTATCTTCCATGCCTACATCATAGCCTTGGGCTTCTGTTACTGCTGCCAAAAGGTCAGCGTATTCACCTGGTGTGAGCATTGCTTTTACGAGCTCAACTGGTTCAGTAACACCCCAGCTATCTTGAAGTTCCGCATCATAAAGATTAGGATAAGTGATTGCCTTAGATAGCACATCTTCGTTGTATGCAGTCGCATCGAAGCGTTCTTCAGATTGACGAGTGATGCGGTCTGTAATACGTTTAGTGTATTTCTTACGCATCTTTTCTGTTTCGTCAGTAGCTAATGTTTTAATCTTCCATGCTACTGGCTCACCATTCACTTTGATACGTTTAGATGCTACGTATTCAGTCTCATTGACTACATCAACGTTTTGTTTAAGGAATGCGCTTAAATTTTCAGCCATTGTAAAAACCTCCTAAAAAAAAGGGAGCAAGCTCTAGGCTTGCATCCCGTCTAATTCATTAAAGTGTTGAACATATTTAACACCTTCATAAGTGAAGTTGTGTTCTTGTTCGATGTATTTGCCTTCAGCGTCAAATTCAGCTGCTGTTAATTCGTCAAGGTTCACACCTTTTAGAATTACAGAACGGCGACCTGCTTTAGATGTTGGATCGTTGTTTACTACTTGCATGTCAAAGTATGTATCCACACCGGTTTTCAAGTATTTTTCAACCATCTTATCGAATAAAGCTGTGTTGTGGTAAATCGTTAAGCTACCGCTGTATTCTACGGAGGTAGACTTATTACCCGCACCAATACGGCCCAAGATTGCCACTTTTTCTTTATTCTTTTTAATTTTTGCGCTAAGTTTCTTAGCTTGAAACAGTAAGTATCGGTTACCGTTCTCTACGATATAGCAAGACGCTAATTTAGAAGAAACAACGTCAGCTGCATCCATCGTTTTCAATGCATCTAAAATTTCATTTTCCATACGTTATCCTCCTAGGCTACTACAACAGTCATGTACAATTTTTCCATAGCCACAGTTGGCTGTAATTGTACGTTAACCAATACATCTTCCTTGTTATCGCCTTGTGTAGGTACTGGGATATCCTTATCATCGAAGTTTTGGATAGCACGTACCTTTTGGTATTGCTCAGCAAGATATACAAGGTCGCCCCATAAGGACTCACGACCAGCTTGGTCATTAGGGGATTTATCAAGATGTGTTTTATTGAACAGTCTAGCGCCGTCAACTGCCCAGTTATCCAATACACGAATGACTTGGTTAAGGGAGAAGTCGCGGTTTTTAGCTTTACTGAATTCAGTAAATGTGTTGATGTCTTTCAATACACGTACGTCGCCTTGGATATTACCACCAACGGAGTCAGTGACATTGTGGAACATAAACATACCATCTTTGATAGCTTGTTCGAGTTCGAACTGTTTGTACTTAACGTTTACAGTGTATTCACCATCATAAATCATATTGCCTACTGTAGCATTGATATTGCAAGATGCTTCTTGACCTAATGTCCAGTACACCAAAGAGCCTCTTTCGGCACCTTCATCGGTTACGTCATTAAGGATGGAGATAACACCTTCATAGTTGACCCCGGTCTTACCATGAATCACTAATTGGAATTTAGCGCCACTTTGTTCACGGCAACGTTTAGTAAATGCAATAAGTAAGTTCTTAATTGTGTCGTCCGCACCTGCGTAACCCAACGTATTGAAGTAGTAAGGTTCAAGCATATCAATGCCGTCTTGGTAGTTCTTAACGGTGATTGTGGAGCCGTTAGTACCACCGGATAGTGCAGTATAAGCTGTAGTAGTTAATGCGCCAGTTTTAGTGAATACGATGTAATCGTTATCTTGCAGTTCTGTCGCATTCTTCAAGTTCTTTTGAATATCTACTGCCTTACGAACATCGCCTGTAGTGAGGTAAGTAGTTACGATAAATTTACCTGTGTTATCTGGATCAGCTTGAACAGATACACCCAAATCGTTACCACGAATACCTTTATATTTTGCTTTACCGATTGTGCTTGTAGCTTGCGCACCGTCAGAGTTTAAGCGGTAGAAGTAACCAGTTTTCAAGCCACGGAACAAGTCACGTAAGCCCTTCATTTTGTCATGGCCGTAGTCATAACCAAAGTATTTTTGGCAATCCTTTTGGAATGTGTCGTTATCTACACGGAACACTTCGCCACTTGGGCCCCAATCAAAGGAGAGCATCATCGCGCCAAAGCCACGGTCAGATACTTCTGCATATGCTCGGTCTTTGGATACGAAGTTAATATAAGTACCTGGCAATACTTTATTGTGGAATAAGAATGTGCCACCACCTAATGCCATATTTCACTAACCTTTCACAGGCGTGTTTAATGCCTGATTTAAAATCTTATCAATGTCGCTTTCCGTATACATTTCATCTTCGTTAAGAAGGCAAGTGAGTAAATCACGATACCGTCTGTACTTGTCAGATGCAATGATAGCGTAAGCATCAAATTGTTGTTCAGCCGTTACTTCGACTGTTTCTTTTTCATCTGCCATCTTTTACCCTTTCCGTTAATTCCATGTGCTTCATCCGCTCGACGGGTTTGGCCACTTTCCGGAGTATGTTTTCATACGTCACGAAGAAGTGCAGCACACCGTCTGAAATCTTATATTTCATGCCAGTGCCCATAATTGTACGTTCCCCAACTTGTACAAATTCAAGCAGTAGGTACAGCACACTAGGAATATCAATGAGTTTTCGCGTATCAGTAACCACATCAAGATTATTGGCGTAATACATGATGTCTAAATCCAAAGAAGTATTGTAAAGATCACCGACATGTCTACCCATACTAGGTTCAATCAGCTTGATATATGCGCAGGGGAATGTCATATTGTTTTCTTTGAATTCTAGGTATATAGGCACGTTAAGTGCCGTATGTACGGCTTTAGATACGGCTGTTAATACATCAGAATCCACCATGCTTTTCAATCCATTTCTTTAATGCAATTTCCATAATACGTTTAGCGTTTTTACTGAGTGCCTTTTCAGCTTTCTCGTGCATGTACGCACCATCTACCCAAGGCTTTTTCAGTCTACCGCCTTGCATTACTCCACCTTTAGATTGGCCTATCCACGGAAGAAATCTCCCAACTTCTTGCCGATGCCCATCATTTAAAAACGAGGCGTAAGAGGATGTGTTAAACACCCTAACCCGTCCGGTTCTATCGTCCAGTCGATATCTACCAACACTCCACGATTGGCGAGTATGCTCGCTATCAAAGTACTTTGTTTGTACTTGACCATTTTGCATGAATTTAACCGATCGTTTCCCGACTGGTGTATTCAATTTAGCTTCACGCACATACACGCTGGCCATTTCCTTCACAACTTGCTTGTTGAAATTCTGAAGGCTACCTGATTGACTCAGTTTGACCAGGCTTCGATTAAATTCAGCAAAATCTTCCATGTTAAATTCAACACCCATGTCAATGCACCTCTAAATTTTCGAGTTGCACCTCTTGGTGGGTGTCATATCGTGCAGAAATCGAGGCACTGCGAAAAAGTTGCTTCGTATTTCGCCCTATAAGCTCGATTCGAGCCCCATTAGGTATGATTACCTCCGGAGCGGTGAAAAGTACCGTGGTGGTACTAAATTTCGCAATCTCAGCGATTTGACCTGTAGAGAGAGTTTTATAGCTAATTCTACAAGCAAAAGGACCCTCTCTACTGGCAGTTTTACTCATAATTCCAGTATCGGGGTCCATTGCATCCACTTCGGAGATAACATAACACGTACAATCGTATAATCGTTCTAACTGCTTTCTAGCAGCGTCTACCATCTTAGCCGTCGGAAGCATGCTAGGTCACCCCTTCCATATCCACTCAAAGCGGTGTCCAATTCTTGGAGACGGGATGCCTTGTCGGTTCCTTTAAATTGAACTTCAGTATCGCCCATTTTAATGGAGCTCGCCATTTCTCCGTCGGCTTCAATCAATTTATTTTTGTTTGTGGTGATATAGCTGCCAATTACACGATATACGAGAACGTGCTGTAATTCGCTAGGTAATTCCTTCTGATTGATATCATTGAGGATATGTTGTGTTTCCGCATCAATCATATACTCAATGATATTTATATCAGAAATTGCATCATACCCGAGCCACGATTCAAGAATTTGTAAAACTGTCTCTTTCGTGGTCATATTATTCACCTACTATTTTTTGAATGTAGCTTTTACAACTTTGGATTGGTTAGTCAACGCAACAACGTAGTGTTCGTTAGCAACGAATTTGTCGATACCTTTTTCAGGAACACGATCGTATTCAACAACAACGTCACGTTTAATGTAAATTGTTACAGCAGGTAATACAGGAGTACCATCTTCCACTTCTGCAGATACGCCAACGATGAAGTTGTCGATAGTTGCGCCAGTATCATTGATGCGGCGAGATGTTACAACACGACAGCCGGCAATCATACCGATTTCACCAGTCATCATAACGTCGTTACCGTATTTTGTTTTGTCGATGAAGTTAGGGTCTTTACGAAGTGCAGTAATTTGAGAAGGTGCTACGAACAAATATTTTTCAACGTAGTCTTCTTCGTTCAATTTGTCTACTGCGTTAACGATACCTTCATAGGAGATAACTTTAGTATCAGTTACTGCAAGAGTAGCACCGCCAAGAGCTGTTACTACATCTTGGTCGATTTTAGAAGCCAAGGACAAACGTAATTGATGAGTAGCTTCGCCTACTGGGTCGCCATAACCGGACAATTTAGCTTCGTCTGTGATGTCAACGCGTTTCATTGCTTTTTTAATTTTAGCTTTAGCGACGGATGTGGACATTTGAGTTGCAGTTACTTCTACGCCTTCTGCGATGTCTTCCGCGTCACCGATGTAGCCCCATGCTGGAATAGTGATTTCGTTACCTGGCACGCCTGCCAATTTGTTATCGATTTTAGCGATAGAAGTAAATTTAATAGCTTTTGGTAAACCTGCGGATACCATGTCCGCCATTACTTGAGGGTTAACTACATTAGCAGTTTGCGTAGGACCTGCTGCGAATGTTTGTAAATTAAAAGAGAATTGTTTATTCATTAGCGTTTCCTCCTGTTAATGAATGGTAAAGATCAATGTCGTTTGCGAATAACTCCGCACGTTGAGAGTATGTCATTTTAGCGAAGTCTTCTTTAGTTACTGCGCTGCTTGGTGCTTTACCGCCAGGATTACCAGGCGCTACACCTTTAGGGGCAGACGCTTCCCCAAATAAATAAGGATTAGCTTTGGCAACTTCTGCAAGTTGTTCATCTAATCCTTTAATTTTGCCGTCCTTCACTTTTGCACCGGTTAAATCCAAGAGTGCACGGACCGCAACGTTGTTTTTAGCTTTTGCGTTGGACAATGCTACGTTAACAATATTGTCGATTTCAAGTTGTGCGATTTTACCCTCGTATTCAGCTTTACGAGTTTCTGCATCAGCTTTCATCGTTTCAATTTGTTTCGCAAGCTCCGCATTATCTGCATTAGATTTTTTGAGGTTATCAATCTCGCTATTAAGAGTCGTGAGTTCCCCTTTTACGGATTTGAGTTCCTCGTTTTTAGCATTGAATTGATCCTTAGACACATAATTCTTGCCATAGTCTTCAACGACCTTAGCAGTCTGTTCTTCAGTTAATCCTAGTGCTAACAATTCTTCCTTAGTCATAGTGACCTCCTTAAAAAATACCCATTTCGCTTTATTTTCGTGAGCCACACCTCACGGCTACGGTCTTGTTAGTTATCGCCCAACAATACTAAAATGGCAATAAAAAAGCAGCGTTTCCGCTGCTAATTGATATATTCTTTTTCCCATTCCTCGTAGGTAATCGCACCATCAAAATCAGTACTCTTATCGTTCTGACTTCTACCTGTTCGAGTGCCCTCGAGTCCTGGGATATATGGAATTGTAGTTGACCGGCAATAGCAATGGAACGGCGGAACCGTTACGCCCGGTTTAGCGTCAACGACTCTGACACGTTTACGGTCCATGTGTCTGCAGATGGAAGAAGTATGACTATCGAGTGTAGCCAGTATCTCTAACTCCTCGACATCTAGGTCTTTCATACTATCAAGAAACCCTTGCTCGTGAACCCGTGCCGTCTCTGTTTCGATTAATCGCTTAGCGTTACTGTATGATGTCTTCATCCGCTTATGTAGATTATCTGCCATCGTGTCCGCCCCTTGCCCAATAATGAGGGCTTGGGTGAAATCATT
The DNA here is from genome assembly GCF_900637515.1 of Veillonella dispar. Classification (NCBI taxonomy): domain Bacteria; kingdom Bacillati; phylum Bacillota; class Negativicutes; order Veillonellales; family Veillonellaceae; genus Veillonella; species Veillonella dispar. The sequence continues at coordinate 612,803 of NZ_LR134375.1, read as the reverse complement.
CTGCAAGTTAGCTACTAGCTTACTTGTATCGCCCCAAATCCTACTACTGAAGTCCTTGCCATCACTCGCCCATTGACTGTGAACCACGCTATCAACACGCTTACTATCAATCGTATTAATAGGTGAATATTCCCCGCGTTGCGTCTGCACTGTATATGCGGACTTATACGCGGAGGACTGATACACGTCTTTCAATAAGTCGTTAAGTGAAATACTCTGCTTTTGAGCCAGTATTTCGAGCTCGTGAACCACATTGATATACAGCATCTGTTCACGGCTTAACCGCTCACGAATGGATGCGTTCGATAGCATTTGTTGGTGTTCTTCAGATACGCCGAGTTTCTTAGCCTCTGCCTTGAATTCAGCTAAATCCATTTTAAAGGCTTTCATCTCGTAGGCGTTCAGAAGTTTCCTTGCTTCGGCTAATTGAAGTCCGTTTTCTGTGGCGAACCGGCGATACCAATCGTTGATAGCCTTTTCTAACCTGCGTAACGCCCTGGCGTAGTTAGCTTTGATTTCCGCATCAGTGAGATTCGCTTTTTGAAACGATTCATCTAGTAAGCGCTCATATCGTTTCTCCCAGTAATCATTCGCCATCTGCCTCACCGCCGTTCGGTACAACAAAATCTGCTGTTACTTCGGACTGTTCCTTTTTTACTTTTGCAAGTTCTTCCGCAGCATCTGTGGTCCAAGGATGATTTGCAATAATGGTTTCATTGGATATGATACCAACGGAATTTTTACAGTTATTAATCGTATCGCCTTCATTGATAGGTAGGTCACGATTAAATATGAAGTCCACTTCTTCAACTGTATCTTGATTAGTTAAACCACGATACGTGTTAACGAACCACATCAAATCGTGTAAGCTAGATTTAAACTCTAGCTCCATTTCATTGGCATCTAAATCAATATCAGAGTACATGGACATGATGTTCATCTGATTTGGATTGTTAGCCATACGATCGTCCTTAGCATCAAAGCCCCGTCCGTTCTCGATAATAGCCTTACGCAAAATGTTAATCAGTAATTGGTAATTGTCGCTATTCACCTCTATTTTTAGGGCTTTCACGTCACCGTTGACACCATCTACTGTGCGAACCTTAATCGCGCCATACGAAGCAAGATTTTGACGGAACTCAGCTAGATTTTCGCCGTCATAGTTCTGTAGTATCAAAATTGTGCTGCGGATATCTTCTTCCATATTATCCTGGAAGTTAGATAGTAACCGGTTAAGTGCATCTTGCAAGGATTTAACCTTATCGATAAGCGGTTGCTCGAATTCATTCGCACGGAACATAATGAGAGGAATACGTTCCCAGTTATAAGGTGTATCGGCAATCGCAAAATTAGCAGTATCTTCTTTATCGGGGTCCGGAAGTAAACGTTCCGTATCCCATATGTAATACTGAATTCCATTCGGTGTGTAGTATTCCACTTTATGAATGGTCTTAGTTTCTAACCCTGTGTAGTACTCAATATCGTACAAGTATAAGAACGCATCTAGTTGTGTGTGCTCCTCATCTGCCCAAAATGGTAAAACCTGATGCGGTTTCATCATCTTAAACTTTAGCGTGCCGTCGATGCCTATGTAAGGGTGTATATACGCCTTACCCGCCATCGTTGCGAACTTACCGACAGACTTCAACAAACGCTGGAACTGAATACCAAACATCTTATCGAGCTCGTCATCATCTGCGTTAATATCCAACGGCTTAGACAATAAGTAGTTAACCTTTTGGTCTACTAAATCATCAAATCGGTTATCCACAATCTGATTGTTAGGGACACCCTGTAACGCTATTCGCGTATTACCCTCACCAATAACATATCGTTGCTTATTCAAAATGTCATGTTTACCGTCATAATAATCGATAGCAGTACACATCGTTTTACGCTGTTCGCTACCCAGAAAATTACGCAGTTGTGCTTGTAGGAACTCGCGTTCCGACATAGTCGCGGAACCTTTTATGATGCGGTCCCACAGCTGAGATAATATCAATCAAACGACCACCTTTCTACATTAATATCTTCTAAACCATACCGCATAGCATCCATAGCATGGTTATTTTCGTCTTCAGGTTTCCCTGTGTATTTCTCAAAGCGATCCTTCGCCCATTGGTACGTGGATAATTCACGCAGCACATTAACGCATCTTGGGTGAACGATTAATTCGTAGTCTTGTATCCTCTGAATGCCGTTTAATATGCTGTCTTTACCTTTGCGTGCCCTGGTTATTCCTTTTAACCCTGCCTGGTACAATTCCTCAATAGATTTAGGCTCGGCACTATCGGCCCTTATCTTCTCTTTAGCGTAACCCATATCAATGATGCGGGATGCTAATTGTTGATTCGTAAGCCCTGTTTCGTACAGCTCGTCAAATATGTAGATTTTCTTATTCACCATATCAACAAGCATGCACACTAGCGCTGTAGGGTCTACCGTATAACCAAAATCAAGGCCAAACGCGGACTTGGTACCGGTTTGACCTCTAATATAATCAACACTAAATTCTTGTTCTTTCCAGTTTTCGTAAACCAGGCCTTCAACAACGCCCCAGTTACCGAGCCCTGCTACTTGATACCGCTTAGGGTTCTTCTTCATCTCTTCGAATAACACTAAGTCAGATTCACTCAAGAACTCGTTACACAGATAATTCGTAGTCATGGCTAGAACGTTGTCACTAGGTTCATCAAAAAAGCGCTTCTTTAACCAGTGCCTATCGGACCACGGGTTAAAAGTTAAGACTACCTGGTGATACAAACCGTCAGGCAACTGACCACGAATAGATTCATCCAGTCTGTTGAAGGCATCTTCACTCATAATCTCGTAAGCTTCTTCAATCCATAGCCTACACAAAGCACCGACTTCAACAGTAATGGACGTTACCTTTAAAGGATCATCGAGACCACGAAATAGAATCTTCTGTCCTGTTGGGATATACGTTATCTCAAGTGGAGATACGGAACATTTGAAATACCGCTCCACCTTCAACTGGCGCATAGCCCATTTGAGTTGCGCGAAACAACTGTCACGCAAAGTCCGTTCTGTCTTACGAACGACTAACCAGTTAATACAAGGGTTCTCCATTATCTCCACAATGACTTTTAGAGACTGCGTAGAAGACTTCTTACTGGCACGACTGCCCTTGACTACTTTATAACGACCTTTGAACCGCCAAAAAGCACCGTATCCCTTGCCTACAATATCCGGCAAGTACACTCTATTAGTCTGCAATATCGTCACCACCTACGATGAGTACAGGCTTAATATCGATAGTCGTATCACCGCTGAGTATTCTATGCCGTTTTGCCATGAGCTCCAGGGCTTTCAGTCTCGACTTCTCGTCAGGCGGTTTATCGATAATGCGGGCTTCGGAACATCCTTCCCCAGTGCCCTCGATAACCACTTGTTTTTCATTTGAGAGCCCCAGTGCGATTCGTGTTAACTCATACTCGACCTGCTGAGCCGTCATGATGTTTTCGTTGAAGTAGGCGTCACGGAGCTCTTTGACCCTTGCCTTGATGTCATCATTAGTCATCAAGCGACTACCTTGCATTTTAGCTGTTTTCTCAGAGTAACCAGTGCGAATAGCAGCCTGTGTAGCGTTCATATCCTTGATGTACTCATGACAAAATTTTTCGTGTCGTTTATTTGCTAATGCAGCCACTATCTCACCTCCTGGCTATCTTAATACATCACGGCTGTTTCTCTTAAATCGGCCGTGCGAACGAGTGCATAATCCACAATTACTTTTGTGTGCTTGGTCGTGTGTGATATAGGTTTGACACAGACCGTCATATTCAATTAGTTGCGCCGTGCAAACGCCGTTTTTATTATTCAGGCATTTACGTTTAATGCATTTGACTTCTGTGCTCATACCTTTCACCTTTATAATTTGTACGCTCAAATCCGATGACTAGTTGGTTGTTGTTAGGCTATATAGTTATCGGAGGACTACTAGTTCTAGTCATCAGATGTCAGCGTACAACGATACAGGGCAAGCTCATAATGTATAAGCTTTGAAATGTATGTGGACATATTCGGCTCGCCCTGGTTTCATTGTGCGGTAAATTTCATTTTTACATATTCCCTCTCCTTAGCTTACGCGATCGCCTACACCATAAATACGGGCCCCTGTATTTACAATGTTACATACAACAAAAAGCACGGTCGTCATCACCGTGCTTTTTGCCGAGTTGTGTATAAGAGAGGATTTGTGTTAGATGACTAATGACACCTTTCACAACTACATTATACCTTGTCAAGTCGGTTCATTTAAGTCCAAAACACTCCAAAACACTCCAAAGTACTCCACTATGAAAGGAGTTCCCCTAATTCGTTCAACGCTTTATTTTTTAAATTGAAGTAACTGCTTTTTTCGTAATATATCATCGCTTGCACCTTCTTAGGGAATGCCCCGTTAATGTACTCTTGCGCTAATATAATACGCCCTGGTATACATTCTATCTTTTCAATTAAAGCCCTTGCTTCTTCCCTTTTAGCAATAAGCTTTGCTATCTCCCGTTTTTTGGCATCTACTGTATCAACAAGTCTTGCTACGTCCCCTTCAAGACCTACTGGAGTACCGCCCCCTGATACTCTGTCTTTGGAATAATCAATCGCCGATAAGGTGATGATATCATACTGCAATTTGCGAATATCTTGCCGTAGTGATTGAATACGAATCGCAATCAGCTTGATATCTTGCAGATACGCAGTCGCCTTTTCTTTATAATCACTCATGCTGCGCTACCTCGTTGATGTAACGGTCTAAGTACCACCGCGCTTTTTTTAGGTCTTCGAGTTTGTCACCCTTATACCCTGCTCTTGCGATGTACTTGATAACATTACCTAGATGATACGGAAGTTGTTGATCCTCGATAAAATCGATAACCTCAATCTTGCCCCGTGTGTAGTGTGAAGGGTGGTTGATAACATCTTCTTTAATGGCCTTAACTTCATGCTCCTCGATAGTTTGGGCTACCGGTTCTACCGCTACTTCCTTCTTCTTAGGTACCTTCGAATACTTAGGTAGACACTCCGGACAATATTTAGGCCAACGACCTTGCGCTTTTTCTTTTTTGTGAATGAAGGTTGTGCCACATCCCTCACAGGTTAACTCTTTACTCACGCCTGCACCAGGAGGTGTCATAACTTTCTCACACTCAGGACAATAGTCCTCGTGAGTTCTTACTGTGAATGTGTCCCCGCATCGTCTACATTTCTTTTGCATAGTTCTACTCCTTATACAATTCCTTACGATATTTAATAGCTTCTAAGAGGGCATCTTGCCCCGCTTCTTTGCGTTCTAACGCTTTCATGACTTGCTCGTCCATCGTGCCCTTAGTGACTAAATGGTGGATAATCACGGGTTGTGTTTGCCCCTGTCTATGAAGTCGTGCGTTCGCCTGTTGATACTGTTCAAGGCTCCACGTTAGTCCATACCATACAATGATATTACCGCCGGCTTGCAGATTTAAGCCGTACCCTGCTGATGCGGGATGCGCCAGTAACATTTGAATGTTGCCCTTGTTCCACTTCGCTACATCATCATCGGTCTTAAGCTCGACGGCTTTCGGGAACGCTTCTTTGATAGATTGAAGGTCATGCTTGAAGTTGTAGAACACTAACATCGGTTTTCCTTCATTCGTTTCTACCAATTCTTTCAAGCGTTCAATCTTCTCGTTATGGACAACTACGATTTCACCATCATCGTTATAAATGGATCCATTCGCTAGTTGTAACAATTTACCAGCGAGTGCTGCTGCATTAAGTGCACTTACGTCGTCATCACTGGCTAAGCTAAGCACGTGCTCACGTTCCATCTGTTTATAGAGTTCCCATTCTTTAGGGTTCATCTCTACTGTGATGACATTCTCGATACGTTCAGGTAGTGTAAGATAGTCCTTCGCTTTTAAGCTCATGCAGATATCCTGCATCTTGCTGAATATCGCTTTGTCTCCACCTGGCTGTAATCGGTAACTGTACACGACATGCCCGTTGGTTTTGTCCGGTGTAAAATACCGGGTACGATATTCAGTAATCGTCTTACCTAATCGTTCACCGCCATCTAAGAGGTACATTTGCGCCCAAATATCAAGTAAGGTATTAGGTGCCGGTGTACCTGTTAAAATGACGATACGCTTAAACAATGGTCGAAGTTTACGAATCGCCTTAAACCGTTTTGCCTGCGGGTTCTTAAACGAAGAACTCTCATCGATGACTAACATATCGAAAGGGAACGATTTTTTCTTACGATAGTACTCATATAGCCACTGCACGTTTTCACGATTTATCACATAAACGTCAGATTCACTCTCTAAGGCCTGTATACGTTCCTTTTCGGAACCTAACACCTTAGCCACCATTAAACGTCTTGTTGCACTCCATTTTTGCGTTTCTTGGGCCCATGTAGACTCTGCTACCTTCTTAGGTGCGATGAGTAATACTTTTTTAATATCAAAGTAGTCATACATAAGCCGTTCAATCGCAATGAGTGTAGATATGGTTTTACCTAACCCCATATCCAATAACAAGCCGTAATGGGTATTGTCAATGATTCGTTGTATTGCAATGCTTTGGTACTCGTGTGGATGAAAGTCCATGTATCGCCCTTTCCATATCTTCAACAAATAACTTGGCATCAGGCATCCCGGTTACCACAAACACCAAAGCGCCCTGCTTTCGTAATCGTGAAATCTGTACTCGTTGGTTAGCCATTAGCTTTCCGTTTGTATCCTTTAACTCGACGAATATAACACCGCCTCCGGGAAGTACAATAATCCGATCCGGGACCCCATCATTTCCAGGTGACACGAATTTCATATATATGCACCCCATTTTTTTGAGTTGATTTCCTAACCATCGCTCGATGTCTTTTTCCACGTTCTCACCTCGTTCTCATTTAATAATTGGACACACCCTCGGACACGCCTATGAACCCGCGCCGTTACTGGATTTATGGGGGGGGTGTGTCCGAAGTGTCCAATTTTCTTCCAACATATATATATACGCGTATTTGCGTTTTTTACGCTTATATATATACACCCAATTATTCATATATTTATTTTTTTATTTTTATATAAATAATTGGACACACTGGACACACTTTACTATTTAGTTTAGCAGTTATCCGCTTTTTGCCCGTGTCCAATTAGTGTGTCCAAGCGTGTCTAGTGTGTCCAATTATTGCACTATATCAAAATTAATCGATGTATAGGCCTGAATATTTATTTTTACGAACATTCATACCTATTAAATAATTGGACACACCTCAAATAATTGGACACACCTACTTACCTTGATTTTGTTTATACATTGATAGGAGGTCTGCACCTTCCTTTATAAACGCTCTCTGTGGACCGTAAAGCCTGCCAAAACGTGCTTTTCCTGTCCCTTTTGTATATGGGTTCCAGCCTGGCGTTGATTGTAAGATGTCAATAATCTCTCTAGCCTTTGCGTTCTGCAGGTTCTTCCTGTCCCCGCCAAGCACTTCACACCATATCTCAAGGGCACACACTCGTTCCCGCTGCACTGAACCGCAATGATCGTCATCGCCATAATTAGCAACGTAATCTCGTCTGTCGTAGATATCCATTGTTTCCCAGTCTTCAGGTAGTAGCATTTCGAGGTATTCCTCAATGAGTCCTACTAGTTCACCGCCTTCAGTGTGCGATAATTGAATTCTAAGGGCTTCCTCTTCAAGTGCTCCTTCCAATACCAAAGGCTCACCTTCAGACCAATACACGAACGCTTCTGCCCATAATTGGTCAATTTCATCTTTTGACAAGTCCCAGGAGTGCTTTGTCTTCCGGTCCTTATCGCCAGTAATTGGCCAAAATCGGCGGTTACCGGTACGGTCTTTAAGGAACATAAGATTATTAGTAGAACCAGCGAACACACACTGGCGAGGGTACTCTTCGGTGCGTCTCCCATATGGAGAACGGAACCGGTCAGAGGTACGACTGATAAAGGCTTTAACGATTTCATTATCGTTCTTGTAGGTAGGTGCCAGTTCGGCAAGTTCGACTATCCAAGAGCCTTGAATTTGTTCTAGGGCATCTTTGGTTTTGATGTCAACGAGTGAGTTATTAAACCATTTACGGCCTAAGCGTTCTAGGATTAAGGATTTACCAAGACCTTGAGAACCATACAACACAATCGCCGTATCAAACTTAACGCCTGGATCCATAACACGAGCTACCGCGCCACACATCCATTTACGGGTAACCGCGCGAATGTATTCCGTATCCTCCGCACCGATATAATCGATGAAGAGAGTATCTAGTCTACATTCGCCGTCCCAAGTTAGCCCCTTTAGATACTCACGCACAGGGTGGAACTTATTATCTTGCGTGACTTCCTGGAGCGCATCGTCGATGATGCCTTTACCCTTGATGAGGTATTTCGTAGCGAAGTAGTTACGTAAGCATGCATCGTCAGTATCCGTCCAGTAAGGGGTTTCGTCCTTACCACGCCAAGGAAGGTCGTCAATCACGACTAAGCGGTGCGCAAATTCATCGAGACGGATTTTACCTTTGAGCGCTGGGTCTTGCTTAAGGACGACTAAGCAGTTGTACACATCAGATTCAGGGGTACCGTTTTTATCACGTTTAAGCTTTGATAAAAAGTCCTCGTCATCGTCTGTGATGTCCTCGAACTCCATATCGGCCATACGTTCCTTATCGAGCAGGATTGGCGCAGCGCCGTCTTCGTTCACAAAGTCAATCATGTCCCTGTAGCTTGGAAGTTTAGTGACGCTGGTCTCATCGGCTGGGTCCTTATCTCCGAATAAGTGGATCCGGACAAGGTCAAACGCATTGACGAGCTTACCGCTGATTGGGTCAGTTGCATGGTTGGAGTAAGCAAAAGTATCGTTATCGTAAATAACTAAACCACCTACCGAGCTACCGGCTACATATGTGTACCGGTCTTCTACAGCTGTAGGTTCATAGACTTCAGGGAGAAACTTATGGATAGCTTCCGTGATACTGTAGCATCGACAAAAAGCACCGATAAGGCCCTTTTTCTCTAAAGGGTTGCCTTGCTTCTTAGCCGCATCAAGGCGAATTTGTGATTCCTTCTCCGATGTTGGCCAAAGGCTTGTATCTCGCCAATCTCTGTAGGTACTCAAATAGGTATCTACTGAAACAAGTGAGCCTTCGCTATGTTGGTATACATACTCGACGTCCTTAGGATGGCTTGGCCAATACATAAGCCGTTCAGCCTGGTGCGTGGATGGGTCAAAGAACTCAATGCCGATGTTATCAGCAATCCGTCTCGAGACTGCTTGATACTCATCCGGTGTCATCGGTCTATCCACGGGGATAATCACGCGGTAGCGAGGATTGTCAGCTGTGTGGCTGTGTGTACTATACAGTACATATTCCATACCGCCTAATTCCATATCTAGGTCTACGATGAAATCTTCGCCAGGGTTATCCGCATCAAGAGTGATTAAGTATCTCTCTTTAACAGCCACTCTAATCCGTCTACCATTTTTAGGAATATAGCCACCTACAAAACCGCCAACGTCTTTCTTTTGCCCCTGATCAGCTTTAGACATCTTGGCGTATTCAGCAGCCGTTTCGTTCGTTACAGTTGGTTCAGCCAATTTACTGACCAAAGCACTCCAAGTCATCTTCTGAGACTTCCAGCTACGGGCGGAGCGACTTCTGCCCGTAGCTATGATGATAGTAGTATCCATATTACATCGCTCCTCCCTTCGCAAACTGGATATCTCGTACATACGCCGGAACGCATAAGCCGTGAGATGCTACCCACTGCGTTACAGCTCCGTTGATATCGTGGTCTTCGTATACGCCACGATTGTTTTTAAGTTTAGCCTGGTGTATCTCTACGAAGTCGTCCGCATCATTCTTCGGATTAACCTCGATACACGCTACAGGCTCGTTACATTTATAGACACCTACGATAGCGCACGTTTCTGCTTTCACCTTCTTGATATAGGAGCTTACACAGTTATTAAGCTGTATACCCATATCAATGATGCCGTGAGTAGAACCGATTGCCATGAAGCGGTAACCGTTAACCATGTCAGCTAATGCACGATGTGCTTTACGCTGCTGAACGATTTCGTCTTCCACTTTATCGAACTTTTGCGTTCTAGAGATTGTGTCATGTAGGTTACGCACTTGGATGCGACTAGCCCAAACCTCTTTACGGCGACTTCTTGATAACTCAAAATACATACTAGCTGTATCTCTAATATCATGATAGGAAGGCGCGTTTCTAATGAATAAGAACGCCTGGCGCTCACCGTATTGATGACTAAGGATATTAACAAATTTACGAATGACCGATAAGTCACGGTCATCTCGCCATAAGGGCCATGACTGAATATAACTTGTATTATCAGCGTTATCTTTAACGACATCGACCATAGCCTTTTGATAGTCCTTGTTCTTAAATAACGTAGCCATAACCTTGATGATCTTCGTATAGAAGAAAGGCCTGTCATGTAGTAACCGGCGAACCCATCTAGCATCAGGTAGGTTGTGAGCCTTGATTAAGGCCTTTACAAAGGAATCGCCTTTTATCGTTAACTCTAATACGTTATCCATACCGAGTGTCTCATTAGGGAATTTATGATTATAGTAATCGTCATAGTCTTGTTTAAGACTATCATTGATAGCCGGTGCATCCGGAGCTTGTAATTTCCATACTAAGTTATGGAGTAGGTTATCGAAGGCTCCGTAATTGTTAGATACCTGTACGCCTTGTCTAATGCGTTTGACTTTATAACCTACGACCTTTGAAAGCTTCTCAAAGAATACCTCTTTTAATACCTTAGCGAAACGTTTTAGCTCATCTTGATGGTTATGCAGTCTGCAGTCAGGTGTGGCTACAAACCAAGCTAATGATAAAAGGCTGTTGCTTAAACGCCTAGGGGAAGCCGTCGCTTCTTCGACGACGTCGCTGCGTGAGCGTTTCTTAAGTATGATAAAGGTTTTTCTTTGCTTGAAGTCAAACCGTATTACATCAATGACATGAGATTTATAACCTTTGTAAATCATCCCATTATCGCCGTCGGCGTATACCGTGTCGTACTCAAATTGCACGTCCAGTTTATCGCCCCTATCTATAATGGATAGGTCCAGGGAGAGAGGAACTGTGGCGCTATACCCAACTTCTGCAGTAAACCCTTTAGCGTTGATCCGCTCACCGCATTTTGGGCAATAGAACTCATCTGATTCCCGGCAAGGCACTATCCCGAACCCATTAGATTCCATTGGCCAAAGATTAGCGAAGGAGTGTTCGCAAGGTACATGGTAATAACTTGCAGGGTTAAAAGGTGATACTTGATTGCGCCGTACCAGGTCGTACAGCCTTTGTACTTGTAGATTGAATAAGACCTTCATAAGGCGCTATCCTTTCTCTTATAACAAATCGTCTAAATCATCTTCTTCAGGAGTTTCCTCAACTACTGGAGCCTCTACTTCTTTCTTTTTGGTAGTACGTTTGCGTTTTGGCTTTTCTTCTACAGCTGGAGTAGCTTCAGCCGTAGTTTCGGCAACTACAGGTTCTTCCACCTTAGGAGCTTCTGCTTTCTTGCCGTTTAATATCTTAAGCGCGAGGTCGCATGCAGCAATACATCCTTCGCAATATGCCATAGCTGTATCTTTACGTTCGCTAGCTGGTGCATCTTTTACGAGTTCATATAAGCCGTCGATTGCTTCGCGTTGTTGTTGAATTTGTTGTTTTGAGAGTTTCATAAGAATTGTCCTCCTAATCCTTCATGTAGTAAGGGTTCTCAAACCCTGCTGCGTTTAATATGAGGCCCTCATTCCAGGGCTCAGGTTCACACATTATATCTATTACTTCTTCTAAACTGCCTACGCCTATAGGCGCTTCGATAACCACTTCGTCGTGGATATGGGCTACAATTTTGTAACCCGCTTTAGAAAGCCGTAACATTGATGCGGCTAAGCAATCTCTTGCAACTGCCTGTACAATGTTTTCGACGAGCTTTCCGCCGTAGGTTTCAACTCTGCCCCATGTATTCTTAACCTGATCCATACCGTCATACTCAATCGACTCACTACCGAACTGGTTAAGCCCGAGTCTTGGTCTTGCATAGGCAAGTCTGCGACCGGACGGTAATTCAATGAACAGGAAGCCTTTCGATTTAAAGAATTTAATATTGCCTTGTATAATTCGTACGGGTTCTCCTGTTCTCACTACTTGCTTTGCTGCGCTGTCTGCGTCTTTCCAAAATTTCGTAATTCGTGGACTTGCTTGTCGCCAAGCTTCGATGATACCAGGTAACTCCTTCTCAGGAATTTCACCTTTTGAATCCATCGCTTTCATGGCCCCTACACCGCCACCATAGCCAAGCGCTAATTCTGCTACCTTACCTTTTTGGCGAAGGTGCCCGTTAACACCGTGCTTCTCAACCGGCACGTGGAACATACTGGATGCGGATGCACAGTAGATGTCGCCACCTTGCGCAAATACATCCTGGCGCCACTTCTCGTGAGCTAGCCAGGCGATAACACGGGCTTCAATAGCGCTAAAGTCGGCTACAATAAATCGGTGCCCATCCTCTGCTACAAGAGCAGTACGGATAAGTTGCTTAATCACATCACCCGGGTTTCCATAGAGTAGGTCTAGCATTTCTACATCTCTACTTTTAAGAACGTCCCGAGCTGTGTCTAAATCTTCTAGATAGTTACGAGGGAGGTTCTGTAGTTGTACTACACGGCCCGCCCATCGTCCACTACGCATAGCTCCATAAAACTGAAGCATGCCGTGGATACGACCATCAGAACACACAGCGTTTTTCATGGCTAAGTATTTTTTGATGGAGGAATTACCGAGCACCTGTCTATTTTGTAGTACCTTGCGAACATCGGAGGGGATATCCTGTGCCAAGAGGTTTGATACATCGTCTTTTCGCATTGTCTCTAGATCATATCCTAGTCTTGCAGTTAACCACTCTTTAAGTTGCATAGTACTGTTAGGATTCTCTAATCCTGTTAATATCTTGGATGACTCGGTAGCTTCTTCCACGATTTCGTCGTTACAAGCAAGCGCTGCATCGACGAGTTCCATATCTACTTTCACGCCTCGCCAGTTGATATCTTGGTCGAGTAGCCAGTACTCGTGCTCGATAGCAGGTGGCTTTAACGAAAGTAAGCGTTTACGAATTGCCCTCTCTACTACTACGTCTTGGCGGTTATATTCAATATATTCCGCCCATTTCTCCGGCGCATCCTCAGGCATATTACGTGTCTTAGGATTTGTCTTAGTAGGCTTACGTGGTACAGAGAAAAATTGAATTAAGCGTTTACCTCTTGCATCCTTGGCTTCACCTAATCGTAAAGCCTTAGACACATTATCGAGGCTTGCAGGTAAACTGCAGTATAACGCTAGTACAGAGGTACATTCCCAGTTCGTATAGTCCGCATCAGGGAAGTACTTTTTTAGACAAAGCATTTCGAATGCTGCGTTGAATGCGGTCTTTGTAATTTCCTTGTTATACAAAGCGTCCACCACCCTTTCGGGCAGTGGATCCTTTGTCATATCAATTACTTCGACCGGTTCGTCATCGAAGCTGTAGGCAAAGAGCAGTATTTCAAATGTTGTATCATCAACGTATCGCTGAGCCCCATATTTAATAGGGCAGTCAGAATACGTTTCCACATCAATACTGAGCTCCATATATGCCTCCTTAGATTAAATCGTCATCGTCTAGGTCGCCTAAATCATCGTCACCGAAGTCGCTAGCAGATACATGTACACCGCCGAGGCGGTCACCATCTTTAACTTTACGAACACCATTTAGACCAAAACCTACACCTTTCTTACCGTTGAAGTTATAAGCAAAAACAGAAAGCGCTACCTGCGCGTATACACCGGAGTAGATTTCCTCTTCGATATCGAATTGGTCCATCTTGATTTTGTCACGAGTGAATACGATAGGTTGTTTATCGCTATTCGCATTAATGAAGAATTTACCAGCGTATGTTTCAGGTTGGTCAGCTACTGCTTCAGCTGTATCACCATCACGTAAGTTCAATTTAAGGTATGCTGCTTTACCTTCCACCTTAGCTACTGCTTTCGGATCCGCTTTAAGTTCTTCAATCGCGCGTTCAAATGCTTTGATTGTCTTCTTATCGGTTTTATCAATGATGATTTGGGAGCTATATTTTGCTTTGCCGTCGTCGTTTTTACGAGGTTGAGCGATGTTTGCATAGGAAAGTCTTACGATACCAGTTGTTAATTTAGCCATTGTTACGGTCTCCTTCTTTAAATGAATTATTTGTTAGCTTCTACTTCAGACATTAATTTGTTTACGAGTGCTTCAAGTTTAGAAATACGGCTTTGTGCATCTTTGGCTTCGGCAAGGTAATCAGAACCTTTGCCTGTTTTGAACGCAAGGTTTACGGTGTATTGGTTCTCACCGCCCAAAGTAGCACCAAAGCCTAGCATGATACGTTCATTAGGTCTTGCGAATACGCCGAGCGCTACTGCATTACTGTTACGGTAACGGCCATAACTTACAGCGTAGCTTACCTTGTCGTTTCTATTGAAATCGAGTGGATGCAATCCAGCAAGTGCTGCGGAGCTTGCGCCTAACTTATTAACACGTTGGCCAAGATTGTTGACCTTGTTGTTAATGTCATTAGCCATGCTGGTAGAACGATTTTCTAAAGTCGTGATACGTTGTTCGTGATTATCTGCCACATGTTCAAGGCTTCTGATATCCGCTGTATTAGCAGTTACCTTTTGGCCAAGGGAATTGATGGCAGATGCATTACCATTGATGCGGTTAGTATTGTTAGCGATTGCAGTAGTATGACCTGCGATAGCTTGTTCATGATCACTCACCACGTCGCCAAGCATTTGAACACCAACGGCTAGGTCTTTTAAATTGTTCTGTGTCTTAACAATCGCTGTTTTATTGTTGTTAATTTGTTTAGCGTTTGTTTCGATTTCATCAATCGCAGCAAACAACTGGGAGCCGTTTACAGCATCTAATGAATCAGCGGAGATTTGGCCTGCACTAACATTCGTGAGTTGGCGGTTGTACTGAGTTACTCCGCCTGCACCAGCGCGGGCTTTAGAACCAAAACTTACTACGCTTGCCGGCTGTTCTCCGGCGAAAACGTGGCGAGTACCGTTTATAGTAATGCCGTCAACGCCAATGGCGCTATCTGTAACAGAGTTTGTTCCGATTGCCACCGAATTCGCTTGGTCAGCAATCGTATTGTTGCCGAATGCAACGGCGTCAGTGGCTAAGGATTTGGCATGAGTGCCAAATGTAAGAGCACCTTGGCCATTAGATTCGGAGTTAGAACCGAAAACTAGTTGCTCTTTGTCAGCACCGATTTTATTGTTGTATCCTACAATGGCACTTTGGCCGCCAGCCACTGTGCCGTTGTTAGCACCGATGACCACAGTATCAGCGCCTGTAACATTATTAGTTCTGCCTAATACTACAGAAGACTCGCCGGATACGAAGGCACCGTTACCAATAGCTACACTGTCGTAGCTAGACACACGAGCTTGATTGCCGATGGCTACGGTGTACTCCACCAAGCTTTCAGCATGAGAACCAAAAGCGAAGGAGTTACGACCTGCTGCAGTAGCGTTATTACCACCGGCGAAGCCATTTTCACCAGTTACGGTATTATTCGTACCGAACGCTAACGCATTATTAGCGTCGATGCTATTTTGGAAACCCCATACTGCGGAGCTTGTAGAAGTTGCGGAGATAGTATTATCTGTACCGCCTACCGTATTATTACTAGTTGCGCCAGCTACGTTTACTGCCAACGCGGAAATTGCCAATGCTGTTGTTAAAGTTTTGTTCATCTCTTATACCTCATCTTCAAATTCATTCATCATTGTTTCAACTGTATTAATCGCTGGGCGTTTATCGCTTTCCGGTACAAGTGTAGGCTTGCCCTCCGGTTTTTCGATATAAGCTTCTAGGTATTCGGCAACGCCCTTTTTACCGAGTACCTTTTGTAAGTTTGTGATACCTTCGAGTTCACGTGGCTTAAAGATGTCTTCTTCCTTATAGCCATTATCGAGTAATGTTTTAGCTGCAGCATCCGGATCCGTTATGGTACGTCTCGATGTACCCTCGACTAATTTATATCCAGGCCATTGCTTTTCACCTGATAAAGCTTTTTCATAAGCGAAGTCGTAAACACCTTTAATCCATTTCGTGATTAAATCCTTCATCGCTAAGATGTCAGATACCTCACGGTCAGTAAGTAATTGATTGAGCTTACCTCCATTCTTATAGAATGTATCAAGGCAAGTATCTGCTAATGCCCGGCAGGTGTGCCGTGCTTTACAGAAGTTACAGTAATCGCAAGGTGTACATTCGCCCTCACCTTCCCAAGCACGTTGTGCGATTGGTTTGATATCTTCGCCCCAATCAAGAAGTTCTTCAAGTGACATTTCATCGGTAGACACACTATCAAGTCTTGGCTGAACGATCGTCATGCGAACTGTTTTAATGTCATATAGGAACTCGTTTACATCGTAAGCACCTAACGCGTAGAGTCGCATTTGTGTGTTTTCAACGGCACTAACAGGAACGCCTTTACCATACTTTAGGTCAATTACTTCCAGGATGCCGTCCGCTACGATTACCATGTCACCAGTACCAAAACCCTCAGGTACCCATCTAGAGAAGTCGAGCCTTGCTTCAATCATGGCTTCCGCATCAGAGGAACGAGCACGCGCTTCGTTTACCTTCTCCTCGCAAATATCGACATATCGATTAACCGCTTCTATCATTTCAGTAGAGTAGTCGTCTAGCTTAGGGGCTTTTTTGCCTTCAAGCTTATGCCGGAGGATTGCTTCCGCCAGGTCATGTGCTACTGTACCTTCCGCAGCATACGGCGATTGTTCATCAGGGAACATCGCTTCGAGTCTTGCTGAAGGAGTACATACTAGCCACCTGGCGCTACTTGAAGCCCCAAGTAAAGCATGTTTCTTAGCCACGGCTATTCACCCATTCCATAATTTGAATACGTTGTTCATCGGTAGCAGATGTTACCTTTTCAGCGCCGATGCTATCTAAGAAGGCTTTGAATTCGCCTTTAGCTTTCGTTTTATCAGTAGCTTTTGCCATTACGTCTTTTACTGCTTCACGAGTTGCTTCAAGGCTAGGGACCTCTACTTTAGGTTCTTCAGCTTTTGCTGGTTCCTCTTTAACTGGCTCAGATTTAGGTTCTTCCTTAGGAGCAGGTGCTTCTTCTTTAACTGGTTCAGCTTGTTTAGGAGCTTCCTTCTTAGTAGATGTTTCTTCTTTAACTGGAGCGCCTACGATAGATTGATATAGGTCTTTCACTTCTTGTTCTAATTCAACTGCTTTATCAACTGTGATTTTTAACTCGATCATTGTTCTATTCCCTTTCGGCTTAATGATGTGATATACTTTAAATGGATATTTTTCTATGCGCCCTTTAGCATTGCCGTGCTTTGGGGTGCTTTTTTTTGTGCCCAGGTGCTCGCACTCATCAGGAATGCAGTAATCTCTATTAGGGCACGTTGTACAGTCTCGCAATGTCCTCTCCTCCTTTCACTAGGCACGTTTGGATAAACGTGTTATTCTATTTACACACGGGTGTATGTCTTTACAGTTATCGCACACAATCCGAGGCTTACCTGTTAGGTACGACCAATTTGTGTAAGGACTTTTAATCCTTTTATTACAGAAGGAGCATCGTTTATCGTTCATACTCTTTTAACTCCTCAATCCAGTAACCAGTGAGTAACCAAAGGGTGATACCTAGTAACCCCTGGCACATACCAGTCCATAAATCAATGCGGTCTATTTCGATAGAACCTACAGTTCCTACTACTAATATGGCTGCAATAATGCGAAGCCCATAAACTACTTTCATCATGTCTACTCTCCTGTTCGCGCCTGGCATCGTTTAGCAAGCCAAGCATTAAACGAATCAACGTGGATAAGGCGTTTACCACCACGTTTACCAATTTTCATGGACGGGAAGTCAAAATCTTGCGCCCATTCTCGGATAACGGCTTGCGGTACGCTAGCAAGTTCTGCAGCTTCCGCTACTGTGATGCACATCTTATTCATGGCGACCTCCTAGAATGCTAGAAGCACCAGGGATAACATCACGAATAAACTTATACCTGCGGACAAGCCGAGCGCTAAAATCCATAAGCAACAACTAGCTAGTTCTAATAATTGTTTTTTATTCATAGCTACCTCCTATCTAATTTCGGGTTGTAGTAATCGGTTTCCCAAAAGTCGTGACTTTCGGTATCGTCGACACACAACGCATAGCAGATACCAACGACTGTCGACATTTGCACTGACTTTCCCTTGATAGCTCGGTTTAATGTATCCATCGAGATTTCAGCTTGTTTGATCAGCGCCGTCTTAGTCATGCCTAACTCGTTCATGCGTTCCGTAATGGATTCGCCGAACATTCTGATTACGAATTCTTTCATAACCCATCCTCCGTAACGGTTTAACCGTAATCAACTATAAAAAAATAATGTCGTCATACGTTACACCAAATACTTCTTGTATCTTTTTTATGTGAGGAACATCAGGGTAAGAGCGTTTACGCTCCCAATTTCCCCAAGTATCAACAGACACTCCAATCGCTTTAGATGCCGTAAGTTGAGACCAGTTTTTTGAAGCCCTTAACATCTTTAATGTATACTTCATAAGCTACCTCCTTTCTTGATACTCACATCTTGTTTACAGTCATCATTCTACTACGGTTTATCCGTAATGTCCATAAACTAAACTTAAACTATCGTAAAATTTCCGTAAAATATTGATTTTATTACGAAAATGTCGTAATATATAGGTATATTAATTAATATATTCCGTGTTTGAGAGGTTATTATGAGTGATTTAGGTAACAAGGCTATTATGGCCGAGAATATTCAACGACTAATGGATAGTCGCGGAATTGATCGCAATAAAATATGCGCTGATTTAGGGCTAAAGTATACTACGTTTACCGATTGGGTAAAGGGAAATACATATCCTAGAATCGATAAAATTGAGTTATTGGCAAACTATTTTGGTGTTCCTAAATCTGAACTAGTAGAGAAATATACAGACGGCTATTACACTGACCGTGAAGCAGCCGAATTTGCTGAATACCTACGCACACGTCCGGGAGCTCGTATGCTCTTCTCTGCCGCTAAAGATATAAGTAAGGAGGATTTAGAAAAAGCAGTCGAATATATAGAGCTTTTAAAATTAAAAAACAAATAATACACAAGGGAGAGTGTTATATTGGTTGTAAATTTGATTTATTGCGACTTACCACATGCCAACGCTGTGTCAGAGGAATGTGAAGATATAGATACTCATAATATCTATATAAACAAAAACCTCCCTCATGATCGTATGAGGGAAGAAATTAAGCACGAATTAATGCATATTATTAATGACGACTTCTATTTAGACCATCACGTTAATCTAGTAGAGCAAATGGTCCGTCGAACATGTATCGATGATGCCGAATTAGAGGCTATAGATTTCTACCATCATTATGTATCAGTATTATAAGGGATTATATAAAAGGGATTATATAAAAGGGAGATGTTAACATGAAAAAGACTTTATTAATTACTACTATGCTTGCCTTAGTTACAGTTACAGGATTCGCTAGAACCGAAGTATCTCACGATGAGTTTAAGGCTTTAGACGGCCCTAAGGTACTAGTACATTACGATGACGGGAGTACCGAATTACTAGATGAGCAGGAATATCTTGAACGTACTATCAACATGACAAAAGAAGAAATGGACGACTTACATAAAGTCGACGAAGGCACTAAAAACGCACTGGCAAAATGGCAAGCTGACCATGAGATACACCAGGCTCCATCTGAAGAAGTGCAACAGCCTAAAAAGAAAAAGCACTGGTATGACAATGTACTAGATTCTGTATTTTAGATAAAATAAAAATAAGCCCCCACCGCAGTGAGGGCTACTAAAAACTACATACCTAGCCTTAGAGAAAAGGTATTTCATTTTTACTCCAATATCATTATACCATACAAAACCTCTAAGGCGTATTTCTTATACTCAAATTTAAGCCTAGGAGGTTATTTTTATGGCTAAAAAACGAGCTGATGGACGCTACCAAGTATCAAAGCTGATAAATGGTAAGCGCAAATACTTTTATGGCACTACCAAGAAAGCTGCTATTGCTGAACGTGATGCCTACGTTGAGTCGCTAGCGCAATGTGCGAACTACGATAACACAATTACAACCGAGCGCTGGTGTGAATATTGGATCCGACTTAAAACGGATACGGTTTCACAGAATACCCTATCCTCTTACCAATATATTATTAAGACCTATATCGTACCTTTCATAGGCTCAATACGATTAGTCGAGCTGTCAGCATTAAACGTAAGGGCTCTTATGGATAGCATGAGCCACTTATCGGCAAGGACTATCAGCTATACGCTAACCGTTCTTAGGGCAATCCTAAAACAGGCGGTCATGGATGAGATAATATCGAAGAACGTGGCCACACTGGTTAAGAAGCCAAAGCAAGAACGTAAACGCGAGATGGTAACACTATCTAAAGAAGAGGTTGAAACGTTCCTCGAACAAATCGATGATGTCGAATGGCATGCCCTGTTCAAGCTAGCATTTACTACAGGTTTACGCCGTAGTGAGATACTCGGCTTAACCTGGGATGATGTCAATTTAAAACAAAAGACGCTAACCGTCAATCAAACAGTTTTACGTATCGACGAAGTCACGACTATCTCTAAAACAACTAAAAACAGCTCGTCAAGGCGTTCTATCTCACTCGACGATAAAACTATCGCAGAGCTCCTAAAACTTCGCACATGCGTCGATAAACGAAGACTAAAAGCACCGAACTGGAGAAATAATAATCTCGTGTTCCCTGGTAAGTTTGGAAACCCTCGTGATCCTGCTAAAGTTTCTCTAAAGTGTAAAAAGTTTGCTACCGCAATCGGTAGGCCTGACTTTACGATGCACGATACCCGCCATACACACGCTACCTTATTATTAGAAGCTGGCGTAAACTTTAAAGTCGTACAAATGAGGCTTGGCCATTCCTCGTATCAACAAACTATGGATACCTACTCGCATGTAACTCCAATTATGGAAGCCGACGTGGTAGAAAAGATTTCAAACATATTCTAATTGATGTCAAAATGATGTCAAAAGGTACCCTGATAAAAATGATGTCAAAAGAAAAACCCGCACAGTAGTGCGGGTTTATTTTGGTGGACCACCAGGGGTTCGAACCCTGGACACCCTGATTAAGAGTCAGGTGCTCTGCCAGCTGAGCTAGTGGTCCATGACACGACTAATTATATGCCTATTTTATAGGAATGTAAAGAATATTTATTACATTCCTATAAAACATATACATCAATATTGCCTTAGCCAATCCTTCATCGTATTACAAGCCTCTGTAGAGAGTATATCACTAGTTCCTACACAGTCAACACCACTATACAGTTGAAGAACGCTATGCGTACGGCTTACCTCTTTGACGATAATATCTGTCACATCTGCCTTTGGCACATTAAATTGCAATCCATAACGTCCCTTGTAGGTAATGACAGCAGATTTTGTATCGTATTCTATATGGACTTGAAGCATCTTGCCACCAGGCCAACATTCTTCAATATGTTCCTTTGATCTTGGTTTTAGAAAATCAAAAAATCCCATATTATCCTCCAATGCGCCACATAGGACGTTCTGGTTGTTCCATACCTACGCCATCATGACGTTCTTGCTTTCGCTGCAATGCACGTTCAATATGCAAAGCTAAATCTTCCTCGGTCGCACCATTGCGCACAAGAGATACAAGATCAGCCTCATCATCACGTAACAAGCATAAACGCATTTGCCCATCAGATGTAAGACGTACACGATTACATGTATCGCAGTAGCTATGAGACATAGAAAAGATAAAGCCTATAGCCTTTCCACTTGGTAGCGCTAAGTACGTAGCAGGGCCAAAGCCATAAACGGAATGTACTTCTGTAAGCGGACCTCCACTAACACGTTCTAATTGAGCCTTCCACTCATCAAAGGTTGGACCATGGAACGCATCGCCTTGGAATGGCATATATTCAATAAAACGCCATACAACAGGCCACTTTTCTACATACTGTAATAAAGATTTAACTTCATCATCAGACCAATGGCGAGATAATACGGTATTAATCTTTACTGATTTAAAATTCTCGCTAATAGCACTGCGAATACCATCTAATACGGAATCTAGCTGCCCCTCTTTGCCTACACAAGTGGCAAAAGCGTCACTTTCAAGAGAATCTAAACTGATATTCACTCGGTTCAAACCAAGTTTTTTCAATCGTTGTGCTCGAGATGCAAGCAAGCTACCATTAGTAGTCATAGATATATCTTCAAACCAACCAGTATCCTTGATACGAGTTAAAAGCTCTTCAATATGAGGATATAGCAATGGCTCGCCACCAGTTAAACGTACCGCTTTCACGCCAATACGATGAAAGGCACCTAAAATAGTCATCCATTCATCAACTGATAATAATTGGGTTTGACTTTGAGGTGTAATTTCAGCAGGTCGGCAATAGGGACAACAAAAATTACACGCATCTGTCAATGACAGACGTACATATTCAATTGTACGGCCCCATGCGTCTTTCATAACACACCTCGTTTGTACGACTAAGTTATTTGATAATAGATACTTCATCACCTACGTGAATCGTACCATTTTTAAGGACTTTGCCAAAGATGCCTTGTGTAGGCATGATACAAGATCCTACTTGTTTCATGATTTCACAGCCATGATGACATTCCTTACCAATTTGAGTAATTTCAAGAATTACATCCTTACCAATTTGTAATTGTGTGCCTACAGCCAATTCGTAAAGCACCATACCTTCAACAGTGATATTTTCTGCAAAATCACCAGGTTTTACATCCGCCCCTTGAGCTCGCATATGGTCAATACTTGCAATGCCAAGCAAGCTGATTTGACGATGCCAATTACCGGCATGCGCATCACCTTCCATACCGTGATCTACAATAAGATTAGCGGTTTCAATATTATGTTTCTTTTGCCCTTTTTTCTCACTAATAGAGATAGCAATAATTTTTCCGTCTGCCATGCAACCCTTCCCTTCTTATGGGAACATACCATATATACATAACTTTAATTCAACATGTAATTGCAACTAGTTTTATGATTCTCATCTTACTGAAAGCACCACAAAATTATTCTACAATTATCTATTTATTATAGCATAGTATTCATACAAATTTCCTGTGAATTTAATCACTAAAAAAGAACTCTGCTCCAAGGAACAGAGTTCTCATATAATACATCTTATCGGCGACCCATTTCTTTAATTTCATCACCACGATTAACACCATTAAGTAGTAAGTTAAGCAAAATTGCCATAATACTACCAAAGGTAATACCAGATTTTAAAATAATTTGTGCCCAAGCAGGGAAATTAGCATAAAAGTTTGGCGCTGCAATAGGAATCATAGCCACACCAACACTAATTGCTACAAGCATTAAATTATGATTGCCTTCAAAGCTAACCTTGCCTAAAGAACGAATACCACTGGCAACAATCATACCGAACATAGCAATACCAGCACCACCTAATACAGCATTTGGAATACTAGCTACGATGGCCGCTAATTTAGGAAATAAGCCTAATAAAATCAAAATCACACCAGATGCAGCAACTACAAAGCGGCTCTTAACACCTGTTACAGCAATAAGACCAACGTTTTGAGCAAATGCTGTATATGGGAAGCTATTAAGAATACCACCGATAACAGTAGATACCCCATCAGCACGAATGATTGATGCCAATTCTTTACGACCAATTGGCTTATCTACGATTTCACCAATAGCAATACTATCACCAGTTGTTTCAACCATAACAACAAGCATTACGATAATCATGGAAAGCACAGAAGCCCAATCAAAGGTTGGTAAACCGAAATAGAAAGGTTCAATAACTGCAATCCAACTGGAACGACCAACTTCGTCAAAGTTGGTAACGCCCATTGCAAAAGCAATAGCTGTACCTGCAATCAAACCGATTAGAACAGAAAGATTACTGAAGAAACCTTTTGCAAATTTATAAACAAATACGACGATTAAGAATGTAAGGAACCCTAGTCCAATATTAGTAAAACTACCAAATTGTGGATTTCCTACACCACCGCCCATCCAATTAATGGCAACTGGCATCAAGTTAATACCGATAATGGTAATAATTGTACCTGTAACTACAGGAGGGAATAGTCGAATAAGACGACTAAAGAATGGCGCTATCAAGAATGTAAATAAACCGGCTATGATAATGGCGCCGTAAATAGCAGTCATACCATGTTGGGCACCAATCATGGCCATAGGGCCTACAGATGCAAAGGTAACCCCTTGGATCATTGGAATACGTCCACCAATATTACCAAAACCTAATGTCTGGATTAATGTGGCAACACCGCAAGTAAATAAGTCCGCTGTAATTAAGCGAATCAAATCTTCCACAGGTAAGTGCATGGCCTGTGCCACGATAATAGGTACGGCAACGGCACCTGCATACATGGCCAATACGTGCTGTAAACCAAAGGCAAAGAGCTGTGGTATTGGCAACATACTATCGACCGTATTCATTTGTTTTTGATCTGTCATAATGTCTCCTACATCAAACCTCGAAATAACACCCATTTATTTTACACTATCGTTCGGATTTTAACAATAGAAAAAAGAGAACCTATTATTTTCAAAAGCAATAATAAGTTCTCTTTTTTATTTTTTCCGAACATTATACTCTCAAAATTATAAATCATTCGAAATTGTTCAGGTTTTATTAATTAATATATCCAGATATCTATCAAGTTATTTCAAGCTATTATTTTAAATTGCTATTTTGAGCTAGTTATGCATATAAACCTATAATGGCCGCCTCTTTCTCATCGAGATCTTTTTCAATAGCATTCATTTTTGTAGTTATATCAGTTACAAAGGCTTCGTCTTTAATACCAGATAAATTAATACGCACATTTAAGAATGCCGCCTTTACGGCAGCACGGGCATTAATAGCAGCAATAATACCATCTGTAATGAGGTTTTGATTGCCCTTGCGAGATGCCATATCCGCCAAATCAAAGATTTGATACGCTAATTCACCGATTTCAAAGGGCACCATAGCCGCATCTTTATAAGCTTGCTGAATGGCTGCACTGCGCGTAGCCTTTTCTTCATCAGTATTCTTTGGCAAACCTAATGCGTTCATAAAGATGTTAAATACATCCGCATCAGCTTGGGATAATTCAAGCATGCGATTACGAATAGCTTCTGCTTTACTTTGAAGGTCTTTCATTTCAGATTGAACCTCTTCGTATCCTTTTTTCCCAAAGGTTAAGTTTGCCACCATTTCAGCTAATGCAGCACCCGTTGCAGCTGTTAAAGCCGCAATGGCACCACCTCCAGGTGTAGGTTCTTTAGATGCAGTAGCGGCTACAAAGTCACTCACTTTTTGTTCTACTAATTTCATATCTATACCTCATGTAAAGGAGATAACAAGAGGAACCTTGTTATCTCCTTATAATTACTATAAAACTGTAACGGTTAAAACAATAAACGCTATAACTCTAATTAAAATTAGGCGTAAAGGTTAATCCGTTTTAGAAAGGCTAACTATAAGTATTTACTATTAGAATAAGCCTTTAATCGTACCATCTGCTTCGATATCCATATTAAGAGCGGCAGGACGTTTAGGAAGACCTGGCATAACCATTACATCACCCGTACGGCATACGATAAAGCCTGCCCCATTAGCAACACGAATATCGGATACCGTTATAGTAAAGCCTTTCGGTGCACCGAGTAACGCAGGATTATCAGATAAGGAGTATTGTGTTTTTGCCATACATACAGGCAGACGATCTAGCCCCCAATCTGCTAATTGTTTAATTTGTTTTTTAGCTTTATCTGTGAAGATAACGCCGTCGCCACCATAAATGGTTTTAACAATTTTATTAACTTTCTCTTCCAAACTATCTTCTAAATCATATACGAACTTAGGTGTTGGTTTTGGACCTTCAAGCAATTCTACAACTTTTTTCGCCATATCAGTGCCGCCTTCGCCACCCTTTTCCCAACATTCATTAAGTTCTACAGGTACACCAAATTCATTACACAAGCGAGTTAACTCAGCGATTTCCGCATCTGTATCGGTAGCAAATTTATTTATGGCTACTAACACAGGCACATTGAAGTAACGCATATTTTCGATTGCTTTTTGTAAATTGCTAAAGCCTTTCGTAACAGCCTCAACATTTTCTGTATTAAGCTCTTGTTTTGGTACGCCACCATGCATTTTAAGAGCTCGTAATGTAGCTACGATAACGATTGTATCAGGGAAAATATCGCCGTAACGACATTTAATGTCTAGGAACTTTTCAGCCCCCAAATCAGCACCGAAGCCAGCTTCTGTAACTACAATATCACCTAATTTAAGGCCTAATTTTGTAGCTACGATGGAGTTACAACCATGAGCAATGTTTGCAAATGGACCGCCGTGAACGATAGCTGGTGTATGCTCTAATGTTTGCACAAGATTTGGTTTAATAGCATCTTTCATAAGAAGGGCCATCGCACCTTGGCAACCAAGTTGATGCACATAAACAGGCTCACCTGCTAAATTACAGCCAATTACAATGCGACCAAAACGTTCTTTTAAATCTTCTAGATCTTTAGCTAAGCAAAGAATAGCCATAATTTCAGAAGCAACGGTAATCATGAAGTGATCTTCTCGAGGGAAACCACATACTTTGCCACCAAGTGCTACAGTTACGTTGCGAAGTGCACGGTCATTCATATCTAAAACACGAGTCCAAGATAATTGACGCAAGTCAATTTGCAACTCATTACCTTGATGGATGTGATTATCGATCATAGCGGATAACAAGTTATTTGCTGCTGTAATAGCATGCATATCACCTGTGAAATGAAGGTTAATATCATCCATCGGTACTACTTGAGCATAACCGCCCCCCGCTGCACCACCTTTAATACCAAATACAGGTCCCAAGGATGGCTCGCGCAATGTAGCAATGGCATTTTTACCGATTTTTTGTAAACCTTGTACGAGACCAATGCTCGTTGTAGACTTACCTTCCCCTGCTGGTGTTGGTGTAATAGCTGTAACAAGTACCAACTTACCATCTGCCTTAGACTCTAAGCGGCGAATGGCATCAAAAGAAATCTTCGCTTTATAATGACCATATTGTTCAATATCATCAGGTGTTAATCCGCATTTATCGGCAATAACCTGAATTTTTTCCATTTTATTCTGTTGGGCAATCTCAATATCGCTTAACATAAAGCCTCCTCGGCGCTATGGCCACATAAACCTATATAATAACTATTAGATAGACATATACGTTTTGCAAAATATGTCTACTGTGAATGTATATTTGTACACTTACATTACTCTATTATATGTGAAAGTTTCTCTAATGTCTAATACTTATGTCTAACAAATTTAGTAATCTATCTAATATATAGCAAAACAAACACTATATATACATAACCAAGAAAAGGCCCTGATGTAAATGTACATCAGGGCTTTCAATATATACCAAATACTTATCTTATTAGAATGGGAATAGGATTGGAAGTAAAATAAGTGCTACGATACTAAATACAACGATAAGTGGCAAACCAGCTTTCACATAATCCATGAAGCTATAGCCAGCTATATTGTATACCATAGTATTGGCAGGCATACCAATTGGTGTAGCATATGCCAAGGAGCCAAGAGTTATCATTACACTCGTATCCATATATACCTCCTAATACGTGTAATCTACCTAAAAAAGGGTACAAAAAAAGGAGGATTGTACAAAATCCGTATAATCCTCCTATTTAGTTACATGTCACAATGCAATTATTTAATGAAGCCTACATGTTTATAGATTTCTTCTAACACCTCTTCTTTTTTCGCATTGTATTCTACTTTTTTATTTTCAAAGTAGTTATTACCTTCTGCATCAATGGATACGATAAGTGGACCAAATTCTTTAACCTTAAAAGTCCACAAAGTCTCACACATACCTAATTCACGCCAATTAGCAGATTCTACTTTTTCGACTTCTGTAGCAGCAAGAACTGCATTGCCTGCAGGGAATACACAGTGTAGTGCGCCAAAGTCTTTACATGCACGGGCTGTTTCAGGACCCATGCCACCTTTACCTACAATGAGACGTACACCAGTCTTTTTAACAAAGTCATATTCGAATTTTTCCATTCGCATAGATGTAGTAGGACCTACAGATACTACTTCAAATTCATTATCGCTTATAGTTCGAATAATTGGACCTGCATGAAGTATAGCCCCATCTTTAACATCAACCGGTAAAGTTTTACCTTCTTCTACCACACGACGATGCCCCATATCACGACTAGTTGTAATATGCCCAGTCAAATAAATTACATCGCCTGGCTTAATGCCTTCTAAATCAGATTTTTGAATTGGTGTAGTTAATATTTTCTTAGCCATTATAATGTCACTCCTTTATGAGATTTAACTGTGCAATTACCATCCTTATCAAATACGAGATCGCCGCGACGATGATTCCAACAACCTACACTAACAGCACAAGAAATAACAGATGGATGACGTGTTCCATGTTCAATGTTAACACCTAATACAGTTTTATCCCCACCCATACCTTGAGGTCCAATACCAATCTTATTAATGCCATCTTCTAACAATTGTTCCATATAAGCCGCTTTTTCATTAGGTGCTTTTGAAGATACAGGGCGCATTAATGCCTTTTTAGATAATCCAGCAGCTGTATCAATAGTTGTAGCAATCCCTACACCTACCAATAGTGGAGGACATGCATTTAAGCCATAGCTTGTCATCAAATCAAGAACAAATTTAGCAACACCTTCATAACCTTCGCCTGGCATCAATGTTTTACCGGACCCTGGCAAGGAGCACCCGCCACCAGCCATGTAAGGGAAGATTTCTACATCATCGCGACCAGGAATGATATCCCAGTGAATATAAGGTGCAGTGAGGCCAATATTTTTACCAGTATTAAACTCATCAAAAGTTTCTACACAGTTCAATCGCAATGGAGCTTCTTGTGTAGCCTTATAGGTTGCTTCTCTTAGGATATCTTCTAATTCTCCTAGTAATGGATAATTAGATCCAACCTTTACCCAGAATTGTAATACACCAGTATCTTGACAAGAAGGACGATTAAGCTGAGCTGCTAAATCCATATTATGTTGCATTGTCTCATAAATAGATTTGGCCATAGGATTTTTTTCATCTTGTGCCAATTCATGAATTTTTTCTTGTACATCATCAGGCAATACCTTTGCCATATAAGAAATGAAATTAGCTATCTTATTAGTCATTTCTTGTACTTGTTGTTCCTTCGTACTCATCGCAAACCTCCAAAAAGACTTCATTATTTAAGACGTGATTATTTATGTTTCGGAACCTTAGCTCCTTTCGATGATTTCATTGTACTCTTTTTACAGGATATAACTATCCAATTTATAAGTTGATTTTTGCTTGTGAAAGCACGCTAATTTCATACAAAATCACCTATATGATTATATTTTTACCTATGTAAAATATACAATTACACCTATTCAGAAATATCAAAAAGAGCACTACTTATCAAAAGGTAGTGCTCTTTCATCATTTATTTTTATATGCTTATCAAATATACAAAATCACCTATACCTAATGATTGTATATCCCCCTAATTTTAATTTTCAAAATCATAAAATTATAAGCAATTACAAGGAATTATAACAATGAAAATTATGATTGTAATTTTTTTACAACCATCTCAAGTTCTTCTCTAACATCCTGTAACTTTTGATTAGCCTCTTCCAATCTATCCTTATTGATAGAGGCATCTTGATATGGTAAATAGGTTTGCAATATATCTATAATATCCTTTTCCTGAGTAGAGATAATTTCCTTCCAATCATGTAGCTTTGTCTTACGCCCCATCTCTTTTGCTTGCTTTCTATATTCAGATGGTGTTGTATGGAAATGTTTCTTGAAAGCTACATTAAAGGCTTTAATATCTGCGAAACCACAGCTACTTGCAATATGAGCTACCCCATCCTCAGAGTTAGCTAAACGAACTGTAGCCTCTCGTAATCTCAACCGTAACAAATACTCTAAAAAGGAAACTCCTAATTGGCGTTTAAAGAACTGAGATGTATAGTTCACATTATAACCGCCTATTTTAGCAATATCTTCTAACTCGATCTTCTGCTTATAGTTTTCATCAATATAGGTAATCATTTTATCAAAGGTAGCTACAGTCATATCAGCAGGCTTTGTATGTACAGGGATAGTCTTAACCGCATCAATTTCACGATATATATCACTCGTCATAGCTAAAAAGTGACTCTCCAAGCATAATTGACGATCAGTACCTTCACCATTTACCATTAATAACATCATTTGTGCGGCACGATGACGTAAGGACGTAAAGAATTTATTATCCCGATTAGTTTTATCTGAACGCAATACAAATTGGTACATGCCGAAGTTAGGATCAAAATATTGGAAAAACTCCTTACTTACATGAATAACGAGAGCCGTTGTATCCTCCTCTAAGGCCAATGTAGCATGACCAACTTGAGGAGAAATAATAATCGTATCAAGAGGTTCCATTGTAAAAACCTCACTATTACAACTCATGTCGATTCTGCCCTTTAGTAAGATTAGGATTTCTACGCCACTGTGCCAGTTATAGTGATAGGTACTAACCTTATATATATCACTATTGAAATCTATGTGATTGTGTTTATAGGTGTAGTGAAAGTAATCCATATTAGCTATATGCTCCCTAAAAATTTAACAATAATTATTAAACACCAAGTTTTATAAGCCAATTTTCTCTAACAGAGATAAGGTAAGTATAGAAATACCTCCGCCGATTCCACCAGCTACTGCTATTGTCAAATACGGAATATCAAGAGCTATTTTAAACGTTTTAAAAAACAGCACTATCTGTAAAAGTCCACAGGTTAAGGTTGTCCCAAAAATTACCGCGCCTGCAAAAACCATATTAACAATATTTGTCAGTACAAAAACAGACATAAGTGAAAAAATAAATAACTCTATACTCTTAACTAAAAATATTTCAGAATAAGCATATAAATATACCATAAAAACTCGATTTAATGTTAATGTTGCGTCGGCCCCTCTTGCTATCAATAAAAAGACAGGCACAAAGACAACAGACATAACAATAAAAGTTAAAAATGAACCTACTATATTCCTTGCAAGAGTAGGATTAATTAAAAGTTCGGCTAATGTTGTTGTAGCTTCAGGTTTTAATAAATTGACGCTTACGCTCCCCAAAGTCATGATAAATAGCATTAATACTATATAAAATATAATACCTTTTATAGAACCACTTAAAGTTCCTCTAGCCTGAAAGTATGGCAACCATAAGTTAGGACGCACAACGGCATTAAAAATTTGTCTATATACACTAATAGAGTCAGTACTATTAACCACAAAAACCTCTCTTATTCACATAAAAAATGCACCTCTTATAAATCTAAGAGATGCATTCATTATGATATATATAATTAACAACGGTCAACAGTAATCTTGTTTTACATGTCAATAAATTATAGTTTTATGTTTCTACTCTTTAAATTACATAACCGCTGTAATAGCTGCTGCCAAGCCAAAGAAGATGCCAGGTGCATTGGCTAATGCTACTGGAATATCTCTATGTTCTTTAAACAAACCATACGCTACCCATAATGTACAGTTGATCGCAGCTACAAGTGGTTGGATCCAATCGCCAGTGCCTGGATAAGCTAGGTTATGCATGATTTGTGGGAAGTAAGATACATACATAGCTACAGCAGTAACAGTTGCAACTTTACCTACGTTTTCCATAAATTTTACTTGATTCATATATCCTCCAAAATTATAACTTACTAATTTTTTTACTCCTGATGAAGTATATTCTACTCAGTTTGGAGAATATAACTATCCAAATTAAAAGGTAGTTTTTATAGTAAAATCCACAGAAAAATATAGATTTCTCTCGATTTATTGCATTTTTAGAGTCTATTGATATATAAATTCGCCCATAAAGCACATATAAAAAAGCACTACTTATCAATAGTAGTGCTCTTTTTATAACTTTATAGATTTTCTTAATATAGAAATTTACCCAATTCTAATCTTTCTATATATGTCATAAATTCAGCAAAAATAATTTGCCACAAAACGTTTATCCAAAGAATTAGTTACTATAATAATCTAGTTACCATAGAGATATAACAAAATACCTTTATAAATCCTTTACTACATCAGCTAACTTTTCTTTTAAAGCTTCCAATTTTTTGCTCATAAATTCCAATTCGCTCTTAGCTCGTGAATCATCTTCATAGGACAAGAATGAATGCAACACATCAAGTACATCTTGGTTGTCTGCAGAAATTATTTCTTTCCAATCTTGTAAGACAGTTTTACGGCCAATCCCTTTTACGTGCTTACGATATTCTGTGGGTGTCATATTAAAATGCTTTTTAAAAGCCACATTAAAAGCCTTCACATCGGCAAAGCCACAATCGCTTGCAATTCTTGCAACAGCGTCATCCGTACTAGCTAATCGCACAGTAGCATCACGGATTCTCAGCCGTAATACATACTCAACAAATGAAATCCCCATTTGTCGTTTAAAAAACTGTGATGTATAGGCAACATTATAGCCCCCAATTTTTGCAATATCTTCCAACTCTATTTTCTGCTCATAATGCTCATCAATATAGGCAATCATTTTATCGAACGTTGCTGGTTTCATATCACCAGGTCTAGCATTTTCATGAATCTTTTTAATGGGATCAAACTCTCTAAATACATCCCCAGCCAATGCTAAGTAATGATGCTCTATCCACATTCGATGTACCGGGCTTTCATCTTTAGCCATCAACAACATCGTCATAGCTGCATGATGCCGTAAGGTTGTAAAGAATTGATTATGACGAGTACTATTATCTGAACGCAATACAAATTGATAGGCACCAAAATCTGGATCATACTGTTGGTAAAATTCATTTCCTACATGAATGACAAAGGCAATGACATCCTCTTCCAAAGCTAATGTGGCATGTCCCACTTGAGGAGAGATAATGACCACATCAAGTGGTTCCATCGTAAATGCCTCACCATTACAACTCATTTCCATTTGGCCTTTTAATAAAATAAGAATCTCCGTCTCACTATGCCAGTTGTAATGATATGTGCCAACTCTATATATGTTACTGCTAAACTCTATGTAATTATGTTTATATGAATAGTCGAAATAATCCATAGATATCCAATCACTCCATATGCCAAAATGCACCCCTTATAATCCAAGGGATGCATTCATTATGATATATTTATTTAACTACGGTCAACAGCATCTTGAAGTTTTCTCGGGCATCGAGGCTATGAGGCACTTCAGAAGGCATAATCAAGGTTTCACCAGCTTTCACAGTATGTTCCACATCACCAACGACGATGTGTGCCTCACCATCAAGGATTTGTACAATCGCGTCACCTACAGTTACATGAGTAGAGATTTCTTCGCCCTTTGGTAATGCAAACAAGGTAATACTGAGTCGTTCATTTTGGGCTATCGTAATACTAATCACTTGCCCCTCTTTATACTCTAAACGATCGCCTAGATGTAAAATTTCGTTGACTGGGATATTTTTTGTGAAAGTCTTACTCATAGAAATCACTCCTTATATAACTATATAATGGTAAAAGTAATTAAAAAGTAGATTGAAATAAATTTTGTCAAAACTCAATTGATGTAACTAAAAGGATTATCCTTTTGTTGACTTTATTATAAGTTAATTGAGATTTAATTTCAGTGTCTACAGCAACAGAATTGAAGTAATTTTATATACTTATATAAACAAATAGACGAGGCCTCCACAGAGACCTCGTCTTGTTATTTATATCTATTAATCTTACAAATATTTAATATGCTTAATTTTTAAATGCTACATATATAAAACTTGTAAGTCCATATATTTTAAACTGCAGGTAGTAATCCTAATAGATACACATCAAAGGTATCGCCCGGATGTACTTCATGTACCCCACGAGGAATACATGCGAGGGCGTTCACAGTATATAAACCTAGCATACTACTACTGTTAAAGTGCCGATTCGCCACAAAACGTGGTGCCCCACCGCCAAAGATTACTTTACCTTGTACATACCGATCAAAAGCATTACGCTTAAAGATTTCTGAATCCATTACGCAGGCTACTACTGGTGTGGTCCAGTTTTTTAAGCCTTTATATCGTTTCAATGTTGGCGCTACGATTAGATGCCATCCATTGAATGCAGCCCCTGGATTACCAGATAGACCAAAGATGATTTGACCTTTCGGCGTCACTGCACCATAGGATGCAGCACCTGGACGCATTTGAATGCGCTCATAAATGGATTTAGCGCCTAGTTTTTCATAAATAAGAGGCATTGTATCAAATAGCCCTACGGATACGCCGCCAGAGCTAATGATAATATCAGCATCTTCACTGAGCTGTAACACATGGTTAATTTCAGAGTCTAATTCCTCTGGAGCATCACTGACATGATAGTGCGTAATCTTATGAAAGCCTAAATCCTCCAAGAGTCCACAAATCATAGCTCTATTAGAGTTATAAATTTTACCAGCTGTTAAGCTTTCACCAGGTTCAATCACCTCATGGCCAGAGGTAAGGACTAGCACGCGAGGCATTGCATTGACAGCAATCTCAGTCAACCCCAGACCAGTCAAAACAGTTTGTACCGTAGAGGTTACCTCTGTTCCACGAGGAATCACAATAGTGCCAGCACTACATTCCTCACCTTGAGGGATGATATGATCGCCACATTTGTATTTACCTTGAATTGTAATTGTTATACCTGGTTCTCCGGAGCCAACTACCTGTTCTTGCATGATAACAGTATCACATGTATCCGGTATAGGTGCGCCCGTCATAATACGTACTGCATGACCTAGTGCAACAGGTTGTTCCCATACAACGCCGGCGCCTATAACACCGTCAACAATATACTCATTACAATCCGAGGAAAAGGCAATGGCATACCCATCCATCGCTGATTTCGAAAAGGCCGGTACATCTGTGGGCGCAACGATATCCTCTGCCAACACATATCCCTTAGCAGACTTAACATCAATCATTTCTACTTTATAAACTTGCGTATCTAAGGCCTTCTCCCATAATTGAAGGGCCTCCTCAACAGTAACGACGGCCATTTAAACACCTCATCATTTCCTGTATGTGACGTACTAATCCAGGTACGTCTTGGTCTAACTTGCTAATTTCGATTATAGCTACTCGATCAATAGAATCTGAGATAAGCTCTTCTGTATGTCCTTCTTGCGTAACCTCTATAATAGGGGCAATGCCTTGGGACCTTGTTTCTAGTATAACTATATCCACAGGCATAAACTGTGATATTTCATACAGATTTGATTGTTCTTTAGTGCGTATACGAATCGCTGTTTCATTAGGGCCTGCAATAGCCACCGCATCAGCGCCAGCTTTATAAGAAAGGTCTGTATCGGTCCCTTCATGGTCCATTTGAAAGCCGTGTTTATCACTCTTTACAACACCTACAGAAAACCCAGCTCGTTGTAACTCAGCTACAAGACGGGTTACTACCGTAGTCTTACCTGTTTTACGTTTTGATGCTACTACACTTATAACTGGAACTCGACGAAACTCATTTTCTGCTAATGCACGAGCCCATTGATAATCATCATAATGATTTACATTACTTAGCTCCCAATCATAATCACTGGCATCAATAGATTCAACATGACCAATCGTATCAAGGGCATGCTGCAACGATACGTCTTTACCGGCCAGAATAGATGGAAGTAATGATACAATATGAGGTCTATAAATTCCCGCCATAGGTTCTGGCTTACCTCTAGAACCAGTAGGAACTATGACATTCCAATTGTTATGATTCACTTGATATAACCAATCATAATATAAATCCATAGGCATAAATGGCATATCTACAGCCATCACCGCATAGGCAGGACTCATTCCAACAGCTAGAGCACTATAAAGTCCCCCTAGAGGACCACATCGCTCAATAGAATCCCGAACAATAGAAACTTTATTCTTCTCATCGTTCGATAACGTATCAATGATATGAGTCTGAATGGCATGTCCTAACTGATCATCATCACCAATGGAGATGATGATATCATCCACATCCGCTTCTAATCCCTTACGAAGTGCATGAGATATGAGGCTTTCACCATTAACCCAAGGCAATAATGCCTTAGGTTGCCCCATTCGAGAACTCAAACCACCAGCCAAAATAATTAAACCTAATTTATCCACGACGTCCTAAACCTCGTTTAACACCTTGGTAGATGAATAGTAAAACAACAATATTTAAAATCCCATCTGGCACCATATAAGAGGCATTATAAATCATGGAGTAAATCCATGGATTTTGACCTTGAGGTGCATAGCTAGCGAACACAACGGCACCGCTCACAACAGTGGCGATCCAGCGCAATGCAATACCAACAATAGAACCTGTAATGAGTCCAGAAATAGAATCTTTGAAGTAACCACATACACCTATGGCACCATAAGCAACTAGATAATCCAATATAATACTTAAATAGTGTACAGATGATTTAAAGCCTAAAATAAAATGTAAAATACCATATACGACGCCAGCAAAAATTCCCCGTGCACCACCCCAACGATAGGCATAAATCATGAGCGGCACCAAAGCTGCAGCCTTAATGGAGCCTCCTTGAGGCATATGAAAAATCGTAATAAAGGATAATACTTGAGCAATTGCAATCGCCACACCTGCTTCTGCAAGCATGCGAGTTTTGGACTGATCCATGTCAATCAACCTCCTTTTACCATATATATTAATGTATATAACTTGCATAATCTACTTGTATTGTACTACAGTTCGTTTCTGAGTCCAAACAAAATATTCGGAACGTATTGAAAATTTTACGCGTCTCTTGTATAATGGTACAGGTTCAATTTGTAATACTCGAAGGAGATATAGAAAATATGATTAATACAACGAACATCTTTGATTATGAAGACGTGCAATTAATTCCTAATAAATGTATCGTAACTAGCCGTAGCGAATGTGATACACATGTAAAATTAGGTAATCGCACATTCCGCTTGCCAGTAGTTCCTGCAAATATGCAAACTATTATCGACGAAGAATTGGCAGAAAAATTAGCTCGTGAAGGTTATTTCTATATCATGCATCGTTTCCAACCAGAACGTCGTATGGACTTTGTAAAACGCATGCACGACCTTAATTTATATTCTTCTATTTCCATTGGTGTAAAACCAGAAGAATTTGCTTTAGTTGACGAATTCAAAAAAGCAAACTTAACACCTGAATACATTACAATCGATATTGCACATGGTCACTCCAACGCAGTAATCGATATGATTCAATACATCAAAAAGAACTTGCCTGGAACTTTCGTTATCGCTGGTAACGTAGGTACACCAGAAGCAGTTCGTGAACTTGAAAATGCTGGTGCAGATGCAACTAAAGTTGGTATCGGTCCTGGTAAAGTGTGTATCACTAAATTAAAAACTGGCTTCGGTACTGGTGGTTGGCAATTGGCTGCTGTTCGCTGGTGCGCAAAAGCAGCTACTAAACCTATCATCGCTGACGGCGGTATCCGCGATCATGGCGACATCGCTAAATCTATCCGCTTTGGTGCGACTATGGTTATGATTGGTTCCCTATTCGCTGGTCATGAAGAATCTCCAGGGGAAGAAAAAATCGTTGACGGCAAAGCAGTAAAAGAATACTTTGGTTCTGCTTCTGAGTTCCAAAAAGGTGAACGCAAAAACGTGGAAGGTAAAAAAATCTTCATCGATTCCAAAGGTTCTATCTTTGATACATTAGTTGAAATGGAACAAGATTTGCAATCTGCTATTTCTTACGCTGGTGGTACTACTCTACAAGCAATCCGCAAAGTAGACTATGTACTTGTTAAAAACTCCATCTTCAACGGTGACCGTTAATACAATATTACATGTAAAAGCCACAGGATAAATCCTGTGGCTTTTTTGTATGTAATCAATGTGATCTACAACATATTCGTAATAATATTGCCATATTTCATAAAATTAGCCCCAAAGACATACCGTCTTTGGGGCTATTATTTAAGCTTCAGCTTCTTTTGATTTTTCCATTAACATATAGGCGTATTTACCAGTACCTGCACTTACTACAAGTAATATAGTCAATACGATAAATGCTACTGTAAGACTTGTGCCATGAGCAATGAAACCAATCAATGCTGGTCCCATCAAAATCCCCATATAGCCAAGCATGGTAGATGTTGCCACAGCTTGTGTCATAGGAATTACATTTTGTTCCCCCATAGCAGAGAACAAGTTTGGTACTACCATAGCTAAGGAAATACCAAGTAATAAATACGTATACATAGAGCCATAACCTGGTAAGAATACGATAAGCCCCATTGCAATAGCGCCTAATAAATACCCACCAACAACAACTTGTTTAGAGGTTAAATGTTTACCAATTGTATTCCCTAGCAAACGGCCAATACACATAGTACCATTAAAGAGCATAACACCCATAACGGCCTCTTCAATAACGATACCTTTATCTTCGAACAGGTATAATGCACTCCAGTCCCCTACGGCACCTTCAACCAAGTAAGATACAAATGACAATAGGCCAAAGATAATAGCAATGGGATGGAAAGATAATGGGCTTTTAGATTTTTTAACAACCTTTGCATTTGGATCACTACCAAAGGTCAACATAAATTGGCTAATCACAACCATGGCAATAAACAATACGATGAGAAGGCCCCAAATACTTTCATTAACAGGTAAGGATAATAGTTTTAAGAGCACTAGCAAAACACCAGCACCGGCAAAACCGCCTAAACTCCATCCACCGTGATAGGCACCCATTAAGTGTTTCTTACTCACCTTTTCTGTCAAGATAGCTTGTAAATTGGCAGACGCACCACTTAAGCCGACGCCAATACCAAAGAAGAATAAAGCAGCTGTGGTCGTAGCAATTGTAGAACACATGGTAACAACCGCAAGAGATAACATGCCAATAAAGCTAGCTAGTAAAACGACTTTCTTGCATCCAAAGGTCTCTACTAGCTTACCAGCTATGGCCATGGACAAACAAGAGCCTACACCGAGCACTAAAATCATAGAGCCCAATACATCTTCACCGATACTAAGCTTTGCTTTTAAATATGGCACAAAGCCAGCCCATAAAGCTGTATACATACCTGGGATAAAGAATCCCCCAAAGGCACCACGAATATTTGCTGTTGAAATAGAAACTTGATTGCTCATTACATCCTTTCTGGCTTCTAGAACCGTCCGGCGAAGAAAGGCCCTTTTTATCCGCAAAGCGCTAAAACTTGCATCA
This sequence comes from Veillonella dispar, assembly GCF_900637515.1. Taxonomy (NCBI): domain Bacteria; kingdom Bacillati; phylum Bacillota; class Negativicutes; order Veillonellales; family Veillonellaceae; genus Veillonella; species Veillonella dispar. The sequence goes on along the minus strand of NZ_LR134375.1, from coordinate 573,269 downwards.
TTGCAGGAAACCATTTTAATTACATATGATTTAATCTTGGAATATAATAACTCTCTTTATGATACATGTAAAGAGGGTTTTCTAATTTTAAACTAAACTTAAAAAGCGATATATAGTATATCTGGTTAAATATAACTAATTAGTCTTTTAGATGACAGTTAGTAAAGGAGACATATCCCCACACAACTTGTAAGTAATGCCACAAGAACAGGTACAGAAGTTCGTTTAAGTAAGTCTACTGATTTAATATGGGCCACGCCTGCTACACCGACCATTACAGGGCTGATTGGGCTAAGGAATAAGCCTAGGCTTGCACCGTTTTGCATACCAAGCATAGTAGTAATCGGATCAAGGCCTAGATGAGCTACGATATTAGGTACTAGTGGAACCAAAGTAAATAATGGCGCTACATTGCTACCTGTCACCATGCTAAGGCCTAACATACCGCCCCCTAGCACAGAGGTAAGTCCTATGGAGTTAAGAGATAATGTTTGAAGTGCCCCAAGCAAGGATTCAATAAGACCTAAACTCACTAGTCCTTGTGCAAAGATTTGTCCCCCTATAATAAGTGTCACTGCATAAGAGAACTGGTTCCCCATACCTTCAAAGAAAATAGTTGTACTCTTAAGTACTGTCCTCAGATTTCGATGACGAATTAATTCAGCTAATAAAGCTATACCAAAGGCAAGCATCATAGCAAGGGTAACATTCATCTTCACCCCAGGAAAGCCATATTGACTAAAGCCTAAAATAAAACACAATGGCAATAATGGGAATATCATATACGGCTTAGGACCTATTGGCGCCTCTGGAATACTTTCACAAGCATCTATAGCCTTAGGTTCCTCCACCCGGTCACGATATTTCTGCCAGAAAAAGTGTGCTATAGCAGTCACAATGGCGACTAAGAAATAAAGACGCAACTGGTAGCCTACAAAATAGTTTGGCACGGGCATATTCAAGGTCTTTGCAATAAGTAAGGTAGATACCGCACCAGGTCCTACGTCCATAAGATGTCCCGTAGCAATAACCGCTGCAGCCCCCACTGGGCTCACCCCAAGGCGAAGCAATACGGGATACATAGTGACCATCATAAGGAGTGCAAGACTCAACGGATTAGGTACACAAATAGACAGTCCCATATTAAGAAGAAACATTAGAGCCAGTACAATATATGGGCGATTTAGACGATATAAAGGACGTATAAATGTATGTGCCAATCTCGTCCCTGCCCCAATATGCTCCATATATTTTGCATAACCTGCACAGGTCATAATCATGAGGCCCAGATTGACTATGTTATTTGATGTCGTTATTCTTACGATATCCATAGCATCAAATACCAAGACACCTGTAGATTGAGACTCAACGAGTATAGCATCAATCCAATTTGCTTCATAAGCAATAAACATCATGAGAATCCCCATACCAATTAAAACTGGCTGTGGTTGATAGCGCTTCATTAACAATATACCTGTAATAGCAATAATGGTGATACATATAACTATATTCATAAATAAGCACCTCTCAACTAGAGAATATATATTAGCCCCATATAAGATGTATACTACACTTGTATTAAACCCATGTTATACCTATATTATACCTATATCATGCACAAAAGATAAATAAAGATACAATGAAAAGCACCATTACCCTTAAGATAACAGTGCTTTTAAGATGAAATATTTAATTGATTTTATTATTAAACATACAAATATCTAATCTATTAGGCAGATTAGTACGTAGGTTATTTCTTATATAATTAAATAGTTTTTATTTATGCTCTTTCAACCATGCAATGGCATATTCAGCATATACCGCAGATGCGGCAGATAGTACAGTATCATCCATATTAAATCTATTATTATGATGATCGTAGGTAGCCTCTAATTCAGGGTTTTGAATCCCAATAAAGGCAAAGCATCCTGGTTTATCTTGTAAATACCATGCAAAATCTTCCCCTGGCATTACTTTACGCATTTTAGAAAGCTTGTCTTTACCTAATGTGTCAATAACGACACGTTCCGCCAATTTGCTAGCTTCAGGATCATTAATAGTAGGCGGTACTTTTTTTACATATTCTAATGTAGCAGTCGCTCCATAAGCTTCAGCAGTATGTTCTACTACGCGACGTATAGATTCTACATAATACTCTTCTTGGTCAGGATCAAAGAATCGAATAGTTCCCCCCATTTTAGCTTCACCGGGGATAACATTCCATTCAGATCCAGAGTGAATATTACCAATAGTGAGTACAAGAGAATCTAAGGCACTCACATTACGAGACACTACGGTTTGCAAGTTCATGACGATAGCACTAGCTACTACAATGGCATCAATCGCTTGATGTGGCTGTGCACCATGGCCTTGTTTGCCTTTTACATTAATAGTAATCTGACTACTTGCAGCCATACGAGGACCTTCTTCTACAGATATAAGTCCTGCTGGTAAGTCAATCCATACATGGCCGCCAAAGATAGCATCTATCTTATCATACCAATCACCAAATTTAATGAAATCTGGTGCACCCGCTCCTGTCTCCTCAGCAGGTTGAAAGGCTAAATATACGTCGCCTTCGATGCGATCTTTCATAGACATTAACATTTTAGAAGCGCCTAGCAAGATGGCCATATGACCATCATGACCACAAGCGTGCATTTTGCCTTCAGTTTCTGATTTATAGTCTACTGTATTATGTTCGTGAACAGGCAATGCATCAATATCAGCGCGCAAAGCAATGGCTTTACCAGTTTTATCACCATGAATAATACCAACTAAGCCGATGCCACGCTCTGTATCTACATGAACCTCTACGCCCATAGATTCTAATTCTTTAGCTAGTGTCTTAGTTGTTTCAAATTCTTCATTACTCAGCTCTGGATGTTTATGAAAATATCTACGCCACTCTTGAACGTAGCCTTTATATTGTTCTATTAAATCGCGACTATGCATGGTATCGCCTCCTTATAAAATCCCATAATCAAGGGGAATAACAGGGTAAAAGTAAAAGAAAACGACAGGCAGTGCCATGTCGTTTTCTTAGTTTCTTATCGGTTGCGTAATACTGCTTGTACCGCCAAGGATACAACAGCTGTTGCAACTGCCACAGCAGCCGTAATTTTTGCTGTTGTGAAAAGTTCTTCTTTTGTAGGTTTTGCTTTTGTAGCAATATCTAATGTTTTTGCTACAGCAGGAACCAACACTTCGTTACGTAAGGATTCTGTATTCATATTTACTCCTCCAATATAGACTGTTTCTTCTAGGGTAACACGAATGAGAACTAAAGTCTATATATTCATCGATTTATCTCAATAATTATACGGTTACGCAACTATTTTAAATAATATTTATGAAAGTTATCCTTAAAATTATTTTGCCGCTAACTCTTCAATAGCTTCAGCTACAATAGCAATCGCTTTTTCCAATTGGTCTTGAGGAATATTAAGAGCTGGTAAAAGACGTACTTTATTTTTTGCAGACAAGCATACAACGCCCTTTTCAAGACATTTCGTAATGACTGCTTTTGGATCTACTGTAGTTTCAATACCAAGCATAAGGCCCATACCGCTCACACCTAGAATACCAGGTTTTCCTGCTAAGGTAGCTTTTACATAGTCCCCTTTTGCTTTTACAGAATCTAAGAATTCTGGTGTTAAACGATTAATGATAGTATTGCCTGCTGCCGCACAGATTGGATTGCCACCAAAGGTTGTTGCATGTGCACCAGCATTTAACACATATTGCATCTTTTCATTGAATAATGTAGCCCCCATAGGAAGGCCACCTGCTAAACCTTTTGCAGTAGATACTACATCTGGCTCAATGCCAAATTGTTGGTATGCGTATAGACTACCAGTACGGCCATTACCAGTTTGTACTTCATCGATTAACACGAGTTGATCGTGTTCATGAGCATATTTTGTAACGGCTTGTACAAACTCTTTATCTAGTGGCATAACGCCACCTTCACCTTGAATAGGTTCCATCATGATGGCACAAACTGCTGGATTATCAAGAGCTTTTAAAGCCGCATCAATATCATTAGCAGGTGTATGAATAAAGCCTTCTGTAAATGGGAAGAAATGTTGATGGAATACATCTTGGCCTGTAGCAGACAAGGTAGTAATAGTACGACCATGGAAGCTATTAACCAAGGTGACGATGACATGACGACCTTCACCGTATTTGTCATGGCTATATTTACGAGCTGCTTTGATAGCACATTCATTAGACTCTGCACCAGAGTTAGAGAAGAATACCTTCTTCATACCCGTTTTAGCGCATAGTTGTTTTGCCAATTCAATTTGTGGCAAAGAATAGTATAAATTAGAGATATGGTTCAACGCATGAGATTGTTTTGTCACGGCCTCTGTCCATTCATCGTCATCGACACCAAAAGCTGTTACGCCGATACCAGATCCAAGATCGATGTATTCTTTACCATTTACATCCCATAAAAGAGAGCCTTTCCCCTTTTCAAAACATACGTTAAACCGGCCATACGTATTGGCTATATATTCTTTATCTTGTTGTTCAAAATCGATTGTATTACTCATTACATCCTCCAAACGTACGGTCGTGCCGTCGTCTATCTATGTGAAAGGTAACGATGGCAATAAATATTTACCATCGCTATACCTACTATATTACTTTACAAACATGGTGCCAAGACCTTCATCAGTCAATAGCTCGATAAGAATGGCATGTGGAATCTCACCATTGATGATAAACACCTTTTGAGCTCCTGATTTGATGGCCTCTAAGCAGCAATCCACTTTTGGGATCATACCGCCAGCGATAATCCCCTCTGCTTTTAATTGATCTGCCTCTGCCATAGTGATTTTAGAGATTAGAGAACTAGGATCATGTACATCACGTAGCACACCATCAATGTTTGTCATAGCCACCATTGTTTCCGCCTTAAGAGCACCGGCAATTTTTGCGGCTACCGTATCAGCATTAATATTATATGTCTTGCCATCAGCCCCCATACCAATGGAAGAAATGACAGGAATATAACCTCTACTGATAACATCGTCGATAATACTTGTATCAATCGTATCGATAGAGCCTACATAACCAAGCTCATCATTTTGTTTATGAACTTGAATCATATTGCCATCCACACCACAGAGACCAACAGCCTTACCACCAAGGTCTGTTAAATCTGCTACAAGGCCTTTATTAACCTTACCGGCTAATACCATTTGTACTACATCCATTGTCGCTTCATCAGTGACACGCAAGCCATTTGCAAAACGGGATTCAATTTTCATGGCATCTAGTGTGCTATTAATAGCTGGTCCACCGCCATGAACGAGCACAACTTTTACCCCTACCAATTGAAGTAGCATTAAATCCTTCATAACGGATTTCTTTAATTCTTCATCAATCATAGCATTGCCGCCATATTTAACGACAACGTATTGATCTGTATATTGTTTAATATATGGAACGGCCGCAGTTAAGATATGCGCCCGCATTGCATTTGTTACGTCCTTCATAGTTCCCTCTCTAACCTAGTGCTAGACCTGTATCCTCAGGCAAACCTAAAGCAATGTTCATACATTGAACAGCAGCACCAGAGGCACCTTTGCCTAAATTATCGAAAATAGCATGAACCATAATGCGTTCATCGTTGCCAGTCACATAGATTTTCATGCTATCTGTGTTGCTCAATTGATTAGCATTTAACATGCCTGTATTACTGTTCTCAGTAAATGGTACGACAGTAATGATCGGACTACCTTTATAAAAGTTTTCCAATGCCTGTTGCACTGTCTCAATGCTTATTGGCTTTTGACATAAACGACTGTGAATACCTACCGTTACTTCCATGCCAGAATAATAATCATCAACGATAGGAATAAAAATAGGTGCTTCACTAAGACCACACACATGCTGTACCTCAGGCAAGTGCTTATGTTGTTGACTAAGACCATATTGACGCGGTGCATAGAGGAAATAATCCTTCGGTTCACTTTCATATTGGCCAATCATCTTTTTACCACCACCGCTATAGCCTGTTAAGGATGTGATAGTGAAAGGATACTCTGTTGGTACAAGACCAGCTTTTACAAGAGGTGCAATACAAGCAATCATCCCACTCGCATGACAACCAGGGTTAGCAATATGTTTTTTAGTAGCGATGGCTGTTTTATAATCCGCACCGAGCTCTGGGAAACCATAGGACCAATCAGCAGCCGTTCTAAATGCAGTCGATGTATCAATTACCTTACATGGTAATTCACCGATAGCGGCTATGATTTCTTTAGATGCCGCATCAGGCAAGCAGAGAAATACAATATCTGCCTCTTTAGCTACCTCTTTAATAGCCTCTACATTTTTACGATCCTCATCAGCTGTAGCTAATAGCTCTATATCTTTTCTATCGGATAACCGTTCATGAATTCTTAAACCTGTTGTGCCTTCATGACCGACAATAAATACTTTATAGGGTGTCATAGTAAACCTCAATTCTCACCTATTGGTGACTCACACCTATTTATATAACTCTCAGTTATTACTTTCAGCGATTATAAATAGGAAACAAACTATACGATTCATCACCTTCTAGGAAGATGAAATTATTTCAATGGATAGTCACTAAAGGTAGCAACCATAACGGCCTTAATCGTATGGAGACGATTTTCGGCTTCTTGGAATGCTAAGGAATTTGGGCCTTCAAATACCTCTTCCGTTACCTCAATACCATTCATGCCGAACCGTTCAAAGATATCTTTACCTACTTGAGTTTCCGTATTGTGGAATGCTGGCAAGCAGTGACAGAATTTTGTATTTGGATTACCTGTTAATGCCATCATTTCAGCGTTAACTTGGAATGGTTTAAACGTATTGATACGTTCTTCCCACATATCGTATGTATCACCCATAGTTACCCATACACCTGTATAGATTACATCTAAGCCTTTAACACCTTCCGCTACGTTATCTGTACATGTGATGGTAGCACCTGTTTCTTTCGCAACTTTCAAACATTCTTCATAGAATGGACCGGCTGGCCAGTATTGTTTAGGACCAATAAGTCTAAAGTCCATCCCCATTTTAGCGGTGCCACTCATTAAGGCATTACACATATTAGATTGACCATGACCTACATAAGCATAGGAGATTTCATTCAATGGTTTATCAATATTTTCTTGAAGCGTCAAAAAATTCGCTAATGTTTGTGTAGGATGATCCATATCGGTAAGGCCATTCCAAACAGGTACGCCAGAATAATCAGCGAGTGTATCTACATCGGCTTGATCAAAACCTCTAAACTCGATGGCATCATACATAGATCCTAGAACACGAGCTGTATCTTTTAAGGATTCTTTTTTATTCATTTGGGAACCTGTAGGACCAAGATATGTTGTATGAGCCCCTTGGTCCGCAGCACCTACTTCAAAGGCACAACGCGTCCGTGTAGAGTCTTTTTCAAAAATTAATGCAAAGTTTTTACCTACTAATGTTTTGATTTCTTTGCCTGCTTTTTTATCGGCTTTTAATTTTGCTGCTAAGTCCAAGAAGTATTTAATTTCTTCTGGTGTGTATTGAAGCATTGTTTTAAATGATGTATATTGTAAACTCTTCATGATAACCTCTTATTTCAAACTACTTATTTAACTACTTTTCTTGTAAAAATTCGGCGGCAATGGCAGACATCATTGTTATACCAGGTTCTAGGATGCTTTCATCAATGGTGAAAGCCTCATTATGCAAGGCCGGATTACCTTCAAATCCAGTACCTAACCAAAGGAAAGCACCTTTTATTTTATGAAGATACGCGGAGAAGTCCTCTGCTGCCATGGACGGAAATTCAGGATGTACTACAGCTTCTTTCCCAAGATATTTCTCTACAATAGATGTGGCATAATCGATGGCATCCGGATCATTGATAGTAGCACCATGACCACGTTTATAATCTAAGGTACTCTCTGTTTTTAATAACATATCGAGAGCTTGTAAACTTTCACCAAGACGTCGTTCTATATAATCCCGTTTTGCTGGTTCATAAGTACGACAAGTACCTTCTAGATATACATCGCCACAGCCTACATTGTATCTGTCGCCCCCCTTGATAACACCGATGGTACATACTAGATTTTCCATTGGATTCGTTTCACGAGCCACAATAGATTCTACGTTTACAATCCAGTTTGCGGCTGCTACGATGGCATCTACCCCATTATGAGGCTCCGCTCCATGGGTCGATTTCCCTTTAATATGGACGAGGAAGTGATCCGATGCAGCCATCAAATTACCTTTTTTTAGACCTACCGTACCAACCGGTAATTGTGGCCATACATGAAGGCCATATATTTCATCTACATCATCAAGAATGCCGCTATCTACAATACCTTGTGCACCTGGGAATAATGCTTCCTCTTCGGAAGGCTGGAATACGAGCTTTACGGTGCCATGCAATTGGTCTTTAATAGACTGTAAAATGGCTGCTGCACCAAGCAAAATCGCTATGTGGCTATCGTGTCCACAAGCGTGCATAACACCTTTATTTTGGGAGGCAAATGGTAAACCTGTTTCCTCATGAATGGGTAATGCATCTATATCGGCACGCAATGCAATAACAGGACCTGTATGAGCTCCTTCGATCTTGCCGATTACCGCATAATCAGAAATATCATTTACAAAAGGAATCCCTAGTTCGTTGAGAACCTTTTGAATAAATAAAGACGTATTTTGCTCTTCACCAGATAACTCTGGATGACTATGAATATGTCGACGCCATTCTACAACTTGTTCTTTATATTGTGCGGCATATTTCTTGATCAAATCTTGTAATGTATTCATTACTCTATCTCCTTTATACACTATATGTATATTTTATACATTATTAGCGTATTTTTATAACTTATGTACGTATTATAATACTATCAGTCGTTTTATTCAAGTTTTATACAAATTTTCTGTATTTTTATTTGTTATGCTATGAATTAATTTTTATCATAGTCCTTAGAACTGTAATTTACATGAACTTAATTTAGCATATAAAATATCTAATAAATATATAATTATCATTTATATGTTTACCTATTTAAACTATAAATGAGAGAAAACTATTTGTATAAACACACAAAAAAGACACCTTCCAAGGAAGGTGTCTTTTGCTTATATATTCTTATATTCTTGTGCTTCTATTTCTCTATAACCGACTCATCTAGCTGTGTACCGTCTGATAAGAAAGCTTTTACTATTAATTTATTCGGTGTAACAGTCATCGTCATATAGTTATTCTTATCTCGATCTGGTGCCACATATACATCTAAAGGATGTTCTTTCCACTTAGGACGACGAGCATCTCCGGCAATACCAGTCAGAATATATAATGGTCCCGAAGCATCTCGATCAAAGTTACGTACATGCCCTCTATTACGATAAGAATGTAAATGAGCTGACAACACTAAATCTACATTAAACTCATCAAAGATAGGCATAAACAATACGCCCTCTTCGTTGAATCCTACATCACGACTTGCGCCAGGGCGGTCAAAGGCATATTGGAATGGATCCCGATGCATGAGAACTACGGTCCACTTTTTAATATTTGCTGCTAAATCTTGGCGTAACCATTGAATCTGTACATCATAAAGATCTGGATGATGTGTATCATGATTATCTTCATGATTGCTTTCATAAAGTTGCGTATCTAATACAACATAATGAACATCACCGAAGTCATAGGAATAATAACGACGATTAAAAATTTCATTCCCATTAGGCGGTACTGCGAAGTAATTCAAATACGCATAAGGCTCGCGCATTTTCCAATCTAATGTATACATCTCGTGATTGCCTAAGGTCGTTGCTAACGGCACATTAGCACTCAACGGTCTAATGGAATTTAACCAAGTGCGCCATTGATAGTCTTGTTCCCCATTATCTACAAGGTCCCCCATACTAATATACAGGGCTGTCCTTGGATTGCGATGTGCAGAATCCTTAACAATCTCTTCCCATTGAGAATAATCCCCCGACTGAGAGTCTGGATATATGAGCACATCATAAACACTAGCGCCAGCCGTTTCCAGGGAGTACCAATCACTACGGCGATCACTGCCATACCCAACACGATACTCATACTTTGTTTTAGGTGTTAACCCTGTCAATGTGGCCTCATGGATATAGGTAGTACTGCCATCATCAGTAAAAACTTTATCTGTAGCATTTATGGTTTGTATAGTATCGGTCCCATCTTGGCGATATTCTATGATGGCATCAGATTCACTGTTATCAGACTGCCACATAATAGTACGGCTTGTGCTATTATCTTGAGCTACAATTTGTCGAATGTAACGGCTTTCCGAATCAAGGAGCGGCTTTATCTCTTGACCACTCACAACAGCTGCTGTTCGAGCTATACGACTCTGTATAGCATCTTTATATACATAGCCAACTATGACTAATACAACCAATGCTGCAATAGCTATAATTGTTTTTAATAATTTACTTTTATTCATATAGTTCCTTTATGTAAATATGTATTAAGTACTAATATGAACACATTATAAAACTTACACTGAGCTTTAAGTCAAATAAGATTTTGCTATACTTCTTCAACATCTACTTTTCTATATCTAGCGGAAACAAAACCCAACATATTTAATTGCGGTATATTCCACTCATTAGGTAAATAGATATTACATGTAAGCTCATCGCCTATAGAATTATTAGCTATAAATTGATAGCGCCCTAATTCTTCATTACTGTATACTCTTTCAATCTGATTTAAAGTAGTGGCACCCCAAAATCGGCTAAATTCTGACCAAATAATTTCCGTATCAACTTGAGATAATTCAACCTGTAGTCTATATGTTATGCCAACTTTGCATCGTTTTTTTAAGCCCTTTTCGTCAGCACTACAAACCTTAGTAGAACCTTTATCAAAAGACCATTCTAAACCATTTAACGATTGAACTTGGGTAGAAATGAGATTTTTAAAATTTGAAAAATCTCCCAGAAAATGTTTACACGCTACCTCAAATGTATCTAATCTATCTATATTGCTCAATTCACAATACCTCTTTTAAAGTATTTACCTACTATTTTTCGTAATATTGTTTCATTTGTGTATAGCCATTAACGATGACTTCAATTTCACCTGTTCTAGGATGGAAGATAAGACCGTGAATAGGTACGTCTTTCGGAATCAAAGGATTCATACGCAATTCGTCTACAGTGTCTTCTACATTTTCAGCAGGGTGTGTAAATCCATCTGCCCAGTGTTCCATTTCTTTACGGACCATATGAATCGCTTCTGGTGCAATACCACGAGCCAACATTTTTTCGGTTAGATCTTTTGCTGTAGTTTTTGCCATACCACATTCGTGATGACCAATGATAAAGATTTCGTTAACTCCTAGCTCATAGATACATACAAGTAAGCTACGTACAACGCCATCAAAGGGACCTGTAATACAGTTCCCTGCAGTCTTTACGATTTTCGCTTCACCGCGTCCAATATCCATGGAATCTTCTAAGAAATTAACAAGACGTGTATCCATGCATGTAACGATTGCCATTTCACGACTAGGCATCTTACTGCATTTAGTATCTGTTTCTACATAACCTGTATTTTGATCTTCTACATATTCTCTATTATGGGCTAAAATATCATCTAATAAACTCATAGTACCTCCTATATAAAAAGACCTTGGCATACAACCAAGGTCTCTATATCAATAATGGTCGATATAAATATTATATCATATTCAGTTGTACCCATTCTAAATCACTACCAGTTTTAGATCATTATCCTCCAGAAATAGATTTAGAATAATTAAGTTAAGACTTATCTATCAGGTGTAGATAGTGCTTCGATAGCTACGCTACCACCGCGTACAACTTCAATGCGATTAACGAACATATCTTTAAATAGAGCAATCATGTCGTTATTTTTAGATACTGTTTTTACACATTGTACGAGAACAGATTTGCGGTTATAATCGACTACCAACAAGTCAAAGGTTTGAGCAATGCGGAAGATTTCTTGTTTATCTGCTTCTTTGCAGCTGTTCACCTTAATAAACAATAGTTCTTTTTTTGTAATCCGCATATCTGTAAAGTCGATAACCTTAATCACCTCTACACTGCGATTAAGCTGTTTAATAATTTGTTCGTATGTCAAATCATCGCAAGTGAGCTCAATGGTCATACGAGACATGGTATGATCTTCTGTCTCTCCTACAGTCAATGTATCAAGGTTATAATTTTTACCTGCGAAGAGGCCTGAAATTTTAGCCAATACGCCGATTTGGTTCTCTACATACGCTGAAATACAGCGTTTTTCCATATGTAATTCCATAGCCCCTCCTATTTTTTATCCTTTAATAACATATCGCTTAAAGACTTGCCCGCTGGTACCATTGGCAAAACATTAAGTTCTGTAGGAATGATAAATTCAAGTAAGGTTGGTCCATCTTTGAAAGTATCTGCCAATTGGAAGCCTTTTTCGATATCCTCTACCTTAGTAATGCGCATTGCCTTTGCACCATAAGCTTCTGCCAATTGTACAAAGTTTGGAACGTATTCAAACTCATCATTATCGATCATATCACGTGTCACAATAGAGCTTTCATCCATCAACAAATTAGTACAAGCATATCGTTTGTCGTAGAACAATTGTTGCCATTGGCGTACATTACCAAGGAAGCCATTATTCAAAATGATGAGCATTACAGGTAAACGGTAATGCATAGCTGTGGCAAATTCTTGGATATTCATTTGTACGCCACCATCACCACAGATAGCAAACACTCGTTTATCAGGGTTGCCAATTTGAGCCCCTAACGCCGCTGGGAACCCATAGCCCATCGTGCCAAGGCCGCCAGATGTCAACATTTGGTGTTGTCCTTTAATTTCAAGGAATTGTGTGGTCCATAATTGATTTTGTCCTACATCAGTAGCAACAATAGGTCGTGCATAGTGGTTATTAATATAATCAATAACAATTTGAGGTGTTAAGCCCTCTTCACCAGCTTGTGTAACAGGGCGCTCAGCCTTAAGTTGTTGTAATTGCGCAGGCCATTCACCAAGATCATGAGGTTCAATATATTCCAATAATTTTTCAATAGCTAATTTAGCATCTGCTACGATTGGAATATCTACCTTAATATTTTTAGAAATAGATGCTGCATCCACATCAATATGGATAATCTTACAATTTTGTGCAAAGGTGCTTAATTTGCCTGTAATACGGTCGTTAAAGCGTGTACCAATAGAAATCATTACATCACAATCAGTGAGTGCCACATTCGGTGCATAGCCACCATGAATACCAATATTGCCGAGATATAAAGGATGTCGACTATCGATAGCACCTTTCCCCATCAATGTAGTTACAGCAGGAATGCCTGTTTTTTCTACTAGCTTCATCATGAGGTCGTTAGCACCACTAATGCTAACGCCACCACCTAATAAGAATAGTGGTCGTTTAGCCTTGCTGATAATAGAGCATGCTTTTTTTACTTGTCCTACGTGAACTGTTGTATTTGGTTTATAGCCACGAATATTAACCTCTGTAGGATACTCATCAGAGCCCATAGCCTTTTGAATGTTTTTAGGAACATCCACCACTACAGGACCAGGACGACCAGTACGGGCAATATAAAAGGCTTCTTTCAAAATACGCCCTAGCTCTTTACGATCACGAACGGTAACAGCATATTTACAGATATTGCGCACAATACCAACCGTATCCACCTCTTGGAATGCGTCATTGCCCATGAGGCCTAAGTCTACTTGACCTGTAATACAAACAAGAGGAACACTATCAGCGTATGCTGTAGCAATACCTGTCACAAGGTTTGTCGCACCTGGTCCAGAGGTTACCATGCACACCCCTACTTTACCTGTACTGCGAGCATAACCATCTGCTGCATGAGCCAATGCTTGCTCATGACGTGGCAAAATTACTTTTACCTTATCTTGTTTATATAATTCATCCATGATATCAATGGTTGCTGCCCCAGGATAGTTGAATAGTATATCTACCTGCTCCTCTTGAAGGGCCTTCACCACATATGCTGCGCCTGAAATCATAGGTGCCTCCTTAACTATGTAAAAAATGCATATCGCATTCTCAATATTCTCATTCGATATATCCAAAAAATTGAATATCTTATATAGATGTGTTATACTCAGTAGTGTACCACATGTTGTGGTACATGAGTATGTAATAAATCTCAAATTATAGAAATATATATTAATTTTGTCTGGAAAGGACTGTAAAACCATGAAAGAAATCTTAGGTTTCCACTTAAACGGTTGCCCTTATTGTGCAAATGCATTCCGTGCTATCGATGAACTTGTTGCAGAAAACCCTGCATATGCAGACATTCATATCAACTGGGTTGAAGATCAAGACGCTCATGAGCTCTTCAAAACTCACCCTTATGAGTACTATCCAAACTTATGGTTCGACCTCGACAAACAATATGAGGCTCAACCTGGTGAAAGCTATGACCAAACAAAAGCATTAATCAAAGCTGTATTGGACAAAGCAATCGCATAAGATTATTACATGAAAACGTGATAAAACCATTAAAAAGAGACTAGCATGGCTAGCCTCTTTTTTTGTCTTTCCATTCAAGATACATATGTCTAATGACTTGGATCGGCGATACCAGTAACATCCTTGGTCCACCATAACGCATAATTTCACGGATTTTTTCACGATAATTAGGTGCATAGCAATGGGTTTTACATACACTACAGAATGTTTTACTTTCCATATGAGGACATGCATCAATGCGATGCTCCGCATATTCCCAAACCTGCTCGCAAGCCTCACATAGCTGCCCCTTAGGAGTATGGTGCTTATTATGACAATAGATGCCAATAATTTGGTACATAGTTTTTAGTTCTAACTTACGTTTTTCATCAACTGTCATACTACCCTCCTATTTCACAGACCATGATACCCATGCCACTTTATCAACTGTTTTATTATGGATTTCTCCATTAATGGCTAATGGTTCAATGAGATTCCTAATTTCTACTTTCATATCTTCTATATCGCCCCATGTATTATTATGAAGTCGCATAGCAAAGTAATTAACCGCTTTATCAAGGCTCATAACCTCTGTTTCAGGCACTGTTTTATAAGTCACTTTTACATTATGTCCTATTTCATGGATAACATCTAAACATGCTTTCATCTTACCATCCCAAGGAAATGAATCGCGACCAAAGAAATGTTCAGATAACATATCTACCGTTTCATCACTGCGTTCACTAAAAGCGATCCACAAGCATTTGTCCTTACTTGATTCATGCATGGCGCGAATGTTTTCTACATCAAACATGATAGGGCAAAAAATACTATATGTTAAATCAAAGGTTTTATCCCATTTTAGTTCACGGCGAGTTTCATCAGACCACGGTGCAATATACAAGCTAAGATCTAAACCTTCTGCCTCTGCTAATTGTTTAGCACCACGAATCATACCATCAGATAAATCTATACCTGTTGCCTTATAGCCTTCACGAGCCAATCCTAATGCATAGTCACATACACCACAGCCAATATCAAGGGTACAACCGTCTTTAGGGGGCAAAAGATTTTCATCCTTCAAGAAGGATAAAAACTCTGTAACCTGCGCCTTACGATCGTCCCGATTGTGCATTTCTACAAAGTAATTAGATCGATTATTCCACGCATCTTGCTCATTACGCCAAGTTTCGTCGACGGTGAGTTCTTGTATTCTATTTGTCATTCTATCTCCTCTGTATCACTACATCAAAACTATTCAATGATACAATTTAGTACTTTATTAATCTTAATTAGATAATTTATATGTTATTCATCACGTCCTATATGCCTAGTGTTCCAGCTAGGATGTTCAGATTTTCATAAGGACATTTTTATTGTACATCATTCTCAAAATAAAATGTGTTACTCAAATCACATTTACACGCTATTTCAATACTATCAAATATAAAATCCTATATGGAGCTTTTAGCTGTACCACATCCCCTATATATCACCATAAAAAAACCTCCACTCATTGGAGTAGAGGTTTTCTAAATCATTTATATCAACAATATGCTCATTACTTCGTAGCTGTTCAGATCCAGTAATGAAAGCTTCACGTAGACCCTAATTTCTTCTCTAACAATTTTCTTGTTTCCCTCTTGAGTAAAGGCTTTTTAATCCCGAAAAACACAGCAATGGTGGGAATCAACATATACACCCTTACTCCATTTAGTAGTTCGTGCATGTATTTCCATTCGTTTCTCTCCTATTACTAGAGTTAATATAGCTGTTTCATATATTATTTATATTTATTATAATAAAGAAAAGGAGGCTTTGAAAGTATGGGAAAATATATGATAATCCTTATGTTTCTATTGATCGCTATTGCTGTAGTTTTTGCTACTTATAACTTATCTATAATCAGATCTATGCCTCCTGGAGAGCGTTATAAACTTCTTTACTTTAAGGATGATCAAGTCTCTATAGGCATTGGCTTAGTAAGAAGAACATTTAAATTTAGCGATATTCGTGAGGTACGTTTTTCTAAAGGAAAACAATTCCGTAGTATGGGTAGCTGGGCCGGCAGAATGCAAATTTGTAAACTAAATGGTAAAACAAGCCGTTGGATAGAATTTGATGGTACTGTCTATTACAAAAAGATGGTATATATAACTAATGAAGAAATCATTGATAAATCAATAGACTTACTGATGAATGAATTTCAAGCACGAGGAATTCGTTGTACTAAATATAGATGCTAACATATAATTTTCTGAACTATACATCAACCTAAAGAATAAAGACACATAAAAAGGCTTCTCGAAATTTCGAGAAGCCTTTTATTTGGTGCGCCTAGCAGGAATCGAACCTGCGCACCCGGTTCCGGAGACCGGCGCTCTATCCCCTGAGCTATAGGCGCATGAATACCTAAAAATTATACCATATTACGTTATGGTTCGATAGTATAAAGTATAAAGCAAGATAGTCTGTATATAGAAAAGACCTTACTATTAAATCAATTCAAGATTGGAATAACTATAGTTAAACTCAATCACTATTGCTACATCATCTAATAGTAAGGTCTTTATATTTATATTTTTTCTTTAATCAACGCTAATAGAGCATCACAGCTACGACTGACATCATCATAGGTTTCATCAAAATTTCCCGTATACCAAGGATCCTTTACATCTCGGCTTTCACCAACAAAAGACATGGCCTTGAATACCTTAGAATCTAAATCATCACCAATAATTCGTTTTAAATTACGTCCATTATTTTCATCCATAATAATGAGGTAATCGAAGTTGTGATAGTCATCAACAGTTACTTGACGAGCCTTACGACGAGTATAAGGAATACCCATTTCATCTAGTTTTTGCTTAGTCCCATAATGGGTGTCGTTTCCTATCTCCTCACGAGATGTGGCGGCAGACTCAACGTAAATAGAATCGCTAAGTCCAGCTTTCGCAACGATATGCCTCATATAAAACTCAGCCATCGTTGAACGACAAATATTACCATGACAAATGAATAAAATTTTAACCATCATAACTCCTATAGTACCTAACCAAGCGCTAAGGTATTAACGTACAAAGTTCGTAGATACGTTTTTCTCTGTATCTGGATATGGTACACCTTGTTCCTTAGCTACAGCAAAGCTACGCATCATCCAAACCATATTTCTAGCCAAGTTGCGCATTGTTTGCATACCTTCTTCATCTTGCTTAGCATCTTCGGCTACTAGACCATGGCTAATATTCCAATATGTAGAGCCTGCAATTGGCATTTGAGAAATACCAAAGTATTTATTAAGTACATCAAAGGAAGCCGTTGTACCACCGCGACGAGCTACGGCGATAGATGCACCTGGTTTAAAGGCAAATGGATTTGGCTTTACACTTTCTGCACTAAAGAATACGCGATCTAAAAAGGATAAAATACGTCCACTCGGATGTGCATAATATACAGGTGTTGCAAAGATAAAGCCATCTGCATCCTTCGCTTTTTCTACAAAGGCATTTACATCATCATCCTTAAATACACATTCACCATGTTCAAAACAATAACCGCATTGAATACAATCTCGAATCGGCTTATTACCAAGTTGAATGACTTCAGTATCTACATTTGCCTCAGTAAAGACCTTTTGTACTTCTTTTATAGCTTGCATTGTTGTGCCATTCACATGACTACTACCATTTACGATTAAAACTTTCATATTATATCCTCCTAACTCTTACTTAAGAAGTTACATATTAACTAGCCTCTATATACTATCATAGAAATACAAAATTGTTAAAGTCTGCCTATCACAGCAAGCCAGTTAATATTGTCTATTTGCCGATAAAGAATAATTCACATAAACACTTTTACAAAAAAACTCTGTAGCAACTCAATTCAAGCTACTACAGAGTTTTCATATATTTAATTAAAAGTTATGTCTAACGCCTGCATCGATACGCCATGTATTATCTATAGTAGCACCAAAGTTTTTAGTGAATGTACCATATAGATATGTACTAGGACGAACGCTCCAAGAACCGCCGATTTCCGCATCAAGCCATGTATCCTTTAAATCTACAGTTGTTTGTACTGTTGGATTACCTGGTGCAGAATATGTAGTATTTACCTTACCAGAGAATTCATGAGCTAGTGCTAGTTTTGCAAAGATATTAGATTTTTCTGTTTCTTTACCAATACCAATACCAAGTCTACCTACCGCAGAGTTTACAGCATCAGATTTCACATGCATGGATCCGCCGCCTGCAATAGTTGCATCATAGGATACACCATTTAAACGCCCTAGAATAAATTCTACACTAGGGTCGATATAGAAACCATTTTGTTTTTTAATACGTTTGCCATATTCAGCACTCAAGGATGTACCAAATGTATGGTAGTTACCATTCAAACGTTGGCCACTAATTGAGTTAAGGCTATAGTCGTTGGATAATCTATTCCCACGAGCGATGATATCTATATACCGACCATCCTCATGTTGTTTTGTACCATATAAGGCTATACCGCCAAGCTTACCGTCGCCACTGCCGTTGGCATAAGAGTTGCTAGATGTGCTGTAATCAATAGCACCACCAAAAATCCAACCATTAGTTGCCTTATGGTCGTAACCAACTTGTACGCCATTGTATGTCATATGTGCATCAGCACCATCTGTAATCTTAGATTTACCACCTATATATTTAGCCCATACTCCTTTATCTGTATTAGCTAGACGAAGGTCACCTAAACGACGTTGTAAATTATTAGTATTATTTTTCCACGCCATAACTGTTGAAGTAAGGGCAGATTTTGTGCCACCTACGAGCGATGATTCACTAGCACGAACAACTTTTGTTGTATCATCTACAACGAGATGACCTTGAGAATCAAAATGATCTGCCCCTAGGTCTGCTACAGCACCAGGTGTAGTAACACCTTCATTAATTTGAACTGTTGTGCTAAGCTTCTTATCATTGCCTGTGTATTGTAATTTCTCAGCTAATGCTTGAATATCCTTTTTGTAGCTTGCATCGTCGATGGTATTACCGGAATGGTCGCCTTGCATTGTAATATGGCTATTATCCGCCGCATGTTCAACGATGATTTGCCCTTTTCCTGTATCACTAGCCGGCACACCAGATTTATAAATAGTATTCACATAACCGCTATAGTTCTGAATTGTTATAGGCCGCGCATCGATAGGATGAATGTTACCTACTGCAGTTGGGTTAACACCACCTACAAAATTACGAACCTTACTGCCCTTGTATAGGTATGCTGCATTATCCCCTGATGGACGTTCTTTTTTAGGTGTAGGGCGCTCTATACCAATCCACTCATTATTCCAAGTAGCACCATTTTGTAAGTAAATATCTGCACCAGAATTATGAGGATTTTTATTGCTTTCAGCATATTCATTTAATACAGCACCTGTGAGGCTAGAATTTGGTGTTGTGAAAGCTAAACCTACATTCGTCGGTTCTTCATTATGGTTTGGATCGCGACCATAGTCCTTATCGATTAAGCCTACATTACCAACAACAACCAAGTCATGAGTGCCTGGATGTTTGCCATCAGCGCCTGCATTAACATATACATCCCCTTCTTCTGCTACTACAGAATAGGTATCAGATGTTTCTACAGGATGAGTGATAATCTTACCGCCTCCATCAACAAGGATATGACCTCGTTGATTGACTTGTAAACCAGAGCCGATAGCATCGATATCTACATTACCTTTCACATGAATATTAGTATCACCATAGTCTCGATCAGGGTTATCTTTACTTAGACGTGGTACCTTACCGCCATAACCAGCATAGACTGCACTCATATAATAATGACCTAATTCTCGCTTCGATGCTGGTGCATCATTCTTTAATCGTACAATAAGGTCTTTATCTACCGTTAGTTGTGAACCAAAGCCATTATAAATACCTGTAACATTCTTACTTTTACCAGCCTCTGTTAAACTTTTACCATGTACATTAACTGTTAATGTATCCTCTATGTGTTTAACCTCAGGTTGCGTTTGTACTGGTGACCCCATTGTTAAACCCAGCAACTCCTCTGCTTTATCGCTTGTTACAGTAATTTCTGTTGCTATCGCAGAATAAGATATACCAGTTAAAACTAAAGCAGCCATCACAGCGGATAAATGGCGATGTAACTTCATAATAATCTCTCCTTTTACTTACCTTGTAGGTAAGCGTCCTCACAGAACACATTTACATTTTTATTTGCTCAAAATATAAAAAGACCCCCTTAGTCCAACTAAGGAGGTCTTCTATTAACTCACACACTCGGTAAGTACTAAAATTACTAATTATTATTCTTCAGGAGAAATAAGGAAGGACAATGCACTAAAGTATTTATTTTGTTCCCCTTTAGTTTGTGTAGGGAATGCAACTTCAACACCTACTACATTTAAGCCATCTGCTGTAACAGCTACAGTAGCTTTACCATTTTCATCGGCTTTAGCTTCACCAGTTAAATCATTTACTAAATCTTTGATAAGAGGTGCATTCGCATATGGTTTACCATCTTTAAACACTTGGATTTCATAGGTATCACCTTTTCTTAATGTCAATGGATTAACAGAAGGTACAATTTGAATAAATGCATTCTTATCTACAAATGGTTTTGCTTGTGCATTCCAGTAATGAACATCATATTTGATAGCATGTGTACTCTTAACCGCACCAGGAACTTCGGTGATTGGTTTATGAATTGTTTTACCATCTTTAGTCTTAGTCCAGTAGCCATAATCGAAATTAGTTACAGTTACACCAAGATCTGCTGGTGGAACAATAGCTATATTTTTTTCATGCTTCACAACTTGTACTGGAATTTGTTTGCCTTGTACATCATATGCAGTAATATTTTTTACCATATCTGCACTATAAGCATTATCTACAGGACCCTCACCTAATACAAGTACTTTTTCATCTGTACGGTTAGCGAAGAACACACCATGTGCATCAACAGAAGAGCATACACAGCCTGCAGCTAAACCTACAGCAAATAAAGAAGCTAGAATTTTCTTATTCATAAGAACCTCCATAATCAATAACTTGTTTCAACAAACTTGATATTATTATACAGCCTTCCATACGTTTCGTATATACCAATACCCCTATAACTTAGTTAATATGCAGAGTTAGTATATACAACCATTTGTATACGAATCTAGCATTAATGATAAAATTATCATCAACTTTTCATAAGGATATAATATATAGGAATATGTTATAAAAATTTTATAATTTCGACAACAAAAAAGACGCCCCCATAGGAGCGTCGTTTTATATCACTAAGGATATTATTTTTTGTTTTTAGCAGCTTTCGCACGTGCGTTACGATCAAGGATTGTTTTACGCATACGAATACTTTCAGGTGTTACTTCAACGAGTTCGTCATCGTTAATCCACTCAAGAGCTTGTTCCAAGGAGAAGATACGAGGTGGAGTCAAGCGAACTGCTTCATCAGAGGAGCTAGAACGCATGTTAGTAACGTGTTTTTTCTTACATGGGTTAACATCCATATCAAGTTCACGAGTGTTTTCACCAATAACTTGGCCTGCGTACACGTCTTGGTTAGGACCAACGAACAATGTACCGCGATCTTGAACAGAGTTCAAGCCATATGGAGTAGTTTCGCCATTTTCAAATGCTACCAAGGCACCGCGTGTACGGGAAGGAATTTCGCCTTTGTATGGTGCATAACCATGGAATACATGGTTCATAATACCATTACCTTTTGTAGCTGTTAAGAATTGTGCACGGAAACCGATCAAACCACGTGCAGGAATTACGAATTCCATGCGAAGGTAACCAGCTAACTCAACCATGTTAGTCAATTCAGCTTTACGTTGACCAAGATTTTCCATTACAGTACCCATGAATTCTTGAGGTACGTCGATAGTCAATGCTTCTAATGGTTCGCACAATTTGTCGTTAATAGTTTTGAAAATTACGCGAGGTTTACCTACTTGTAATTCATAGCCTTCACGACGCATAGTTTCAATTAATACAGCCAAATGCAATTCGCCACGGCCAGATACTTTGAAAGCATCTGCAGAATCAGTTTCTTCTACCTTCATAGAAACGTTAGTTTCTACTTCGCGGAACAAACGATCACGTAAGTGACGGGATGTAACGAATTCACCTTCGCGGCCAGCGAATGGAGAGTTGTTTACGGAGAATACCATGGACAATGTTGGTTCGTCGATGGAGATGGATGGTAATGCTTCAGGATTTTCAGCATCTGCTACAGTTTCGCCGATATTGATATCGTCGATACCAGCGAACGCAATGATATCACCCATTTCAGCTTCGTCAGTTTCAACACGGTTCAAGCCATTGTATGTATATACACGACCGATTTTCGCTTTACGAGTGCTTTCACCAGTCATGATAGCTACTTGTTGGTTAGGTTTCATTTTACCGCGAACGATACGGCCTACTGCGATTTTACCGATGAAGTTATCGTAATCAAGTGTAGTAACCATGAATTGAAGAGGACCTTCCAAATCACCTTGTGGTGCAGGAATTTCTTCGATCAATGTTTCAAACAATGGTTCCATATTTACAGCTTCGTCATCCCAGTTAGTTTTAGCCACACCAGCACGAGCAGATGCGTATACTACAGGGAAATCTAGTTGGTCATCATCAGCTTCAAGTTCCATGAACAATTCAAGTACTTCATCTTCAACCTCTTTAACGCGTTGGTCAGGACGGTCAATTTTGTTGATAACAACGATTGGTTTCAACTTTTGTTCTAAAGCTTTACGCAAAACGTATTTAGTTTGAGGCATTGGACCTTCGTAAGCATCTACGAGAAGCAATACGCCGTCAACCATGTTAAGTACACGTTCTACTTCGCCGCCGAAGTCAGCATGGCCTGGAGTATCAACGATGTTGATTTTAATGCCATCATGCATAACAGCAGTGTTTTTAGACAAAATAGTAATACCGCGTTCACGTTCCAAGTCGTTGGAGTCCATTACGCGTTCTGCTACTTTTTCATTTTCACGGAACACATGGCTTTGTTTTAATAACGCGTCCACCAAAGTAGTTTTACCATGGTCAACGTGGGCGATAATCGCTACATTACGAAGATTTTCGCGAATCATAAGATCCTCCCTTTAATTCTTTCAGTATATTCTATATCACATAGCGCTTGTGAAAGTAGCTATGTAGGTATATTCCCAAAATTGGCAACACTTAATTATAACGTAGTCTATAGAAAAAAGTCAAAGAAGTATAGGATTTCTAATCATTGCAATTTCTACATTTGATTATACTTTTGAGTCATCTTAAGGCCAAATTAGCTACATAAGCATATGGTATTAAAAAAGATTTCTTATGATACCTTGCCTCAAATAAGATAAGAGGAACGTCACATAAGAAATCTTGTATTAATATTTAGTTTGTATTAATCTTCACCAATCATACGTACTTCTGGTTCTAGATGTACACCATGTTGATCATACACGCGTTTTTGTACTTCTTTAATAAGATCAAGTACATCTTTAGCTTTAGCATTGCCAGTGTTAATAACAAAACCAGCATGCTTATGAGATACTTGTGCGTCACCAACAGATAACCCTTTAAGACCTGTTTGTTCAATCAAAGTACCTGCAAAATACCCTGGCGGTCGCTTAAAGGTTGAACCTGCACTAGCATACTCTAAAGGTTGTTTAGATTCGCGCTTTTCTGTGAGCTCATCCATGCGAGCCTTGATAGCATCCTTGTCGCCTGGTTTAAGGGTCATAACGACTTCACCAATAACCTCATGATTATCGTGGAATACACTATGACGATATGCGAAATCTAAATGAGATGCATCATATTCCTTGATATTCCCCTCGAAATCTACAGCTAGTACTGATGTGACTACATGGCTCATTTCCCCGTCATAAGCACCTGCATTCATAAATACAGCACCGCCCAATGTTCCTGGAATACCAATGGCAAACTCAAGACCAGAGAGACCATTTTCCCAGGCAAATTCAGACGCATCTTTTAACATATACCCAGAACCAATGCATAATACATTATCATTGCAATCCATGATTTGGGTCATATGACGAACCGATACAACAGCGCCGCGGATGCCACCGTCTTTCACCAAAATATTGGACCCGCAACCGATAACAGTTACAGGCACTTTAAGTTCATGAATGGTGCGAAGTGTGAAGCTCAACTCAGCCATTGTAGTAGGTTCAATAAATAAATCAGCAGGACCACCGATTTTAAATGTCGTATGATTGCAAAGCAACTCCTGCTCTCGTACACGTGTACTTGGTAATTCTTTTAATAAGGCAGTTTTTAATGCCTCAATGTTGTGGTTGTTGTTCGCCATGATCTAACACTTTCATCCCCTCAGTGATTGGTTCGCTAATGATTTTATAAATATCATTAGAGATTTGGCTCCAACGCATTTGTGCTTGTAAATAAGCAGCCGCTGCAGCATTTTCTTGAATTTGAGGCATCATTTCCTCTTGTTTCTTTTGCAATTCATCAGCTTCTGGTGCACCAGACAACTTTGCGTATTCCCATTGCATTTGTTGTGCCATAAATGTGCGCACCAAAGCCGCTGCTACTGCATCAGCTTTCAAAGCTTCTTGAGCAGCCATTAACTCTTTGTACTCTTCGGATTCACGCATAGCGTGAGCTAAATCATGAGCTTTATCGTAGTTCATAATATCCTCCTCTAACAACACCTGTCGAAATACTACCTGTCATGTAGATTGGGTAGGATTTCTAACACATATTTATTGTATATCTCTCAATGGTGAAAGTATATTTATTTAGGTTGAATCCAATTGCCTTCGGCCTTGAGATCTGGATAATCAAGTTGGCGCATAGCTTCATACGCAATAATGGCTACTGCGTTAGATAAGTTTAGAGAACGCGCCTCATCTACCATTGGTATGCGAATACATGTTTCTTCAACACCTTCTAATAAGCTTTCAGGCAAGCCTCTTGATTCAGGACCGAATACGAGCATATCTCCGATTTCATACTTTACCTCGGAGTGGGTATGCTTTGCTTTTGTAGTAGCGTAGAAATATCTGCGATCAGGATATTTCGCATACAACTCTTGAATATTTTCATGTACCTGTACATCTACCAAATGCCAATAATCGAGACCAGCTCGTTTCACGTGCTTATCGTCGATAGAAAAACCAAGTGGTTTGATAAGATGTAGGGTCATGTGATTAGCTGCGCATAAACGCGCTATATTTCCTGTATTGCCAGGGATTTCTGGCTCATAAAGTACTATTTCCATTTTCGTTCCCCTATTCTTTATATCTATATTATTCTACAAAGGAACGCACAAAATGTCCACTTTTCCCGCCTTCTTTTTCTACGAGGTATGTAGGTCCCATAATCATGCCTTTATCAATGGCCTTACACATATCGTATACGGTGAGCAAGCCCACTTGTACAGCTGTAAGGGCCTCCATTTCAACGCCCGTTTTTCCAGTAGTCTTAACGATGGCACGTACCTTGACGGCCTTGTTATGATTTTCATCAGTGCAAGCAGGGCTTTCACCATCTACTAAAGAGCAGTGAACCTCAACCTTTGTGAGCGCTAATGGATGACAAAGAGGAATGAGATTGCTCGTTTGCTTAGCCCCCATAATAGCAGCTAGTTGCGCAACACTAAGGACATCGCCCTTTTTTATAGTACCTCCAGCAATGCGCTCATAAA
Organism: Veillonella dispar; assembly: GCF_900637515.1. Taxonomy (NCBI): domain Bacteria; kingdom Bacillati; phylum Bacillota; class Negativicutes; order Veillonellales; family Veillonellaceae; genus Veillonella; species Veillonella dispar. The sequence goes on along the minus strand of NZ_LR134375.1, from coordinate 547,045 downwards.
TTACATCATTGATTGCTATGAATCCTTCTGCGATGGCTGTGCGGGATGTGATATCCTTATCGGATACGTCCACCATCCAAGCATTACCATCTTGATCAAAATGTGTTAAATCCATACTATATCCTTACTAATTATGCATAAATTATCATCAATAGTTTTATTTTCATTAGTTATATTATACAATAGAATTAAGATTTATATGTATAAGGAAGGAAGTGTTCCTATGAAAACAAAACTAACTTATTTCGGTCATGCTTGCTTTATGCTAACACGCGGTGATGTGTCCATGATTTTCGACCCATTCTTAACAGGTAATACATGGGATATCGCAAAAAAAGAAGATATCAAATGCCAATATATCTTTGTCAGCCATGGTCACGATGACCACTATGGCGATACAGATTTCATTGCTAAAACAAATGATGCGCTCGTTATCTCTACTGCAGAGGTAGCAGGTAAAGCAGCAGCTGCTGGTTGTCGTACACACGCTATGCATTTAGGCGGTAAATTTGACTTTGAATTCGGTTCTGTTCGCATAGTTCCAGCCTTCCACGGTGCTGGTATCCCTGGTGGTCATGCAGCAGGTTGTATCGTAGATTTCTATGGAGATATTGTATACTTTGCAGGTGATACAGCACTCTTTAGCGATATGAAATTATTGAATCGCTTTGGAGATATTGACTACGCTTTACTTCCTATTGGTGATAACTTCACGATGGGCGTTGAAGATGCAGCTCTTGCTGCTTCTTATGTAAAAGCGCGTATCTCCATTCCAATTCACTACAAAACATGGCCTGTTATCGACCGTGAACCAGGTGTATTTACAAGCTTAGTTGAAGGCAAATATAATCAAACAGCCCTCATTATCGATCCAGGTTCCTCTATCGAGCTCAATAACTAAAATAAAAAATAACATCTACGTAGAAATGACGCAATTCTAAGGAATTGCGTCATTTTTATATGCTTTTATAAACACATCTCTAGGTTAAACCAAAATATATCAATGCTCACCTTTATAAAGCAGCCTAAACCTCTTGGTTAGCCATAGAAAAGCCACTACGACTAGACATACGTACAAATTCATCTATATCTTGTGTTTCATCTACACCCACATAACCTAGTTCACGAACCATGCCATACGGATTATGAAGAGATAGTTGAGGATTTTCCCCTGTAAGAACCCATAAAACCTTATACCCTTTCGGAGCCTCTCGTAATCGTTCCTCGCCTTTGCCATCCGTGAAGTAAACCAATAAATCCACACGGTTTTGATTGGCTAAAGAAAATACTGGCGAGAAAGCTGTTGCACCGCGCACATCAAGGCGAGGCTTTACATCTTTTACTGATTCCATCGTATAAGTACGGCGCACCTCATTATCACATTCTACAACGGTGATGCGATGGTTATAGGCATGTACAATTTGCAGTACTTGTTCTAAGGCGTTCGTAAACTCTGCATCGGTAATACTACCACTCATATCGAGAGCAACCCATACATTAGCTTTATGTTGACGCAAGGTACCAGACAACTCCAAGCGCTCAGGTTGACGACGATTGCGACGCATCGTCGTTTTTTTGTACCCACTTGCTACCTTGCCCATAAGCTTTTTAAGGTAGAAATACCACGGAAGAGCACGACGCGTCTTTTGGAAGGTATCGATGAGACTCTTCACATACCCTTCCATATCACCTTTTGAGGCTTCGTTGATATAGCGCTCCGTAATTTGGTCCATCGTATCCGTATCAATGGAATCAGATTCATCCCAAATATCATGGCTAGTTTGAGAGTCAAACTCCATAGCTACAGCTGTATCAGAATTATCTACAGGTACAAAGAGTTCAGGCTTTTCCTTCATCGCCTTATCGATGGCCTTGGCGTAATACTCAATGGTACGGAATCGTTTGAGCATCAATCCAAAACGTTCATTTACATTGGCTACAGTAACCGCATCACGATCAACATGTTCTAAGTAGTCATTTACAACCATATCCATCGCCATATGTACGGCCGTTTTATTAAAGCTTTGACTCAATGTTTTTACGCGCATCAAATGTGCAGAAATAATATGAAGAATTTCACGCTTAATGCCATCTTTCATAACATCTGGTGGCTGGCGTAGTAAGATAAAAGGATTTACATATAATACATAGCCACCTTGTTTTAAGTTAATACCGAAGGCACTGGTCATATCAAAACGAATACGATGAGCCATTTGTAAATAGAAATAACCAAAGAATTGGTCCTCTTCAAGGAGTAAGCTATTTACATCATGTAAAATATTCCATAATCGTTGCTCAAAGGCAGGTGTCATTACGGCTTGTTGCATTATCGCAAAATCGGTGCCTTCAATTTGTATCTCATCTAAGGCACGTCCTATGGTCCCTATATGACTATCAGACATATTATGGTTCATCAAGTCTGCCGCTATGCGTTCTGGTTCCATGCTATGATGTTGTGCTTCATAACTATCTACATAGGCTTCGTAAGCAGCATAGATTTGCGTGTACAAGGCCTCTGCTTCACGATGAATACGCTCCCGTTTTGCATGCCAACGATCGAGAGCCTCGATGGCCTTCTCATCATAGGAACCTGTTTTCTCCCACCCGTCTATATGAGTGAGTAAATCAGAGGCGTCGCGAATATCATCTTTATCTAAATTTCGTTGCATCATTCCACCTCCTTTTTCGTTTAACATCAGATTTTATGTATATCATGTTTTATATATTGGTTATTGTATCCCCAATCATTCGCTAAATTTCTTTATCCATATAGACAGCTTCATTTAGTTAACTATGGAGCAGAACTATTTTTGTGCTTCAAAGAAGGTATCGATGAACAAGTCATCTTCAATGGCATAAGCGAAAACACGTTCGTATGTGTTACGCAAGTCTTTCATAACTGCTACGCGTAGATCACCTGGATACAATGTAAGGAATTCAATGAAGTGATGAACTTCTTCGGCATTGCTATTGCGGTTTAAACGATGCAACATATTTTTAGCCGCTACGTATAAGCGTGTTGGACTTTCACCTTTAACCTGTTCAGCCATAGACATAATGGCCCCTGGCTTTTGAACCGCCACCAATACATCATCAAAGGTAATAAGTGGTTCTTGGTCTGACTCGATAAAGTTTACAAACGCCTCGGCAATGAGTTTACCTACATTACCGCGGATAACATTCATAAATACATCGCGACTATAGGCTGAATCTTCTTGGTTTTTATAAATCGTATACAGGCCAGATACGCGTTCAAAGGAGCGTGGTGTCGCATCAATATCATCTTCATGTCGTTGATTTAAATACTCTGGATAGGAAGAAATGAATTCGATAACTTTTTCCTCAATACCAGCACTTATAGCCCAGTCAATCCATTGCATATAATCAGCATTCATATAGAGCCATACAAAACGGTTTTGTTGTGCCGGGTCCATGTCGATAGTTTGGTAGTCAAAAGAATCCTCAGGGTTCATAGCGGCGATGATACGCACTTGATCACTTAAAGAGAAGCCATTGATTTCACGATTCAAGATAAGATTCATTAACTCCTGTTGTACTGCATGTTCAGCACGGTTAATTTCATCGATAAACAGTAATACTTGACGACCTTTATCCACAGCTTGAGCCACATGTTCCAACGTATGATGTACAGCATACACTGTAGTCTTTACAGAATGTGTGTTACCACGACCATCTGTATGTGTTACAGATTCTACAGTTGGTAAACCACCAATTTCACCTTCTTTTAAAAGATTTCCATCAATGGTTACCAATTCCCAGTCATGCACAGTAGCTACGCGTGCCGCAAGAGATGTTTTACCAATGCCCGTTTCACCAACGAGCAAAGGCACTTGATTAGCAGCAAGCACTAATTCTACACTTGCCATTGTATCTATAAAGTTCATTGTGTCTCCATTTCTAATACTTCAAATATTCACTGACTGCAATTTTCTTAACAGCCCTAGTTCCATAAGCGTCTATAAGTGACAATAGGTCGATATGCCATTTAGATTGGCGACCACCGATAGCTTGGTTGTTAATCAATTCACGAATATAGTCTTCATCAGCTGTATCACTAGAGATGGCGCTAATGATGATCGATTTAATTTCGTCCACAGTGACACCTAAATTATTTGGTATATACCCTAGTGTGGCAGCACTTACACCAAATAGGTGCAATGCCAAGTCCTTTGTAAGCTTTGTAATTTGCCGCATCGCTTGAGAATCTTGTTTAACTGCTGCTTCTAATACGGCTACGCTAGGCTCATCAATATAACGTAATGCCAAGTAATTCTCTTTAACTGCTTGCAATTGTACGGCTTCACTAGGCTCCTTAATATATTGCAAAGCATCGTAGTTAGACTTTACAGCTTCTAACTGCAGTGCTTCAGATGGATTTGCAATATAGCGAATAGCCCACCCAGATTGATTGAGTGCACATTGAACAACTGCATCGGATGGGGTATCGATATATTCTAAAACAGCCCAATCTTTTTTCACCAAGGCCTGTAATAGTTCTTCTGTAGGATGTTCCACGAATTGTATGGCTCGTGGTGATTGTGAAAGCGCCGTTTCAATAACCTTTTCGGTAGGTTCTTTAATGTATTGCAACAACATGCCATTTTGAGCTACGCAGGTAAGTTGCATTGCTTCTGTAGGGTTTGGAATATTCCGAATTCCATGGGGGTTATTGGTCAGCGCCGTTATGTATTGTTCTTCTGTCATACTAACCTTCATTTCTATTTAAAAAGGCCATACGAATACGTATGGCCTATACTGAATTCTATTTTTATTGTATCACATTTTTTCGATATAATTATATCTCTTTCGTATACTTACTACACCGTTAATGCATCTAAATCAGAATTATTCCCAATTACTAATAATTTATCATCTTCACCGAGAATGGTAATTGGGTTTGGTGGAACTTCTAAATCTTCACCGCGTCTTATGCCTACTGCATTAAGATTATATTTCTCACGCAAATTAGAATCCTTTAAATTAGATCCTACCAAGAATGTTGGCACCTTAATTTCTATGAGACTAATATTTTTAGATAGTTGTAAATAATCCATCACATGGTCTCTAGTTAAAAACTGTACGAGGCGTAATGCCATATCGTATTCAGGGTAAATCACTTGATCTACACCTATTTTATGAAGCATTTTGCCTTGTATATTATTTTCAGCCTTGGCCACAATTTTAGGTGCATTTAATTCTTTAAGAAGCATAGCTGTCATTAAATTAGCTTGAAGATTTCCACCTATAGCCACAATAACCATATCAAACTGGCTTAGGGCCAATTCTTTGATTGCCTCTTCATCAGTTGTATCTGCAACTATAGCATGTGTTATAAATGGCGAAATTTTCTGTACAACTTCTGGATCAATATCTACACCTAATACCTCATGCTCCATGGAAGCTAACATCTTGGCAACAGTGCCACCAAATTGACCAAGACCTATTACTGCTATCGTTTTATGTTTCATATATGACCTCTTTTATATTCAATCTAATCTATTTTTATAACAATACACGCTCTTCTGCATAGCTAATTGGTTTAGTCGGTGCCGTTCTTAGCGCCCAAGTACCAATAACAGTCATAACCCCTACACGACCTGTAAACATAACAAGCATCAACACCCATTTACTACTTTCAGATAAATTAGGTGTAATACCCGTTGTAAGACCTACGGTCCCAAAGGCAGAAGTTACCTCAAAAAGCAGTCGAATAAAGTCATATGGCTCATCCCAAGCCAAATAACAAGTAGCAAATAAAACAAAAAGGATAGATAAAAAGATTATCCCATTTGCCTTAAGTACAGTAATCAACGAGATACGACGTTCAAAAACCTCTGTATCAGAACGGTTATTAAATAATGTACGCGATGCTAGAAAAGCGACGGCAATAGTACTAATCTTAACACCGCCCCCTGTAGAGTTAGGACCTGCCCCAATAAACATAAAAATGATGGTAATAAACAGTGTAATTGGATGTAAATCATTATAATCTACAGTTGCAATCCCCGCTGTACGAGGTGTAATCGATTGAAACAGAGATGCCATGATCTTGTTCCATATAGGTAAAGGACCAAACGTTTTGGGATTCGCCCACTCAACCCCCAAGAAAATAATAGTCCCTAAAAGGATGAGCGCCGTTGTACCAACTAACATTATTTTTGTATGTAGTTTTAAATCTACAAATCGTCGTAGCTTGCGATGCGACCAAATATCAAAAGTTGCGAGATACCCAAAACCACCTATTACAATAAGGGCCATTGTATTCATATTAAATAATACATCGCCCACCATAGCATAAGGTAGATCATTATCAAAGAATATAAATCCTGCATTACAAAAGCTGGAAATAGATTGCATAATCCCCGTATATAAAGCAGCATCACCAATATAGGGATATAGCTGAATGGTATAGATAATACCCCCAATTATTTCGACACAAAAGGTATAAATGGTTAGCTTCTTCGTAATGTGTAGAAGCCCTTTCATGCCATCTTGCCCTACATCTTCTGACAAAAGCACGCGATTTTTCAGACCTACCCGTCGCCCTAATACTAGAGCAATAATAGTGGTAAAGGAAACAATCCCTAAACCACCTAATTGGATAAGGATTACCATGACGATTTTGCCAAACAAGGACCAATGATGATAGGTATCTACTGTTGACAATCCAGTTACAGAAACACAAGATACTGCGGTAAAAGCTGCATCTACAAGCGTTGTACTAAGGCCTTGAGCATGTGATATGGGCAACATGAGTAATATCGTCCCTATAGTCATGGTAGCAAAAAAGCTAAGGGCTAATAGGCGATAAGGATTATGTTGCATATATTGCTGAACTTGATTTTTTGAAGTATTTTTCCACATAACTATAGTCCTATCCTATTAGTTCCTGCACTGACTTTAACGTTGGTAGTGGACTGCGCCCGCCTATGCCTTGTGTATTTAAAGAAGCTACTGCAGATGCAAAAATAGCGGCCTTCTCTAAATCAGAATGTGCACAAGCTTTGAGCAACTCTACAGCATGTATAGATGCACGGTCATGCTTAGTCGTCGAAGTTGTGTCTTGCCCCTTCATATGATTAATTGTATATACTAAATTAGCTAGAAAAGCACCATGAAAGCTATCCCCAGCCCCCGTTGTATCTACTACGGTAGATTGAGTAAATGGTTCACATCGATAAAATGTTCCATCAGGCCAAACAAAATAACTACCATTTGCACCATCCGTAACACCTGCAATACATGCACCTCGTTCATGAATGATACGACAAGCCTCTTTTAGATTAGTTGTGCCCGTATATTTTTCAGCATAATCACGAGCTACGATAACGATGTGACTGGCTTCTGTAATAGGCTTCATGTCTGCATCGTAACGCTGAGCACCACCATCTAAAGAAATGATAGTGCCTACCTCTTTTGCAACGGCCATAGCAGAGCGCATGAGTTGGCGATGTCGACCATTGATATGCAGAATATAGGCAGATCCTATCAGCTGCTTATGGGTATCTAAAAACTCAGGCTCAGTTGCAGTAGACCGTTCAAAAAATATAGCACGCTCACCAGTACTCTGTTTTACGAGGATTGTTGCCACACCGCTCTTAGCACCGCGTTCAACTTGAATTGCCTCTGTATTAACATTGTATTTTTCAAAGTCATCTAATATATGACGACCTACCGTGTCATCACCAATGCTATCAATCATAGCGGTACGGGCACCATATTTTCCTGCCACCGCTAGTGCTGTAGCCACTGGCCCACCACCATCTGTAGTAGACGATACGACTTGTTGTACCTCACGGCCTGTAGGATAATGATCGACGACGATAAATCGATCTAATGTACTGGCACCTATGCCAACAATATCTATATGTTTTTGAGGAAATGTACTCATACTAATCTCCTAACTCCGAAACCACAACGATTCATACAACAATTATACTCTAGCTCTTTTATTACAGAATACCTTTCACCTTATAAAAAGTAAACCCCAGACCATGGTCTGGGGCTACTTTGTAGTACAAAGTGTACTGTATGTCACGTAGTTTGTCTTGTTTAGTATATGTTGTATGTGAGAAAGGTTGTTAGATATAAGGTGTAATATAACAGGTTAAGACATCATACGTTCCATCATATATTCAATTTCATCAGCACTCAAATTGTACATAGCTTGTACCATTCGATTTGCTGACTCACCAGATGCACCGCTTTTCGCAATTTCTGCTTTTGCCTTAGCTATAAGGGCTTCCTTGCGTTGTGCTTCGGAGTCTTCATCTGTTGGTACGGAAATATTAGCTTTACCTTGACCAATACCACGTACCTCTTGGTTAGGATTATCTTTAGACGTTGTTTTCGTATCTTGGGCAGCCACCGCTTCCATAGCGAAGGAGTTTTTACCAGTCATGATATACTCCACAGCCTCCAAGGTACTTTGTGTAAGATTTACAGTCCAGAATTCACCAGCTGCAGTCAATTTATAAAGTAACCCATTGTAAGCTACGAGGCCACGTTCTTCCCATAATTCATAGAGCCAGTTTAATTCTTCTAGTCTTGGATCTAGTGTTACCAAACTCATAATATTGAGGAACCCTTGTTCAAGTTGGCTTACAACTTGATTTACAATGGGTTGTAATTCACTTTGTTTCATAAGAGCCATAAATGGTTTTTCACCGCGGCTAACCATATCTTCGTATGGCTTTAATGCACGATGTAACATCATGCCGTACCCATCAACGTTACCACCGGCACCACTGCCGAATGGGAACATAGGAACACCAGCTTTAGCTAAGATGTTATACAAGCTACGTTCACGATTGTTCGCACTCCAGTGAGCCGCACTCAATCGACGATAGGAACGTTCATCTAAGTATTTCCGACCAAACTCGAACATATCCCCTTGCATAGCAGTTGTAGCAGCAGCGGGTACCTTGCCTTTTGCAATATCTTTATTAAGATCGCTACCATCAAATACATTTAGTTGGTATAGGTCTGCACCGTCTACGCCGGAGCTTACTAGATCAGCCAAATCTTGTTCCCAAACCTCCATAGTTTGGCCTGGTAAGCCGTAAATCAAGTCGATAACTACGGAACATTGACCATAGGCTTTTAACGCAGCTAACCGTTCTAATACTGTTTCTCTTGTATCTAAACGGCCCACCATTTGACGTACCTCGGTGTTGAAAGATTGTACACCAATGGACATACGGTTAACACCATTTGCCATCCATACGTCGAGGTTTTCAGGAATCAAGTCGTGAATACGACCTTCTAAGGTCAGTTCATAATCGTTAGCTAGTGGCAAATATTCTTTAATTGCTTTTAGCAATCGTTCAGAGTTTGCTGGAGATAGCGATGTTGGTGTGCCTCCGCCGATAAATACGGCGTGGATTAATCCATCTTTTAATCTTGGACGCTCACTAGCTAGTTTTAACTCGCTAACAAGACCATCAATATATTGGTCCTCTACACTTTGACTCGTACCGTTTTGGAAGAAACCACAATATGTGCATTTTGTCTTACAAAATGGAATGTGAATGTAAGCACATTGCATTTCACCCTTTTTCGGTGTGCCATTCATTAAGGTATCCCAAACGGCTTGTGTTTCCTTTGGCGAAACTAAGGTGCCATTTAGCCCTGCATGAACAACCCGTTTATGAGGGAATGCACCACTCATCGGATTATCGCATTCTAAACCTAATTGTAGATTGCGTTGTTTCTCCGGAATGGATTCAAAGAAACTTGCTAAACTCATACTCCAATCCCCTTTCAGTTTAGGCTTGCAACTTTGCAAGTACAGATTTCGTAAATTCTTTTGCATTTGCAAAGTCTTGTTCGTCTGGATGCGTTTCAGCCGCTTTATGTAAGGCATCGCGTTCAGGGCTTTGACCATGAGCAGATCCAGGTGGGAACATTTTATACATCATTTCAATGACTTTTGGATCAATTTTACCTTGGCATACGAATCCATCTACAAGGGACTCTTTATTTTGTAGTAATTCAGATGCTTTATCAATACTTTCACGAGCATGATCAGAATCTGCATACATACCTAATGTAGCAAAGAATACGATGTTAGGATTCTTCAAAGTTTCAATTAACTTAGCAGCCTCTTTATTTGCTGTACCACGGTCTACCCAGAAACCTACGAAAACAGTATCATAATCAGCTAAATTCTCAGGCGCCTCTTTTACAGGAACGCAAGGTGTACCTTCAGGCATTACAGAAGCCATTGCTTCCGCCACCCTTTTTGTATTTCCCGTGAGGGAAGAATATAAAATAATTGATTTCATAATTAGCTCCTTTAATTCATAGATAGGTCTATTACATAGATACTTCTATTCATCTTCATCATCAGATGATTCATGACCTCTAAACTCAACTGGTACCTTGATATCGATATCTGCTCCAGTTGGATTTTTATATGGTGTTGCGGCCACTACGGCAGACATTGCCGCATCATTGAATATTTCATTTGTAGAATATACGATACTTTGTCCAATAAGACTACCATTTGTATCAAGTGTTACTTGTACAGTCACATCGCCTTGTAATTTTCTTTTTAAAGCCATGGAAGGCATTTGTGCATTATCTTGCACTCTTGCACGGAATCCTTCTACATCAAATGCAGCTTTCACCGTACCATGACCGTCACCTTTACCAGTGCCGTCACCCTTACCATTCCCCTGACCTTGGCCATCACCATTGCCAGTGCCATCACCTGTACCGTTTCCACCGCCAGAGCCGCCACCATGTCCGGGGCCGGAACCACCTGTGGAATTATCACCAGAGGTATTACCTTTATGTTCGCCGCCTTTCGGGGGTACATCTACTGCATCAGGAATATCTCTTGCAGTAGATGGATCAACATTTGCTACAACAGCCTTTGTTCTTGCCGCTACTTCATCAGCCGATAATGGTTTAGGGAATAGGTCTGACCTGTTTCCGCCACCACCGCCGGCATGACCACTGCCGCCATCATCGAGCACACTTTGTGTGAGGTCGATTTCATAAGTTTCCATGTCTTGAATTGCTGGAACCACTACGAAAAAGATTACGGCAATAAATAGAGCAATAAGATGAACTACGGCGGATATAATGGCTGCTTTTTTCCATGATATGCCTAGTCCCATAGTTATCCTTTCTGTTCAGCTGCAATAGCCAAGCGTTTAACACCAGATTGCTTTAGCATATCCATAATCGCTACTACTTGACCATGAGCTGCACGTTTGTCGGCTTGTAAGATAACACTAGCGTTAGGATTTTCTTGAATCCGTTGTTTAATCATAGCTTCTGCTTGATCAATACTCATTGGATTGTTATCAATTGTAATATGCCCTTCCGCATCAAGTGTAAATACAACTGGTAACTGAGCCGGTGCAGATGCACTAGTAGCTTGTGGTAATTGTACAGATAATGCTTTTTGAGCCACTGTTTGTAAGCTATTCATCATGAAGAATACCAACAAGAAGAAGATAATATCAATCATTGGGATAATCATGAATTCAGGCTTTGTTTTCATACGAAAGCTTTGTAAGTTCATAATCATTTCCACCCTTCTCGCTTAGCGCTAACAATGCTAACACACATATTTTCAATTTGGTTAATGATAGCATCCAAACGATGACTGAATACTGTATATACAATAAAGGCCATGATGGCTACGCACAAACCAGATGCTGTAGCGATGAGGGCTTCACCAACACCACCAGTAATAGCAGATGCGCCCGCACCGGAGTCGAGGATACTGAAAGAACCAATCATACCTGTTACTGTACCTAATAGGCCCAATAATGGAGAGATTGTAACGGTAGCACTGAGATAGTCCATATATTTACGGAAGCCTACTGCGTCTACGCCCATTTGGTCAGCAAAGGCTGTTTTCATAGCTTCCTCGCTAGAAGCATTATGTAAACCTGCTTCTGCAATACGGCTCGCAATAGATGGGTTTTCTTTGATTACTTTATCAATTTCTGCCCAATTTTGTAATTTTGCTAGTTCATTGACTGCATGGGTAACAACGAAAGTTTTACCGGCATATTTGTGATAGTAGAAAGCTCGTTCTGCAGCGATAGCGATAACCATGAAAGACAAGAGTAATAATGGATACATTACATATCCGCCGCTATGAAACAAGTGAATGACATAATTTAAGTTTTCCATATTAGTAACCTTTCTGCCTGTTTACAGACTGAACATTAGAACCTGTAGGTCCCTTGAATTCTTGTATAATCGCCTAACTTAAAGCTTTCACTACCATATAACGTATCTCGTTTATTAGTACCTTTCGCATCAAATGTGTAGAATGCTTCAAGGAGTAAATCCTTGCGAGGCACATAGCCAGCACCGAATGTAAAGCTGCGAATACCGTCGAGATAACGATCCGGAACTGCACCACTACCATTACCACCGAAGAAGGAGCCATGTTCAAAGTATTTGTAATCGATGAACGCATTCCAAGATTTAGGAATATCTAGGTCGGCACGACCAATATCTAGACGAGCCATCCAGAAGTGTGGTGTACCACCCATTTGATGACCTTTAAGAGCAAAGTCGGCTGTGCCACGTTCGTGTTGGTATACAGTGTTACCATTTAAATAACGACCCAAGTTGGAACGGTTTTGACCGTAATCAACGGTAACAGATGCATTAGCACCTAACTGATATTTAGCACCGATACCGAATACATGAGCTACATTGGAGAAGCTATATTCATCATTACCGTTGCCATTTGCATTTAGGTATGTATGCGTTTTACCGCCAAAGGAGCGTAAATACCACGCTTGTAACCCAAGACGAGAGCCTATTTGTTTCTTGTATTGAACAAAGGCAGCTTTATCAATAGCTGGTACAGTATCTTTTTCAAGAACTACCCCTTCTGTACGAATCAAGTTACCAATGATCTTACCAATCGCTTCACGTGGTAATTTGTTTTCAGACTCTGCATCATGTACAACCTTTTCAAGATTATACATATAGTTGAACAATGCATTTGGCATGCCCCAACCATAGTAAGAACTACCTTCACCCCAGTCATTAGAGGACATTGTAAAGTTCTTTTTGTAAATTGCATCTTTAGCATCATAATCACTAAATACATAACTACCACTATCGTATTTATATGTTTTAGCACCTAAGTAACCAGTGAACTCATAATCACTAGCTGGTTGTCCATAGTAATCATAAGATTGTTTGAATGTGCCATCTGGCTGTTTAACCCAAACCACATCAAGTTCACTATTGTTATAGTTGCTCCAGTTATCTGTAGCATTATATTTAGCAATTTCTGCTACGGATTGATTAATCTCGTCACCATGTTTTTCAACATAGGCTTTAGGATTTACTAAAGCATCTTTATTATCAGCAGATACGATAAGACCTTTAGCCTTTTCTTTTAAGTATTCAGGGTATAAAGAAGAGTTCACATTATACATAATGTCCCCGGTCTTATAGAGTTTTTCCCCTGTATTCTTATTAGTGATTTCATACATTGCATAACCACCAGATGGTATATCGAGGGAGAATTTCTTCTCAGCCATATCTGTAGGGTATGCCTTAGCAAGAATATCTTGTAAGCGGCTCATCACTTGAGCTTGTTTTTGTTGTGTTTCCACAAGCTTAGCATTTGCCTTTTCAAGCTCTTGATCGCGATTTGGATTACTCCAGCTTAAATCCAAGGTTTCTTTATAAGCTTCATATTCAGCTTGCAATTCTTTCAGTTGTTGATAGAAGTAAATGCTATCTGTCTTACCTTTATAAGTAGAATCATAAATACCATTAGGGCTATCTGGTGCAGCTGTATCTTCACTAGATTTTTTCTCACCATCAGAGCCAGTTTTTGTAGCACTGTTGATATCATATGGATATTCATCACGATTGATACCAATCAATTCAGCCGCTGTTGGCGGTCTATAAATAACTTCATGTACTGCATGAGTATAAGCCGAATCAGTAATACCTGTACTATGTTTGAAAGTACCAACACCAATACGAACTTGTGAGTCATTACCATTCCAAACGGCACGAACGCCATCATAAGATTGACCAAACCAGTAGCCACTAGCCCCCATAGGTTCTGTTAAGCGACCTACCGATACATCCCATTTTTTAACGCGTCTTGTGAGATCAACTGTGTCGATTCGTTGATGGTTAAAGCCTTTAGAATCGGATTGTGTCCAGCTTGTATCAACACCGCTCATACCAGTTGCACTACCGATAACTTTGAGATTGGTAAACTCATTAAGACGAGCATCGAAGCCTAGGCGCAAACGTTGTTCAAAGCTATGACGATTGGCATCGTACATATTAGCTTTTGCAGAACCAATAGCGGAATTTTCTCTAAATGGAGATTGTGGTCTATTAGAGCCATCATGTGCCATCCAACGTGCTCTGTAGTCGCCAACTAATGTAACACCACGTTCTTTAGTAGTGTCGAAATCAGAATGAATAAAATCAGTTAAGCGAACCACATCAGATACGTTTTGTACACCGGATTCACCATTTGTAACTTTCCCATTAGTATCCGTTACATTTGCACCTGTTACGCTACCTTTTGTACCATCCTTAGTCTTACCGATAGCTGTCGTTTTACTGCTGTCTCCACCACCAAATTTAAGGTTAACCCCTACACGATACACACGTTCTTGCGTAGCACGGTCATCATCGCGATGGTTAAAGATATTATTGATGCCAAAGTACATCATGGCATTTTTATTGAATCGTTTTTGAACCATTACGTTCCAAATGCCAAATGTTTTCTTTTCATAGGTTTGCTTCTTATATACGCCTGCATCACCAGATAAAATATCTGGCCAGTAGTTGCCACCATTATTAAGAGTATTACTATCAAGCATATTGATATAGTAATCGCCCCAAATGGAACCATTCCAACCGGATTTAGGGTTGTCATAGGTAATACCAATATCAACCTTATGCATTGGTTTATCCAACAATTGTCGAGGCATTGTTGGATCACTCTTATTGATCGCATGCAAGTATGTATACCCGAGCTTACCGGACCAATACTTACCGAATTTTTGTTGTACCTCTGCTTGAAGGCCCGTAATTTCAGCTTTACCAATATTTTTAAAGCTATAAATCATGTCTGGTGCACGTTGGTACTTAGCATCACCTTTGAGGTATGGAGCAAAGTCCATAAAGTCCCCTGTGAAGTATACAGACATATAGTTTTTGATGCGGTTATGGAATACGCCTACACGAGCATAAGTATTCTTATTTTCACCTTCTAAGCTCATGTCAAAGTTAACAGATTTCTCAGGTTTCAAATTAGGATTGCCAGCCCAGTACCAACCAAGTTTTGCAACCCCAATACCAACAGGGTTAGAAGCATACATTTCCCAGTTGTACCACAATTCGCCCATACCTGGTTCTGTATAGCCCGTCCCTACATTGGCTTTAAATCTACGGTGAGTATTACCTTTAACGTTATAGGTCATGCCTAAGGACGCAGATAAATTAGAACCAAATAAGCTGCTGTTATCAAAGCGAAGAATTGGGGATAATGTTAAGTTCTTATTTACCTGCCATGTATCAGAAACATAAGCATTTAACTTACGAATCGTACCGCTACCAGTTGTTAAGCGTTGATCACGGCTACGATATTCTTCTAGGAAGGCTTTACCATTTAGCTTAGGTGCCTTTTTGCGCATCTCAGGATCATTGGACTCGCCATATTTAAAATAGTCACCTACAATATTGGCACGTGTGGCAGATAATACAGGATTTTCTGCTTTCAAACGGTCTTCTAAAGCCTTATAACGAGCTTTGAACTCATCTGTTACAGGTTGATTATTAGGAGATGTACTAGACCAATCACTTAATCTACTTTCAGACAAACCATAGTTTATATAGTCATCATAAGTTATACCTGGTTTTTGAGCATCTGTTTCTGCACCATAATATTCATAATCCATATCCCATTGCGGCATACCACCACCGGAATTAATGAATTTATAATCGTGGATATGAGAGTAAACCTTGATGCTATTATCGCCTTTACGTCTTACAAGGCGGTCTAGTTTATCCACTAATAAGCTCTTATCGTAATCCCAAGGATCAATGTACATGGTACTTGTATTAGGAGAACTCTTTAAGCGGCTACCAGAACCTTCTTCACGAGCATAACTTACGCCGTAGCTAAGCAAATGATTTTTATTAAGCTGTGTATTCGCATTAGCTCGAATATCCAATTGACGATGATCGATGTTATCGATATAACGCAACTCATTGGAGCCTTCATAGGCGGAGCGACCTGTATAGCTAATGAGGGCTACATCATTTTCTTTAATGCGGGAGTAGTTAGTTTCAACAGTCCAATCGCTTTTGCCTGCTCGGGAGGACCATTGTAAATTAGCCGTATTGCGGTCTGCGGTACGTTTGAAATGTTGTTGAGGCTCTAAATCAGAGTCGGAGTGCTTAACATCGCGTACAAGGTCTTCTGTGTAGCGGTTAAGTCGCATTTCAAATTTATTCTTATCATTAGCTTCGTAGGTTGCTACAAGACCGATATCAGCCGCATCACCATAATAACGAAGCACATTTGGCTTAAAATTATGTTTTGCATAATCAAAAGCCATGCCAGAATCTCGACGTTTAACGGATGCTAAAACAGGCATTAGATCACGTTTACTGCCTGACAAACCAACCTTTAACTTACCCATTTGACCAGAGTCGGCACGAATAAAGAAGTTTTGGAATGGGAATGTATCACCATCACTCTTACGACGCATACCTTCTGCGTTTAATTGTAAGATCGGTTTCTTCTGTGCTTTTTTTGTGATGATGTTAACAACACCACCAATAGCATCTGAACCGTATTTTGCACTGGCTGCCCCTTGGATAACCTCAATACGTTCAACATTTTCTGCACCTAACCGTTGAACTTCATCTGCTGCACCGGAGTACTTATCAAAATCGCCTAGTACTGGTTGACCATCTACTAAAATAAGTGTGTGACGCGCTTCTGCACCACGAATAGATACACCTACACGGCCCATAGCATCTACAGTTCTAGAGACGCCAGTTTGTGTAAAAATAATATCTTCGACGGACTTCGCCTGCTTTTTCTCAATATCTTTCTTGGTAATGATTTGCACTTGCTGTGAGTCTAATTTGGCTGCTTCTTCTGCCCATGTTCCTTTAACATGAACAACATCTGTAGTAACGGTTGCATTCTCAGCCCATACTACAAGAGGTGCGCTAAGCCACAAGGCAACTGCACTAGACAGAATTATGGTGCGCTTTGTATGTCCCCACCGGTCCATTGTGCCCTCCTCAAATTTTAACTAATTATACGTTTTGTATCTTTCACTCTCAAATAAAAAGATACACTCTACCAACATATAATGACATTGAATATCATTTACATTTTAATGTTAGCAAAGTGTATCTTGCATATCTACTCCGAAAAGACCAAAAATATACGTTTCGGACAATATTAAATTGTTATATCTTACGATAAGCACTTGGAGTTACACCAGTAGCCTCTTTAAAGGCACTAGTAAACTTACTGCCATTCTCATAGCCTACGGCATTAGCAATTTCTAGAATCGATTGATCCGTTTCATGGAGTAACCTCTTAGCCGCATTAATACGACATTCTTTTAAATATTGATGTATCGTCGTACCATATACGCCCTTAAAACATCTTTTTAATGTAGACGTAGGTACATCAAATTGTTCAGATAATGTCTCAATTGTAATACGCTTCATAAACTGAGTAGATACATATTCGTTAACAGCTTTCACAATATCAACCTGCTGTTTCCGATAGGTTGCTCTCTTTTCATTATTGCTCGTAGAAATTACAGATAATAACAAAAAGATCTCAATAACCTTTAATTTAAAATAGTGCCCTTTGATTTGGTCAGGCACTTTATATAAGCTAGAAAAAATCTGTCTAACCGATTCAGTTTCTTCCATCATCATACCGTACTCGGAATGCTCACAAAATCGTTCAGCTAGGCTTGTTAAATTAATACGTGACTCAGTAACAAGCGAATCCAATACAGGTTGCGCTTTTTCTACATCTACGAGTAATACAATTCCCTTAAAAAGTTTTGTAGGGAAATAATTTTTATGTTGGTAGTCAGCATGAGTATGCCATCCTAATGACATATCTCCTGGCCCCATATATAAATATTCCCCAGATGTAAACTTACACTCGATGCGCCCCTCTTCACAATGATTTATGGCAAATGTCTTGGTATGTGATTTAGCATAAAATTGAACCGACTCTTCTTTCACATCCAGAAATAATAGATCGATACCGTCAAACACCGTATGTCTCGACATAGTAAGTCCTGCATGTGAAATTGCATGATTATGTGGATTCATACTATCACCATATACACAAATACTATATAAATTATCACTTACACAATTATCATAGTATACTTATTGATATTCATTGTCAAATTAATTTTTGTAATAATTCATTTTTTCTTTAAAAATATAAGTTTCTACTATTTGTAATCCACATAAGATAATTTCAGTAATATATAGCGCTCTATTCATTAAAATCCATTCATTACACAGTCTACTCTATGTATGATTGATTTTATAATAAAATAAGCCTTGCAAGTTAAACCAACGCAGTCTAACTTACAAGGCTATATTTAGAATTATCAGAGATAATTCTTTATTTTTTTGTTTTTACAATAAAGACTAATGCTATAACATGACCAAGCCATACAAAGGCCATAACACCAAGTGCAATGGGCATATCTTGACTAAAATACGCACCAATCGCCATTATTGTACTCACAGATAAGAAAATGGACAACTTTGTCCGCAACGTTAACGCTTTATCGCGTTCATAAGCACCAACAGTCTTTTGATATAAACTAGATTCTAAAAACATTTTATGAAAACGTTTAGATCCTCTAGCTAAACAAAATAAGGTAAGCATATAAAAAGGTACTGTTGGCAATAGTGGTAATACGATACCCGCTGTACCAAGAGCAAAGCTAATAGCCCCTATAGTAAGGAATATATATCGTATTACAACATTACTATGTTGCTCAGTTGTTTTCATTACTCCTCTTCTACATAATTAATAACTTTACCTTTTGTTTTAATAAAGTTTGGAATGATAAGTACAAGAGCTGCAATCGCTACGATACCATAGATACCAGCCATACCAATCCATTCGAATGTATGACCAAGTACAAGACCCATTACGGCAAAGTCTGCATCACCAAATGTTGTATTTTGGAAACCTAATTGACCAAGAACTGGCAATGCCAATGCTGGCAAGAAAGTAATAGCCAAACCATTAAGGAATGCACCTACTGCTGCACCACGACGACCGCCTGTAGCATTACCATAGATACCTGCTGTTGCACCGCAGAAGAAATGAGGTACAAGACCAGGAATGATCAACACACCACCTACAGCGCCAAGGATGAGCATACCAATGATACCTCCAATAAAGGAGCTAATGAAGCCCAATACTACTGCTGTTGGAGCATATGTAAAGAATACGGCACAGTCTACTGCTGGGATAGCATTAGGGATAATTTTTGTTGCAATACCTTGGAATGCAGGAATTAAATCACCTAAGATCATACGTACACCAGAGTATACGATTGTTACACCTACAGCAAAGTTCATAGCGCTCATAACAGCGTATAAGTAAGGACTCATATCACCAGATAAAGTAGCTACAAACTCAGAACCAGCTGCAAAGGCTGCAATCAAGTAGAATACGATCATAGTCAATGCTGTAGATAAAGTAGAGTCACGCAAGAAACCCCATTTTTCTGGAATTTCAATGTCTTCTGTACTATCGTCTGCTTTACCTACATATTTGGCAACCCAAGCGGATAAATAATAACCTAAACTACCAAAGTGACCGATAGCAATTTCATCGCCTTCTGTAACCTTAGATGTATAGCTTTGGCCAATTGCTGGAGAAATAGCAGACCAAGCGCCCATCAAGAAACCACCTACAAGGATGAGTTCCATACCGGACAAACCTGCAGTACCGAGTACGGCAGACATAAGACAAGCCATAAATAAGCTATGGTGACCTGTTAAGAACACATATTTGAACTTGGTGAAACGAGCAATACATAAGTTCATCAATAAGCCTACTACGAGAATAGACATCGTTTCAACGCCAAGTACCTTTTGTGCTACAGCCACGATAGCTTCGTTGTTTGGTACTACACCAGTAATATGGAAGCCATGCTCAATCATCTTACCTAGTGGATCAAGATTGTTAACGATAACACCTGCACCAGCTGCGAGCATCAAGTATCCAAGAATAGGTTTTAATGTACCAGTCATTACCTTATGAAACGGGCGTTTCAAGGCAATCAAACCTATACATGACATAATACCAATCAAAAGTGCTGGTTGAGACAGCACATCACGTAAGAACTCTAATACCATTTCCATGGCACTACCTCCTATATATAGTTGTTACATTATTGAGCTGCTTGTTTCAATGCATCAAGAATATCTTCAGTGATTTTCTTTTTATTAATATAGCTGCGAACAATAGCGACATTCTTGTCTTCAAATTGTTCAGCTAACTCTTTTACAGTTACAATAAGGTCCGCTTTACGACCTTGTGCGGCATTAAAATCAATAGATTCAACTTGTGCATCAATACCATTTTCAGCACAGATTTCTTCAATTTTCATTTTTAGCATCAAGCTAGAACCAATGCCATTACCGCATACAGTTAATACAGAAATCATACTTGCCTCCTACTAAACGTATTCTTGATCTTCTAAATGCTCGGCCAAGAATGCTTGTACATCTTCAATACTTTCAAAATCAGCAGCCGCATCTAAAAACTCATCATCTTCAAATAATGTAGCAATATCTGTCAACAACTGAATATGTTCATCCTTGTTTGGAGCACATAAAAACAACGCAACAGACACAGGATCATTGTCAGGACTACCAAAATTCAATGGTTTTTCTAAGGTTACCAATGCAGTACCTACACGTTTTGCCCCATTTTCCGGACGAGCATGTGGCATCGCAAGACCTGGTGCCAATACAATATATGGCCCCATTTCACGTACTACTTCAACCATAGCCTCCGTATAAGATGGATCAGTAAAACCAGCATCAACCATGAGTTGGCCACCGTGACGAATTACCTCTTCCCACGTTTCTGCAGGATAATGAAAAGATACATTATCCTCAGATAGTAAATCTTGTAACAAGCTAACACCTCCTGAATTTACTTACGTACATACTTTTATTATATCCATTCTGTGAATTTTTTCATATAACAAAATAGAAATACAGTAATAAAAATAAATAAAATTAACATTTTTCTATTATTTTATTAATAGATTACCCAAAACTAACGAACGAATATTTATCCTCAATTCTAAATTTTTATTAGTACTAAAATCCTATTTCAAATTTCACTTTGAGCTCAATTCTATAAAGAACTTCTATAGAATTATATTTACTACAATCAATACCTATACACGTATGTATATTGTATATATATAGAAAGTTCTCTATACTTAGATAAGGTTATATTACCTTTAAAACAGAATAAGGAGATTTTATGCAAACTTCTATAAAAGCATTAATACTTTGTGTAATATTATGTATTTCATTGGTAACGGCCTTGCAATTTGGATCCACATTTATTTCTTTAGATCAAATCATTCCTGCACTTATGGCTATGATGGACCCAAATGCGACCACGTCCATGACAAACACAATTATTACGGATATTCGTTTGCCTAGGCTCATCTACTCAGTACTAACAGGTATAGGCCTATCCCTTGTAGGTTTATTAATGCAAACGGTAACTAGAAATGCTCTAGCAGATCCCTATGTACTAGGTGTTTCATCGGGTGCTAGTACAGGTGCCGTATTTGCTATCATCATGGGCGGTATTCCACTACTAGAGGCCTATAATACACCTGTTTTTGCAGCCCTAGGTGCAGCTCTCTCTATTATCTTGGTATTGCTCTGTGTTGGTAAAAGCAATAGTCCTGTAAAACTTATCCTCATCGGTATGGGCATGACGGGGATTTTCTCGGCTTTAACTATGATGATCATCTACGGAGCTAAGCACGAGGCACAAGTTCGTAGTGCTATGTTCTGGCTCCTAGGTAGCTTTGCAGGCATTCAATGGGGTGATTTACCATTAACGGCTATCATTGTAACCTTGTTTATGCTATACATCTATATGTTTAATCAAGATCTTGATGTGCTACTACTGGGTAATCATGAAGCAGCACAAATGGGCTTATCAGTTAAACAGTTACAGCTAAGCATCGTTATTATATCCTCTATTGTCATTGCCACATTAGTATCAAAAGTGGGTGTAGTCGGTTTTATAGGACTCATAATTCCACACCTAGCTAGAATTATAGGTGGTCCTAAGCATAGAAACACATTACTTTTTAGTGCTCTAATCGGTAGTATCGTCATGATATGGTCAGATGTATTATCAAGAGCCCTATATAGTCCGGAAGAAATCCCAATCGGTGTTCTTACATCCTTACTAGGGGCGCCACTCTTCATTTGGATTATTATGAATCGTTACAAACACAATGGTTAGTGTATATCATATCTATAGGAGATACTATGTATCAAATTAATCAGCTGTCCTTCTCCTACGAGAAGAAAGAAGTGTTAAAGAATATTTCTGTAACATTTCCTAATAATAAAATTACAGCCATCATCGGGCCAAATGGATGTGGTAAGTCTACATTACTGAGCCATCTTTACCGACTACTACCATCAAAAGATAAAATCATATTGAATCAAAGGCCATTAGAATCGTATAAAGGCCGCGAATTTGCTCAATTAGTAGCCGTTCTAACACAATCAAGAGATTCTATGATTGATGATTTTCTCGTAAAAGATATCGTTCTTATGGGTCGTTATCCTTACAAACAACACTTCGGCACATATAGCTCAGAGGATGTAAAAATCGCAGAGCATTATATGCATGAAGTAGGTATTACTCATTTAGCAGATGAAGAAATTCATCATTTATCAGGTGGCGAAAAGCAACGGGTATTCATCGCCAAAGCATTAACTCAAAAACCTCAAATTCTACTCTTAGATGAGCCTACAAACCATCTAGATATGAAATATAAAATAGCACTGATGAAACAATTGCGAGCGTTTACAGGCACAACTATCGTAGTCTTACACGACTTGAATTTAGCC
The DNA here is from genome assembly GCF_900637515.1 of Veillonella dispar. Lineage (NCBI taxonomy): Bacteria > Bacillati > Bacillota > Negativicutes > Veillonellales > Veillonellaceae > Veillonella > Veillonella dispar. The sequence goes on along the minus strand of NZ_LR134375.1, from coordinate 523,846 downwards.
GCTCAATATTGCGATCATGTTGTTGTTATGAACGAGGGAACCATCCTAAAGGAAGGTTCCCCTACCGAGGTGTTAACACCTGAAATTCTTGAACCTATATTTGAAGTTCCTTTCAAAACCTCTTGGGATGAAGGGCGCTATCATTTATATTATTAATTCATAAGAAAGGGCTTACTATGTTCCAAAAATTAAGAAAATCAAAAAAATTGTTATTAGTCGCTATGGCATGCGCAACCTTTGCTATTGCTGGTTGTGGTTCTGATACAACTAAGAATACTGCTGATAATGGCAATGCGGTAACATGGAGTGAAACATTTGACGGTACAAAAACTGACTTTGCTGTAAAATCCGCTCCTACCCATGCAGTATCCATGTCCCAAGCAACTACAGAAATGATGCTCCAACTAGGTCTTGAAGATAAGATGGCTGGTACAGCTTTCAAAGAAGAAGAAATCTATCCACCTCTACAAGCGGCCTATGACAAGGTAAAAGTATTATCCGACAAATGGCCGTCCTACGAAGTATTCATGTCCGTAAAGCCAGACTTTGCAACAGGCTGGCCTGACTCCTTCAGCAAACGCGCTATTCCTGCAGATAAAATGATCGCTCAAAAGGTTAATATTTGGCTTCCTGAATCCATGTTGTCTACGAAAGCGGATTTAGAAACTAACTTCAACGACATGATTAAATTAGGTGAAATCTTCGGCGTTAAACCTAAAGCTGAAGAATGGGTTGCAGGTCAACGAAAAACGTTAGAAGCTATCCAAGCTAAATTAAAAGACTTACCTCGTAAACGGGTATTCATTTATGACTCTGAAGATGGCCAACCATTCACAGCCTTCGAAGGTTACACTACAAACATCTTGAAACTTATCGGCGCTGATAACGTAATGAGCGGTTTAGGCGTTGATAAAACATGGGCTAAAGGTTCTTGGGAAACTGTAATTGCTCAAAATCCTGATTACATTATTATTGCTGACTATGGTAACTCCATTCGCAACGATGATGATTTCCAACAAAAAATTGAAAAAATCAAATCTAACCCTCAACTTCAAGATATCACTGCTGTAAAAGAAGGTCATTTCATTCGTGTAAAACTATCTGAGATCACACCTGGCGTTCGTACAGTAGATGCTTTAAAACGTTTAGCTGAAGAAATTCACGGCGTAAAAATCGACTAACGATTTACTCAGCTATGAAAGTATTCTATTAACTAGTCCTATAAGTTAATAAAATTATATATAGTATTAGATAGTATTTGTCCTAGGTAGTTAAATATACTGTGACATATACTATATGTAACGGAAAAGGTCCCAATTCAATGAATTGGGACCTTTTTCGTACTACTTGTATTGCACACAGCATATTGTTAGAGAGTAGAGATGTGTTGTAGTTGAAAGATTTAAATAATGGGTTATTGTAAAATAGATTAAAAGTTTATTATGTTTATATGCTGTGACAATGCCTATTTATACATTTCTAGTACATTGTTGCCTATAGCGTTTATCATTATTTGCCTTGATGGCCATAATCAATGGTTTGAGTGAAAGAAACTCTTCATCACTTAGTCGAATGGTTCTACCAATACGTTTAATCGGATTACGTGGGCGCCCGGCACCGCGTCTAGTTCCACCCCATGCCATATACATACCTCACTTTTCACTTGAAAAACTCCTTCTACCGATAGTATAACCTCTGCTACATAAGTATGCAACAGTTATTCATTATAAACAATCCTAAAACAACTGTTAAACAAGCAATAAACTGTATTTATTAATAAAATGCATAATTAAGAAAACCACATATTTATAAGCATTTCTCTATATTCAACTTGAATTATAACATTAACGTTGCCAAATATAGATAAATCGCTTTTATAGAATATAGTATTTAAAACCTAGTGTATATCAACATTCTTTGATGACAGGTTCATAATAAACTAAAAAAAATAGTAAAATCTAATTGATAAATTGTATAACTCAATTAATCCAATTCTTAAACAACAGAACTAAAAAAAGACTGCTCTCGCAGTCTTTTTTAGTTTTATATAGCTATTTATTAACCAAATAATAAGTGACCGATTTCATAAGCAATAGCCGCTACAATACCAGATAATGGAATTGTTACAAACCAAGCTAACACCATCGATCTTGCTACGCCCCAGTTAACAGCTTTAAGACGTTTAGAGGAACCTACGCCAAGCAAGGAACCACTTACAACGTGTGTCGTACTTACAGGTAAATGTAAGAATGTAGCTGTAAAAATAGTGATAGCAGAGTTTAAGTCAGCAGCAAAACCATTAATTGTTTCTAGTTTGAAAATCTTAGTCCCCATGGTGGAGATGATTTTCCAACCACCCACTGCTGTACCCATAGCCATAGCCGTAGCACAACAAAGTTTAACCCATAATGGTACATCCAATGTATCAATGAAGCCACCACTAAGCAAAGTTAACGTAATAATCCCCATCGCCTTTTGCGCATCATTAGAGCCATGTGAGAAGGCCATCATGATGGCAGATACAATTTGCATGGATCTAAATCTATCATTTAGTACAATTGGAGAGAATCTACCAAAGATAAGCAACAATACTTTCATCACAATATAGCCACCAATCATGGCTACAATTGGAGATAAAATAAGGGATAAGAAAATTTTTAAAATACCTGCCTCATTTAAGGCATCAAAGCCTACGGACCAGCCTACAGCACCGATGATACCACCGATAAGCGCATGAGATGAGGAGCTCGGAATCCCCCAATACCATGTAAGCAAGTTCCATGTAATGGCACCGATAAGAGCAGCCGAAATGATTCCACTGTTGATAAGAGATGCAGACATTACGATATCTCCACCGATTGTCTTTGCAACCCCTGTACTAACCATGGCCCCCAAGAAATTGAGTGCAGCCGTCATCATAATAGCCTTTTTAGGCTCAATAGCACGGGTCGAAACAGATGTGGCAATGGCGTTCGCCGTATCGTGGAAGCCATTGATATAGTCGAAGGCTAATGCTAAAAATACTACTAGCCATACTAAATAATGAGACTCAAGCATATTTCAATACTACCCGGCGGAATGTACCTACCAAATCTTCGCAACCATCGATTACATCCTCCATGGCGCTAAGGATTTCCTTCCATTTGATAATTTCAATAGGATCTGTACACTCAGTGAAGAGTTTAGCCATTTCTTCGTGGTAAATATTATCCGCTTCAGACTCAAGTTTTAATACTTGGTGTACACGGCCTTCTACCTTCACATGGTCCTTTTTAAGGCTACCCATATAACCAATAGATTTATTAATATGCTTAACGCATTTTACAACGATTTCACTCATACGGATAGCACCATCACTTGGCTTACCAACGTGGTACATAACCATTTTATCCATGATTTCTTTAATATTATCCAATGTAGTATCCAATTGGTCGATTAGAAGCTGAATATCTTCGCGATCCATTGGAGTGATAAATGTTTTACGCAAACGTTCTACAGTTTCGGTTACTAATTCATCGGCAGCTTTTTCCTTTGTATCAATTTCAAGAAAAGCCTCTTCTTTAGAGATATCGCCTTTAAACACACGTTCCATCATCTCTGCACTTTCATATGTAAGAGCAGCATGATTTTCTAAAATACTGAAAAATTTTTCTTCTTTTCCTTTTAATTTAAAAGCCATGAAGATCCTCCTGAAACAGTATTGATTGCTTCTATAAATATAATTTAATTATAGCACACTAACCATAATTCCTAAACAATTTACCAATTTCTATATTCTAACCACTATGCGTATATGGCATATATACTATTCATTAGCGTGAAAGTATCAACAACATTTAGATATCATACAGGTGGCGCCTAAATATTCTAAATAAAAAAGCAGATAGGTGATTGAAATATCAACTATCTGCCGTTTATCTTAAGCCATATATGCTTTTATAGTATGTATCAATTAACTATAGTTAACTGTTACATTTACTGTTAATTGTTACGGTTAACTATTTTTAGCTATTAGTTATTAGCTTCCGCTGCTGCTTTAGCTGCTTCTGCGGCCTTTTTCAAGTTAGGCACAGATGTTGGGCATGTAGCAGGTGTACAAGCACCATTAGGGCCCAAATCTTCAGAGCGGTTCACAAATGTTGTATGTAACATGTGATGTGCTTTATGGCTCATAGGTTTGCCATCGAAGAACTCAGCATATAATTTTTGGATATCTGGATTATCACAAGCTGCTTTTACTTTTACTTCCGCATCACGAGTGTACAAGGACGCAATACGAGCTTCACGAGCTTTATCAGCCATTGGTAATTTAACGCGTGGTTGACCACCACCACCGATACAGCCACCACGGCAAGCCATTACTTCAATGAAGTCATAATGGATATTTTCTGCACGCATGCGTTCGATGAATTTACGCAAGTTGCCTGTACCATGAACAGCCGCCACATGTAATGTTTTATCGCCAATGACTACGTCTGCTTCACGAGCACCGTCCATACCACGAATTGCTTCGAATGGGATCAATGTTTGAGGTGCATCTTCACCAGTTGCTAATTTGTAAGCCGCACGCATAGCCGCTTCCATAACGCCACCAGTGTTACCGAAGATGATACCACCACCAGATGCTTCACCCATCAATGGATCAAATGCAGAATCTTCTAATTCATCAAAGTTGATTTCTTCTGCACGTAACCATTTTGCAAGTTCACGTGTAGTAATACAGTAGTCTGTATCGCGCATTTCTGGTACATCCCAGTATTCAGCAGAGGAGTTCATTTCGTCACGACGAATTTCGAATTTCTTAGCTGTACAAGGTGTTACTGCAACAGCAACGATTTGTTTTGCATCAAGGCCCATTTTTTCAGCAAAGTATGTTTTTTGCGTAGGCGCTTGCATAGCGATTGGACTCTTAGCAGTAGACAAGTTTGGCAAGAATTCTGGATAGAATGTTTCAGCAAACTTTACCCAAGCAGGGCAACAAGATGTGAATTGAGGCAATACGGAATCACTATTGATAACGCGTTCCAACAACTCAGATGCTTCCTCCATGATAGTCATGTCCGCACCAAAGTTTGTATCGAGAATATAGTCGCCACCTAATTTACGAAGAGCAGCTACCATTTTACCTTCTACGAATGTACCCGCATCAAGACCAAATTCTTCACCTAAGCCAACACGTACAGCAGGTGCAGTTTGGAATACAACGATTTTATTAGGGTCAGCAATAGCTGCTTTTACTTCATCAATTTCAGAGCGTTCATTGATGGAATCAAATGGACAAATAGATGCACATTGACCGCAATGAATACAAATTGGATGATCCCCATTTGTTGTTAAATCATAATAATCAAATACGCCCATGTCTACAGCACACGCTTTACGACATAAGGAGCAGTTTTTACATTTGGATAAATCTTGAACTAAAGCAATATTGCCGTCTTCAATCGGTACGCGACGGTCTAAAAATTGGTACTTACTCATGAGTTCCTCCTACTTAGGTAACGTTGTTATCGTTAATCGATGAAATTATACTATAAATTGTGACTTTTATCAATAAATTTACATGTAATTCCTTTGCATAACAGATATTAAAAAATCGCATGCTATAAGGAATTATAGGCGTTCTTCCAATTCCATCCACCGTTCTGTGAGCGCATCTATTTGGGATTGAGTCTCTTCTCGCTCAGCCATCAAGGATTGCATCTTCTCATAATCAGTAGCAACTTGACTAATCATGACATCGAGGCCCTTTACTAAATGCTCTAATTTAGGCAATTCCTCCATGATACTAGCATACTCCGCTTCTTCCGCTTTATTTAGCCCCTTCTTTGGTGCTTCTTTGAAAGTATCTCCCCCAGAAGTTGTGAGGCTACTATCATTCCCATCTGCTGTGTTTCCTAACGATGAATCATCACTAGCATTACTAGGTGCAGCCCCTTCCAATTTTTCATCTTTAGAAGTAACAGATGTACCTGTATTAGCCATATAAAATGGGCGCTTTCCACCGCTACTTTCATCTAAAGAATCCTTGTAGTCAGAATAGGAGCCATGAACAATCTCAATATGGCCATCACCACTGAACACAAAGAGTTTGTCCACAACGCGGTCTAGGAAATAACGATCGTGGCATACGGTGATAATGACACCACTAAAGGAGTCAAGGAAGTCCTCTAGTACCTCTAATGTAGGAATATCAAGATCATTGGTCGGTTCGTCTAGCAACAAAACATTAGGAGCGCTCATAAGCAATTTTAGTAGATACAACCGACGTCGTTCGCCACCTGAAAGTTTACGGATTGGCACACCATGTAGCTCAGGTGTAAATAGGAATCGTTCAAGAATCTGACCAGCACTCAATGTAGAGCCATCGCCCAACACCATATACGAATAGTCTTCCCGAATATAATCGAGAACACGCATATCTTCATCAAACTCTGGCAGTTCTTGTTTGAAGTGTGCAATGCGAACTGTCTCGCCTTTACCAATCGTACCGCTTGTAGGTTCATAGGTTCCATCAAGAATATTCATAAAGGTGGACTTGCCAACCCCATTAGGACCAACGATACCGATACGATCATGACGCACTACATGATAGGTAAAATCCTTAATCATAGGACGCTCACCAAAGTAGAATGCCAAATGTTCAATATCAAAGATGGTTTTCCCTAAACGCGTTTTTAAAGCAATAGGATCCATTTGATCCGGGCGTCGGGTCTTCTCCATATTCTTAAGTTTTTCATAGCGGTCTAAACGAGCCTTTTGTTTTGTCGTTCTCGCCAACGCACCACGGCGTACCCATTCGATTTCTCGTTTTAAGAACTGACGACGCTTCTCTTCTGTAGCTGCCTCACGAGCCTCTCGATCAGCCTTTAAAGCAATAAATTCTTCATAATTACCATCGTATTGGTACATGCGACGATTCGATAATTCCAAAATACCATTACATACAGAGTCAAGGAAATATCTATCATGGGTACTGATTAATAATCCGCCTTGGCGGGCACTTAAATAAGATTCCAACCAATCGATACTATCTTCATCTAAATGGTTTGTCGGTTCGTCTAGCAATAATAGATCACAAGGATATAATAATGCCTGTCCTAACGCAAGGCGACGCTTTTGACCACCAGATAACATAGCCACCTTTTGATTCACATCAGGAAAACCTAACTTAGATAAAATAATACGCGCCTCTTGCTCCACTTGCCATCCATCTTGTTGGTCCATCTGCTCCAAGGCATTCATATAGTTCCGTGATACTTTAGCATCCTCACCACCAGCCTCTTGCATTTCGCGATATTCACGACTAATGCGCTCAAAGGATTGTACCATCCGTAAACGAGGATGATCACCATCAAGAACAGCTTCTAACAATGTAGAATCTGGATCAAACTCAGGTGTTTGTGCTAAATAATGTATACTGGCCTTACCATTTCGCTCAATGGTCCCCTTATCAGGCTCCATTTGTCCTGCCAAGATTTTTAAGAAGGTAGATTTACCTGTCCCATTAATGCCCACAAGACCTAGCCGTTTTTCGGTGGTAAAAGTAATATTTACCTCCTTAAACAGCAGTCGTGTGCCATATGATTTTTCTATGTTTTGTAAACTAATAACGTTCATCGTATGCTCCTATTGTGTCATTCTGATATTTATTATACTACACATTACCATTGACAGTAACAGGCCCCCTCAGTAGAATAAACGTAACGTATATATTCATGAGGAGGTCCACATGGCAGCAGATATCGTTTTAGACTTTTATGAAACTATCAATTTTGAACTTATCGATATCGATGGGTATGATACATTATTTACAGAGCTCTTGGAAGATGGCACCTATGCAACTGTGTCCGATGATGACGGTCATTTGCCAGAGGATTTAGAAACGCCAATCGTATTCAATGTATACGACGACAATGACTCCTTCCAATGGAGTGTGACCCTCGATGATTCTTACCAACTAAAAGACTTGTTAGATAGTGCTGAAAGCACAGATACATTCTTGGAAACACTTCAAAACATTCGACAAGAACATATTGAACAATACCAATAAAATCAGGACCACCCGTAAAACGGGTGGTTTGCTCACGGGCTATAAGCCCGTAGTACTAGGCCAGCGTCTAAAGGCGCTGGCTTTCACTACGTTCAAGCCGCATAGCCATTGACTCGTAACGGTCCCCTTAAAGGGGATATGTATTACTTGCTACCCTTAAAAGGGTCCTCATATTCTTTTACACTAAGTTTATCTTTCATTTGGTCATGTAATTCTTGCTCACGTATATATTTTTTTACGGTAGCTTCATTTAATCCTACCGTACTTACATAATATCCCTCGGACCAAAAGTGTCTATTTCCAAATTTATACTTTAAGTTTGCGTGTTTATCGAACATCATTAGCGCACTTTTACCCTTTAGATATCCCATAAAAGATGAAACTGATATTTTAGGTGGAATTAACACTAGCATATGCACATGATCTGCCATAAGCTCCCCCTCTATAATCTTGACGCCCTTATATTCACATAAACGTCTCAGTATTTCACGTAAACTATTTCTATATTGATTATATATAACTTTACGTCTATACTTAGGTGTAAATACTATGTGGTATTTGCATAACCATTTTGTGTGCGCAAGGCTCTGTGTCTTTGTTGCCATATAAAATCACCTTTCTTTTGTATATAATGCGGCTTGAACACCTACATTATACTTAAGCAAGGTGATTTTTTTGTATAACTTTCGTTGCCGCACCCGCATAGCGGGTGGTTTTATGATTCGCGACTACGTCGCGAACCAGTCTAAAGACAATAACAAAAGCGATGACCTTAGACAGGTCATCGCTTTTATAATTTTATGATAGAGCATATAACGTTTATTGAACCAACATCGTTAATGAAACATATCGAGCTATATAGCTTTTACAATCACTATAATTCTGTAAATACTAAACTATTAACTGATAGATTGCTCTGCTTTCACTAATTCTACCGGCGTCTCAGCATCTAATATGGCTATAAGACTATTTACGATATTAGCCGCACCATCCACATGCCATTCACGAGCGCGCTCAGACATTTGTTGAAGTCTTGGAGAGTTAATAAGAAGCGCGGTCACAACGTCTTCCAAGTTATGAATATCACGAGCCCAACGAGCACAACCTCGTTGTTCTAACAGCTCTGCATTGGCCTCTTCTTGCCCCGGGATGGCGTTAAAGAATACCATAGGCAACCCAATAGTAACCGCTTCCATACATGTTAACGCACCAGGCTTTGTAACTAGCAAGGAAGACGACTTCATAAGTTCCGAAATATTTGTAGTATACCCGTATACAATGGTCTTAGTTCGCATAGATTCACTAAGGGTAACTAAGGATTCATAAAGAGATGTATTCTGACCGGCTACGACAGTAATTTCATCAATACCGTTTACTTCATCTAAATGTTTTAATGCCGTTTCTAGAGAACCTAACCCTAGGCCCCCACCCATAACGAGCACTTTTACCGGTTTCTCTAAGATATATTCTTCAATAGCATCACGGAAGAAGGAGCGACGCACAGGAATACCTGATACATGGATGCGTGATTTATCAATACCAGCTGCTACCATTTCATCTACCATCGATTCAGTAGCTACATAGTATGTATCAATTTGTGGATATAGCCAAAATTGATGACTACTAAAATCTGTCATGATAGCCACTAATGGTACATCGATATGGCCTTGGCGTTTTAAGATAGATGCTGCACCACATGGGAATGGATGCGTAAATACCATTACATCTGGCTCCTCTTGTTGTACCAATTTGAGCATGCGGCTTTTCAATAGGTATGATAATGCAGTTTGCATAATCGTACCTCGTTTTTCCCCTTTTGATACGCGGTAAATCATATCATATAGCATCGGAAATACGTCGATCATCTTGATATACGTACCCTTGATCAAATGCTCTACAGACATGGTTTCTGTATCAAGAAAGTCCACATGCGTTATCGATGCTTGTGGTTCTTTCTCTTTCCAATATTCTTCTATGGCTCTGGCGGCCTGCATATGTCCTGTCCCAATAGAAGCGGACACGATGAGAACCTTCCGTGATCTTTCGTTATTCATAGTACACCCTTTCTCTGTGCATTATACCATAAATAGACGAAAAAAAGAGACCTCGAAAGGTCTCTTTCCAATCCGTTAGAGATTATTTTTTGCGTTTTTTAGCTTTTGCAGCGTTAACTTGTTCTTTCAAACCTTTACCAGCTTTGAATGCAGGGGATTTGGAAGCTGCGATAGTGATAGTTTTACCGTTTTGTGGGTTACGGCCTTCACGAGCTGCGCGTTCACGAACTTCGAATGTACCGAAGCCGATAACTTGTACTTTACCGCCAGCAGCTAATTCTTCAGCAACTGTGTCAAATACAGCTTTTACCGCTTTTTCAGCGTCTTTTTTAGTTAATTCAGTTTTTTGTGCAACACTTGCGATTAATTCTGTTTTGTTCATGACAGAACCTCCTTAAAAATACTATACCTAAGAAGCATGCAAACCTCTAGGCTACTTTTCCTGCACTTTAGCCTCCTCCCAAAAAGCATCCAGCTCAGCTAATGAAAAGTCTTCCCATGAGCGATCGCTTTGGTTAACACAAGCTTCTACATGTAAAAAACGCTGTCGGAACTTTGTGTTTGTGCGATTTAGTGCATTTTCACCGCTTATTTTATACCATCTTAATAGATTAATCAAGGAAAAAAGCACATCTCCCGCTTCTTTTTCCATATTTTCTCTATCTTCTTGGGCAATAGCTTCCTTAAATTCATCCATTTCTTCGGAAACTTTCGCCCAAACTGGATCGAGCTCATCCCAGTCAAAACCTAGCTTTGCAGCCTTTTCTTGTAGTTTGTAAGCCGCTACTAATGCAGGTAAACCTTTGGATACACCATCCAATACAGATTTTTGTATATTTTTCTTTTCTTGCGCCTTTAATTCATCCCAACTGTATGATTTTTCATTATTTTCAGGGTCAAAAACATGGGGATGACGACGAATCATCTTTTCTGTAACGTCGTGAATTACATCTTCTAATGTAAATTGACCTGCTTCCTCAGCTAATTGACTGTGAAAGACAACTTGCAATAATACATCACCTAATTCTTCACGAAGATTTGGCATATCTTTATTGTCGATAGCATCTACTACCTCATAGGTTTCTTCGATGAAATATCGACGCAACGACTCATGAGTCTGTTTTTGATCCCAAGGACAACCATTCGGAGCACGCAAAGCTTTTACTACATCTACTAATGGTTGTACCGATACTGGCTTATCAGTATTGTTCTTCATATAGCTTAGCCTCCTCCTTATCTCGACGAGCTTGCAAGCGCTTACCTATAACTGGGAAATGATACATATCGGCTTTTACAACGGCCTTTGTTAACCATAAGGATAAACCATACACAAATACCGCTACAATAATAGCTGCTGCTACGGCACCACCGTTACCGAACAGTTCTACAGTCGTCACATACACCACCTGTGTAGCACCGCCCATAGCCATGGCAGACACTACAATTTTTAATAGCTCTAATTTATTGAGTACGGAGCCTACATATTTTTTAACAAATATATAGTTTATAAGTGCAGCAATAGCAAAGTTTAAATTCGTTGCCCATGCGGCACCATTAATACCAAGTTCAATAGTACCTGTCAATTGATAGTCCAAGAATGTCTTAGCCAATAGACCGATAAAAATGGCTACCATAGGAATAACCGTTCTACCTAAGCCCTGCAAAATGCCTGCTGTAATCTGTTGCCACCCTAAGAATATAATACTCAAGCTAATAACAGCAATAACAGGACCAGCATGAGGCGTTGCGTATATCAATTTAGATATAGGTGTCGCTAATACACAGAGCCCAATGCAGGCCGGTATAGTGAACATATTGGCAATCTTAATGGCTGTGCCGGCGCGCTGTACAATGCGGTGCACATCACCTTGGGCATGTGCCTCAGATACAGCTGGTACAAGGCTAGCCGCTAAGGATGTAGTCAAAATGATAGGCAAACCAATCAACGATGTAGCCATCCCTGTGAGATAGCCAAATTGTGTTGTCGCTTCATTGAGGTAATACCCAATATCCATCAATCGCTTTGGTACGATAAATGTATCGATAAGAGATACCATGGGCAACATAATATTAGCCATTGAAACTGGTATAGCCAAGCTAAATAGTCGTTTGACTACAGAGCCATTGCTTTCACCAATAGCATTGGGATTCTGCTGTGCCAACATTTGCGCTCGTACACGACGTTGACGATAGTAAAAGTAAATTAATACGAGTAATCCCGCTAATACGCCAGGGAATGTAGCAAAGGTTGCACCACCAGCCGCTAAGTGTAACCCTCTATCAATGAAGTAATAGGCTAAGCCCACCATAGAGGATACGCGGAAGATTTGTTCAAAGACTTGGCTAGTCCCAGTAGGAACCATGTATTGGAAGCCTTGGAAGTAACCTCTAAAACAACTTAAAATCGTAACGATAAAGATTGCTGGAGATAATAGCTGAATGGCGAGCAATGCACGAGGATCTGTAATAATATGAGAATCTATGAGCCACTGTGCACTGCCGTATAAAGCAACACTAAATACAAGTCCTAACAGTGTTAATACCTTTAAAGATACGGAAAATACTTGTTGTACGCCACGCATATCATCATTAGCTAGCTTTTCCGCAATCATAATAGATATGGCCACAGGAATACCTGCCGCGGAAATACTAACGATAATTTGATAAATCGGATAGGCCATCATATATAGGCCAATCCCTTCCCCACCGAGTACACGGGCAATAAGGACTTTACTGAAAGCACCAATAACCTTAACGATAATCCCAGCTAAGGTTAAAATCATAGCGCCCTTTAAAAATCGATTCATAGGCCCTCCTTAGACGATGATTTCTGGCTCAAAGCCTTCATCACCGCTTCCGTAATGGTCAAAATAGAACCTTTCATGCCTTTAAGGCTCACATACAATATGGCTGGCTTGGAGTCTGCAAATTTCATCTTTTTCCATAAATCTTCTCGCACAGCCCCCATATCCCAGTCGGCCATCTTAGAATCATCATGCCAATGGATAGTAAGCTGTTGATCTCTACGGACGATACTTTTAATGCCAAGTAAACGTGCTTGCTCTTTAATTTGGGCAATGCGCAATAATCGGTCTACTGGATCTGTTGGAGTACCGAATCGATCGATGAGTTCATCGGTCATATCATCAAGCTGTTCTTTGGATTTAATATGTAACAACCGTTGATATACGGAGATCTTACGAGCGCTATCCTTGATATACGCATCGTCGATAAAGGCATCTACCTCTAAGTCGATAGCTGGATCGATGGATACTTCCCGTTCAACTTCTTTATTTTGAGCCTTCGCAATGGCTTCTTCTAACATACTTACGTACATACCAAAGCCGACGGATGCGATATTACCATGTTGCTGCGAGCCTAATAAATTGCCAGCGCCGCGAATTTCTAAGTCGCGCATCGCCAATTTAAAGCCAGCACCGAGCTCTGTGAACTCTTCAATAGCTTTTAAGCGCTTTTCTGCCGCTTCAGAGAGCATTTTATCAGGACGATACATAAAGTATGCATAAGCCCGTCTACGAGAACGCCCTACACGGCCACGCATTTGATATAGCTGAGATAAACCTAAGCGGTCCGCATCATAAATGATGATGGTATTCGCATTTGGTATATCTAGACCTGTTTCGATGATACTAGTAGACAATAATACATCGTAATGGCCTTCATAGAAATCAGTCATGATTTCCTCAATTTGACGACCTGTCATTTGACCATGAGCAATAGCGTAACGTAAACCAGGCAAGGCCTCTTCTAATAACTCACCCATATGATTAATAGATGCTACACGGTTATATACAAAGTAAACCTGACCACCACGCGCTAATTCGCGCTTGATTGCATCGGCCACGAGGTTCATATCATATTCCACCACATAGGTTTGAACAGGTAGGCGCTCTTCTGGTGGCGTATTGATAACGGACATCTCACGAACACCAACGAGGGACATATGTAATGTCCGAGGAATTGGTGTGGCACTCAAGGTGAGTACATCAATATTATTGGCCCACTCTTTCCATTTTTCCTTTTGAGCTACCCCGAAACGTTGTTCTTCATCTACTACGAGCATACCTAAATCTTTGAAGACAACCTTTTTATTAAGCAACGAATGTGTGCCGATAAGAACATCAATAGAGCCATCCTCAACGCCTTTTAGAACTTGTTTTTTCTCTGCTGTACTGCGGAAACGATTGAGTACATCTACCTTGACACCAAATGGAGCAAAACGGTTCAAGAAGGTTTGGAAATGTTGCTGTGCCAAAACAGTAGTTGGAACAAGTACCGCTACTTGTTTGCCGCTCATAACAGCCTTAAAGATGGCACGCATGGCCACCTCTGTTTTACCAAAGCCTACGTCACCTGCTAGCAAACGGTCCATAGGAACTGGTTTTTCCATGGATGCCTTTATTTCTGCTGTTGCTTGTAATTGATCTTCCGTTTCTTCATAAGGAAATGCATCTTCAAATTCCTGCTGCCATGGTTGGTCAGGCAAGAATGCAAAGCCTTGCGTTATTTCACGCTGTGCATAGAGGTCAACTAACTTATCTGCTAAATCATCAATAGATTTCTTTGCCTTTGTAACAACCTTAGCCCAGTCACGGCCACCCATTTTATTGATGCGCGGCACATCACCTTCATTACCAATATACTTTTGTAATTGATCTAAGTTGTTGGCAGGTAAGAATAATTTATCTGATCCCGCATAGTCAATTTCAATATAATCCCGATGAATCCCTTCTGTTTCTATCGTTTTAAGACCAATATACTTACCAATACCGTGCATACTATGAACTACATAGTCACCAGGCGTTAAATCCGTAAAGTAATTGATTTCTTGGCCCTTTTTAGGCTTGTTCCGAAGTTTGCGTTTTTGTTGTCCGTAAATATTACCTTCTACGACAACTACTAAATGGCTATTTGGTAATTCAAAGCCATCGGTCAATAAACCTTGTAAGATAACTACCGTATTAGGCTTTGCAATCCATTCCGCACTATGAACAAAGGCAATACCTTCCCCTTCAAGAGCACGTTCAATTCCTTCTCTTCGTTGCTGATTATTTAATACCAATACAACTTGATGTTTTAAGCGATGCCATTGTTTAATCTCATCGGTTAATAAAGGAATTTGACGCTCAAAGCTCGTCATCGTCTTGCCTTGAATACCAATCGGGGTAAATCCAGCTAAGCCGATAGAACGTTGTTGCATAAATGTGAAAGCTACTTGATTCGTCGCTTCTACAGTACGTTGCAATTCACTCCAGTCACAATGATTTTTACGATGTGTTGGATCCTCCTTGAGGAATTTCTTTAATGCTTCCTGAATACGACCAGGCTCATCGTAAATGAGGGTGCCTTCTTTCACATATGATAATAAGGTGCAATCTGCATCACTTTTACCAAGAAAGAAAGGTGTCACTGTATAAGAATCAATTTGTTCAATGGAACGTTGGTTCTCCACAGAGAAGAACCGCAACGTATCAATTTCATCCCCAAAGAACTCAATACGTATCGGGTGTTCACTATTAACAGGATATATGTCTAAAATATCCCCGCGCACGGCAAAATGACCACGTTGTTCCACCTGGTCTACACGTTCATATCCAATTGTAACGAGCTGTTCAAGAGCTGTATCGCGTTCAATCGTATCATTCAAAGAGAAATGTAACGACTGTCCTTTTAAATATTGTGGAGATACCACATATTGTGTAACCTCTTCAGCATTCGCAATGACTACGGCAGGTTCCTGCCATGCAAGCAATGCTAAAGCACGCATTTGAGCCCCTTGGTCCTCAAGGCTACGAGCAATCGTTGTAAAGTCCACATGATCTGTTATAGGAAATGATAGAACAGGAATATTAGTCCAGAAAAAGGCTAAATCTCGTTCCCACATCTCTTTATGGTCCTTATCATGGACTACGATAACCACAGGCTTTGTAAGACCCGTAGAAAAAGCTTGGTTTAAGAGGAAACTCTTTTGAGATCCACTAAGACCATATATGACTGACTTCCCTTTCCGCTGAAATGCGTTTAGCCCATCCACAAAGGATGGGTTCTGTGAAAGCAGTTGTGTTAATGTATTATCCATACTGCACCATATAGTATTACTATGATTATATTAATTAAATAGTTCTAACTCATTTATTATAACACATAACGGCATAGTTAATTTTCTATCTATGTTATGCCTTACTAATCACGCTTGTTTGTACCTAATTAAAAGCGCTTAGTCTTATGTATGCCCATTAATAAAGCTAATTTTAGGCAAAAAAAATAGCACCTCTAAAGGTGCAATAAAGTTGGTGCGGGAGAAGGGACTTGAACCCCCACGCCGTAAGGCGCCAGATCCTAAGTCTGGTGCGTCTGCCAATTCCGCCACTCCCGCGTCTCAACTGAAATAATAATATCATGTATAGAATTCATCGTCAATCATTTTTTTAGAATTAACTTAAATTTCATGTATCCCCTAAAAATAAAAAGAGACTGACCCAGAATCCGAACTACTAGAATCCTGGGTCAGCCTCTTTTTTAGGATGATGATGAATAAATGCATGCCCTACATTTACCATAAAATATATTAACAGTCATAACACATGTCATGCTGGTAATACCAAGAAGGTATTATTCACCATGACCATGCCATCGACATTAAGGTCTTTCGAATACAATTTAAATCATCTCTGATAAAAATCGTATAGAACTAAAAAATCCTTTTTACGGGTACGTAAAAAGGAGCTACTAACTTCTCCTCCCTATCTCTCGTAGGTCAAATGGTGAATGTTGAATAGGCAGTTCTCCTGACTCGGCGTCATCGCTCATCTAGCCTTCCCAGTTTCCCAGTGACTTAATTTAGACTCGCTCGACCATACAGTGGCGGGACCGTGCTGGCATTTAACCAGCTTCTCTATTATGCTTTTCAGCACCTATTCCCAAATATGATGTTTTCTATGAGTTAATATTAACACCACTATCGTATTAAGTCAATTTATTTTTGTAATTTAATTTATTCATCTTTTATTCATCTATTGCCATATATGATATTTTTAATTACAATATAAAGGTATCTAAAAATAGGAGGAATCTATGTATATCGGAGATTTCATTAAAGAATATCGCGAAGCTAATGGTGTATCTATCGAAGACTTTGCGAACAAAGCAAGCTTAACAGTTACTGAGATTGAAGCATTAGAAAAAAACATCCAAGAAGATGGTACTGTAGTACCTGTTGCAATGCGCCAGATCAAGGGTATTGCAGCAGCTATGAATGTACCAATGCCTGTAGTCATGGCTCAGATTCCTTCTAATCAAGAATTAGTTGTACATGTGGTTGCTGAATCTGATCAGCCACATGCGAAGTAATAAGGAGAATACATGAAGCGTAGTTTATTAATTGCAGCGGCTTTTACAATCTTAGGTATCCTCCCTTCTCAAGCAGTTAATATTGCTGATTTAGAGAATGCCAGAGGTTATGCCTACTTATATCGTATGAATGGCCAAAATTATTACGCAGAACAACGCGTTAAGGTCATCGCAGGAGAAGGTAATAAATTTGAAATTGTAGCCCGCACATATAGTCATCAAGGTGCTCAATATTATATGACAGAGTATATAAACCATTATTACTTTGATCAAGATGCGGATACGATTCAATGGGTTCAAGAACAACGTAATATCATCGATGCCCGTACAGGCAGAGTATTACGTGAGGAAAAACGACCTAAAGCTAAATTAATTACCTTAAAACCAGATACGTATGGTTATATGCAAGCTATCTACTGGAGAGATCTTGCTGTAGCTGCAGGGCAGCTAAAATAAGGTAAAACACTTTAAATCTAATTAGATTTAAAGTGCTGAAACTAAAAGACTCTACACAATTATGTGTAGAGTCTTTTTGGGTTATAGGACAAAACGTGTTGGTACTTTAATCCCAATCATTGAAAGATAATTTGTCATAGTTATGCAAATCACCCCAAGAAATGGCATCCCCCCAAGTTGGAATTATGCCTTGAAGTTGGGCTCTTTCATTCATAGAACTATATATTTTAGAAATACTTGCATCAGTTGGCATTACCTTAAGTATTTCTTTTGCAGAAAGCGGTCTTGGTGAGTGTAAATAACACCACCAAAAGACCGCTTTTATACGTTTTTCTACAGACATTCCTCGATGGTAACGCAATAAACGTCTGAGTTGTGCGTTTACTCCGCCTTCAATAGGGTTATTAGTCTTCGGACATTCTTTATCCAACACCAATGTTTCATCTAAATATCGAAACATTGTCTCTGTATTAATTAATACCACTAGAGAGTTATAGGCTTTTAGTAATCGTTCATGCGTAGCTCTTAAATTATCATTACTATCACGTGTCATTTCATTTAGAAACTCTTTAAAAGTCACCCTCCAATTAAATAATCGTTGAATCCATATTTTTGCATCTTCCTGTGTTTTTACGTTATATAAATCGCTTGCTAAATCTTTTAACATAATGCCTGCTAATGTCTTAGGCCGCCTAGTAGTGTAACGATGTACTTGCCATACGGCATGAACAATACAACGTTGAAGCTTGGCGGTACGCCAAACTTTTTTTAATGCTTTTCTAAGACCAGGTCCACCATCAGAAACGACCACAATGGGGGTCGCTATTCGCTGCATAAGAGCTTGCCATGAGCGAGACTGTTCTGACCTACATAAATACCACCCTAATACATATTCACCATCATAACAGATCAAAATACAAGCTTTTTTAGCTAAGTAAATACCATCAACGAATACCACATCTCTCGAGGTTTCAATTTTGGGCGGCATAGGCCATATTTGCCAGAAATCAGCTATCTGTCTACGAAATGTACGGCCCTGCCCAGGCATGTCCTGTTGTGTTTCTTTACTAAATAACCAATTTAGAAATCGATGAAAACATTTAGTAGTATTATCAATAGTTTGTGTAAAGGTGATGTTACACTGCTTACAATGCCATCGTTGTGATCCAGCTTTAGTTTTCCCATATTTTTGACAAGAAAATCCACAATTTATACATCTTACCAGCATGATTATTCCCTCCACTTAGAACACGATTTTCTAAGAAGATATAACCTTATTGAAGCCAGTAAAATCAAGGGTTTCGGGACTTTTTACCAACACATTTTGTCCACCCTCTAAGTTTATCAAAAGAACTTAAAATAGCGATGGAGCCAGTAAATTACTGGCTCCATCGCCTATAAAACCAACACGTTTTGTCCTATAACCCGTCTTTTTAATAGATAAATGGTTTTTGCAAAAATAAAAAAGCACCACATTGCTGTGATGCTTTCATTTGGTGACCCAGAAGGGATTCGAACCCCTGGCCTTTTGATTCGTAGTCAAACGCTCTATCCAGCTGAGCTACTGAGTCATGTACTTGGTACTCACTTATATTAACATAACGCTTACATCTATGCAAGCATTTTTTTAATATTTTTTGAGTAATTTTATGGACATGCGGTCCGAAGACCGCAATCCAAATTTGGCAGGGGCAGTAGGACTTGAACCCACAACCAACGGTTTTGGAGACCGCTACTCTACCAATTGAGCTATACCCCTATGTTCATCAAGCTGTGCTTGATACTTGATTAGTTTAACAAAAATTAGGTCCCATGTCAAGAAACAAAGCCCTTTAAAATAATGAAATAATAGTGAATTTAAAAGGAAAAAGAGCCCTTTCACAAGGGCTCTTATGTCTACCTAACTTTTACCTTTATATATACGGGAGATGGTATATATAATTAGAGAGTTTTGTATATGTATTGTTTTGTTTATACACAGGGAGAGTATTGTTGTGTATTTAAGTGTTGTTTTATGTGTTGTATTGTTTTGTGTTGTGTTGTTTGTATTATTTGTAAAAGGGACAGGTAAAAGTTATTTGCAGTAGACCTCCATTTCCTTAGTTGATCTCAATCAACTATTGCTAGTATAAAGATTATATGTGAAAACATAGTGAAAGTTATATGAGATATAAATGAAATGAGTAAATTTTGGTGCATATTTAGGCAATACTAATGTAAGTATAAACCCAGTATTTATCTATATTTATAGCTTTATATGTGAATTTCAGGTAAACCTATGCATGAATAGAATATGTAGTAGATAGTGATTATTAAAATTTAAAATTAAAGTAATATTAATTACATAAAGATGATTAATTAGTAAAGTTGATTAAAGAATAACTTGTATAATGATCTATTAAAGCAGTTAAACATAAACTATTATGTATAGATATCGCAGTAAAAAGAGTAAAATTAGGGCTATATGGTAGATATTTGATCATTAAGAGGTAAATCTCCATTGAATAATATAGTGGTTATTTAGGGATAAATATTTAAAGATAGATATGAATGAATAATGTATATGTTACATAAATTGGGATGAGGTTTATATGTAATATGTATTTACATGTATTTGGAGCTACTCAACTGGTTTACGGTTCGGTAACATTGGCACGTTGTGCCTCGTTACCGTATGGATAGAGTTGGATACTACCACTAGCCGCAGTATGCTTAATCAGCGAGTTCTTATGTACGGTTCTTCCCTCCAGGATACTGGGTGTTCGTCGCTGTGGATGGACCTATGTAGCTGCGCTACATGTCCATCTTACGCTCCGAACTAAGCGATGCAGTGAATCTGTCGTCGCTTCGCTTCTCCATCTTCTACTGCCCTGCTTACCAGGTACCCTGGGAGGATAGGAAGCCATACATAAAAAAAAGACACACCCTCAGGTGTGCCTTTAGCTTAATCAGCGGCTTCCTATCCTCCCAGGCCGTCTCCAGCCAAGTACTTTCGGCGTTTATGAGCTTAACTACTGTGTTCGAGATGGGAACAGGTGGATCCTCATAGCCATCGCCACTGAATCTGTCAGAGTTTGTACTCTGAAAACCACATAGAAGTTATATATATTTGTTGCACATTCTGCTTAATGTTTTGTTTAAGTAAAGCCCTCGATCTATTAGTACCAGTCAGCTCCAAACCTCACGGCTCTTCCACACCTGGCCTATCAACCATGTCGTCTACATGGGATCTTACTAGCTTATGCTATGAGAAACCTCATCTCAAGGCTGGTTTCACGCTTAGATGCTTTCAGCGTTTATCCGTCCCGAACGTAGCTACCCAACTGTACCCTTGGCAGGATAATTGGTACACCAGCGGTTCGTCCACTCCGGTCCTCTCGTACTAGGAGCAGCCCCCTTCAAGTTTCTTGCG